>JAGHZY010000009.1 GCA_017745175.1 Sphingopyxis sp. | reverse complement strand
GCCGACGGCCGCACCGCCTATCGCTGGTCGCAGGAACTGCGCGGCTGGATCACCGAAATGGACCAGGTCACGACCTTCGGTCCCGGTGGCACAATCGCGGCGCTGACGGTGCGCGGCGTCACCACCTCGGGCGACGCGGCCGAGGAGTTTCGCGTCGCGGGCGGCCGCGCGACATGGAAAACCGCCAATGATGCGGGCGAGGCCCCTGCCGGCGGCTGGTATGTCCCCGCGGGCGGGGTCGGTATTGCCAACGCCCCGATGATCGATGCCCTCGCCGCGGCGGGCGATGCCGGGCTCGATTTCCTGCCGAGCGGCAAGGGCCGGATGACCTTCGGCCCGACGCAGGTCATTCAGGGCCCCGATGGCCCCAAAACCGTCCAGCTCGCCTTCATCAGCGGAATCCTGCCCTCGCCGCTCCCCGTCTGGCTCGACGAGAACCGTCGCTATTTCGCCGATATCAGCTATATTTCGGTGATCCCGGCAGGCTATGAGGGCGCGCTCAAGCAGCTCCGCGACGCGCAGGAAAAGGCGACCGCCGAAGCTGTTGCCGGTGTCGCCCGACGCTTCCTGACCCCCGCCGCCAGGGCCCCCGTGCTGTTCGACAATGTCCGGCTGTTCGACGCCGACAAGGGCGAGTTCCTCACCGCGCGCGCGGTGCTCGCCCGCGATGGCAAGATCGCCGCGATCGCCGCTGCCGGCTCGCTGAAAGCCCCTGCGGGGACGCGCATGATCGACGGGCGCGGCAAGACGCTGGTGCCCGGCATCTGGGATAGCCATCTCCACATCGGCGACGACTGGGATGTCTTGTCGAACATGGCGAACGGCATCACCAGCTTTCGCAGCCCCGGCACGACCTTCGACCGCGCGGTCGAGGCGACGAAGCGCCGCGCCGCCGGCACCCTGCTGATGGGCGAACCCTTCATCTCGGTGATCATCGACCGCAAGGACCCGCTCGCCGCGCAGGGCGCCGAGGTGGTGAGCAGCGCCGACGAGGCGGTCGCCGCGGTGCGCCGCGTCAAGGCCGCCGGCCTCTGGGGCGTCAAATTCTACACCTCGATGAATCCCGCGTGGATCGCCCCCGCCGCCGCCGAAGCGCACCGGCTCGGCCTCCACGTCCACGGGCACGTCCCCGCCGGAATGAAGCCGAGCGAGGCCGTCGCTGCGGGTTACGACGAACTCACCCACCTCAATTTCGTGGCGATGGAAGCGATGCCGCGCGAGGTAATCGACAAGGCGAACACGCGCCAGCGCGTCGAGGGTCCGGCGCGCTACTTCAAGGACGTCGATCTCGACGCCCCGCCGATGGCGGGCTTCGTCGCCGACCTCGCGAAAAAGAAGACCATCGTCGACCCGACCATCGTCATCTTCGAAGGCATGCTCACGCAGGACGGCGGCAAGCCGCAGCCCGCCTATGCCCCCTATATGGGCATCATCTCGCCCGTGCTCGAGCGCTCGGTCTTCACCGCCGGAGGCTATCCGCTGGTCGAAGGGCTGACACGCGACGATTATCGCAAGAGCTATGCGAAGATGGTCGAGCTGGTCGGCCGGCTGCACAAGGCGGGCGTGCCGATCGTCGCGGGCACCGACGGCTGGGGAATCGAGCTGATCCGCGAACTCGAAATCTATCGGCAGGCGGGTTTCACCCCCGCCGAGGCGATCCGGAGCGCGACCATCCTGCCCGCCCGCGTCGTTGGCGCCGACAAGCGCACCGGCTCGATCGCCGTCGGCAAGGAAGCCGACATGGTGCTCGTCGACGGCGACCCCTCGACCGATCTCGGCGCGCTCCGCCGCGTCGTGACGGTGGTGAGCGACGGTTATGTCATGGATGCGGACGAACTGCGCAAGGCGGCCGGGTATAGCGGTCGACCGAGGTAGGTTTTCCCGTCACCCCCGGGGGCCAGCCCCGGGGTTCCCGCTGTCCGCTTTTGGAGTGGATTCCGGACATTCGTCACCCCGGACTTGATCCGGGATCCATCGCAGCGCTGAAGTCATGGACCCCGGATCAAGTCCGGGGTGGCGACGAAAGAGAGTGCCCGCTTCCCGTCGGGTTTCCGGACCTTCAATTTACCTGATGCTTCCTGAAAATATCCGCGAGCATCCGGAATTCGTCGGCGCGCGGGCTGCCCTTGCGCCAGACGAGCGCGATCGTGCGCCAGTCGTGCTCCGAATCGAGCGGCCGCGTGTCGATGTCGGTATGGTCGAGGATGCCGGCCTCGATCGCCATCTGGGGCAGCATTGTGATGCCGAGGCCGTTGTCGACCATCTGGACGAGCGTGTGCAGCGAGGTGCCCATCATCCGCGCGCCGGCGCGCAGTTCGGGGCGGTTGCACGCGGCGAGGACATGATCCTTCAGGCAATGCCCGTCCTCGAGCATCAACATCTGCGCGGGATCGAGCTGGTCGGCGCTGACCATTGCAGGCAGATCCTCCGACTGGTCGCCGGGAAAGGCGACGAACAGCGCATCGTCGAACAGATTTTCGGCCTCGACGTCGCCGCAGGCATAGGGAAGCGCGAGCAGGACGCAGTCGACGGCGCCATGGTGGAGCGACTCGCACGCCTGCGCGCTCGGTTCCTCGCGCAGGAAGAGCTTCAGCGACGGACGCTCCTTGCGCAGCCGCGGGAGCAGGCCGGGGAGGAGAAAGGGCGCGATCGTCGGGATCACGCTCATGCGCAGTTCGCCGACGAGCGGCGCGGCGGCGGCGGCGGCCATGTCGGCGAGTTCCTCGGCCTCGCGGAGCACACGGTGCGCCTTTTCGACGATCGCATTGCCGAGCATGGTGAAGCGCACGACGCGGCGGGTGCGTTCGACGAGCGTCTGGCCGAGCAGGGTCTCGAGCTCGCGGATGCCCGCCGACAGCGTCGACTGGGTGACGTTGCACGCGTCGGCGGCGCGGCCGAAATGGCCGTGCTCGTGCAGCGCGACGAGATATTGCATCTGCTTCAGCGAAGGGAGGTAGTTGTGCATTGATCGAATGTAGCAATCATCTGTGCAATTTCGAGAGGGTTTTTCGATTGAATTTCGCCGCCATTATGGCGGCATCCGCTGTCGCCATCATCCGCGGCGTGATAGCCGAAGCGATCAACGGGCGCGGAGGAGCAAATGGCGATTTCCCGATTTCTGGTCGGTGGCGTGGCGAGCGCGCTGCTGCTGACCGGCGGCCTCTTCCTGTGGAAGGGCTATACGCAGATCGCCGAGGAGGAAGTGCTGCCCGATCCGCCACCCGCCCTGCCCGCGATCCCTGTTGCGGCAGCGAACGCCCCGAAGCGCGGGCCCGCACCGCCCGAGCTGCCCGCCGCAAAGGAGGCGTCGCGCGAGGAGCGGCGTTTCAACCGCTTCGATCGCGACCGCAACGACCGGATCAGCCGCGTCGAGCTGATGTCGTCGCGCACCGCGGTGTTCCGCAAGCTCGACAAGGACGGCAACAATCTCCTGACCTTCGAGGAATGGGCGGCGGCGACGGGGCAGCGCTTCGCCGGCGCCGATGCCGACAGATCGGGCGACCTGACGCGCGCCGAGTTCGCGACGACCGCGCCGAAGCAGGCGGCGAAGCCGAAGTGCAGTTGTTGATAATGTGATCCCCGGCGAAAGCCGGGGTCTCTGCGCCATGAGTCCCGGCTTTCGCCGGGAATCGCATCTGGTCAGGCCACGACGCCTTCAGCCTGCCGGATCCATTCGGCGAGCGCCTTTCCGGCGCGCTGCGTATAGCCGAGCTTGCGGTCCTTCTTGCGGACATCCTCGGCGAGCGGCGGGAAGAGGCCAAAATTGACGTTCATCGGCTGATAGGATGATGCATCGGCGCCGCCGGTGATATGGCCGAGCAGCGCGCCCAGTGCGGTTTCGGGCGGCGGCGGGGGCAGCGTGCGACCGCCGAGCTCGGCGATCGCGAAGCGCGCGGCGACGAGGCCGATCGCGGCGCTTTCGACATAGCCCTCGCAGCCGGTGATCTGCCCCGCAAAGCGGATATGCGGCGCCGATTTGAGGCGAAGCTGGCCGTCGAGCAGTTCGGGCGAGCGGATGAAGCTGTTGCGGTGGAGGCCGCCGAGGCGTGCGAATTCGGCTCTCTCGAGCCCCGGGATGGTGCGGAACAGTTCGACCTGCGCGCCATGTTTGAGCTTGGTCTGGAAGCCGACCATGTTCCAGAGCGTGCCGAGCGCATTGTCCTGGCGGAGCTGGACGACCGCATAGGGCCAGCGCCCGGTGCGCGGGTTGTCGAGCCCGACGCCTTTCATCGGGCCGAAGCGCAAGGTTTCGACGCCGCGTTCGGCCATCACCTCGATCGGCATGCAGCCCTCGAAATAGGGCGTGTCCTTTTCCCAGTCCTTGAAATCGGTCTTGTCGCCGTCGATCAGCCCATGGACGAAGGCGTGATACTGGTCCTTGTCCATCGGGCAATTGATATAGTCCTTGCCGTCGCCGATCGGGCCGACCTTGTCCCAGCGGCTCGCCATCCACGCGACGTCCATGTCGATGCTGTCGCGGTAGACGATCGGCGCGATGGCGTCGAAAAAGGCGAGCGCATCCTTGCCGGTCGCGGCACCGATGCTGGTCGCGAGCGATGCGGCGGTCAGCGGACCGGTGGCGACGATCGTCAGCCCCGCAGCGGGGAGCGTGTCGATGCGTTCGCGGACGATGGTGACGTTGGGGTGGCCGGCGAGCGCCCGCGTAACGCCGTCCGAGAAGAGGTCGCGGTCGACCGCGAGCGCCGAGCCCGCGGGAACCTTGGTCGCGTCAGCCTCGCGCATGATGATCGAGCCGAGCGTGCGCATCTCGCGGTGGAGCAGGCCGACAGCATTGCTGTCGCCGTCGTCGCTGCGGAAGCTGTTCGAACAGACCATCTCGGCGAGCGTGTCGCCCTGGTGCGCGGGGGTCGTGTCACCGCCGCCGCGCATTTCGGACAGGCGCACGCGATAGCCCGCCCCGGCGAGCTGCCACGCCGCCTCGGAACCCGCGAGGCCGCCGCCGATGATATGAATGTCGTAGCTCATTTACCCTGACCGTTGACTTGCGCTTGCTGCGCCGCGCACTAGTCCGGTTGGAGACAAGATGCAAAGGGGCGGAGGTTCATGGCTGCGGAACAGGGATGGGATCGGGCACGCTGGCTGTGGCTCGCCGCGCTGGCCGGGGGCGCGAGCTTCATGGTCGCGGTCGCGCAGTGGCTCGACGGCCCCGCGATCTGGGCGTGGAAGACGAGCGGAGTCGGCTTTCTGGCGCTGTGGGCCGCGGCGAACGCGCGCGAACGGAACGGCTGGCTGATCGCGGCGGCCCTCGGTTTCGGGGCGCTCGGCGACTGGATGCTCGATGCGAAAGGGCTCGAGACCGGTGCCGTGGCGTTCGTCGCGGGACATGTCATCGCGATCACGCTGTACCTCACGAACCGTCGCGCGCAGATGACGCCGTCGCAGCGCCTGCTCGGCTGGCTGACAATGCCGGCGACGCTGGTGATCGTCTGGGCGATGCTGAGCCCCGCGCCCGGCTGGTGGCACGCCGCGGCCTATTCGCTGTTCGTCGCCGCGATGGCCGCCGCGGCATGGACCAGCCGCTTTCCGCGCTATCGCACCGGCATCGGCGCAATGGCTTTCCTCGCGAGCGACCTCTTCATCTTTGCCGGCGAGGGCGGGACGCTGTCGAAGAACGTCACCATGTGGCTCGTCTGGCCGCTCTATTTCGGCGGGCAGGCGCTGATCGCTTGGGGTGTCGTGAATACGCTCGCCAAGGAAGCGCGCGCCTGATCAGGAAGTCGGCGCGGCCTCGCCCACAAGCAGCGCCTCGATATCGGCGAGGGGCCGGTCGATCATCTCCCTCACATGCTCGCCGACAAGACGCGCGCTTGTCTCCTTGTGCCAGAGCGGGCGAAGTTCGCCCATCGTGCCCGCCGGCGCGATCACGACCAACGCGTCGAACTGGATTGTGCGGGAGGGTCATCGTTCTTGCTCCTTCTGCGGGAGCAACGCGCGGGTCCGGTGCGAGGTTTCGCTATCCGTCCCACGCCGCGATCGTCGTGCGGTGGAGCAGGCGGTCATAGCCGTCGTAGCCCCCGGTCGCGCGGTGGAGCAGCGAACGGTTGTCCCACATGATCAGCATGTCGGGTTCCCATTCGTGGCTGTAGCGGAATTCCTCGCGGCCCTGCCACTGGATCAGTTCATGGAGGAGGGGCAGGCCCTCGCTGTCGTCGAGACCGTCGAAGCCGATGATATAGCCCGCGCAGCCGAAAAGCCCGAGGCGCCCGGTTTCGGGATGCGCGCGGACAAAGGGGTGAATCTGCGTTTCGAGCGCTTCCTCGCCCGAACGGATGTCCATGCTGCGATCCCTGTCGTTCGCGCCGTACATGCCCGAAGGGGCATAGCCGTTGCGCGCGCTGTGGATCGCCTGAAGCCCTTCGACGCGCGCGCGCAGCTCCGCCGGCATCGCGTCGAGCGCGGCGTGCTGGTTCGAAAATTCGGTGTTGCCGCCGACGGGCGGAATGGTGATGCCGAACAGACAGGTACCCGCGGGCGGGCGGGCCTGGAAGCTCCAGTCGCTGTGCCAGTTTTCGGCGAAGAGCGGTGCGGTCTCGTCGGCCTCGCGCTTCACCGCGATGATATGATCGTGCCCCGGAATCGGACGGATGAACGGATCGTCGCCGAAACCGCCGAAATAGCCGGTGAAGCGTTCGAGATCATCCTCGCGCATCTTTTGCCCGGGAAAGGCGAGGACATGATGGTCGAGCCAGGCGGTGCGGATCTCCGCGATCGTCCTGGAATCGAGCGGCTGCGTCAGGTCGACGCCGGTAACACGGGCGCCGCACGGCTGGCCGCTGGGTGTGAAGACGAGCGTCATGAAGGCGATGCTGCGCCGTTTGCGGTACGCGGTCAATCGGCAGCGGCAGGCCGCCCCGAAATATCGCCGAACCGATGTGCATCGAGCCCGATGAGCCGGGCAGTTCAGCCAAGCGCCATCTTTGCCGCCCTAATCTCGATCACGGGGGGCAAGACGGAGAAGATAAATGTTCCTGCTCAAGAAACTGGCGTTGACCGCGCTGATCGGTGCCAGCACCTTCGCAGCGCTGCCCGCCGAGGCGGAAGCGCGCGACCGCCACCACCGCCATCATGGCTATTACAGCGACCGCGGCGATTATCGCGACTACCGGCGCGACTATCGCCGCGACTACCGGCGCAACCATTATCGCGGCGACCGCCGCTATTATTGCCGCCGCGGCAGCGGAACGACGGGCCTGATCGTCGGTGGCGCCGCCGGCGCGCTGCTCGGCCGCGAGGTCGACCGCTATGGCGACCGCCTGCCCGGCACGATCATCGGCGGCGCCGCCGGTGCACTGATCGGCCGCGAGGTCGATCGCGGCGGTCGCCGCTGCTGATCGGGCGAGGATTGCCGGCTGGCGCCCGCGCCGCGCGTGCCAAAGGGGGTGCGTCGGCGCAGCGTCAGCCGGCTATCTCGTTTGGGCCGATTGCGGTTCGCGAATATGGCGGTAAAACACTCGTCCCGGCGGCAGATATCACCGCCGTTCGAGCTGGAGGCCGCAGATGAAAATCATGACAAAATTCGCCATGGCGGCTTGCCTTGGCCTCGGCCTGTCGGTCGCGGTTTTCCCCGGGCAGGGCATCGCGGCGCTCCAGCAGGGAGCAAAGGCGCCCGATTTCACGCTGAGCGCGGCGCAGGGCGGCAAACCGTTCAGCCTGTCGCTGAAGGAGGCGCTGAAGAAGGGGCCGGTGGTGCTCTATTTCTTCCCCGCCGCCTTCACCCCGGGCTGCACGATGGAGGCGCATCTGTTCGCCGAGTCGAGCGACGACTTCAACAAGCTGGGCGCGCGCGTCATCGGCGTCACTGCGGGCAATATCGAGCGCGTGGCCGAGTTTTCGAAGTCCGAATGCCGCGACAAGTTCGCGGTCGCGGCCGATCCGGGCGCGAAGGTCGCGGCGAAATATGACTCGACGATGCGACGCCCCGACGGGACGATGCTGTCGAACCGGACATCCTATGTCATCGCGCCCAACGGCACGATCCTGCTGAGCTACACCGATAGCAAGCCGCAGGCGCATATCGAAAAGACGATGGCGGCGGTTCGCGCATGGAAGGCGCGGAAACGCTGATGGGCTGGCAGCGGCCGGGGCGCGTTTCCGCCGATCGGCGGGGCCGGTAAAAAGGTTGCGCCGCCGATGGCCTGTCCGGTTGAGGCCGGCATGGGCGTTGACTATAGGGGCGGCCGCGAAATCCTCGCGCCCGGCATCCCGACGGCAGCTTCGGCTGCCCGGGACCATGGAGACCCCCTATGTCGAAATCCGTCTTCCTCGATGATCTGAAGATCGGCCAGCAATGGCACGGCGGCCCAATCGAGATGACCGAGGCGGATATCATTCGTTTCGCGAGAGAATATGACCCCCAGCCGATGCACATCGACATCGCGGCGTCGGCGAACGGTCGCTTTGGTGGCATCATCGCCAGCGGCTGGCATGTCGCCGCGGTCGTGATGCGCGATTTTGTCGAAACCGCGCCGTTCGGGGATACGCCGCTTCTCGGGCTGAAAATCGACGATCTGCAATGGCGCCTCGCCGTGCGCCCCGGCGACGTGCTGCGCATCACGCGCGAGGTCGTCGACGTCGTGCGCTCGCGGAGCAAGCCCGACCGCGGCATGCTCACGATGCGCATGACCGTGACCAATCAGGACGACGCGGTCGTCATGTCGTTCATCAACCTGATGCAGATGCCCGCGCGCCCCGACCAGGGCGGCTGAATGGCCGGGGTTGCCCCCGAGAGACTCCACGGCGGGAGGGGCGTCGTTTCGTGAACAGGCTCCTGCTTTCGGTTAGCCGGTTTCGACCGGGAGCGGCCACTCTCTTTCGTCGTCACCCCGGACTTGATCCGGGGTCCATGACTTCAGCGCTGCGATGGATCCCGGATCAAGTCCGGGATGACGATTGTCCGGAATCCACCCCAAAATCGCCACTCCCTCGCCCCGCGACAGGCTAATCCCACCGCTCCGCGCGACCGCGATCGCCTTCGCGCGGCTCGACCCACCGGCTCGCGCCGTCGGCGAAGGTTTCGCGCTTCCACAGCATCACGTCGGTCTTCAGCCGGTCGATCAGAAACGCGCACGCCGACAGCGCCTCGGCGCGGTGCGGGCTGCTCGCGAGCACGAGCACGATCGTCTCGCCCGGCATCATCGCGCCGACGCGGTGGATTAGCGTCAGTGCCGAAAGATGCCAGCGATCGGCCGCCGCGTGCGCCAGATCGCCAAGCCCGGCTTCGGTCATGGCGGGATGATGTTCGAGAAAGAGTTCGGTCAATCCGTCGTCGCCGCGCACGCGCCCGACAAAGCTTGCGCTCGCGCCATGCCCGCCGGCATCGTGCAGGTCGAATTCGGCGGCGACATCGATCGCCGACGGCTGGACGAGGACGCGGATCATCCGCCGGTCACCGGCGGGAACAGCGCCACTTCGCGTGCGCCCGACAGCGGAGCATCTGGACCCATCATCACGCCATCGATCGCGGCCCGGATGCGGTGAGGCTCGGCAAAGGCCGACGCGCCGCGTTCATCACGCGCGGCCAGCCACGCGACCAGCGTCCCGATGTCGCCGACGCTCTCCGGGATATCAAGGGTTTCGTCACCGACGCCCATTCGTTCGCGAACCCAGGAAAAATAGGCGACATTCAAGACCATCGGATCAATCCATATGCTTGAGGCCGACGCGCAGATAATCCCAGCCGGTGATCAGCGTCAGCACCGCGGCGCCCCACAGCGACACGAGCCCGACGATCTTGATCCACGCCATCGCGGGCAAGGCGCCCGCGAGGATCAGCGCGCCGAAGGCGACGAGCTGGAAGGTCGTCTTCCACTTGGCGAGCTGCGTCACCGGCATCGACACCTGCAGCGTCGCGAGAAATTCGCGCAGCCCCGACACGATGATCTCGCGCAGCAGGATCATCAGTGCCGCGATCACATGATAGCCCGCAATATCGCGCGTGAAGACGAGCAGCAGAATCACCGCAGCGATCATGATCTTGTCGGCGATCGGGTCGAGGAAGGCGCCGAGGCGCGATACGATCCCGCGCGAGCGTGCAACATAGCCGTCAAAATAATCGGTAATGCCCATCAGGCAGTAGAGGCCGAAGGCGAGCGCATAGTCGATCGGCTTTGGCTGGTGCGATCCTTCGAGCACCCCCGGCCACAGCAGGAAAAGCAGGATGGGCACCGCAAGGATGCGCGACAAGGTCAGGATATTGGGAAGACTCAGCATGATCCCCGTCGATATGTCCGTTCCAACATGGGCCCCGAAATCGGCTTTGACCCCGGATGCCCTAACCGATAAGCCCCCCGGGCGACAACCATATTGCCCCGCGGGGGGAGTTGCCGCCATGTCGGGCTACAAGATGGATTTTCAATGACCGGTTCCTTTGCGCTGCTGAATCAACGCCGGTTCCTGCCCCTCTTCGTCACCCAGTTGCTCGGCGCGTTCAACGACAATCTGTTCAAGAACGCGATGGTGTTGTTCGTCGTTTACGGCGTGTTCAACAGCGAAGCTTCGGAAACGCTGTTCAGCGCGGTCGCGACGGGGCTGTTCATCCTGCCCTTCTTCCTGCTTTCGGCGCTCGCCGGCCAGCTGGCCGACACGCGCGACAAGGCGGGGATCATCCGCATCGTCAAATTCTGCGAAATTCTGATCATGCTCGTCGGCGGCACGGGGCTCGTGCTTGCCTGGCTGGGCTTCGCCGTTCACCTGATCGCCATTCCGCTGATGATGCTCGCGCTGTTCGCGATGGGCATCCATTCGACCTTTTTCGGCCCGATCAAATATGCGATCCTGCCGCAGCATCTCGAAAGCGACGAGGTGCTCGCAGGCACCGGGCTGGTCGAGGCCGGCACCTATATCGCGATTCTCGCGGGCACGATCCTCGCGGGCGTGATCGACGTCGAATGGGCCGCGATCGGCGTCGTCCTCGTCGCCGCGATCGGCTACTGGACGGGCCGCAAGGTGCCCCCCGCGCCGCCCGAGCATGCGGAAACCGGGATCGACTGGCATATCATCCGCTCGTCGGTCGCGCTCGTTCGCGGCACGATGCACATCCCGCGCCTCTATCTCGCGATCCTCTCGATCAGCTTCTTCTGGACGATCGGCGCGGTGCTGTTCATCCAGTTCCCGCCGCTCGCCAAGAATATCCTCCACGCCGACAAGAGCGTCGCCAGCCTGTTTCTCGCCGTCTTCTCGATCGGGATCGCGATCGGATCGGTCGCGGTGAACCGGCTGCTCAAGGGCGAGGTGTCGGCTCGCTACAGCCCCGCGAGCGTGCTCGTCATGGCGGTCTTCGTCGTCGCCTTCTATTGGGTTTGCCGCAACTGGGGCGCCGAACCCGCGGGCGCGCTCTATGACATCCGCGGTTTCCTCGCGCACGACCGCGTCATCCCGCTGCTCCTCAGCCTGCTCGGCATCGCGATCAGCGGCGGCATGTTCGTCGTCCCGCTCTACGCCTTTCTCACGACCACGGTGCCCAAGGACCAGACCGCGCGTACCGTCGCCGCGAACAATATCGTCAATTCGGGCGCGATGGTCGCGGGCTCGCTGCTCGCGATGGGGCTCGGATTCGCGGGCGTCGGCACCGTCGATCAGCTGCTGATGAGCGCCGCCATGTGCCTCGTCTCGGCGTGGCTCGCGGTCAGGCTGCACCGCGCCTGCGACTAGGGCTGCCTTGGAGGAAACGGTCGCGGTTTAGCCTCTCTCGTCATCCCGGACTTGATCCGGGATCATTCTTCCAGACGCTGCTTTAATGGACCCCGGATCAAGTCCGGGGTGACGATGATGGATATGGCAACTACCGGTCGAAAACCGCTGTCAGATCAGGAACATCATCGTCGCGGTAAAGAAAATCGCGAAACTCTGAAGAAACAGGTGGAAGTCGTTCTTCGAAAAGATCGTGACCGGCTCGCGGTGCGCCACAAGCGCCGTGCGAAGCTCGCCCTGCCAGTCCGCCGGGGCGTTGAGCCGTGCAATCACCAGCTGCCGGGCCCCATGATCGCGAACGAGGCCGCGAATATCGATATGATCATCCGAGTCCATGGAACCGAGGCTAGGACCATGTTAACGAGTCGATAAGGTTAAAAGATCGTTAATGCGGCGGCGTCCCGCCATGGCACGCTTTGCCGTTCCGGACTTAAGGAGCGGGTTTTGCGCGGACGCGGATCTGCCGTCCGTCCTTCGCGCCATATTGAAAGGGCTTGCAGCGCGCGGGTTTCATGCGCGGCCCCAGACAGAGGCGCACTTCGTCGAGCCACCCCTGCCGGTCGGCCGATACCGCGATCATCGATGTCGTCACGCCCCGGTTGGCAGCGGCGAAGGCACGCCGGATGCTGCCCGCGGTCTGCGGCCGGCCCGCCAGCGCCGTCATGTCGGGAAAACGCACCGCGCGGAACAGGATCGCGGCCGAGCGGAAATAGGCGGCGGGGTCCGGGCTCATGCACGTCCCGTGCTTCGCCCATTCGTGCTGGAGCAGCTGCGCCGACGGGGTCATGCACATATGCCGTTTCAGGACCGGCTGCGGCACGATTTTCGCCGGACGGCACCATTGCGGATAGCCGGGGGTGTCGGTCTCGGGCCACAGGCCATGCAGCACCCAGCCGAAGCGGCCGTTCTCTCCCGAACACTGGAAGCGGTCGCGTGCACCTTTCGGGTCGCGCACGTCGGCGCAATGCTGTGGCGACCAGCTCATGCTCAGCAGATAGCCGGTGATCGCGGGGTTGCGCACGGGCTCGCCGCGCTTCGGCTGTTCGAGGCGGGGCACCGCCACCCGGTCGGGCGCCGTACAGGACGGCGCCTGTGCCTGCGCCGCGACGGGTATCAGCGCCAGCAGGGCGGCGCTAGGCCAGCGCAAAGTCGAGCCCGATGTCCGCCGCCGGCGCCGACTGCGTCAGCCGCCCGACCGAGACATAGGTCACTCCGGTCGCGCCGATGTCGCGGATCGTGTCGAGCCGCACACCGCCCGACGCTTCGGTCGGCACCGCGCCGCCGACCAGCGCGACGCACTGGTGCAGTTCGTCGAGTCCCATATTGTCGAGCAGCAGGTGCGTCGCTCCGGCCTTCAGTGCGGGTTCGACCTGCGCCACGCGATCGACCTCGACGATGATGTCCGCGATCCCCGCGGCGACCGCGCGGCGAACCGCTTCCTCGACCGACCCCGCGACCGCGACGTGATTGTCCTTGATCATCGCCGCGTCCCACAGGCCCATGCGGTGATTCTTCGCGCCGCCCATACGCGTCGCATATTTCTCGAGCACGCGCAGGCCGGGGATCGTCTTGCGTGTATCGAGCAGCGTCGCGCCCGTGCCGGCGAGTGCGTCGACATATTGGCGCGTCATCGTCGCGATTCCCGACAGATGCTGCACCGTGTTGAGCGCCGACCGCTCGGCGGTCAGCATCGCGCGCGCATTGCCCGACAGGCGCATCAGGTCGCTGCCCGCGGCCACCCCGGCGCCTTCCTCCGCAAGGATATCGATCTCCATCGCCGGTTCGAGTGCGCGAAAGAATCGCTCGGCGATCGGCAGCCCCGCGACGGTGATCGCATCGCGGCTGTCCATCACCCCGCCGAAGCGCGCATCGGCGGGAATCGTCGCCATCGAGGTGATGTCGCCCCCCGCCCCCAGATCCTCGGCCAGAGTGGCTCGGACAAAGGCATCGAGGTCGAAATCGGGCAAGGAGAACTGGGTCATGCACCCGCGATAATCGGCTGGCGCGGCAAATCAACTTGACGTTTACGTCAACTGGCGCTGACATGCGCGATATAAGCGAAGATCGACAAAATCGGAGAGGCCCATGCAATCCCCCATCTGCACGATGCTCGGCATCGAATTCCCCCTGCTCGCCTTCTCGCACTGCCGCGACGTCGTCGTCGCCGTGTCGAAAGCGGGCGGCATGGGCGTCTTCGGCGCTGCCGCGCTGCCGCCCGAACGGCTCGAGGAAGAGCTGGCGTGGATCGACGAACATATCGGCCGGCGCCCCTATGGCGTCGACCTGATCGTCCCGAACAGTTTCGCGGGCAAGGGCGACGCGCCATCATCCGGCGCCGCGAAAGTGCCCGAAACCCACCTGAAATTCGCCGCCGACCTGCTCGGCAAGTTCGACGTCGACGCTGCCGGGCTGGAAGCCGCGATGGAAGCGCGGCAGAGCTTCGGTGACAATATGCACGAGGACGGCGCGGCGAAGCTGCTCGAAGTCGCCTTTCGTCACCCGATCCGGCTTATCGCCAACGCGCTCGGTGTCCCGCCGCCGCTGATGCTCGAACTCGGCAAGCACCACAACGTGCCCGTCGCGGCGCTGGTCGGCACACGCGATCACGCGCTCGCGCAAGTCCGCGCGGGCGTCGATATCCTCGTCGTCGCGGGCGGTGAAGCGGGCGGTCACTGCGGCGAGGTCGCGACCATGGTGCTCGTCCCCGAAGTCGCCGCGGCGGTCGAGGCGATCGGTGCGAACACGTCGATCCTGGCCGCGGGCGGCATCGTTACCGGACGCCAGATGGCGGCGGCGATGGCGATGGGCGCGCATGGCGCCTGGTGCGGATCGGTCTGGCTGACCACCGCCGAAGCCGAAACCAATCCGGTCGTGAAGGAAAAGATGCTCGCCGCCTCGGCGCGCGACACCGTGCGATCAAAGAGCCGCACCGGCAAGCCCTCGCGCCAGCTGCGTTCGCCGTGGACCGACGCATGGGAAGCCGAGGGCGCGCCGAAACCGCTACCGATGCCGCTCCAGTCGCTGGTCAGCGAACCCGCGCTGCGCAAGGTCGACAAATTGTCCGAAGGCGGCCACGAAGGCGCCAAGGCACTCGCGACCTATTGGGTCGGCCAAGGCGTCGGGCTGATGAACGAGGCGATGGGCGCCGGACAGGTCGTGCAGGCGTTCAAGGAAGACTGGATCGCCGCGTGCGAACGCCTGAACGGCTTCATCGGCGACTAGACAAAAAAAGTCCCCGCCGAAGCGGGGACTTGTCCGATCAGCCGACGGTCGCCTTGACAATCTTGCCGGGTTCGCGCGGCGGCTCGCCCTTGGGCAGCGCGTCGACATTTTCCATACCTTCGGTGACTTCGCCCCAGACGGTGTACTGGTTGTCGAGGAAGCGTGCGTCCTCGAAGCAGATGAAGAACTGGCTGTTCGCGCTGTTCGGGTTCTGTGCACGCGCCATCGAACAGACACCACGGATGTGCGGTTCGCTGCTGAATTCCTGCGGCAGGTCGGGAAGCTTGCTGCCGCCCATGCCCGTGCCCGTCGGATCGCCGCCCTGCGCCATGAAACCCGGGATCACGCGGTGGAACACCACGCCGTCATAAAAGCCTTCCTTCGCAAGACTGGTGATGCGCTCGACATGCTGCGGCGCAAGGTCGGGGCGAAGGCGGATGACGACATCGCCGGTCGACAGCGAAAGCGTAAGGGTATCGGACATATTGAAACTCCTGCGGTCTGGGGTTGGCGGTCCCATAGCCCGACGCGGCGTCCAAGGCCACGCACTAATTGTCGAAAAGGCGCGCGCGGCGTTGCCATCGGCGGGTGGCGGCACTAGGGGAAAGCTCGGACGCCGCAAGAGACCAGGGAGGACCGCGCGATGGACAAACGCGAAGAATCCCTGCCGGGCGAAGATGTCGTCGTTGCAGACGAGCGCGACCGCGAACAGCCGGCGCGTGAAGCCGACACCGAACTCGATGAGGATGATCGGCTGAAGCCCGAATTCGTGCGCGACGTGATCGAACTGGCAGAGGCCGGTGAAGGCGAGGCGGCACGCGAACGCGTCGGCCGGCTCCACCCCGCGGACATCGCCGATCTGTTCGAACTCGCGCGTACGGACGAGCGACCGATGCTCGCCGCGGTGCTAGGCGACATGCTGTCGGCCGATGTGCTGGCGGAGATGAACGATTATGTCCGCGAGGAACTGATCGACCTCCTCGCGCCGGAGCAAGTGGCCGAGCTCGCGTCCGAGCTCGATACCGACGACGCCGTCGCGATCATCGAGGATATGGAGGAGGACGAGCAGCAGGCGGTCCTCCAGGCGATGGAGCCCGAAGATCGCGCCGCGATCGAGGACGCCCTGTCCTTCCCCGAAGAATCCGCCGGTCGCCTGATGCAGCGCGACCTCGTTGCAGTGCCCGAACATGTGACGGTCGGCGACGTGATCGATCGCCTGCGCGAAGATACCGAACTTGCCAGCGACTTCTGGGAAATCTTTGTCGTCGACCCGATGCACAAGCCGGTCGGGACCTGCCAGCTGAGCTGGATCCTCCGTACCCCGCGCGACATTGCGATCAGCGACGTGATGAAGCGCGAGCAGACGCTGATCCCGGTCGATATGGATCAGGAAGAGGTCGCGCTGCGCTTCCAGAAATATGCGCTGATCTCCGCGGCGGTCGTCGACAAGGGCGGACGGCTCGTCGGCATGATCACGGTCGACGACGTCGTTCACATCATCCAGGAAGAGGCGGGCGAAGACATATTGCGCCTGTCGGGTGCCGGCGACGGCGACATCAACGAACCGATCCGCGAAACATATAGCGCGCGCGTCCGCTGGCTGATCGCCAACCTCGGCACCGCGCTCGTCGCCTCGACGATCGTCGGGCTTTTCGGGGGCGCGATCGAACATATGGTCGCGCTCGCAGCGTTGATGCCGATCGTCGCGGGTGTCGGCGGCAATGCCGGAACGCAGACGCTGGCGGTCACCGTCCGCGCGCTCGCCATGAACCAGCTGACCGATTCGAACAGCTGGCGCGCGATCTGGCGCGAAATGAAGATCGCTCTACTCAACGGCGGGACGATCGCGCTCATCGCGGGCACCGCGACGGCGCTGTGGTTCGGCAATCCGCAACTCGGCGCGGTGATCGCCGCGGCAATGATCGTGAACATCTTCGTCGCAGGCGTAGCGGGCGTCGCCATACCCTTGCTCCTCGACCGGCTCGATCAGGATCCGGCGGTCGCGAGTTCGATTTTCGTTACGATGACGACCGATTCCATGGGTTTCCTCGCCTTCCTTGGCCTCGCAGTGCTCAGCGGACTGACGACACTCTGATCACAAGCCTTTGGAATCCAAGCGATTCAAAAGTTTTCGAAAAAAATTTCATCCATGCGTTTTTTTCGGGAACCTATCGGCTGCCTCGGTCGTTCTCCCTTCGAGCAGCGGTCATCGCCCCCCCGCAGCGCTGCTCAGCAACATTGGCCCGGCCCGCATTCCCTCCCCCCCCTCGAAGCGTGCCGGGCCATTTTGCATCCAATCCTGAAGAGGTTAGAAAAATGACGAGTTTCCGTGCAATCCTCCTCGCTCTGCTTGCCAGCGTTCTGGTCACTGCTTGCAATACGGTGAAGGGAGCTGGCCGCGACATCGAGTCGGTCGGTCAGGCAGGCAGCGACGCCATCCACTGATCTTGCAGTAACTTACCCTAAGCCTCTTCGAGAGGCTCGACAGGCGCCGTTTCGGCGCCTGTTTTGCGTCGGCGCTGGGTGAACCAGATCGCAAGCAACGACATTTCATACAGAAATACCAAAGGTACCGCGAGCAGCAGCTGGCTCAGGATGTCGGGCGGGGTAAAGACCGCAGCGATCGCGAACGCGGCGACGATCATGTACCGGCGCGCCGAAACCAGCTGTTCGCGCGTCACCAGCCCCGATCGCTCGAGCAGCATGAGCAGGATCGGCAGCAGGAAAGCGATGCCGAACGCCATGATGAACTGCATCGTGAAGCTCAGATAATTGCCGACCGACGGCAGCGCTTCCTGTGTGATCCCGCCAACATTGCCCTGATATCCGAGCAAGAACTTGAGCGCGATCGGGATGGTGATGAAATAGGCGAAGCTGGCACCGATAGCGAACAGGACCGGGGTCGCGAGCAGGAACGGGAGCAGCGCGCGCTTTTCTTGCTTGAACAGGCCCGGCGCGACGAATTTCCACAGCTGGTTCGCAATCACCGGAAAGGCGATCATCATTGCCGCGAACAGCGCGACCTTGATCTCGACGAAAAAGGCCTCGAACAGCTGCGTATAGATCAGCTTGCCCTGCCCCGCCCGGACGAGCGGCTGGACGAGAATGCCGAAAATCGGCTTGGCGTAATAGAGGCACACGCCAAAGGCGAGGCCGATCGCCAGCAAGGATTTCAGCAAGCGCGAACGCAGTTCGATCAGATGATCGAGCAGCGGCATCTTGCCGCCGGCGCCATCCTCGTCGGTCGCGTTTTCCGTAGTCACGGCAGCGGGCCGTCCTTCGGCGGTACGACATGGGTTTCGGGCGGGTTGGCTGCGGCGGCCTCATCGATCGCGGTTTCGGTTGCCGGTTCGGTGGCTGCCGGTTCGGCTGGCGTCGTCACCGAAGGGGTCGCCGGCGATGCATTCACGTCGTCGATCCGCGGAAATTCGCGCATGATCGCCTCATTCTGTTCGCGCCACTGCTTTTCAAGCTCTTCGAGCTCGGCCTCACGCATCATCGTATCGAGACCCGAACGGAAATGGCGCGCCATGCCGCGGGCTTTCCCCATCCATTTGCCGACAAAGCGCATCGCCTTGGGCAGATCCTTGGGACCGATAACCACCAGGGCCACCATCACCACGAGGAGCAGCTCGGTGGGCGCAACATCGAACATCGCCTAATTCTCCGCCGGGGACTGGCGTTCAGAGCTTGTCGTGCTCGGCCGTCGGCGTCGACATCGGTGTGGCGTCGGGTGCGCGCTGGCCCTCGATGTGCTTGGGTGCGGGGGTCGGCGCGTCGTCGTCGGCCATGCCCTTCTTGAAGCTTTTGATGCCCTTTGCGACATCGCCCATCATGTCCGAAAAACGGCCCTTGCCGAACAGCAGCAGGACGAGAATCCCAACCACGAGCCAGTGCCAGATGCTGAAGCTACCCATCTCAAATTCTCCTTGAAGGGCTCATCTAGGCCTCTTCACCGTCTTTTACTAGGTCCAGTTCGCCCATCGCTTCCTCGAAAGCGAGATCGACCGGGTCGAGCAGTCCCGCCGCACGCAGATCCTCAATTCCCGGCAGGTCCTTGCGGCTCGTGAGGCCGAAATGTTGCAGGAAAGCGTCGGTCGTCTTGTAGATGAGCGGGCGCCCAGGAACCTCGCGCCGCCCTGCCGGTGCGATCCACTCGGCCTCCATCAGCACGTCGAGCGTGCCCTTCGAGGTCTGGACGCCGCGGATCGCCTCGATCTCGGCGCGGCTCACGGGCTCGTGATAGGCGACAATCGCAAGCACCTCGGCGGCGGCACGCGACAACTTGCGCGGATCGTCGCGCTCACGGCGCAGCAGGTGCGCGAGATCGGCGGGGGTCTGGAAATGCCAATGCCCGCCGCGCTCGACGAGCTCGATCCCGCTGCCTGCATGACGTGCGGCGATCGTCTGGATAATCGTCCGGACCTCTCCCGACGTCTTTTCGTCGCCCAGACGGCCCGCGACCTGCCGCGCGTCGAGCGGTTTGTCGCTGGCAAAGAGCATCGCCTCTATTGCGCGTTCGAGATCGTCGATCATGCTTGTGCGGCCTTCAGATAAAGCGGTTCGAATGCGCCGTCCTGCTTCAGGTCGACGCGGCCTTGCCGCGCCAGTTCGAGCGCGGCGACGAAACTCGATGCGATCGCGGAGCGACGGAGCGCTCCGTCATAATCAGCCGGGAGGAAATCGGAGAGTTCGGCCCAGTCGAGCTTCACGCCCAGCATCCGCTGCAAATGATGGAGCGCGGCATCGAGCGTGACGACCGGGCGGCGCGACACCATATGGACGACGGGTTCGGAACGCAGCTTGACCTGCCCGTATGCCGCAAGGAGTTCATAGAGGCTGGCGTCCCAGCGCCGCACCTTGATGTCGCGCAGCCCCTCGGGCTTTGCACGCAGGAAAACGTCGCGGCCGATCCTGTCGCGCGCGAGCAGCCGCGCCGCGGCATCGCGCATCGCCGCGAGCCGCTGCAGCCGTAATTGCAGGCGCAGTGCGAGCTCGTCAGGCGACGGATCCTCGAGCGGATCCTTGGGCAGCAGCAGCGCCGATTTGAGATAGGCGAGCCATGCCGCCATCACGAGATAATCGGCCGCGACTTCGAGCTTCAGCTCGCGCGCGCCGGCGATAAAGGTCAGATATTGCTCGACGAGTGCAAGGATCGAAATCTGCTTGAGATCGACCTTCTGGCCACGCGCGAGTGCGAGAAGGAGATCGAGGGGCCCTTCCCAGCTTTCGAACGAAAGCTGCAGGGCATCCTCGCGCTCTGGCGCCGCCGGTACGATCTCGAAATCGAGCGGCAGCTCCTCCATCGGCGATCAGACCATCGCCAGCAGCGCGTCGCGCTGATCGACGAGGGTCGCAAACTCGCGCGCGTCGCTGGCCCCCGAAATGCGATCCATGGCCCCTTGGAGGCGCGCGCGCGAAACGGTGCTGATCGGATCGAGTGCATTCGCGATCCCGACCATATCGCCCATCCTCGCCCAGCAGTTGAGCGCGATATCGCACCCGGCCGTAATCGCGTCGGCGGCGCGCGACGGCACGTCGCCCGACAGTGCCTTCATATCGAGATCGTCGGTCATCAGCAGCCCGTGAAAGCCGATCCGCTGGCGTATGACGCTGTCGATCACGACTGGCGACAATGTCGCGGGCCGGTCGGGGTCCCAAGCGTCGAAGACGACGTGACAGGTCATTGCCATCGCGGCATCGCGGAGCGCCGCGAAGGGTGCGAGATCGGTTTGCAGGTCACGATCGGAGGCCGTGACCGTCGGCAGCGCCTCATGCGTGTCGAGCAGTGCGCGGCCGTGTCCCGGAATATGCTTGACGATCCCGACGACCCCGCCGTCCTGCAATCCGCCGAGGATCGCGCGCCCGAGCGCCGCGACGCGCATCGGCTCGCTGCCAAGCGCGCGATCACCGATCACATCGCTCGCGCCCGGCTGGCGAACGTCGAGCAGGGGCAGGCAGTCGACGGTGATGCCAACTTCAGCGAGCATCGCCGCAAGCGCCATCGCGTTGAGCCGCGCGGCCTCGATGGCGCTGGCCGGCGCGCGATCGTAAAGCGCGTCGAATGCGGCGCCGCTCGGAAAAAGCGGCCATTCGGGCGATTTCATGCGCGCCACACGCCCGCCTTCCTGATCGATCAGGATCGGCAGGTTGGCACGACCGTCGAGCGCCCGAAGCTCATCCGTAAGGCGCCGCAGCTGTCCGCGGTTCTCGATATTGCGCCCGAACAGGATATAGCCCGCCGGGTCGCTGTCGCGGAAGAAGGCGCGCTCGTCGTCGGTCAGGGTCAGGCCCGACAGGCCGAAAATGGCAGGTATCATCGTCCGTCAAACTCCATCGGCGGCCGCCCCCCGGACGGCAGCCAGGCGCCAGACATGCCATAGCGGCCCGATCGTACCAACGGCGTCTGCGGCCAAACGGGCCGAATCAGCGGACGACGACGCAATTTTCACCCGCAACGCGCAATTTGCCACACAAATTCGCTGCATTGGCGGCGGTTCCCGCCGACACGCGCAGGCGATAGACCGTGCCGTCGCCGACCTTCGCCGGCGAAACGCTCTTGTTGAGTTCGGCAAGATAGGCAAAACGCTTCGACAGGTTCGTCCACGCCTTCGCCGCTGCAGCGTCGCTGCTGAACGCGCCCAGCTGGATCATCGCACCGCCCGGTGCTGCCGGCTTGGATCGGGGATCGGCATCGGGCGCCTTGACGGCGACTGCCTTTGCCTTGTCCGCGGGAACGGCCTTTGAGATGCTCGCTTTTGCAGCGGCTGCCTTGTCGGCGGCAGCCTTCTTTGACGCGGCTTCGCGCTCCTCCGGTGTCACAGCCGGTTCCTCGGGCATGCGGGTGGGATCCACCTTGCCCGCGGGCTCGGCGCCTTCGCTGGCCGAGAAGCTCGCGTCGCCCTCGCCCTCGAAAGCCTTTGCGCCATCGGTCTTGGGCGCAACCTTGTAGTCGCCCTGCTGGGCGGCGATCAGTTCGCCCTTGCCGCGCGCGCCGCCGTTCTGGATCCACCACAGGCCGCCGAGTACGGCACCGATGAGAAGCAGTCCGCCGAGGACCATGACCAGCAGACGCGCGGGCGAAACTTCACCATCGTCCTCGAACCCGTCCGCGGCCTCGAGCCAGGGGAGCCGGTCCTCATCCTCGAGGCCAAGCCCCGTATCTCCCTGCCCCGCATCCTTCCCCTCGGCCATCAGTTCATCTCCTCGAGCGCCTCTACCCCCATCAGGGACAACCCGTTTCGGATAACCTGCCCGATTCCGTCGGCCAAATAAAGCCGCGTCGCGGTCAGTTCGGGGTCATTGTCGAGAACGATGCGCGCCGACGGATCGTCGTTGCCGAGATTATACCATGCGTGGAAGGCCGCCGCGACGTCGGCCAGATAGAAGGCGATCCGGTGCGGCTCGCGCGCCGACGCCGCCGATTCGACGATCCTCGGGAATTGCGCGAGCAGCTTGACCAGCCCCAGCTCATGGTCGGTCAGGCGCGCGGGAGCCGGCGCCGGCAGATCGATCCCGGCATCCGCGGCCTTCTTGCGCAGCCGCGAAATCCGGGCATTGGCATATTGCAGATACCAGACGGGGTTGTCGCGCGACGCCTCGACCACCTTGGCAAAGTCGAAGTCCATCTGTGCGTCGGCCTTGCGCGTCAGCATCGTGAAACGCACCGCTTCCTTGCCAACCTCGTCGACGACATCGGCGAGCGTCACGAAATTGCCCGCGCGCTTCGACATCTTGAACGGCTCGCCATTTTTGAGCAGCCGCACCATCTGCACCAGTTTGACGTCGAAGCGGGTCTTGCCGCCGGTGAGCGCGGCGACCGCCGCCTTGATCCGCTTGACGGTGCCGGCGTGATCGGCGCCCCAGATGTCGATCAGCTCATCGGCATTCTGGCTTTTCTGGAAATGATAGGCGAGGTCGGCGCCGAAATAGGTCCAGCTGCCATCCGACTTCCTGATCGGACGGTCCTGATCGTCGCCGAACTGCGTCGAGCGGAACAGCGGCAGTTCGACCGGCTCCCAATCCTCGGGCGTCTCGCCCTTCGGCGCTTCGAGCTGGCCATCATAGACAAGATCATGCTCGCGCAGCCATTTTTCGGCGGCAGCGGGTTTGCCTTCGGCCTGAAGCTCGGCTTCGGACGAGAAGAGGTCGTGATGAATGCCGAGCTTGGCGAGGTCGGCACGGATCATGTCCATCATCGCGCTGACCGCTTCGGCGCGGAACAGGCCGAGCCATGCGCTTTCGGGCGCGCCGACGAAGCGATCGCCATATTCGACCGCGAGCTTGCTCGCGACCGGCATCAGATAGTCGCCCGGATACAACCCCTCGGGGATCGCGCCGATCTCTTGACCAAGCGCTTCGCGGTAGCGCATGTGCACCGAGCGCGCGAGCACGTCGACCTGCGCCCCGGCATCGTTGACATAATATTCGCGGATCACGTCGTGCCCCGCATATTCGAGCAGCGCCGCGAGCGCATCGCCGACGACCGCGCCGCGGCAGTGGCCGACGTGCATCGGCCCGGTCGGATTGGCCGAGACATATTCGACGTTGACGCGCCGCCCCTGTCCCATCGTCGAACGGCCGTAGTCGCCGCCCTCGCTGAAGATAAGCGCCAGTTCGTCGCGCCAGCTGTCATCGGCGAGACGCAGGTTGATAAAGCCGGGACCGGCGACGCTCGCCTCGGTCACTTCGTCCAGAGCGCCAAGTTCGGCGACGAAAAGGTCGGCAAGCGCGCGCGGGTTCATCCCCGCGGGCTTGGCGAGCACCATCGCCGCGTTGGTCGCGACGTCACCGTGGGCGGGGTCACGCGGTGGTTCGACACTGATTGCCGAGCGGTCGAGGTCGCCCGGAACGGCGCCGCGGGCGGCAAGCGCGTCGAGCGCGGCGCCGATATGGTCGGAAAAACGGCTGAACAGGGTCACGGGGCTTGGCCTATCTTGATCGGGGAAACTCTTGCGCGCGCCCTATCGCAGCTTGGCGTACGCGAAAAGCCCTGCGTCACCGGGCGGCGCGCAGGGCGTGAAAATGCGAACGACGCGGAGGCGCCGCCGCCGTGTTATCGTCGGACGTTATATTCGAGCTGATCCTGCGTCAGCTGAAAGCCGACAAGCAGTTCGAAGCTCGACCGCTGGACCGCCGCGCGCACTTCGGGAAGACTGAGCGGGTCGACTGCGGCGTCCTGATCGCCCGCCTTGCGCTTGCGCGTGATGCGTTCCTGGATATCGGCAGGAAGTGTCGCGGCCGCGCGGTCGACATAAGCCGAAGCCTGTCCGCGCCCGGCACCCCGGACCTGCCCTTCGGCAAAGGTCACGGAGACATTGCCAAGCCGCTTCGCGACGACCGCGGTTCCGCCCTGCAGCACCGTCGCGTAATAGGGCAAGGTCAGGGTGCGCGCCGGCCCGGCATCGCGGCGCGTCGCCACTACATCGAAGCTCGCGAGCTGATAGACTTTCTCACCCGCGTCGTTGCACTGCGGCGTCACATTGGTGATCGCGGCAACGACATCGACCGCGCGCGCGTCGCGGCTCGTCGCGGGGTCGAACAAGGTCACGTCACCCGTATACAGCGGCACGGCCACCGCGGGGCAGGCGCTGCGCGTCGCGGTGATACCGACGCCGCCGGCAAGGTCGATCTCATTGTCCTTCGCGCAACCCGCCACCGTCGCCATGGCCGCCGCGCCGCACAGCACGGTCAGGAACTTACGGGACGGGAGCGAAATGGACATCATGATAATCGGGCTTTCCAAACTGGCGCACAAACAGGTGCCGGGACAGATGATCCCGCTTCATGCGCGCCGCTTCTTATCGGCGCGATGAACGGGGCGCAACAAAGAGAACGACAAAGGGAACGGGGATGAAGCCGCTTTACCCCATGGGACTTGCTGCGCTAGAGCGCGCGCATCATGAATGCTCCACATCCGATGACGCGCCCCGGCGGCAGCCAAGCGGCAGAACTCAGGGTTTTGATCGCTGCACCGCGCGGCTTTTGCGCGGGCGTCGACCGCGCAATCCGTATCGTCGAGCTTGCGCTCCAGAAATATGGCGCGCCGGTCTATGTCCGCCACGAGATCGTCCACAATCGCTACGTTGTGGATTCCCTGAAGGCCAAGGGCGCAATTTTCGTCGAATCGCTGGATCAGGTGCCCGACGGCGTGCCGGTCGTATTCAGCGCGCACGGCGTGCCCAAGGCGGTGCCTGCGAAAGCCGAGCTGCGCGGTCTCGACTATATCGATGCGACCTGTCCGCTTGTTTCGAAGGTCCACCGGCAGGCGGAGCGGGCACACGAGAGCGGACGCCACATCATTTTTGTCGGCCATGCGGGCCACCCCGAGGTAATCGGTACGCTCGGACAATTGCCCGACGGCGCGATGACGCTGGTGGAATCGGTCGACGACGTTGCGGCGCTGACACCGCCCGATCCGGAGATGCTGTCGTTCCTGACGCAGACGACATTGTCGGTCGATGATACACGCGACATCATCACCGCGTTACAGCATCGCTTTCCGGCAATCACCGGCCCGCGCGGCGAGGATATCTGTTATGCGACTTCGAACCGCCAGGATGCGGTGAAGGCGATCGCGGCCGAATGCGACCGCATGATCGTGATCGGGGCCCCCAACAGCTCGAACAGCCTGCGCCTTGTCGAGGTCGCCGAGCGGCTCGGCACGCCGGCGTCCCTTGTCCAGCGCGGGACCGACATCGACCCGGCATGGCTGCACGACATCGCGACGCTCGGCATCACGGCCGGGGCCAGCGCGCCAGAGACGCTGGTTCGCGAAGTCATCGACGCCGTTGCGGCGGTTCGTCCGATCGCCGAGGATGTCGTGGTCACCGCCGAGGAAAATATGGTTTTCAAGCTGCCGCGCGGGCTCGAAGCAGCCTGATGGCGGTCTATACCCACGTTGAACCCGACGACCTCGCCGCACTGGTTGACCGCTACGACATCGGCACGGTCGTGTCGTGCAAGGGCATTGCCGAAGGGGTCGAGAACAGCAACTTCCTGCTGGAAACCACCAGCGGGCGCTTCATCCTGACGCTATATGAAAAACGTGTCAGCCAGGGCGATCTGCCCTTTTTCGTTGATCTGCTCGATCATCTTGCCGGTCAGACCTGCCCTGTCCCGGCGATGATCCGCGATCGCGAGGGCGCCGCCATCCAGCAGATTTCGGGGCGCGCGGCCTGTCTTATCCAGTTTCTGCAGGGCATTTCGCTGACCCAGCCCACGCCCGCCCAGTGCGAGGCCGCGGGTGCGGCGCTCGGGGCGATGCACCGCGCGCTCGAAACCTATGCCGGCGGGCGCGAAAACAGCATGGGCCATCGCCATTGGCGCGGTGTTGCCGAGGCGGCGGGCAATCTCGATGGCGTGCTGCCCGGCCTGCAGGCGATCGTGGGCGACGAGCTCGCTTACCTCGATGCACACTGGCCGACCGATTTGCCTTGGCACGTCATCCACGCCGATCTGTTTCCCGACAATGTGCTGATGCTGGGCGACCGCGTCACCGGTCTTATCGACTTCTATTTCGCGGCAAGCGATTTTCGCGCCTATGATCTTGTCATCACCCACGCGTCGTGGGTCTTTTCGGCCGACGGCACGCGGTGCGATCCCGCGCGCGCGGGCGCGCTGATGCGTGGCTATGCAAGCGAGATAACGCTTTCGGACGCCGAGATTGCCGCATTGCCACTCCTTGCCCGCGGGGCGTCGCTGCGCTTCCTGCTCACGCGTGCGCACGACTGGATCCATACGCCTGCCGATGCGCTCGTCACGCGCAAGGACCCCTCACCCTTTCTCGCCCGTCTGCAGCGCTATGGCGCGCCCGACGCGGCCGACCTGTTCCCGCTCGCATGACCGAAAGCACCGGAAAGACCGTGATCGTCGCGACCGATGGGGCATGCAAGGGCAATCCCGGCCCCGGCGGCTGGGGCGCCGTGCTGCGCTGGGGCGACGTCGTGAAGACGCTCTCGGGCGGCGAGCCCGATACGACGAACAACCGCATGGAATTGATGGCCGCGATCGAGGCGCTCGCTGCACTCAAGCGCAGCTGTAACGTCGAGCTGTCGACCGACAGCGTCTATGTTCGCGACGGCATTACCAAATGGATTTTCGGCTGGCAGAAGAATGGCTGGAAAACTGCGGCGAAAAAGCCCGTCGCGAATGCTGATTTGTGGCAGCGTCTCGTCAGGGAGAACGCCCGGCACAAGGTCGAATGGATCTGGGTGAAGGGCCATGCGGGGCACGGCGACAACGAACTCGCCGATCAGCTCGCCAGCAATGCAGCGCTGGAAATCGCGCGGGCGCGCCGGGCGCCCGCGCGCTAGATATATCATTCGGCCTCGCGGACTTCCGCACCCGGGCCGTTCTTCAGGATCGACTCGATGGCATTTTTGGCGGAGGCCTTGCTGCTATACCCCTCGGTCCAGAAGATCGTTTCGCTATTATACTTGAAATAGGCGACAAATTCACCGGCCTTGTTCTTCCTGATCTCGAAATAATGGGCCATGCATTCCTCCACTGGTCGGCCGCGCCGGGGGTGGCGCGGTCAAACTTATGTTAATCCGGCCATTTCATCGTGCAAGCGCCCAGATCAGGCGAACCGCGCCGGGGAATAGGGTATGGGATCGACACGCCCGATGGCATCATCCGGCATCGGCGCGCCGAGCTGGGCGGCGAGCAGCCCGGCGATTGCCGGCGCCGTCTGTATCCCGAAACCGCCCTGCCCGGCGCACCAGATGAACCTTTCCTCGTGCCGATCAGCACCGAAAACCGGAATGCGGTCGGACGCAAAGCTGCGCAATCCGGCCCATTTTCGATCGACCGCGGCAACCGGCCAGTCGACGACCGATTGCAGCCGCTCGATCGCGATGGCGACATCGAGCTCCTCCGGCGCCGCGTCATGCGGTTCGGTCGGCGTTTCGTCATGCGGACTGAGCCAGATCCGCCCCTCGCTCTCGCCCTTGAAATAGAAATCGCCGCCGACATGGACGACGAGCGGCAGATCGGCGGGAACGGGCACACCGAGCCGCAGCTGGATCACCGTGCGGCGATAGGGCTGGATCCCGACCGACGCAATGCCGCAGGCGGCGGCCACCTGATCCGCCCACGCTCCGGCGGCATTGACGATCAGGGTCGCACGGATCCTGTCGTCGCCAAGCTGCACGTCCCAGCCGCCGCCGACGCGATGCGCCCCGTTTAGCCGGCTGCGTGTGACCAGCGTCGTTCCGGCGCGCTTCGCTGCGCGAAGATAGGCTGCGTGAAGCCTGCCGACGTCGATGTCACGGCATGCTGCTTCGTAAGCGGCTTCGCTCCATCCGGGCCGCAGGCCGGGAATTCTCGCGCCAATCGCGTCGCCCGACATTCGTTCGACATCGACTCCCTTCGCGGCAAATTCGGCCGTGAAGGCGTCGACCATCGCGGCTTCGGAGCGCCGTCCGATTGTGAGTGCGGTGCGGGGCGACAGGAAACCGCGATCGGAAAGGGCGGGCGGCGGATTGACCAGCGTCGCTTGCGAAGCGATCGTCAGTGGCTGGACCCCCACCCCGCCATAGCTTTCGTGCCAGAAGGCGGCAGACCGGCCCGTCGCATGATAACCGGGCAATTCCTCCGCCTCGACCAGCATCACCCGGCGCCATGGCGCGAGCGCCGCTGCAAGGCTTGCACCCGCGATGCCCGCACCGACGATAAGTACGTCGGTGGCGGAAGGCGGCGCGTCGGTCATGCGCTGCCGCATATCCATTGGGCCACGGAAAGCAAGCCACGCGTGCCGGTGAAGATGGTTACTCTTTGGTAAGCCATGTTGCGTAGACAGGGGCGATGGAACGCGCCACCATCACGCTCGGCCTGATGACCATCCTCGCTCTGATGATGATCGCCGCGGCGATCAGCGATATCAGGTCACGGACGATCTCGAACGAACTCAATGCGGTGATCGCAGGACTCGCGATCCCCTTCTGGATCGCCAGCGGCTTCGCACTGTGGCCTGACGTACCGCTTCAGTTCGGCGCGGCCTTTGCGGTCTTCCTTGTCTTTGCGGGGCTGTTTGCCATCGGCGCGATGGGCGGCGGCGATGTCAAGATGATCGGTGCGGTGATGCTCTGGATCCCGCTCCCACTGGTCCTGCCGACGCTCACGATCATGGCGATCGGCGGCGGCATTTTGTCGGCCGTGATGCTTATCCACATGAAATTGCGTCCTTCGGACAAGCCTGTCGAGGTGCCCTATGGGGTCGCCATCGCGGCGGCGGGCCTTTGGGCGCTTCACCAACACTATCTTAACCAGTTTCAGGCTATCGGTTTGGCCTGAGGGCAAGCACCGCCGGCTCTGGTCGGTGCAGGAGGCGAAAAATCGTCATGGATACGCGAAAGATTATGCTGATCGTCGGCGCGCTGGTGATTGCCATCGGCGCGGCGTTCGGGGTCAACCAGGTCATGCGCGGGGCAGCAGCCCCGCCGGCCCGTGCGGCCGCGGCGCCGGAGATTACCGGCCCGTCGATCCTTGTCGCGACCCGACCATTGCCCGTCGGAACGATTGTCGGTCCGGACAGCTTCCGCTTTCAGCCCTGGCCAAAGGAACTGGTCGAGAAGGCCTATTTCATGAAGGACAAAACCGACGTGAACACGCTGGTCGGCACGGTCGTGCGCTACCCGATCACGGCGGGCCAGCCGCTGACGCAAGGCGCGCTCGTCCATCCCGACGATCGCGGTTTCCTTGCGGCGGCGCTTGGCCCGGGCATGCGCGCCGTCACGGTCAAGGTATCACAGGAACAGGGCGTCGCCGGTTTCGTCTTTCCGGGCGACCGCGTCGATGTGGTGCTGGCCCAGACTATCGCGGTCGAGGAAGGCAGCAGCTTTCCCGACAAGCAGATATTCACCGCCGAGACGATCGTTCGCAATGTCCGCATATTGGCGACCGACCAGCGTTATGATGCCGAGGATGAAACCGGAAAGACCCCGGTTCGCACTTTCGGCTCGGTAACGCTCGAAGCCACGCCGGAAATCGCCGAGAAGATTGCTGTCGCGCAGGACATGGGCAAATTGTCGCTCGCCCTGCGGCCGCTGGCCGAAAGCGCCGGCGAACTCGATGCGGCCATCGCGTCGGGCGATGTCAATGTGCCGGCCAAGGGCGGCTCGGCGGCGGAAAAGCGGATGCTGGCCGAAGTCGCTGCGCGTCCGGTCGCCAGCCGCTCGTCGGTGACCACGGGCGGCGACGTGTCGCGCTTCTGGATCCCGGTGCGCGGCCGCGTGTCGGCCCCGCCGCGGGCGGCGCAAGCTGCAATGAATGACGGCGGCTCCACGCCGTCCGTGGGGGGACGCTCCGTCTCCGGTCCGGTCGTGCGCGTGACGCGCGGCGACAAGATGACCGAAGTTCCGGTTGGGGGTAAATAAGATGAACAGCAAAGCCAATTTCAAGGCGGCGGCCCTGGCGCGCACCCTGGCCATCGGCCTTGTGGCCGCCACGCTGATCGCGGCGCCCTCGCAGCCCGCCGCGGCTCAGGCCGTCCAGAACGCGAGCGGCAGCATCGAGCTGTCGGTAGGTCGCGGCCGTCTGGTCAGCCTCCCCGCCTCGATGTCCGACGTTTTCGTCGCCAATGACGAAGTTGCCGACGTCCAGGTCCGCTCGGGCCGTCAGCTCTATATCTTTGGCAAGAAGCCCGGCGAAACCAGCATTTATGCCACCGATGCCAGCGGTCGCGTCGTCTTTTCGACCGTCGCCCGCGTCGGCAACAATATCGAGACGATCGACCAGATGCTGTCGCTGGCCATGCCCGATGCCAGCATCTCGGCAAATCCGATGAACGGCTTTGTCCTGCTGACCGGCACGGTCCAGTCGCCCGACGACGCCGCCGAGGCCGAGCGCCTGGTGCAGGCCTTCGTGGGCGAACAGACCAAGGTCCTGTCGCGCCTGCGCACGGCGACGCCGCTCCAGGTCAATCTCCAGGTCCGCATTGCCGAAGTGAACCGTTCGCTGATGAAGGAAATCAGCGGCAACGTCCTGACGCGCGACACTACGGGAGGTTTCCTCGGCGGTGTATTCGGCGGCCGGACTCCGGGCACCATTACCGACATCCCTGCCCCGACCGCGGTGTTCCCCGGTAGCCCCGTACCCCGCCCCTATAATCCTGTTACAGGCCTGCCGATCAATTCTCCGTTCCTCGGCACTTCATATCAGATCACCACGCCGTCGGGCACGCGGAGCCTTGCGGGTGCGGGACGCCTGTTCGGCCTCGACCTGATCGCGTCGCTCGATATCGGCGAACGGTCCGGCATGGTCGCCACGCTGGCGCAGCCGAACCTCACCGCCATCTCGGGCGAAACGGCCGATTTCCTGGCGGGCGGTGAATTCCCGGTCCCGATCCCCGGCAATTTCGCCGGCACGACGATCGAATATCGCAAATATGGCGTCAGCCTTGCATACACCCCGACAGTGCTGTCGAACGGCCGCATCAGCCTGCGCGTACGCCCAGAGGTGTCCGAACTGTCGACCGAAGGTGCGATCGAGATGCAGGGCTTCCAAGTTCCCGCGCTAACGATCCGCCGCGCGGAAACGACGGTCGAGCTCGGTTCGGGCGAAAGCTTCATGATTGCGGGATTGCTGAACAATCGTTCGATCGGGGCAATCGACAAGATGCCCGGCCTCGGCGATGTGCCGGTACTCGGCGCCTTGTTCAAATCGGACAGCTTCCGCCGCGGCGAAACCGAACTGGTCATCGTCGTGACTCCCTATCTGGTCCAGCCGGTGTCGGCGAACGACATCAAGCTGCCGACCGATGCCTATCGCGATCCGAACGATCTGCAGCGGCTGCTGCTCAACCAGACGAGCGATGGCGTGACCGGTGGCGATCGTCCCAAGCCGCGGCTCGACACGAATGCCGGCGCCGTCGACCGCCCGCGCAGCGCTGGCGACGCCGCACCCGGCTTCAGCATCAAGTGAAGCGCCGGATCACAGGAGCAAAGTGATGAAGAAAATTGCAACTTGGACGATCCTGGCCGTGGCGACCTCGCTCGGCGGCTGTTCGGGCGCAGCCTATAGCAACCGCAGCCTCGAATCGGTCCACCAGCCCGTCGTGAACAACAGCATCTACCAGTTCGACGTCGCAGCCTCGAACGGCGAATTGCCCCCCGGCGAACAGGGTCGCCTGCAGGGCTGGTTCGATGCCATGGGCATCCGCTATGGTGATCGCATCGCGATCGAGGACTCGTCGCTCTATGGCGCCAGCGCTGCGCAGGCGACCGTCCGATCGATGGTCGAGCGCCGCGGCCTGCTTCTCAGTTCCGATGTTCCCGTGACCACCGGCACGGTGCCCGAAGGGCATCTGCGGATCGTCGTGACCCGCGCTTCGGCGTCGGTGCCGGGTTGCCCCAATTGGGACAGTAAATCATCGATCAATCTGACCAATTCGACCTCGTCGAACTATGGCTGCGCGACGAACAGCAACCTTGCCGCGATGGTCGCCGACCCGAACGACCTGATCAAGGGTGCACGCAACACGGGTAGCGACCCGACGGCGGCGACGCGGGCGATCCAGACCTATCGGACCAAACCCCAGACCGGTGCCGGCGAACTCACCAAGACACCCACCAGCGGAGGCAGCCAGTGAACGCTCCTTTCAAATCAGCAGGAATGCGCGATCCCTTCAACGCCTTCGTCTGCGACGACGATACGCTGGAGTTGATCCGTGCTGCCGCCAACGACATGGGCTGGTCGATCGAAAAATGTAACAAGGGTGGCCTGCGCAACGCGGTGCAGTCACTCTCCGTTTCCGCCAGCCCTAACATTCTGTTCGTCGACATGTCCGAATCGGGCGATCCGATCAACGACATCAACGCGCTGGCCGAGGTCTGCGAGCCCGGCACGGTGGTGATCGCGGCGGGCCAGGTGAACGACGTGCGCCTGTACCGCGATCTTCTTTCGAGCGGAATCCAGGATTATCTGCTGAAGCCGCTGTCGCTCGAGCAGGTGCGCGAATCGCTCACCATGGCGCAAGCCATGCTTTCGGCGCCCAAACATGCCGACATGCACGACGACAAGCCGCATCACATGATGGGCGTCGTCGGCGTGCGCGGCGGCGTGGGGGCGTCGCTGGTGGCTACGTCGCTTGCCTGGGCCATCAGCGAACAGGCAGGGCGCCAGACCGCGCTGCTCGATCTCGACGTTCACTTCGGCACGGGCGCGCTGACGCTCGACCTCGAACCGGGCCGCGGCCTGATCGACGCCATCGATAACCCGAGCCGCATCGACGGGCTGTTCATCGAGCGCGCCATGGTACGCGCGTCGGAAAAGCTCAGTCTGCTGTCGGCCGAAGCGCCGATTCATCAACCCGTTATGACCGACGGATCGGCCTTTTTTCAGCTGGAGGAAGAGCTTCGTACCGCCTTCGAAATGACCATCGTCGATATCCCGCGGCAGGTGCTGATCCCGTTTCCGCACCTCGTGCAGGAAGCGGGCACGATCCTGCTCGTCAGCGACGTGACGCTCGCCGCCGCCCGCGACACGATCCGCCTGCTCTCGTGGTTCAAGCAGAATATCCCCGGCGCGCGCGTGGTGCTGGTCGCGAACAAGTTCCAGAGCGCCATCGGCGAACTGTCACGCAAGGAATTCGAATCGTCGATCGAACGGCCGATCGATATCGTCATTCCGTTCGACCCCAAGCTGGTCGCCCAATCGGCGAAGCTCGGCAAATCCTATGCCGAAACCTGCAAGGGAACGAAGTCGGCGCAAGTCTGGAACAATCTGCTGCGATTTGTCCTCGATGGCGCAGACGTCGAAACCGAGGAAGCGCAGAGGGCGCCGGCCAAGAGCAGGTCGGGCAGCTCACTGCTCGGCAAGCTCGGTCTGGCCAAAAAGGGCACGAAGCAGGCGGCATGACGGCGCGTCTGACGCTCCGGCACGTCCCCAAGCGATAGAATCGGACACCCGCTGACCATGAATCTGCCAGTCATCCTCATCATCGCCGGAGCCTTCCTGGCCTTTGCCTTCCTCGCCATCCTCCTTGGCGGACCTTCGTCCGGCAAGGCGAAGTCGCGGCGGCTGGCAACGGTCAAGGATCGCCATGCAGCCTCGACCGAGGCGGTTGTGGCGGCGCAGATGCGCAAGACGATCCAGGCGGGCAGCAAGGGCGACTCAACGCTCACCCAGTTCCTGCCCCGTCGCGAGGAACTGGAAAAGCGCATTCGTCGGACCGGCAAGGGCTGGACGCTGACGCAATATATGTTTGCGTCGATGATTTTGTTCGTCGTCGCCACCGGCGGCATGCTGATCGTCCGGGCGCCGTTCCTGATGGCCGGACTGGTCGGGCTGCTTATCGCTCTCGGTTTGCCTTATCTGGTTGTCGGCATTGCGATCAAAAGGCGCGTTGCGCAGTTCAACAGCCGCTTTCCCGACGCGATCGACCTGCTCGTCCGCGGCCTGAAATCCGGCCTGCCCGTGACAGAGACCTTCCAGGTGGTAAGCCAGGAGCTGCCCGGCCCCGTCGGCGAGGAGTTCAAGGGCGTCGTGGAACGCATCCGCATCGGCAACACGATGGAAGCCGCGCTCCAGGAAACAGCCGACATGCTCGGCACCCCGGAGTTCCAGTTCTTTTGCATCACGATCCAGATCCAGCGCGAAACAGGCGGCAATCTGGCCGAAACGCTGGCCAACCTGTCCGACGTTCTGCGCAAGCGGGCCCAGATGAAACTGAAGATTCGCGCCATGTCGTCGGAAGCGAAAGCATCGGCCTATATCGTCGGCGCGCTACCCTTCTTCGTGTTTGGCGTCGTCTGGTCGGTGAACCCGGGCTATCTTGAGGGTTTCTTCCATGAGGAGCGACTGATGATCGCCGGGATCGGCGGTCTCATCTGGATGAGCATCGGTGCCGGCATCATGGCCAAAATGGTCAATTTCGAAATCTGAAGGGGCATAACAAGTGAACAGCAGCCTCCTTCTTTCTTCGGCATTTTCGGGCGCTCAAAGCGGCCCGACGCTGCTCGGCATCGACGTGGTGTGGGCGGGGACCCTGCTGGCGGCGGTTGGCGTCTTCGCAGTCCTTTTCGCAATCTATGGCGCGCTTACCGTTCGCAATCCGATGACCAAGCGCGTCAAGGCGCTGAACGACCGCCGCGAACAGCTCAAGGCGGGCATTACCGCCTCCACCGCAAAACGCCGCGCCCGTCTGGTTCGCAAGAATCAGACGGCCGACCGAATGCGCACTTTCCTTGGCCGGCTGCAGGTGCTGCAGGAAGGCCAGATCAAGGAAGTGCAGCAAAAGCTGGCGCAGGCGGGCATCCGATCGAAGGACTTGGCCGTCGCAGTCATTTTTGGCCGCATGGTTCTGCCAATCCTGTTCGGCGGCATCGCCCTCTTCCTGATCTATTGGGTCGACATGTGGCCCGATCTCACCTCATTCAAGCGCTCGGCCTACACGATGGGCGCCCTGATCCTCGGCTACAAGGCGCCTGACCTGTTCGTCGACAATATGCGGCAAAAACGTACCGACGCGATCCGCAAGGGCCTGCCCGATGCGCTCGACCTGCTCGTCATCTGCGCCGAAGCCGGCCTGACCGTCGATTCGGCCTTCGCCCGTGTGTCGAAGGAGCTCGGCCGCGCCTATCCCGAGCTTGGCGAAGAATTCGCGCTGACGTCGATCGAACTCGGCTTTCTGACCGAGCGCCGTCAAGCTTTCGAGAACTTCGCCTATCGCGTGAATCTGGAATCGGTGAAGGGCGTGGTGACGACCATGATCCAGACCGAAAAATATGGCACGCCGCTCGCGAGCGCACTGCGCGTGCTTTCGGCCGAGTTCCGTAACGAACGGATGATGCGCGCCGAGGAAAAGGCTGCGCGCCTCCCCGCGATCATGACCGTGCCGCTGATCCTGTTCATCCTGCCCGTGCTGTTCATCGTCATCCTTGGCCCGGCGGCCTGCTCGCTGAGCGACGCGATGTCGGGCGGAAGCTTCGGCGGCAAGGGCTGACGCCCGACGGCCCCCGACCGGAAAGAGGGCGGAAGCAATTCCGCCCTCTCTTGTTATCAGCCGACGCTTTGTTCGATCGCGCCGAAGATGCTGTGATGCCGGTCGTCGTCCATCCAGATGCGGACCGTATCGCCCTTTTGCATGAACGGCGTTCGCGGCTCGCCTTGCTGGATCGTTTCGACCGTCCGCACCTCGGCCAGACAGCTATAACCAAGACCGCCAGCGCTGATCGGCCTGCCCGGCCCGCCATCGGCATCGCGGTTCGACACCGTTCCCGACCCGATGATCGTACCGGCACCAAGGTCGCGCGTCTTTGCGGCGTGGGCAATCAACGCGCCGAAGTCGAAGGTCATATCGACCCCCGCGTCGGCACGGCCGAGCGGCTCGCCGTTCAGATCTACCGACAGCGTGCCGTGGAGCTTGCCGTCTTTCCAGCGGTCGCCAAGCGCATCAGGCGTGACGAATACCGGCGACATGGCGCTTGACGGCTTTGACTGGAAAAAGCCGAAACCCTTGGCGAGCTCCGCAGGAATCAGGCCGCGCAAGGAAACGTCGTTGGTAAGGCCGACGAGCAGGATCCTTTCGCGCGCCGCGGCCGGATCGATTCCTGCCGGTACATCCCCGGTCACGACCACCACTTCGGCCTCCATGTCGCAGCCCCACGCCGGATCACCCAGCGGGATCGGATCGCGCGGACCGAGGAACGCATCGCTGCCGCCCTGGTACATCAGCGGATCGTGCCAGAAGCTGTCGGGCATTTCGGCACCGCGCGCCTGCCGGACAAGCGCGACATGGTTCACATAGGCGCTGCCATCAGCCCACTGATAAGCGCGCGGTAGCGGCGAGGCCGCCTCGCGTTCGTGAAAACGATCTTTCGGGATCGCGTCATGATTGAGATCTTCGGCAAGCGCGGCCAGCCGCGGCGCGGCATAAGCCCAATTGTCGAGCGCTGCCTGCATCGTCACCGCGATCTGTCCCGCGTCGGCATACCAGGCGAGGTCATCCGAAACGACAACCAGGCGGCCATCGCGGCCGCTCTTCAGCGAAGCTAGTTTCACGAAAACTCCCTTGTCTGACGACGCGGCGGAAACCGTCATCGCCAACAGGAGCGATAATCAGCGCGGCGTCGTGATCGATGCGAAACAGGTAAAGCCGCTCTGCCCGGCCTGCAAGCGCCGGATATACTGAAGATAGGCCTGCGACTGGCTATAGGTCGTACCGGGGAGCGTCTGGCCGCGAAAGGCGCGCTTCACCTCTTCGCCCGTAAACGGGCGGGCCGATCCCGGAAACGCACCGTTGGTTCCCGGTGGCACCAGCTTGCCGGCAGCGTCGATATATTTTCCCGCGCCCGTCGGACCCGGTACGGGAATCTGGCAATTCATGACCGACACGGCGGTCTGTGCGAAGGCGGGGCGGATCGTGAGCGCGGCCGAAACGCCAACGGCACCGAGCGCCAGCATCTTGCGGCGCGACGGAACGGCATCGCCACTTTCTTCGTTGGGTCGCCCGGCGGGAATGTCGCTGTTTTCCATGGTCGGCGCATAACGCAATGAGGCATCAAGGAAAAGCAAAAGACCGGCGGCCGCACCCGCCTTCCCGCTTTGGGACACGCCAGCCCAAAGCGTTAACGCGCGCAAAGCCGCTTGCGCGAATCCCCCGCTTCGTGCGACGCGGGCGACGCATGTTCGATCGTCTGTCCAGCTTGGTCATCGCCCTGACGCTGGTCGCCATCGCGGCGATCTTTGCCACGTTGGCGGGTGGCGACCTGCTTTCGATCGCCATGCTGGTAATCGCGGGCGTCATCGCCGCCGGCACGGTCTACAGCGCGCTTCCGGCGTCCTTGCCCGATGGGCTGGGTTCTGCGGTGCCGGCGGCAGAGGCGGCGCCGGTGTCGCTCCTTCGCCATCCCGACTTCGCGCGGTTCATTGATCAGGAGAAGGATCCGCTCCTCGGCGTTGCCGACAACATCGTCACAATCGCCAACGACGCGGCGATCCGCCTGCTCGGGCGCCATATCGTCGGCGCCGATATCCGGACCGCGATCCGCCATCCGGCCGCCGCCGAATGGCTTGCTCGCATCAACGAAGACGGTCCGCTCGAAACGGTCAACCTCGTCGATTTCCCCCGCCCCGGCCAGCGCTGGACGATGCGAATCGCCCTTCTGTCGGGCGGGCAGCGGATTATCATTCTCTCCGACCATTCGGCGATCGACGCCGCCGACCGCATGCGATCGGATTTCGTCGCCAACGCCAGTCACGAGCTGCGCACGCCGCTTGCCGCAATCCTCGGCTATGTCGAAACGCTCCAGGATATGAACGGCGACACCGACGCCCCGACACGCAGCCGCTTTCTGTCCATCATCGAGCGTGAAGCCGGACGGATGCAGCAACTTGTGATCGATCTCCTCTCGATCTCGCGGGTCGAGGCCGACCGTTTCCGCCGTCCGACGACCCCCGTCGATCTCGCGGCGATCGTGCGCGGCACCATCGCGCAGCTGAAGGACAGCGAAGCGGCGCGGCCGATCGATATCGTCGCGACCTTCGGCAAGGAGGCACAGCCGATGCTCGGCGACGCCGCCCAGCTCGGCCAGCTCACGCACAACATCATTTCGAACGCGATGAAATATGGCCGCCCGGGCACACCGGTAACCGTCGAGATGGCACGCGAAGGGCAGCGCCTTCGCCTGTCGGTGAGCGACGAGGGCGACGGCATCGCTCCCGATCATCTGCCACGCCTGACCGAGCGCTTTTACCGCGTCGATGAAGCCCGCAGCCGATCAGTCGGCGGCACTGGCCTCGGGCTCGCGATCGTCAAGCATATCGCCGAGCGCCATCAGGGGCAGCTCGACATCGAAAGCGACCTGGGCAAGGGCACCCGGGTGGCGGTAACCTTCCCGCTTCTTGCTGACGGCTGATCGGCCTGGCTTTCCGGCGCCTTTCAGACCGGTGAGATCGCGCCTCCGTGCGCGCCTTCAGTCGATATTGTCGAGCAGTTCGCCGATCTTCCCGAACATCTCGTCGATCTGCGCGCGCTCGACGATCAGCGGCGGCGACAGCGCGATGATATCGCCGGTTGCGCGGACAAGCAGTCCGTTGTCGAAGCAGGCGTGGAACAAGTCCATCGCGCGCGCCGTCGGCGCACCGGGACGCGGCGCCAGCTCGATCCCGGCGACGAGGCCGACCGTGCGGATGTCGATGATGTGGCGCCGCCCTTTCAGGCTGTGCGCCGCGTCCTCCCAATAGGATTCAAGCCCCGTCGCGCGGTCGAACAGGCCGTCGCGCGCATAAAGGTCGAGCGTCGCGAGCCCCGCAGCGCTCGCCAGCGGGTGCCCCGAATAGGTGTAGCCATGGAACAGCTCGATCCCGCCGGGCACGCTGTCGATCACCGCGTCGTGCAGCTCGCGCTTCACCGCGACCGCCCCCATCGGGACGGCGGCGTTGGTCAGCCCCTTCGCCATCGTGATGATATCCGGGGTCACGCCCCACGCCTCCGACGCGGTCGCGCCGCCGACGCGGCCGAAGGCGGTAATCACCTCGTCGAAGATCAGGATGATACCATGCCGGTCGCAAATCTCGCGCAGGCGCTGAAGATAGCCCGCAGGCGGGATCAGGACGCCGGTCGACCCCGCCATCGGTTCGACGATCACCGCCGCGATCGTGTCGGCACCGTGCAGGTCGACAAGACGCTGGAGATCGTCGGCGAGTTCGGCGCCATGCTTCGGAAACCCGCGGGTGAAGGCGTTGCGCTCGATATCGTGCGTGTGCCGGAGGTGGTCGACGCCGGACAGCCCGTTCCCGAAGGCGCGGCGATTGTTCACCAATCCGCCGACGCTGATCCCGCCAAAGCCCGTACCGTGATAGCCGCGTTCGCGTCCGATCAGCCGCGTGCGCGTCCCCTGCCCCTTTGCGCGCTGGATATTCAGCGCAATCTTGAGCGCGGTATCGACCGATTCCGATCCACTGTTGGTAAAGAAGATGCGGTCGAGCCCCTCGGGCATCAATTCCGCCAGCCGCCGGGCCAGCTCAAAGGGAAGCGGGTGCCCGAGCTGAAAGGTCGGCGCGAAATCGAGCGTCGCCGCAGCCTTCGCGATCGCCTCGGTGATTTCGGGGCGACAATGGCCCGCGTTGCTGCACCAGAGCCCCGCCGTGCCATCGAGGATCGTCCGCCCGTCGCTCGATTGATAATACATGCCGCTCGCCGAGATGAGCTGGCGCGGGTGCGCCCTGAAAGCGCGGTTGGCGGTAAACGGCATCCAGAAGGACGCCAGTTCGTCGTTGTCAGCCTTCATTGCCGCTTTCTCCTCCCGGGCCCTTTCGCCCGCCGTCACACCGGCCCCGGTCCGGCGACCGCCCTTCTTGACGAAAAGGCCGACGCCGGGTCAAGCTCGGCCTGACGAAGATGAGGAAGAACCGCTTTCGTGCAACCAAAGGATCCGGCATATAATCATGCCGGAAATGACCGGATTGCGGCCCCTCTGGCGCTCCCCCCAAGCTTGCGATACGCTGCCCGCTCCACAACGGGCCGACTCCTCGGCCCAATCGGGGGCGCATGTCAGTCAATCTGGAACAATGGATCAGCGACCATAATATCGACGAAGTCGAATGTATCGTCCCCGACATCAACGGGGTTCAGCGCGGCAAGGTACTGCCCGCCAAGAAGTTCCTCTCCTCGGTCAAGGACAAGTCGCTGCGCATTCCCGGCAGCGTCTTCATCTGCACGATCGACGGTCACTACCCGGAAGATATCGACGACATCTGGGACAAGGATCCCGACAAGATATTGATCGCCGATCCCAGCACGATCTGCGTCGCGCCGGGCTTTACCTCACCCACCGCCTTCGTGATCGCCGATGCGTTCAACGGCGACGGCACCGAAGTCGACATTGCGCCGCGAACGATCCTCAAGAAGGTGCTCGGCCTCTATGAGGAAAAGGGCTGGAAGCCGATCATCGCGCCCGAGGTCGAATTCTATCTCGTCTCGCAGAATGCCGATCCCGATTTCCCGCTGACACCGCCGGTCGGCCAGTCGGGGCGCAGCGAGACCGCGAGCCAGCCCTATGGGCTGGAGGCGATGAACGAATATGAGGATATCATCGATCATATCTACGACGATTGCGAGCTGATGGGGCTCGACATCGACACGATGATCCACGAAATGGGCGCCGCGCAACTCGAGGTCAATTTCGAGCATGGCGATCCGCTACGGCTGGCCGACGAAGTCTTCCTGTTCAAGCGCGTCGTGCGGAATGTCGCGAAACAGCACAATGTCTATGCGACCTTCATGGCGAACCCGATGGCGGGCCAGCCGGGCAGCGCGATGCATATCCACCAGTCGGTCGTCGATGCCGTGACCGGCAAGAACCTGTTTTCGACCGCGAACGGCCGCGATAGTGCGATGTTCCGCAGCTATATCGCGGGGCTCGTGCGCTATCTGCCGCAAATCTCGCCGCTGTGGGCGCCCAATGTGAACAGTTTCCGCCGCATGCGCCCCGACAGTGCGGCGCCGATCAACGTCCAGTGGGGCGAGGACAACCGTTCGTGCGGGTTCCGCGTGCCGATCTCGGACAAGAACAATCGCCGCGTCGAGAACCGCCTGCCCGGCGCCGACAGCAATCCCTATCTCGCGATCGCAGCCTCGCTGATCTGCGGCTATATCGGGATGGTCGACCGCATGGTGCCCGCCAAGCCGATTACCGGCAGCGCGTACAATCGCGCACGCACCCTGCCGCGCACGCTGGAGGCGGCGCTCGACCGCTTCGCGTCGTGCAAGAAGGTCCGCAACCTGCTCGGCGACGATTTCTTCGAAATCTTCTTCGCAGTGAAGGATCATGAGCTGTTCAATTACCAGTCGGTCGTGTCGAGCTGGGAACGCGAACATCTGTTGATGCGGGTCTGACCCGCGCGCCGGCCATGACCGACCCGCTGAATCACAGTTATTATGCCGCGACCGCGCATGAATGGCGGCCGCGTGCGTTCGCAGGTGATTTGGAGTGCGACGTCGCCGTGATCGGCGGCGGTTTTACCGGCCTTTCGGCCGCGCTTGCCTGCGCGGAACGCGGTTTTTCTGTGATTCTCGTCGAGCGCGAACATGTCGGCTTCGGTGCCTCGGGCCGCAACGGCGGCCAATTGATCCCCGGCCTGCGCTGGACGGCATCCGAGCTGGAAGAGGCGTTCGGCGGCGAACGCGCCGATGCGCTGTTCAACCTGTGCTGGCGACAGAACCGGGTTAAAGCGCGGATCGCAAAACACGACATCGCGTGCGACCTGAAAGCCGGGCATCTGGAGGCGGCGTGGACGCCCAAAGATTTCGACGCCATGAAGCGCGAGGCCGATTATCTGGCAACGCGGTTCGGTTACGCGAGCGATGTCGTCACAAAGACGAACATGAGCGCGCATATCACCAGCCCGCTCTATCATGGCGGCATCCACGATCCGCAAGGCGGGCATTTCCATCCGCTCAATTATGCGATCGGCCTCGCACAGGCGGCAGAGACGGCAGGGGTGCGGTTCATCGAGGGCGAGAAGGCCGATCTGATCTTTGATCTCGGCTTCGATAAAAACGAGCTTTTCTTGAACGATCGAACCGTCTGGGCGAAATTTTTCATCGATGCCACCGACGCATGGATCGGCCAGCTCGAACCGCAACTCGGTCGCTACACCGTTCCGATCATGAACTATAATATCGCAACCGCTCCGCTCGCAAACGCCGACGCGCTGCTGCCCACCGATGCGGCGGTCGCCGACAGCCGCTTCGTGCTCAACTATTTCCGCCTGTCGGCCGACAAACGCCTGATCTTCGGTGGCGGCGAGCGTTATTCGCAGACGCCGCCGCGCGATATCGCAGCGTTCGTGCGGCCCTTCATGGCCGAAGTGTTCCCGCAGATTGCCGATGCGAAGATCGACTATAGCTGGGGCGGCGCGGTCGCCGTGACGATGAACCGCCTGCCTCATATCGGACGGCGCGGAAACATCTTCTTCGCGCACGGTTTTTCAGGGCACGGCGCGTTGGTGACGACGCTGGCGGGCGAGCTGATCGCCGAAGCAATGGCGGGGACCGCCGAGCGGTTCGATGTGCTGGCGGGCCTGCCGTCGCGCCCCTTCCCCGGCGGCAAATGGCTGCGCCGCCCGCTCGCCACGCTGGGCCTGCTCTACTATGCCATGAAGGACCGGCTCGGATGATCACGGGGCCTGCCATCGCCCGCGTCGCGGCACGCGAGGCCGAACGTTTCCACGCTGCCAATCCGCGCGCTTTCGTGCATCATGCAGCGGCGAAGGGCTGGTTTCAGTCGGTCCCGTTCCACTGGATGCGCGACTGGCCGAGCCCGGTGCCGATCGTCGCGGCGTCGGCCAAGGATGCGACGCTCACCAGCGTCGACGGTCAGACTTACGACGATTTCTGCCTCGGTGACACCGCGAGCCTGTTCGGCCATTCGCCGCCCGCGCTCGCCGCCGCTCTGGCAAAACAGGCGAGCGAAGGCCTGAGCTACATGCTCCCGACGACACGCGGCGCAGCCCTGTCGGAACGGCTCGCGGCAATGTTCGACCTGCCACAATGGCAGGTCACGACCACGGCCAGCGAGGCAAATCGCGCGGTAATCCGCTGGTGCCGCGGGATCAGCAGACGGCGCAAGATATTGACCTTCAACGGCGCCTATCATGGCGCGGTCGACGATGCCTTCGTCGACCTGAAGGCTGGCGCGCCGCTGATGCGCGCGAGCCTCGTCGGGCAGGTCCACGACCTTCGCGGCACGACGATCGTCGTCGAGTTCAACGACGCGGAGGCGCTCACGACGGCACTGCGCGGCGGCGAGATCGCGTGCGTCCTTGCCGAGCCGGTGATGACCAATGTCGGCATGGTCCGCGACGCGCCGGGCTTTCTGCGGACGCTGCGCATGCTGTGCGACGAGACCGGCACCTTGCTCGTCTTCGACGAAACCCATACCATCTCGTCGGGCTACGGCGGCCATGGCGTTACCCATGGCCCGGCGCCCGACCTGATCGTTGTCGGCAAGTCGATCGGCGGTGGTGTGCCCTGCGCCGTCTACGGCTTCTCTGCACCGGTAGCCGAGCGCATGGCGGCGCTCAACCGATCGCGCTCGCCCGGCCATAGCGGTATCGGCACAACCCTGTCGGCCAACGCGCTCGCGATCACCGCGATGGACACGATGCTCGGCGAGGTCATCACGCCCGCCGCCTACGATCATATGCTGCGCGGCGCCGCGCGGCTCGTCGCTGGTCTCGAACAGGAAATCGCGTCTGGCGGTCTCGACTGGCACGTCACGCAGGTCGGCGCGCGCGTCGAATTCCTGACCTGCCCCACCCCGCCGCGCAATGGCGGCGAGGCGAAGGCGGCGATGCACCCCGGGCTGGAAGCGGCGGTTCACCTGTTCCTCGCCAATCGCGGGATTTTGCTGGCGCCGTTCCACAATATGATGTTGGTGAGCCCGGTCACCGGCGACGACCAGATCGACCGGCTGGTCGGCGCTTTTGCGGAATGCATCAAGGCTTTGAAGGAGTAGAGGGGCGATGTCGAAGTCATCGGGCGTGATCGCGCCGCGTTCGGAAGCCGAAGCCTTTTTCAAGGCGAACCCCGACGTCGATTCGATCGAGATGATCTACACCGACTTCGGCGGCGTCCCGCGCGGCAAGCGCCTCCGCCAGCATGAGGTGATGGCGGTCTACGAAAGCGGGCGCATGTTCCCCGGCTCGATCACCGTCGTCGACATCACCGGGCAGGACACGGTCGAAACCGGCCTCGTCTGGGAAGACGGCGACGCCGACCGTTCGATGAAGCCGATCCCCGGCACGCTCGTCCGCACGCCGTGGGGCGGCGACCATGCCGCGCAATTCCTCGTCGATTTCTACGAGCTAGACGGCACCCCGCACGACCTCGATCCGCGCCATGTTCTGGGCGGCGTCATCGACCGTTATACCGCCGACGGTCTCACGCCCGTCCTTGCGGTCGAACTCGAATTCTACCTCGTCGATCCGCGCCGCGCCCGCGACGGCAAGGTTCGCCCCGCCCGCCCGGCGTACAGCCGCGACACCCCGCGCAATGTCGAGGTTTATGGCCTTCGCGAACTCGACGACTTCCGCCCCTTTTTCGACGCGCTCTACGCCGCGACCGACGTGCAGGGCCTGCCGCTCGAAAGCGCGATCTCCGAATTTGCACCCGGCCAGTTCGAGCTGACGTTGCGCCACAAGCCCGATGCGCTGCGCGCTTGCGACGACGCGATCATGTACAAGCGCCTCGTCAAGGCGATTGCGCAGCAACAGGGGCTCGAGGCGACCTTCATGGCCAAGCCTTTCGCCGAACAGGCAGGCAGCGGCATGCACATCCATGTCTCGGTCAACGACGGGACAGGCAACAATATCTTCGCGAGCGACGATCCCCAAGGCACGCCCGCGCTACGCCATGCGATCGGCGGGATGATCGGCACCGTCGGCGACGGTTTCGCCCTCTTTGCGCCGCACGCGAACAGCTACCGCCGCTTCAAGGCGAACAGCTACGCCCCCGTCGCGCCGACGTGGGGCGTCAACAACCGTACTGTCTCTTTCCGTATCCCAGCCGGCCCGCCGCCGAGCCGCCACGTCGAGCATCGCGCATGCGGCGCCGACGCCAACCCCTATCTTGCGGTCGCCGCGGTCCTTGCGGGCATGCACCACGGCATGGCGCACAAGGCCGATCCGGGCTCGGCGGTTATCGGCAACGGTTACGATCGCGACAATTCGGGCGACGACAAGCCGCCCTCGAACTGGTTCGCCGCGGTCGACCGCTTCCATGCCTCGAAGCTGATGCGCGATTATCTCGGCAACCGCTTCGTCGACATGTTCAGCATCGTGAAGCGGGTAGAACAGGATAATTATTTCAGCGTCGTCCCGACGCTTGATTACGACTGGTATCTGCGCAACGCATGAAAGTTTCAGGAAATCGTGGTGCAGCGCAAAAAAGCTCTTTCCAAGCTGCCCGGATTGAGTCAGCTTGACGTCACATACAGGGAGGCTGCGACATGGATCCGTTCGAACTGATCAAGCAAACCCGCGGGCGCCGCTCGCTGCTCCAGGCGCTGGGCGTCGCCGCGGTGGGGATCAGCTTCGGCGGTCTTGCCGCGTGCAGCAAGGGTGAAGGCAAGAAGCTCGCCAACGGCGAGGAAGCCAAGCTGAACTTCTACAACTGGGACACCTATATCGGCGAGACGACGCTCGACGACTTCAAGCAAGCGACCGGCGTCGACGTCACGATGGACCTGTTCGACAGCAACGACGTGCTGTTCGCCAAGTTCAAGGCGGGCAACCCCGGTTATGACGTGATCGTGCCGTCGAACGATTTCGTCGAACGTATGGCGAAGGCCGACATGCTGATGCCGCTCGACCACGCGCAGATCCCGAACAAGAAGAATATCGACGCGGCGTACATCAACGTCGAATATGACCTGCAGCGCAAATATTCGATGCCCTACACCTGGCTCGCGCTCGGCATCGGCTATCGCAAGTCGAAGGTGTCGGCGAAACCCGACAGCTGGAAGGTGCTGTTCGACAGCCCCGAATATGCGGGCCGCATCGCCTGGCTGTCCGAGGCCGGCGACATGTTTCGCCTCTATGGCAAATATCTCGGCAAATCGGTCAACGCGTTGACCCCGGCGGACATCGCGACGATCGAAAAGATGATGATCAAGCAAAAGCCCAATGTGAAGAAATTCCACGAGGACGATGGGCAGGACCTGTTGCTCAAGGGCGATTGCGACCTCGTGCTCGAATATAATGGCGACATCGCGCAGGTCATGGTCGAGGACAAGGACATCGATTTCGTCGTTCCCAAGGAAGGCAGCCAGCTCAATTCGGACAATCTCTGCATCCCGAAGGGCGCCCCGCATCCGAAGAATGCGCACGCCTTCATCAACTATATGCTCGATGCACAGGTCGACAAGAAGATCACTGAAACGATCCTCTTTCCGACCCCGAACAGCGCGGCAAAGGCGTTGATGCCCGACAGCTACAAGAATAATCCGGTGATCTTCCCGCCCGCCGATGTCCTCGCAAAATGCGAATATGCGCGTTTCAATCCCGAGCTGCAGCCGCTCTACGAGGAGGCCTTCACGCGGGTGCGGGCCGCCTGACGGTCTGACGGGAGGCTTCGGGGGATGGCCGAACAGGATTGGAAAACGAACAGGCGGGTCTTCGCGGCGGTGTCGCTGCCGACATTGTTCTGGATCATCGTCTTCTTCGTCGTGCCGATGGCGATCGTCTGGCTCTACAGCTTCGGCGAGAATAGGGGCCTCACCGACATCGCCATCTCCGGCACGCTCGACAATTACAAGCGCGCGACCGAATGGCTTTATGTCACGATCTTCGGCAAAAGCTTTGCCGTCGCCGCACTCGTCACGCTGATCTGCCTGATCGTCGGTTTCCCCGTCGCGATGGCGATCACCTTTGCCAGCGAAAAATGGCGGCCTTGGCTCCTGCTCGGCATCATGCTGCCCTTCTGGACCAATTTGCTCGTCCGGACCTACGCGCTGATGATCCTGCTCGGCTCGCAGGGCTATGCAAACAAGGGGCTCGGCGCGCTGTGGGGAGGCGCGAGCTGGGCCAAGACGCTCGTCGGGCTCGAGCCGCTGCCGACGTGGGAGCCGGTGCAGCTTCTCTTCAACAATTTCGCGGTCGTGCTGGGGCTCGTCTATGTCCACCTGCCCTTCATGGTGCTGCCGCTCTACGCCGCGCTCGACCGGCTCGACCGCAGCCTGATCGAAGCGAGCCTCGACCTTGGCGCGGGGCATTTCCGCACGATCATGCGCATCGTCGTCCCGCTCGCCGCGCCGGGCATCGTCGCGGGCGTGATGATCACGCTGATCCCGGCGCTGGGCGCTTACCTTACCCCCGACCTGATGGGCGGCACCGACAGCCAGATGATTGCCAACGTCATCGAACGCCAGTTCAAGAAGGCGAATGACTGGCCCTTCGGCGCCGCCCTCTCCTTCCTGCTCATCTATGCGATGTTCATCCTGATCGCGCTGCAATCGATGCGCAGGAAGGTGCCGGAGGTTCACTGATGGCGCTCTTCGCCCGTACGCCGCGCGCGCCGCTCGAATATAGCCGGACGCTGTGGATGCGCCTCTGGGTCGGCGCGGTAATGGTCTTTCTCTATGCGCCGCTGGTCGTGCTGATGATCTTCAGCTTCAACGACAGCAAGCGCAACGTCGTATGGCGCGGCTTCACGACCAAATATTATGAAAAGGCGCTGGGCAACGACCAGCTTGTCGAGGCCTTGCTCAACTCGCTCACCATCGCGGCGCTCGCGACGATCGTCAGTCTCGCGCTCGGCGCCGTCGCGGCGGTGATGCTCTGGCGCTTCCGCTTTCCGCTGAAAGGCGCGGTCGATGGCACGATCTCGCTACCGATCATCGTTCCCGAAATCTGCATGGGCGTCGCCTTCCTGATGTTTTTCGCCGCGGTCGACTGGCCGACCGACCTCGTCTGGCCGTTCAACCTCGGGGCGATCACGATCGCGCATATCACCTTCTGCTTCCCCTTTGTGACGATGGTCGTGCGCTCGCGCCTCGCGAGCTTCAACCGCGAGCAGGAGGAGGCAGCAAAGGATCTTGGCGCCAGCGAGTGGCAGGTCTTTCGCGACGTGCTGATCCCGCATATCAGGCCTGCGCTCGTCGCCGGCGCACTGCTTTCGTTCACCTTGAGCCTCGACGATTTCGTGATCACCTATTTCACCAGCGGCCCCGACACGATCACCTTCCCCGTGAAGGTCTATTCGATGGTCCGCTTTTCGGTGACGCCGGAGGTCAACGCCGCCTCGACCCTGCTCATCATCCTGACCGTCGCCCTGACCTTCATCGCGCTCAAACTTCAGGGCGTGAAAGCCATTGCGGAAACCCACTGACCATGACCGAGCCCGCCCGTCCGATCATCCGGATCCAGAATATCACCAAACGCTTCGGCAAGATGACCGCGGTCGACAATGTCAGCCTCGACATCAACGCAGGCGAATTCTTCGTGCTGCTCGGCCCCTCGGGCTGCGGCAAGACGACGCTGCTCCGCATGATCGCGGGCTTCGAACTGCCGACCGAGGGCCGCATCCTGATCGACGGGCAGGATATGGCGGGCATCCCGCCGAACAAGCGGCCGGTCAATATGGTGTTCCAGAGCTACGCCGTGTTCCCGCACATGAGCGTCGCCGACAATGTCGCCTACGGTTTGAAGATCGCCGGTGTGAGGGGCGGCGAGGTCCGGGATCGCGTCGCCGAGGCGCTCGAGCTGGTCAAGCTTGGCGGTTTCGAAACGCGGATGCCCGACCAGATGTCGGGCGGGCAACGCCAGCGCGTCGCGCTCGCACGGAGCCTCGTCATGCGGCCGAAGGTGCTGCTGCTCGACGAACCGCTGTCGGCACTCGACGCCAAGCTGCGCGCGCAGATGCAGTTCGAGCTTTCGGAGCTGCAGGAAAAGGTCGGCATCACCTTCGTCACCGTCACCCACGACCAGGACGAGGCGCTGTCGATGGCGTGCCGGATTGCGGTGATCAACAAGGGCGAGGTGTCGCAACTCGCGACCCCGTCGGATCTCTATGAATATCCCGCCAACCGCTTCGTCGCCGATTTCGTCGGGTCGGTGAACATCTTTGAAGGCAAGCTGACGCTCGACGAGCCCGACAAGGCCGCGGTCGACTGTCCGGGGCTTGGCAAGGTCTATCTCAATCACGGCGTCACCGGGCCGCATGGCGCCGATGTCTGGGTCGCGCTGCGGCCCGAGAAAATCTATCTGCACGTCCCGGGCGCGGGGAAAGCGGTCACCGCCGCGGCGCAGGATGCCCCCGACGGCCACAATTTCGCGCGCGGCAAGATCAAGGGCATGTCGTACCTCGGCGACATCACCCTGTTCGAGATCGAGCTCGAAACCGGCGCGCGCATCCGCGTCTCGCGCCCCAATCTGTCGCGCCACGATCAGGAAGATTTCACCTGGGACGACAAGGTCAGCATGCACTGGCGTGCCGACAGCCCCGTGGTGTTGCTGGGCTGACGACCGGTCGCAAAAAGCGCTTTCCTACATTATTTCGATGTGAGAGCCTTCGATCCGGCTCTTTCTCCCCGTCCAATTCGGTCCGCGTCGCCCGTCGGGCTAAAGCGACAAAGGAGACATTTTCGACACGCGCGTCCGTACCCTTTGTCGCCTTAAGGGCACAAAGGGCACAGTTTCGATGCGTGCATGCTGGGTGTTTGTGGCTTTAAGGCCTGTTTCGTCATCCCGGACTTGATCCGGGAGCCATTGCGGCGCTTGTGTCGTGGCCCCGGATCGAGTCCGGGGTGACGATATCAGTGATCCGCCTTCTTTCCCGGCAGCAAGTGAAGCACGCCGACGATCACGCCGCCGAGCAGCAGCCCGAACACGCCCGCACCGCCCGCATTGATCAGCCATTCCCACACACCGGCACCGGGCAGCCCGCCAGCAACATTCTGCGCGAAATCGTGAAGCCCGTGACCGATATTGCCGATATGATATTCGTCGAGCCCGTGCAGGAAAATCTGTCCTCCGACCCACAGCATGGCGGCGGTGCCGATCACTGCGAGCGCCGCGAGCAGCCTCGGCATGAAGGACACCAGCCCGCGCCCGATCGCGCGGCGCGCGCTGTTGCCCTCCTTCGCCATGTGGAGCCCGATGTCGTCCATCTTCACGATCAGGCCGACGACGCCGTAGACCGCGACGGTGATCAGCACCGCGACGACCGCAAGCGTTGCGGCGCGCATCGCGAAATGCTCGTCGAGCACTTCGTTGAGCGCGATCACCATGATCTCGGCCGACAGGATGAAATCGGTCCGGACCGCGCCCTTCACCATCGTCTCTTCATGGTCCTGGTCGGCGACGATCGCGGCGTCCTCGGCAAGGCTCGTCTTGTCCTCCTGCAGCGAATGCAGGACCTTCTCGGCGCCCTCGAAGCAAAGATAGGCGCCGCCGAGCATCAGCAGCGGCGTGATCGCCCACGGCAGGAAGGTGGACAGCAACAGCAACGCCGGCAGGATCAGCACCAGCTTGTTGAAGATCGAACCCTTGGTGATCCGCCAGATGATCGGCAGTTCGCGGTCGGGCGTGAAACCGGTGACGTAACGCGGCGTGACGGCCGTATCGTCGACCACGACCCCCGCCGCCTTGACCCCGGCCTTCGACGCCGCGGCGCCGATATCGTCGATGCTCGCGGCGGCGACCTTGGCGATCGTCGCAATATCGTCGAGCAGGGCAAAAAGGCCGGAAGGCATAGGGTGTTGGTCTTTCCTGTTCAGAGCGCCCGGAGCTTGGGCATCGCCTCATCGAGCGATTTGCGAATGATGGCAACCATCTCGTCGATCTGTTCGGTGGTGATGATCAGCGGCGGACACATGACGAGGCTGTCGCGGATACCGCGCACCATCAGCCCGTTCGCAATGCACGCGTCGCGCGCCATCGGCCCGGCCGTCCCTTCGGCACCACCGAAGCGCGAGCGCGTCGCCTTGTCGGCGACGATCTCGACCGCGCCGAGCAGGCCGACCGAGCGCGTCTCGCCGACGAGCGGATGGTCGTTCAGCGTCGCGAGCGCCTTCGCCAGATGCGGTCCCGTAACGCTGCCGGTGCGCTCGACCAGCCCCTCGCGCTCGATGATCTCGATATTTTTCAGCGCAACCGCTGCCGCAACCGGGTGGCCCGAATAGGTAAAGCCGTGGACGAAATCGCCCCCGGTTTTCAGCACCTCGACGATGTGGCCCGCAACGGCCGTGGCCGAGATCGGCAGGTAGCCCGACGACAGCCCCTTCGCCATCGGCATCAGATCGGGCGTGAAGCCCATCGTCTCGTGCCCCCACATCTTGCCGGTGCGCCCGAAACCGCAGATCACTTCATCCGATACCAGCAGCAGGCCATATTTGCGCACCACGGCCTCGACCTTCGGCCAATAGCCCTTGGGCGGAATGATCACGCCCCCCGCCCCCTGCACGGGCTCGCCGATGAAGGCGGCGCAGTTTTCGGGCCCAACCTCAAGAATCCTGTCCTCGATCGCCTGCACGCAGGCGTCGCAGAATTCCTCCTCGGTCATCCCCTGCCCTTCGTTGTAGGCATAGGGCTGGCGGACATGCTCGACGCCGGGGATCGGCAGGTCGCCCTGCACATGCATCGCCTTCATGCCGCCGAGCGAGACGCCCGCAACCGTCGAGCCATGATAGGCATTCCAGCGGCTGATGAAGACGGTACGGTTGGGCTCGCCCTTCAGCTTCCAGTAATGGCGGACCATACGGAAAACCGTATCATTGGCTTCGCTGCCGGAAGCGTTGAAGAAGATGTGCGGCAGGCGGTTCTGCGTCAGGCTGGCGATTTTCGCCGCGAGCGTCACCGTCGGCGGCGTCGCCGTCTTGAAAAAGGTATTGTAAAAGGGCAGCTCGCGCATCTGCGCCGCGGCCGCCTCCACCAGTTCCTCGCGGCCGTAGCCGACATTGACGCACCAAAGGCCCGCCATGCCGTCGAGGATGCGGTGACCGTCGCCGTCGGTGATAGTGCAGCCTTCGGCATGGGTGATGATGCGGCTGCCGCCGAGCTTTTCGATCTCGGCCCAATCGGCCTGCGCGGGAAGATGATGCGCAACGTCGAGACGGCGCAGTTCGGCGATGTCGTGATTGCGGGGCATGTTGAAACTCCTGATTGACTGGAAACGGAAAGAAACCGATCCGGAAAATCAGGGCGAGAAGCTGATCCGCGCGAGATAGCGGTCGTAGCGGGTGACGCGCCGGTTCACAGCATCCCCCTCAGCGCCCGTCCGAGCAGGCGGAAATAGGTCTGGCTTTCGGCATTGCCCTCGACCGCCCATTCGGGATGCCATTGCACCGCGAGCAAGGGCGCGCCGTTCGGGCGCGCGCTGAACGCCTCGACGAGTCCGTCAGGCGCGCGCGCCTCGACCGACAGGCCGTCCGCGAGCCGCCCGATGCCCTGATAATGTACCGAATTCACATCGAGCGATGAAGCACCATAGGCCGACGCCAGCATCCCGCCGTCGGCCAGATCGACATGGTGACGATGGTCGAACATCGCGTCGAACATGGTCCCGTCGGGCGTGTGATGGCGCAGCAATTCGCCGCTGGTCGCGGTATCGCGCCGCAGCGTGCCGCCGAGCGCGACATTGATGTCCTGAAACCCGCGGCAGATGCCGAACAGCGGACGCTGCGCCGCGATCACCGCTTCGACGAGGTCGTGCATCATGCGGTCGCGGTCGGGATCGAACGGCCCGTTCCCTTCGTCATCCTCGCCGTAACGCATGGGCTCGATATTCGACGGCGATCCGGTAAGCAGCACACCATCGAGCCGCCCGACGATTTCGTCAGCGCGCATATAGTCGGGGAGCGACGGGATAAGCAGCGCCGCGCAATCGGCGTGGCGCATTGCCGCCATCGCATAGCGATTCATCACCGCCTGCGCATATTCGGCGCCGACCTGCCGGTTACAGGCGATGATGCCGAGGACGGGACGGGCGGACACTGGACGCGGAATCCTTCGGAAAGCGATGAACCCTTGCTGCCGATTTTTCCCGCGCGATGCCAGCGATATTTGCGTCAGCCGTGCTGGCGCGCAAACGCTGCCGCGGCGCCGAAAAGCCCTGGCTGCGGATGGGTGATCAGCTTCACCGGGAGCGCCGACATGAAACCTTCGAACCGCCCCTTTTCGATAAAGCGTTCGGGAAAGCCGGAGCGCACGAGGCTGTCGCGGATACGCAGCCCCAGCCCGCCGGCGATCACAACGCCGCTTGCCCCCTGCGCCAGCGCGAGGTCGCCCGACACACTGCCCAGCGACAGGCAAAAACGATCGACGGCCGCCGCCGCGAGGCTGTCCTCGCCGCTCAACGCATTGGTCCAGATCGCCTTGTCGTCGAGCCGCGGTATCGCGCGGCCTTCGAGCGCGGCGAGCGTTTCATAGATATCGACGATGCCGGGGCCGGAGACGATGCGTTCGATCGACACCCGCCGATGCCGCTTGCGCAGCCGCGCGAGGATCGCGTCCTCGATGCTGTCGAGCGGGGCGAAATCGATATGCCCGCCTTCGGTCGCCTGCACACGATAGTCGGCGCCGTCGCGCCAGACATGCGCCACGCCGAGGCCGGTACCGGGGCCGATGACGCTGATGGTTCCGGTCGCCGGCAAGGGCTCGTCGGGGCCCGTCAGCCGCTCGAAATAGCGCGCGTCGGCCTGCGCGACCGCATGGCCCACCGCCTCGAAGTCATTGACGAGTATGTAGCGGTCGACATCGAGCTTCTCGTTCACCAGCGCCGGGCGAATGATCCACGGGTTGTTGGTAAACCGGATGATATCGCCGCGCGTCGGCCCGGCTATCGCGATGGCAACCGCTCGCGGCAATGCGCCGCCCTGCTGCCGTCCGAAATCCTGCCACGCCGTCTGGAAGCTTGCATGATCCTTGGTGTGGAGCGTTGTCGCCTCGCCGAGCGACAGGACACGGCCGCCTTCGATCTCGGCGATCGCAAAGCGCGCGTGCGTACCGCCGATGTCCACCGTGACGATCTGTTCGCTCATGACTCTCCCTTGCCGGTCCCGCATGGCCGGTACGATCGTGGAATGTCGCACCCGCCCGGGCGATGCAACAGGGCATAGCTATGCGCGGGTGCTTGCCTCGCAGCCCCATCCGCTCTATTTGCGAGTTATTCGCAACAAGGAGTTTCCCATGCCCGATAGCCAGACGGCTCCCACGCACGACTGGAATGGCGACAGCGGAACCCGATGGGCCGCCAATCTCGCGCGCCTCGACCTGATGCTGGAAGACTTCGGCAACGCCGCCATCGCGGCCGCCAACGCGCAGCCCGGCGAGCTGATCCTCGACATCGGCTGCGGCTCGGGCACGTCGAGCTTCGCGCTCGCAAGGCAGGTGGCGCCAGACGGCCACGTCCTTGGCGTCGATATCTCGGAGCAGCTCGTCGAAATCGCCCGCACGGGGGCACCGGCCAATCTGCCGGTCGGGTTTTGCTGCGCCGACGCCGCCACCGCGCCGCTGCCAGCGGGCAATTTCAACCTCCTCTTCTCGCGCTTCGGTGTCATGTTCTTCAACGATCCAGTTGCGGCTTTCACGCATATGCGACGCGCACTGAAGCCCGGTGGACGGCTCGTCTTCGTCTGCTGGCGCGGCGCGCAGGAGAATGACTGGGTCCGTCTGCCGATGGCGGCGATCCGCGACATCGTGGCGCCCGCACCCGCCGATCCCGATGCACCCGGCCCCTTCGCCTTTGGCGACCGGCAGAGGCTGGCGGACATTCTGGCCGCAGCGGGCTTCGCCGCGATCGATATCGCGCCGTTCGATACGACCATTTCCTACGGTCGCGGCGCGACGCGCGAAGATGCTGTCGATGATGCGCTCGACATGGCGTTCCAGGTCGGCCCCTTGTCGCGGGCGCTTGCCGATCAACCCGGGGAACTGCGTGCGGAAGCCGCCATCGCCGTCCGCGCTACCTTCGCAAGACAGCCCGGTGTCCGGTCGGTTCTGATCGATGGTGCAGCGTGGATCGTCACCGCGCAAAACTGAATTGCGTCATCGGCGCAGTTTTTTTCCAAGGCTGCGCCGACACAGCTCCGTCTTGTGATTGTCGCCGGGGAGACATCCCGGCCCCGATCTCAAGAGGAACCCGATGCGCAAAACCCTGCTGGCCTCCACCTGCCTGGCCACCCTTCTCTCGACCGCGGCCCATGCCGAGACCACGATCAGCACGGCCACCACGACGCCGGTGCGGACATCGACGATCAAGTCGGGCGCAGCCGACGATATCAAGATCGTCGCCGCCGGATCGATCAAACCGACCGCGACTGGCCCCGCGGTCACGATCGACAGCAATCACAAGGTCGTGAACGAAGGAACCATCGAGTTCAGCAATATCGACGGCGCAACGGGCATTCTGGCAAATGCCGGCACCTCGGGCGGGATCACGAACAGCGCCTCCGGCAAGATCACCATCGGTGAAACCTATGCCCCGACCGACATCGACAATGACGGCGACCTCGACGGGGCGTTCGCCATCGGCAGCAACCGCGTCGGCATCGCGACGGCGGGCGCTTTCACCGGCAACATCATCAATTCGGGCGCGATTTCCATCGAAGGCAATAATTCGGCGGGTATCCGTCTCGGCGGCCCGCTGACCGGAAACTTCACCAGCGACGGCTCGGTTACCGTCATCGGCGACCGCGCGCTCGGTATCGGCCTGCAGGATGTGACGGGCAATGTCCGCCTCGCCGGCACGATTTCGGCGCAGGGTGTCGATGCGATCGGCGCGCGGCTCGCCGGCGACATCACCGGCGCGCTCGTCGTGCAGGGCAGCCTCACCTCGACCGGCTACCGCTTCACCACGCCGCCCGCCGACCCGTCAAAGCTCGACGCCGACGACCTGCTGATCGGCGGCAGCGCGCTGTCGGTCGAAGGCAATGTCACCGGCGGCATCATCCTCGCCGTCGCGCCCAAGGATACGAAAGCGGACGACAAGGATGAGGACAAGGACGGCATCGACGACGACAAGGAAGGCAACGCCGTCGTGCGTTCCTTCGGTTCGGCGGCCGCCATCAGGATCGGATCGGCGGACCGTGCCGTCACGATCGGCGCCGTGCCTGGCACAGGCACCGGTCTGGGCGTCATCATCGACGGTGCCGTGCTCGGCAACGGCCTCTACGCCGGCAAGGACGGCAACGCGATCCAGATCGGCGGTCTCGGCGGCGCGGTAACGATTGCCGGCGGTATCGGTATCGGTGGAACCGGCAGCGTGACCGCGCTGTCGAAAGATACGGCAGCGACCGCAATCCGTGTCGGCAGCGGCGCGACCACTCCGGAAATCCGCAACGCGGGCAAGATCGAGGCGACGACCGGCGGCACTGCCGCGAATGCCGTGGCAACCGCGATCGTGATAGACGCGGGCGGCGACGTCCCGCTGATCCGCAACAGCGGCTCGATCACCGCCAAGACCGGCGGCGACAACGGTACGGCGCGGGCGATCGTCGATCTGTCGGGCAAGGTCGCGACGGTCGAGAACAGCGGCACGATCAGCGCCACCGGCGCGCTCGCCTCGTCGGACCGCAACATCGCGATCGATCTGTCAGCGAACAACAATGGTGCAACGGTCAAGCAGACCGCGGTCGCCGCAGGCATCACCGCGCCGAGCATCGTCGGTGACGTGCGCTTCGGCGGCGGCAACGACGTCTTCGACATCGCCGACGGCTCGGTGAAAGGGAACAGCTTCTTCGGCGCCGGCAACAACCGGCTCGCATTGTCGGGCGACGCGACCTACACCGGCAATGCCCGCTTCGGCGCGGGCAACGACACGATGGCGCTGACCGGAACGTCGAAATTCACCGGTCTCGCCGACTTCGGCGGCGGCGCCGACACGCTTACCATCGGCGGCACGGCGGTCTTCTCGGGCACGCTCGCCAACTCGCAGGGCCTTGCGGTGTCGGTCGCCGGCGGCACCTTCGATGTCGGCGGCAAGGCGACGATCGCCTCGCTTGCGGTCACCGACAAGGGCGTGCTCGGCGTGATGCTCGATGCGGGAGCCACCGGAACCGGGCTTCAGGTCACGGGCAACGCCAGCTTCGGCGCGGAATCGAAGCTCGCGCTCAAGCTGTCGAGCATCGAAAAGGCCGAAGGCCAGCATATCGTGCTGACCGCCGGGACGCTCACCGGCGCGAACAACCTCACCGCCTCGCAGACGCTGCTCCCCTTCCTCTACAAGGGGACGCTGACCTCGAACGCGACGCAGCTGATCGTCGACGTGTCGCGCAAGAGCACCACCGAACTCGGGCTCAACCGGTCGGAATCGGGCGCATTCGACGCGGTGCTCGATGCCGTGATCGCCGACCGGAAGATCGAGAGCGTCTTCCTCGGCATCACCGACGGCGACCAGTTCCGCGGCCAGCTTCAGCAGATGCTGCCCGAGCATGAGGGCGGCGTCTTCGAGACCGTCACCTCGGGCTCGCGCGCGCTGTCGCGTTATCTCCAGGACCCCAGCGCGCCGTATCAGGACGAGGGCAAATGGGGTTATTGGGTCAACCAGGCCGTGTGGGGCACGTCGAAGAGTGTGGGCAACACCGCCAGCTATGATGTGAGCGGTTGGGGCATCTCGCTCGGCGCCGAAATCAAAAGCGACATCGGCAATTTCGGTGGCTCGATCGGCTATCTGAGCGGCAAGGACGGCAACGGCAGCAACGCCAGCGAAGTCGGCACCAGCCAGTTCGAGGGCGCGCTGCACTGGCGCCTGCGCTCGAACGGCTTCCTCGCGAACGCCCGCGTCTCGGGCGCGCCGATCAGTTTCAAGGGCACGCGTGTCTTCCGCGCCGAAGCCGGCGCAGAGGACATCGAAAAGACGATGAAGGGCAAATGGGACGGCACGCTGTGGTCGGCTTCGGGCTCGGTTGCCTATGACACGCGCGTCGGCGGCCTGACGCTGCGCCCGACGGTCGCCGTCGACTATTTCAAGCTCAAGGAAGACGGCTATCAGGAAACCGGCGGCGGCGATGCCCTCGACCTCAAGGTGCTGAGCCGCGACAGCGACGAACTGGCGGTGTCGGGCACGATGACCCTCGGCCTCGAGTTCGGCGGTGCCGACGAATATGACGGCTGGACGCGCTTCGAACTCGAGGGCGGCCGCCGCGAAATCGTGAGCGGTACGCTGGGCGCGACGACCGCGTCGTTCAAGAACGGCACGCCGTTCACCCTCACTCCAGACGACCGCACGAGCGGCTGGGTCGGCCGTTTCCGTGGCATCGCAGGCAATTCGGCCTTCCAGGTCGCCGGCGAAGTGTCCGCGGAAGAGCAGCAAAGCCATATCGGCTGGGCTTTCCGTGCGAGTCTGCGGGTCGGCCTCTAGCCCCCCGGCCGGCCCCGCCCGCAAGGGGGAAGCGTTACCCCTACCCACGCTTCCCCCTTGCCTAGGCAGAAATGAATGAAGAAACAGATGCTTGCTACGTCCACCCATTCCTGTCCGGCACCGCGGTTGCGCGGCAGTGCGTGGGCGCTATATGACGGCGGCATCAGGGGGACGTATGGCGCAAGGCGAAGCGGCGCTTACCGATGGAAGATGGCGTTCCAAAGCAAGCAATCCATGACAGATTCGCGTGACCGATCCGACGCCGCCCAGGGCATCGAAGGCGTATTGCTCGCCAACCGCGACCGTATCGTGCGCTTTCTCGAGGTGCGCGGCGCGGGCGACAGCGCCGAAGATCTGTTCCAGGATTTGTGGATGCGGCTGACCGATCGCCGGACCGGCCCGATTGCCGACCCGCTCCCCTATGTCATGCGCGCTGCCAACAATCTGATGCTCGACCGGTATCGCTCGACGCGCCAGAGCGAACTGCGCGACAAGGCATGGGGCGAAGCGGCGGCGACGCAGAGCCCCTCCACCGAGCATTCGCTGATTTCGCGCGAGCAACTCGGGCTGGCCGAAGCGGCTATCGCAGCCACAGGCGAGCGCCCGGCCCGCGTCTTTCGGCGGTTCCGGGTCGACGGCATCCATCAACGCGACATCGCCGGCGAACTGGGGGTCAGCCTGAGCACGGTCGAAGCCGATCTGCGCAAAGTCTATGCGGCACTCGCCGCGCTAAGGAGGCAGTTCGATGCAAGCTGATCGGACCGACGCCGAAGCGCGCGCAATCGACTGGCTTATCCGCCAGCGTGATCCCGATTTCATCGACTGGGACGGCTTTGCCGACTGGCTCGCCGAGGATCCCGACCATGCGGCCATCTACGATGCGGTTGCGAGCCTCGACCATGATCTCGGCGCCCTGCCCCCCTTCCGGGAAGCATCGGTCGTCATCCTGCCCGATGCCCCGCGACGCCCGTCGCGACGCGCATGGTTCGGGGGTGCGGTAGCGGCAGCGGCGCTGGTCGGCGCGATCAGCCTGTCGGGCCTGAACCCCTTCGGCGGCGACAACCGGATCGAGACCATCGCCGGCGAACATCGCACGGTCGAGCTCGCCGACGGTTCGAGGATCGAGATCAACGGCGCGTCGGTGATCGAGATCGAGGCGGATCGCCCGCGCTTTGCCCGCCTGGAATCGGGCGAGGCGATGTTCCATGTGGTGCACCGCGAAGATGCTCCCTTCGTGGTCGAGACGGGCGACGCGAAGATCGTCGACCTCGGCACGGCTTTCAACGTCGTGCGCCGCGATCGCCAGACATCGGTCGCGGTATCGGAAGGCATCGTGCTCTATAATCCCGACCGCGACAATGTTCGCCTCGTCGCGGGCAAGGGCATCGAGGCGCGCGACAGCGACAGCAAGCCACCGGTCGTGAAGGATGTCGATGTGGCGAACGTCGGCGGCTGGCGCAGCGGGCTGCTTGTGTACAATGGCACGCCGCTTCCCGTCGTCGCCGAGGATCTGAAACGCACCGCCGGGATGCAGGTGAGCATCGCACCCGAGGCGGCCGACCTGTCCTTCCGCGGTGCGCTGATCATCGACAAGAACCGCAACCGCACCATCGCCGACCTCGCCGCGCTGTCGGGGACGAAGGCCGAGCGGCAGGGCGAAGGCTGGATATTGACCCGCTGACGAAACACCCGCGCCTTTCCCTCTCTGCCACGGCAGCAATCGCGCTGTGCCTGCCTGCGCAGGCGCTGGCGGCGGAGGAGCGCGCGTTCAACGTCCCGCAAGGCAGCCTGTCGACCGCGCTGCCGCTCATAAGCCGGCAGGCAGGCGTCAGCATCAGCGTCGTGGACGCAAGGCTGTGGCAGGCGCGAGTCAAGCCGGTGCGCGGCCGGATGAGTGTCGAAAAGGCGATCCAGCGTCTGCTCGACGGCTCCGACGCGCGCGCCGTCCGGGTCAGTGCGACGAGCTGGCGGATCGAGCGCCGTCCCGCGCCGGCACGCGTCGCAAGGGCCGTTCCACCACCGCAACGGGCGCCGCAGCCGCGGGCGCGCGAACCGTCGAACGCCACGGTCGCGGCGGCGCACGACGAAATCGTCGTCACAGCTTCGAAGACCGACCTTCCCTATTCGCATTTCGCCGGCGTCGTCACCAAACTGGATGGCGGCGATTTGGCGTTCGGGGGCGAACGCGGCATGGATTCGATCCTGTCGCGCACCGCCACCGTCTCCTCGACCCATCTCGGTTCGGGGCGCAACAAGCTGTTCATCCGCGGCATCGCCGATTCAAGCTTCACCGGCCCGACCCAGTCGACCGTCGGCCAGTATCTCGGCGATATCCGGCTCAGCTACAATGCGCCGGATCCGGATCTGCGCCTCTATGATATCGACAATGTCGAGATCCTCGAAGGACCGCAGGGCACGCTCTATGGCGCCGGATCGCTCGGGGGTATCATACGCGTCGTTCCCAAGGCGCCTGACCCGCGCGAAATGACGGTGCAGGCGATTGCGGGACTGTCGATCACGCAGCACGGCGACCCCGGCGGCGATATTGCCACGATCGCCAATCTGCCGGTAGGCGACGACGGCCACGCGCTGCGCCTCGTCGGCTATATGCTGACCGACGGCGGCTATATCGACAATCCGCTGCGCGGGCAGAATGACGTCAACCGCGTCCATGTGCGTGGCGGGCGCGGCACCTTCCGGTTCGAGGCCGGCGACGACTGGACGGTCGATTTCGGCGGCATCTATCAGGCGATCACCTCCGACGACGCGCAATATGCCGACAAGGACGGGCCACCGCTCACGCGCGCCTCGATGATCGAGCAGAATGCGACCGCGCGCTACGGCATGGGTTCGATCGTCGTGATGAAGGATTGGGGCGACCTCTATTTCCAGTCGTCCAACGCCTTCATCGACCACCGCCTGTTCGAGCGTTTCGATGCCAGCCTGCCCGCTACCCAATCCGGGAATGGCGGGGGCGGCGGCGCGGGCTTTGCGACCGGCGCCGTCGACGTCGAGCGCCTGTTCGCGCCGATCGAGGTCGTGCCGATGAGCGACGTTCCGCGCGTACTCGACCAGCATAATGCGACGCGCATGTTCGTCAGCGAAAACCGCCTGTCGCGTCCCTATCACGATGGTCTGGGCTGGGTGGTCGGCGCCAGCTTCATCGACAACCGCGCGCGGCAGGACCGCGAATATGCCTATGGCTCGCTCCGGGCGATCCTTCCCGGGGTGACCAACCGCGTCACCGAGTTCACCGGCTATGCCGAGGCGACGGTCGAGGTGATGCCCGACCTCATCGCGGCGGGCGGACTTCGCCTTTCGCATGCGCGGCTCGGCGGCGAGGCCGAAGGCGTGTCCTTCGCGCTTGCGCAGGCGAACCGCGCGACCACCGCGTCGCGCAACGAAACCGATCTTCTGCCGTCCTTCTCGCTGCTCGCGACACCGCTCCATAATGTCCGCCTCTACGCGCGCTATCAGGAGGGCTTCCGCCCCGGCGGGCTTGCGGTCGACGGCAATTTCGTGCGCCGCTTCCTTAATGACCAGGTCCGCACCTGGGAGGGGGGGTTGCGCTTTGGCGACAAGGGGCAAAGCCTGCTCGACGCCAGCATCTCGATCTCGCACAGCCGCTGGCGCAACATCCAGGCCGATTTCATCGACAGCACCGGATTCCCGACCACCGCCAATATCGGCGATGGCCGCATCACCAGCCTGTCGGGCGCCATCGCAATTCGGCCGACCGACGCGCTGACCTTCGAACTTGGCGCGGTTTACAATCACAGCCGTGTCGACGATCTGTCGCCCCAGATCCTGCCGGTATACGATGCGGCACCGGCGCGCCTCGGCCGCATTCCCAATGTCGCGAGCCATGCGGTGCGCGGATCGGTGAATTATGCCACTGTCATCGGCGACGAGGATTTCCGCGTGAACGGCTGGGCCAATTATGTCGGCCCCTCGCGCCTCGGCATCGGGCCCGTGCTGGGCGAAAGCCAGGGCGACTATGTCGACACCGGACTCGCGATGCGCGTCGGCAACGAACGCCGCGGCTTGTCGCTGACGCTCACCAATCTGTTCGATTCACGGGGCAATCGTTTTTCGCTCGGAACGCCCTTCGTCGAAGGCAATGAGGGCTTTCTTACCCCGCTGCGTCCCCGCACGCTCCGGATCGCCGTCGACGTCGCTTATTAGCGAATGTCAGCTTCGGGGTGGGATTCCAGACAATCGTCATCCCGGACTTGATCCGGGATCCATCGCAGCGCTGAAGTCATGGACCCCGGATCAAGTCCGGGGTGACGACGAAAGAGAGTGGCCGCAACCGGTCGAAAGCCGCCACCGTCAGCCCGGTCACACTCGTCCGTCCTCTCCCCCAACGGAAGAGGGGACTGCCGCATCAATCCGCGAGCGTGATCCTCTCGTACCGGTCCATATGATGATCGACGCTGCCGAACTGGCCCTCGATCATCGTCGAACGCTTGAAATAATGGCCGATCGCCAGTTCCTGCGTGATGCCGATGCCGCCATGCGTCTGGATCGCATTCTGCCCGACGAAATTGGCGCCGCGTCCGACCTTCGCCTTGGCGGCCGAAACCGCCGCCATGCGTTCGTTCGCCGGCAGGCCCAGCTTCAGCGTGCCCATGATCGTCATCGACCGCGCCTGCTCGACCTCCATGAACATGTCGACCATGCGGTGCTGCAGCACCTGGAACTTCGCGATCGGCACGCCGAACTGCTTGCGCTGCTGCGTATATTCCAGCGTGCCTTCGTGCAGCTTCTGCATCACGCCGGTCGCCTCGGCGCACACCGCGACGGTCGCCTCGTCGACGATCTGCTCGATCAGCGGCAGGCCGGCGCCTTCGCCGCCCAGCAGCGCGTCGCCCGGGATCGCGACATTCTCGAAATAGATTTCCGATGCGCGGCTGCCGTCGACGGTCGGATAGTCGCGGCGGACGATGCCCGGCAGGTTCGCGTCGATCAGGAACAGCGAGACGCCGTCGCGGTCGCGCTGGTTGCCGCCCGTGCGCGCGGTGACGAGCAGGTGCGTCGCCCACGGTGCGGCATAGACGACGCCCTTGTGGCCGTTCAGCACCCAGCCCGCGCCGTCCTTCTTCGCCGTGGTGCGCAGATTTGCCAGGTCATAGCGACCCTGCGGCTCGGCATAGGCAAAGGCGATGATCGCGTTGCCCGCGATGATCTCGGGGATCATCGCATCGGCCTGCGCGCCGCCGACGGCCTTCAGCGCGCCACCCGCGATGACGACGGTCGGAAGATAGGGCTCGATCCCGATGACCTTGCCGAGCTCCTCCATCACGATCGCATTTTCGAGCGCGCCGCCGCCCAGCCCGCCATGCTCCTCGGCGAAGGAGGCGCCGAGCATGCCCAGCTCCTGCGCAAGCGCGGTCCATATCGCGGGATCGCGCCCCGCCTCGCTGTTGATGAACTTCTGGCGCGTTTCGAAATCATAGGTGTCGCCGAGAAAACGGGCGAGCGTGTCGCGGATCATGTCCTGCGTTTCGGTGTAGGTGAAATCCATTCTTCTATTCCCTAATTTCACCGTCACCCCGGCGAAGGCCGGGGTCTCAAGCTCGATGCGTTGAGATTCCGGCCTCCGCCGGAATGACGTCCAATGTCAGAGGCCGAGCACCATCTTCGCGATGATGTTGCGCTGGATCTCGTTCGACCCGCCATAAATCGTCGTCTTGCGCGTGTTGAAATAGGTCGGCGCGGCGCGATGGGCATAATCGGGCCCGATCGGATGCTCGTTGTCGCCCTCGCCGAACCCGCGGAAATAGGGCGCGCCATAATGGCCGACCGCTTCCAGCGTCAGCTCGGTCAGCCGCTGCTGGATTTCGCTGCCCTTGATCTTGAGCAGGCTCGATTCCGGCCCCGGGCCGCGTCCGGCGTTCGGACCCGCAAGGCTGCGCAGCTCGGTGAATTCGAGCGCGGTCAGGTCGATTTCGAGGTCGGCGAGCTTGCGCTTGAAGAAGGCGTTGGCGATCAGCGGCTTGTCGCCGTCGAGTTCGGTGCGGGCGATCGCCTTCACCTTCTCGATCCCGCGCTTCGACGCGGCGACGCCGGCGATGCCGGTGCGTTCGTGCGCGAGCAGGAACTTGGCGCAGGTCCAGCCCTTGTTCTCTTCGTAAACGCGCTGCGAGACGGGCACGCGGACGTCCTCGAGCCACACTTCGTTGACCTCATGCTCGCCGCCAAGCGTGATGATCGGGCGCACGGTGATGCCGGGCGACTTCATGTCGATGAGGAGGAAGCTGATGCCTTCCTGCTGCTTCGCATCCTTGTCGGTGCGGACAAGGAAAAAGCCCCAGTCGGCGTGCTGCGCCAGCGTCGTCCACGTCTTCTGGCCGTTGACGATATAATCGTCGCCGTCACGCACTGCGGCGGTGCGGAGCGAGGCAAGATCCGAGCCCGAACCGGGTTCCGAATAGCCCTGGCACCACCAATCCTCGCCCGACAGGATGCGCGGCAGGAACCGGGCTTTCTGCTCGGGCGTACCGAAGGTGTAGATTACAGGGCCGACCATCGCGAGGCCAAAGGGCATCAGGCGGATGCAGTCGGCACGCGCCGTTTCCTCGGACCAGATGAAGCGCTGCGTCGGCGTCCAGCCGGTGCCGCCATATTCGACCGGCCACGCCGGCGCGATCCAGCCCTTTTTGTACAGGATCTTGTGCCACGCGAGGAAATCCTCCTTGGACAGTTCCTCGCCCTCATCCTGTTTGCCGCGCAGTTCTGCGGGGTAGTTTTCGGCGATGAATTGGCGAACTTCCTGCTGGAACGCCAAGTCTTCGGGGCTGAATTCCATGTCCATCACGAATCTCCCATTGGGCAATGGCGCCCTTATAGAAGGCGCTCACCTTTACGTAAACGGCAAGTTGCGACTTGCAACGCTTCGGGCGCGATGATTGCGCGCAATGGTGCGGCTTGTCCAGCCGGGCAGATCGGGGATCAGGAAGGCGCCTCGGCCATCCCGCGCGTGACGAGGATGACCGCGCCATCGCTTGCATAGGGACCGCGGACCTCGGCGATCGTCAGCACGACATCGATGACGCCACCGTCGCGCGTCACCATCTGCGATGCGAAACGGGCGGGCATCCCCGAACGGAAGACCGCCTCGAGCGCTTCGGCGAAGGCCGCGCGCCGCCCGACGGCCAGCAGCGCCGAAAAGCGGACACGACGGATAGCCGCAGCATCGACCCCGAGCAGGTCGGTGAGCATCGCATTTGCCGACTCCACACTCTCGCGCACCGAAATGCGGGCATGACCGATGCCGCCATCGACCTCGATCGCATCGAGCATCGCCTGCCGCATATCGCTCGTCGCGAAATTCTCCATCGCCTCGCTGACGTCGCGCAGGACCATCGCGCCGCCGATGGGCAGCGGAACCAGATCGACGTGCAGCCACAGGCGCGGGCGGAGCAGCCCGGGAACATCGCCCGAAAAGCGTTCGCGATGATCGAGCAGACGGATGATGTGATGAAGGACAAGACTGTCCTTCAGCCCGGGCAGCACGGTGGTCGCATCCTCGCCGATCAGGCTGGCGGCCGGGATTTCCAGCATGTCGGAGGCAGCAGGATTGATCGCGGCGATACATCGCTGCCGATCGATCAGGATCACCCCGTCGCGAACCGATTCCACCAGCCCGGCAAGCGAGGCTTGCAGCAGATTGGCCGTCTCGGCGACCGCGCCCGCCACGTCGCCGTCGAGGCGGCGGTATTCGTCGAGCGAGATCAGCACATGCGCATCCTTGCCATGATGCGTCACGACAACGGGCTTCCGCGCCGACTGAAGCCGCCAATTGGCAAAACCGCGGATGAAATCCGCTGCCGATACGCGCTGTGGTTCCTGTGCCGTTGCCACGCTTTCCCTCCAAAATCCATCGGATACCCTGGCATTATCGCTTCGGATCGACCGGCATCCGGTCCGGAAGGGATGAATTGGCGCATGATTATGTCCGGAGCGGAACCATAATGCGCAGGATCAGACCAGCCGGGCCTTGCCGCAGCGCAGCGCATTGACCCGCGTATCGGCCTGCCCGATATGAAGGCCGAGCAATCCGGTCAGGTCGGCGAGGACGCCGTCGAGCACCGGGGCCGCAAGCGCCACCGTATCGCCGATCACCGCCGTCAGCGCCTTGAGGTTGAGGCCGAGCCCCAGCAGATTGACGTCGAGTTCCATCCGGTCCGACAGCGACTTCGCCGCACCCGCAACCAGCCCGGTGCTCGTCACCGTCTTCACCGTCCCCTCATCGATTTCGCCGCGCGAAAAGGCGACCTGCTTCTCGCCAAGATCGGACAGCACGAGCTCGGCCTCGGCATCGACGCTGACGAGCGGCAGCTTCACGACGCGCGCCGGTTGGGGATCGAGCGGGCGTTGCATGTCCTGAAAATCGCTGTCGGGTACGGTCCCGATCGCCACCATCGCGGGCGACGTCACGACACCGAGCGAGACCGCGGCACCGCTGTTCGGCCGGCAGTCGATATCGGTAATCCGCGCCGAGGCCGACCCCAGTTCGGCGAGCAGCGGGACATGGACGCTGGCGAGCGGGGTCGCGACGCGCGTGTCTACCTTCAGGCGCACCTGCGCCGTGCGGACAATGACGTCGTTGGTATCAGTCACCGCGATCAGCGGTGAGCCGACCGGCGGTTCGCCGATCATCAACGCGACATTGATTCCCGAACCGCCGGGCAGATTCCCCGCGAGCGACAGGTCGACCTGGCGGTTCGCATTGCCGAGCAGGAGCATCGTACGCAGCAGGCCGAGCGCATTGACCTTGACCGGGTTGGCGGCGTCGACGCGGACGCTCGACGAACGCGGGCCGAGGTCGATCGCCCGCGACGGCAGCAATGTCCGCGGCAGCGCACGATCGGCGATCTGTTCGAGCGCGCTTGCCGCCTGTCCGTCCGAAGCCGCGGCGAGCGCCGATACAACCTGCGGCAGCGTCACCTGCGTATCGAGCGTCTGGCCGAAGGTCAGCACCTCGGCATCGAGTTCGGTCCTGAGCGCTTCCGAAAAGGCGAGCAGGTCGATGTCGGTGCTGGCGAGCGCATTATAGTCCATGACCGAAAGATTGACCTGGCTGCCGGTCAGCCCCGACAGGAGCGCGTTCGGCAGCCCCCCGTTCAGCGCAGCGACGCGCGACCCGAGCGAAAAGGCAGCATAACCCCGCCGCGCGCCCGTCGCGGTCGCCCGGATGATGCTGTCCTGCCTGCCGGTCAGGAAGCTGCCGAAAAACAGCGGCCGATTGCGGGACAGCGTGATGCGCACCGCGTTCGGCGAGGCGCCTCCGCCGGCAAAACGCCGTTCGGCCTCGATCGACGGATCGGCGGTGTACGTGCCGGGAGCAAGCGCGGCGATTCCGATACCGCAATCGCAATTGGCGGCGATGATCCGCTCCGCCGCCGCGCGTTCCTCGCCCGGCCGCCCCGCTGCAGCCATCGCCGCGGCGTCGGCGATGCCCTGCAATTTGCGGCGGTCGAGGTAAAGCGAGCCGAGGTCGACGGCGAAGGCAGCCGCCCCGATCAGCATCGTCATCGCGAATGCCGTCGTGATGCTGACGCTCGCCCGGCGGCTGCCGACGAGGCGGCGGAGGAAGGACATGACCGCCATGCTCAATCCACCGGCAGTTCAAAGGTCGCGCGGGCACGGATGACATCGCCCGGCGACGGTACGAAACTCGACCGCAGCAAGCTGTCCCGCGGCGCCGTGAAGGTAACGGCGACGGTAATGGCTTCACTGGTTTCGGACACGGCTACAGTGTGCGTTCCGCCTGTCCCCTGCAGGCTGCGGCCGACCGCACGCATCGCCACCGCGCGCCTGTCGGCGGCGTCGAGACCGACGATCGACGCGCGCGCACCGTCGTTCGCCGCCTGCTGCACATTGTGCGCCAGCAGGAAATATTGACCGTAGACAAGCACGCCCATCAGCAGCGCAAGAAGCAGCGGCAGGACCAGCGCCATTTCGACGATGGCGGCGCCGCGCTCGTCGCGCGCCAGGGGCGAGTCTGCCCTGCGACCAGGCCGCGCGTGTCGGATGAAAGCTGTCATGCCGGCAGAATGCCGCCCGCAAATGAAAGCGGCGTCGAGAAGGCCCGACGCCGCTTTTGCAGATTTTGCATGATTTTACGGCGGCCGGTTCGCCCGGAACGCGCCACGTTCCGCCCTTGATTGACGAAAGTTCAGGATCGCCCGGCCAGGCCGCTATGGAAATTGCCGGTCATTCGGCGTCCTGCAGCTTGTCCTGCGTGCGGAAATCGAAGTCCGATGCATCGTGCCGCTCGTGAAGCTGGCTCGCCGGATCGCCCATCACCCGATTGACCATCCGTCCGTGCTTCACCGCCGGACGCGCCGCGATCCGGTCGGTCCAGCGCTGGACATTCCTGTATTCCTCGACCTGCAGAAACTCGCCGGCATCATAGACGAGCCCCTTGGCCAGCGCGCCGTACCAGGGCCAGATCGCCATGTCGGCAATCGTGTAATCGGCGCCCGCGATATATTCGCTCTCCGCGAGGCGGCGGTCGAGGACATCGAGCTGGCGCTTCACCTCCATCGCGTAGCGATTGATGGGATATTCCTGCTTCGTCGGCGCATAGGCGTAGAAGTGGCCGAAACCGCCGCCAAGGAACGGCGCGCTGCCCATCTGCCACATCAGCCACGACAGGGTTTCGGCGCGTTTCGCGGGATCGGTCGGCAGAAATTCGCCGAATTTTTCGGCGAGGTAAATCAGGATCGCGCCCGATTCGAACACACGGATCGGTTCGGCACCGCTGCGGTCGACGAGCGCGGGAATCTTGCTGTTCGGATTGGCGCCCACAAAGCCGCTCGAAAACTGGTCGCCGTCGCCGATCTTGATCAGCCACGCGTCATATTCGGCGCCGCCATGCCCCGCGGCGAGCAGTTCCTCGAGCATCACCGTGACCTTCACGCCATTGGGCGTGCCGAGCGAATAGAGCTGCAGCGGATGCTTGCCAATGGGCAGGTCCCTGTCGTGCGTCGGCCCCGCGACCGGGCGGTTGATATTGGCGAACCGCCCGCCGCTTTCCTTGTCCCAGGTCCAGATCTTCGGCGGCACATATTCGCTGTTATCGGTCATCGGAAAGCTCCTGGGCTGATTTTTATACTGACCGGTAACTTAATCGTCGATTGCGGTTTGTCCACCCCTCCCCGGCTCAAATAATCCTTGCTGCACGCAAAGCCGAAATGGCCCCGGCATCATAACCGAGCTCGGCGAGGATCGCGTCGCTATGCTCGCCCACCTGCGGTGCGCGCGCCGGGGCGACCTTGTCGCTGTCCGACAGGCGGATCGGCGCGCGGATAACCGGAATGTCCTTCGACGCCCCCGGATAAGCCACTGGCTCGACAAGCCCCATGGCAGCAACCTGCGGTTCCGCGAGCGCCTCGCTCGGGCGCAACACAGGCGCCGCGGGAACACGCGCTGCCGCAAGCTCGGCGATCGCCTCGGCACTCGTTCGTTCGATGCACCAGCGCTGCATGATGGCACTCAGTTCCGCGCCATTGTCACCGCGCGAGATATCGCTGGCATAGAGCGGATCGTCCGCCAGTTCGGGCCGTCCGACGAGGTCCGCCCAGCGCACAAAGATCGCGTTGCCGACGACCTGCGTGACGATCCACCCGTCGCGCGTGCGGAAGAGGTCGGTCGGTCCCGAACTGAACGCCCGATTGCCGATCGGCCGGCGCTCGATGCCGTTCAGCGCATGATCGATCGTCAGCGCGTTCGACAATGTCAGCGCGGTACCGAGCAGCGACCCCGACACGCACTGCCCCTTACCTGTCGCCTCCCGCTCGCGAAGCGCCAGCATCACGCCGAAAGCCGAGTGAAGCGCGGTACCGAAATCAACATAATTGGCCTGCGCACGATGAGGCTGGTCCGCCGTACCGGTCAGGTGGACGGCTCCCGACATCGCCTGCCCCACCGCGTCAAAGCCGACGCGGCTCGCGAGCGGGCCCTCGCTTCCGAACGCCGACGCCGTCGCAAGGATGATACCCGGGTTGATCGCCGCAAGACTGTTGTAATCGAGCGCCAGCCTGACCAGTGCGTCGTACGGCAGGTTTGCGATCACGACGTCGGCGGTAGCCACGAGCCGGCGCACGATCTCGCGCCCCTCCGGGCTTCCGGGCTTCAGTGTCAGGCAGCGCTTGGTACGATTCATCTGCATGAACATCGCACCCGACCCGTCGTCGGCGACCGGAACCGAATAACGGTCGTCATTGCCGCCGGGTGCCTCGATCCGGATCACGTCGGCGCCGTAATCAGCCAGCAATGCGGCACAATAGGGACCCGCGATATAGCGCCCGAAGTCCAGCACCCTGATCCCTTTGAGCGGCACGCGTCTCTCCTCGATCCCGTTCTGTCGACCGGGGCTAGCAGCCGCTCGTCGATGCTGCCAGTTCTTCGTCGAAAGCTGTCGCTTGCATGTTCGCGGGCGCGACATATGGTCGTCACATCATTTCAAACGGGGATAATTTCATGGCGCGTTTCGCTTTCGCCCTCGCGGCGACACTGGCTTGTTCAACCTCGGTATGGGCGCAGGCCGCGCCGGCCGCCGCCCCGGCTCCCGCCGCCGATGCGAAAGCGGACAAGTGGGACGTCAATGCGCCGCCCGGAATGGCGACGCGCAAGGTGTCGATCGCGGTCGACGAAGGCAGCTGGATGAACGTCGACGTCGCGCCCGACGGCCGCACGATCGCGTTCGACCTGCTCGGCGACATCTACACCATGCCGATCGAGGGCGGCACGCCGACCCGCATCGCCGAGGGCCTCGCCTACGAACATCAGCCGCGCTTCTCGCCCGACGGCAAGCGCATCGCTTTCGTCTCCGACCGGGCGGGCGGCGATAATATCTGGCTGATGAACCGCGACGGCAGCGACAAGCGCCAGATCTCGAAGGAGGATTTCCGCCTGCTCAACCAGCCAAGCTGGTCACCCGACGGCCAGTTCATCGTCGCGAAGAAGCATTTCACGACGGGCCGCTCGCTCGGCACCGGCGAGGTATGGATGTACCATGTCTCGGGCGGCGCCGGCGTGCCGCTGGTCAAGAAGCCCAACGAGCGCCACCAGAAGGAACTGGGCGAACCGATCTTCGCCGCCGACGGCAAGAGTGTCTTCTACACGCGCAACGTCACCCCGGGGCCGATCTTCGAATATGCGCAGGACAGCAACACCGACCTCTTCCATATCGAACGCTACAGCCTCGACGATGGTGAGATCAGCACCGCGGCGTCGGGGCCGGGCGGCGCGGTGCGCCCCACCCCGTCGCCCGACGGCAAGCGCCTCGCCTTCGTGCGCCGCGAAGGCACGCAGTCGAAACTCTATGTGAAGGACCTCGCCTCGGGTGCCGAGAAGAAGGTCTATGACGCGCTCGATCAGGATATGCAGGAAACCTGGGCGGTGACCGGCGTCTATCCGAATATGGCATGGACCCCCGACAGCCGCGACATCGTCTTCTGGGCAGGCGGCAAGCTGCGCCGCGTGAGTGGCACCGGCGGCGAAGCGCGCATCATTCCGTTCAGCATCAACGATGACCGTATGATCGTCGACGCCACGCATCCGGCGGTCGAGGTCGCGCCCGACAGCTTCGCGACGCAGATGCCGCGCTGGGCCGAGGTGTCGCCCGACGGGCGCAGCGTCGTGTTCGAAACGCTCGGCAAGCTGTGGGTCAAGCCCGCGACCGGCGGCGCCGCGCGGCGGCTGACGGGCGCGAAGGACGACGCGATGGAGCTGTGGCCGAGCTGGTCGCGCGACGGCAAGTCGCTCGCCTTCGTGCGCTGGACCGACGCCGGCATGGGCGAGATCCATGTCGTCGGCGCGGGCGGCGGTGCTTCACGCAGGCTGACAGCGACGCCCGGCCATTATGCCGAACCGCGCTTCTCGCCCGACGGCAAGACGATCGTGTTCGAACGGCGCGGCAGCGGCGGGCTGACTTCGGGCCGCTGGAGCGAGGATCCCGGCGTCTATCGCATCGCCGCCACGGGCGGGATCGCCGAACGGATCGCCAGCGACGGCGCCAAGCCGCAGTTCGCCTCGACCAGCGACCGCGTGTTCATGGTGACCGCGGGCGACGGCAAGAGCCAGCTCGTCAGCACCGATCTGCGCGGTCAGGACAAGCGCGTCCACGCCAATGGCGAACTCGTCAGCGATTATGAAATCTCGCCCGACGGTCACACGCTGGCGTTCCGGCAGAATTACGACGCCTATGTCACCCCGCTGATGCCCGGTGGGCAGGATGTGTCGCTCGGCACCAAGAGCGGCGCGCTTCCGGTGACGCGCGTGTCGGACAGCGGCGCCGAATATATGAATTGGTCGGACGGCGGCCGCCGCCTCCACTGGAGCCGCGGCGCGACCCTGTTCAGCGCCGATCTCGCGAGCCTCTTCACCAACGCCCCCGCGGACGAAAAGGCGCCGAAATTCACCCCGCCGACCGACGGCGTGTCGCTGTCGATGACGCAGGCGGCGGCGAAGCACAAGGGTATTGTCGTCATCACCGGCGCGAGGATCGTCACCATGGCCGACAAGGACGGCGGCGTGATCGAAAATGGTGCGATCGTGATCGACGGCGACCGCATCACCGCGGTCGGCCCCGCGGGCGCGATCGCCGTTCCCGCAGGCGCGGTGACGGTCGATGCCACGGGCAAGACGATCGTCCCCGGCTTCGTCGATGCACACGCGCACGGCTCGCACGGCGACGATGAGCTGGTCCCGCAGCAGAACTGGTCCGAAATCGTCAACCTCGCGATGGGCACGACGACGAGCCACAACCCCTCGTCGCGCGCGTCAGAGATTTTCGTGTCGTCCGAAATGCAGCGCGCCGGGCTGATCCTCGCGCCGCGCATCTTCTCGACCGGCGAGGTCATCTATGGTGCCAAGGCGGCGGGCGTCTATGCAGAGATCAACGGCTATGACGATGCGCTCGCGCACGTCCGGCGCCTGAAGGCGCAGGGCGCGCACAGCGTCAAGAATTACAACCAGCCGCGCCGCGACCAGCGCCAGATGGTCGTGAAGGCGGCGCAGGTCGAGGGGCTGACCGTCGTACCCGAGGGCGGATCGCTGTTCACGCAGGATGTGACGCTGATCCAGGACGGCAACTCGACCGTCGAACACAACATCCCGCTCCACATCTTCTACAAGGATCTGGTGCAACTGTGGGGGCAGACGCAGGTCGATTACACACCGACGCTGGTCGTGACCTATGGCGGCCCCGCAGGCGACCCCTATTGGCGCGCGCATACGAACGTCTGGGAACATCCGATCCTGTCGCGCCATGCGCCGCCGACCGAACTCGCGGCGAACAACAAGCGCCGCGTGATCGCGCCCGAGGGCGATTATGTCGACGATGATTCGGCGCGCGAGGCGGGCAAGATCGCCGCGGCGGGCCGCATGGTGTCGATCGGCGCGCACGGCCAGCAGTCGGGGCTCGGCGCGCATTGGGAAATCTGGTCGTTCGTGCGCGGCGGCTGGAGCAATGTCGACGCGCTGCGCGCTGCGACGATCATGCCAGCAACCTCGCTGGGCTATGCGAAGGACATCGGCTCGCTCGAGGCGGGCAAGCTCGCCGACCTCCTGATTCTCGACGCCGATCCGATGCAGGACATCCGCAATACCGAGAAAATCCACCGCGTGATGCTCGGCGGACGGCTCTACGATCCGCTGACGATGAACGAAGCCGAGACGGGAACGCGCAAGCGCACGCCCTATTGGTGGGAGGCCGAGAGGCCCTGATTGGCGCGTCTTCCCCGCGGCGGATCGCGAAATTGTGACGAGAGGGTTGCAAGTCTCGCGGACCGCCGCTAGGGGCGTCTCCTCTCAGCGAGGAGAGTTGGCTGAGTGGTCGAAAGCGTCGCACTCGAAATGCGAAGTGCCGGCAACGGTACCGAGGGTTCGAATCCCTCACTCTCCTCCATTTTTCTGCATTTTCGACCATAGCAAACTGCCCCGGCGCGACACCGGGGCAGAGCGTGGTCTGTCACCTGATCGTGACGAGCGACGGCGCGGCGAGCGCCCCCACAACGGCACCGACGATCAGGAAAAGCACGATATACACGATGACGACGACGACCGTGTAGCCGAGCGCCTTGTCCTGCGGTGCCTTCATCAGCACGGGCAGGCCGAGGTAAAGCAGATATAGCCCGTAGAGCGCGAACAGGAGGCCGATGAGCGACAGGGCGGGGAGTATCCCGAAAACCCCGCCGACCCATCCCGCCGTTGCCGAATAGGCCGCGACCTTCAGCGCCTGCACCTGATCCTTTTGCCCCCCGAAATTGGGGGCGAGCCCGTCAATCACCAGCGCAAGGATGAAGACGGTCGCGAGCGACAGGCAGTAGGATACGATCGCCGAGATCAGCGCGGTTGCCAGCGGCGGATGATAGGTTACGCCCAATATCGTGATGCCGAAAGCCTGGCCGCCGATAAGCTGCGCCAGCGGCCCGATCGCGGCGAGCAGCAGAACATAGGGAACATAGATCGATTGCGTGGTCGCCGGCTCGGCCGCAACGACCGGCCATGTTTCTTTCGGCTTGAGCAGGATGTCCTTTGCGCGCTGGAGGATGCCCGAAGCCGGACCGGAAATATTGGGTGGTACGTCAGCCATAATGCTTCTCCCTGAAGGTGCGGCCCGCAACCCGAACGGGAAATGCACAAGCCAGAGGGGCAATCTAGCCCGTTTGGCCAATGCATCTGTAACGCTGATCACAGCCGATTCGGCAAACCGCGGCCGACCTGAATGTAACGGACTTGAAACAGGCGTAAACAGCCATAGATTGGCCATATGACACCCGAGTCCTCCTCCGAACTTCCTCCACCCGTTATTGCGCCGCTGATCGGCCGCGCGCGCTTTGCGCCGGGCGACATCGTGCGCCACCGCATGTTCGACTTTCGCGGCGTCGTGTTCGACATCGACCCCGTCTTCGCGAACACCGACGAATGGTATGAGGCGATCCCCGAGGAAATCCGCCCCTCGAAGGAACAGCCCTATTACCATCTGCTCGCCGAGAACGGCGATTCATCCTATATCGCCTATGTCAGCCAGCAGAATCTGGTCGCCGACGGCGACGGCGGGCCGATCGACCATCCGCAGATCGAGGCGATGTTCGACGGGCTCGATCACGGCCGCTACCGCGTCCGCGCGATCCATCGCCACTGAGCCGGTTTGCCCGCAGGGGCGACAGCGTCAGGCCTTGAGCTTCCAGCCCGACGCCAGCAGGCGATAGGTGACGACACCCAGCACGATATTGACCGCGACCAGCATGAGCGCTGCGGTCAAAACCGGATTGGCGATCGTCGAATCGACGGTGCCGATGAAGCCATAGCGAAAGCCCATGATCGCATAATAGACGGGGTTGCCATGCGCGATCGTCTGGAACCAGGGCGCGAGTTTGTCGACCGAATAGAAGGTGCCCGACAGCAGCGCGAGCGGCGTCACGACGAAATTGGTCACTGCGGCGGCATGATCGAACTTTTCGGCCCAGACCGAGGTGATCAGGCCGAGAAAACCGAGCATCATCGCGCCCAGCACGCCGAAGACCGCGACCGCCCACAGATGGTCGGCGCCGACATGGACACCCGGCCAGAGCAGCATCGCGAGCCAGAGCGCCAGCCCGACGAGGATCGCGCGGGTAACCGCCGCGCCGATCAGCGCGATGATCAGTTCGCCGACCGCGAGCGGCGGCATCAGATAGTCGACGATCGTCCCCTGAATCTTGCCGACGAGGAGCGAGAAGCTGGAATTGGCGAAGCTGTTCTGCAGCATCGCCATCATGATCAGGCCGGGCGCAATGAAATCGGCGAAGGGCACTCCGATCACGGTGCGCCCCGCCCCGCCGAGCGCGACGGTGAAAATGACGAGGAAAAGGAGCGTGGTGATCGCCGGAGCCCAGATAGTTTGGAGCTGGACCTTGAAAAACCGCCGGACCTCCTTGACATATAGCGCCTGCATACCCGGCACGTTCAGCGTGTGGATGTGCGGGACGCCGGGTTCGGCAAAAGCCGGAACCGCGCGGATATTCGCTGAGTCGGGGTTCGAAATTTGGGGCTGGTCGTTCATGGCGTTCTCGCCTATCGCGTCCCCGATCTTACCGCAAGCTGGGCCGTCGCGACTACGATCCGAAAGGATCGCAATGCGCACGATATGGCCCGCGGCGTGGAATGATGAGGAATATTGAGCATGTCATGGACTGACGAGCGCATCGAACAGCTGCGCAACATGTGGGAAAAAGGCCTGACCGCCAGCCAGATCGCCGACGAGCTCGGCGGGGTCAGCCGCAATGCGGTGATCGGCAAGGCGCACCGCCTCGGCCTGAAATCGCGCCCCTCCCCCGTCAAGGCGACCGAAAAGGTCGCAAAACCGGCCAAGGCGGCTGCGCCCGCTGCTCCGAGGCCGGCGGCGCCCGTCGCCGCGCCGCGCCCCGCTGCGCCCGCCGCGCCGCGCCCGGCTGCGGCAGCGCCGAAGCCCGAACCAAGGCCCCCTGTGGAGGATCTTGACGACGATGGCGTCGAAGCCGCGCCGAAGCCCGACGCGCCGCGTATCGTTTCAATCGGGCCCGGCGGCTTTATCCGCCAGGGTCCCGGCGACCAGCAGGCGCCGATCCCGCCCGCGCCGCCGCGCCGGCTCGTGCCCGCGAAGCCGAGCCCCGAGATCGCCGGCAAGACGAGCCTGCTTGATCTGAACGACCGCATCTGCCGCTGGCCGATGGGGCATCCGGGTGAACCCGACTTCCATTTCTGCGGTGAAGCCGTGAATCCCGGCTTCCCCTATTGCGTCGAGCATTGCGGCCGCGCCTATCAGGCGCAGCTGCCGCGCGGCACGCGCCGTCCGCCCCCACCCCCGCCCTTTGGCGGTCCCCGGGTTCGTTAAGGCGCGTCCGGTGAGGCCGTTCGGGCAGGATTTCCATTTTGCGCGGACGCTCGGCCTCGAAATGGTCGAGCGCGGCGACGGCCGCTGCCGGATGGCGATCGACATCGAGCGCGAGCGGCATTTCAATCCGCAGGGTGTCGCGCACGGCGGCGTCGCCTATTCGCTCGCCGACACGGCGATGGGCGGCGCGATCACCAGCCTGCTCGCCGACGATTTCTGGTGCGCGACGCTGGAGATCAAGTTCAACTATCATGTCGGCGTCCGCGAAGGCCGGCTGATCTGCGATGCGACTGTCCTCCATCAGGGCAAGCGCGTCGCCAATATCGACGCGCGGCTGTTCCAGGATGATCGGCTGGTCGCCAGCGCCAACGGCAACTTTGCGATTTTTCCTGCACCGCAGGCGCGACCGGCATAGGTAAGGCGCCGGATCGCGTGGACCCGGCGCCTCCCTTTCCGCTCCCAAGAGGTCAGAAGCGGTAACTCAACGTCCCGCGCACGCTGTGCGTGCGGAAGTTCGGATCGCTGCGGCGGATATCGGTCCCGCCACCGTTCAGCAGGAACGGATTGGTCGCCGGATCCGCCGTCCCTGTGCCGACGTTCACGACATAGTCCTTGTCCTTGACGTCGGTGTACAGATATTCGAGCCCGAGCCCGATCTTGTTCGTGACCATCACCTCGGCGCCGCCACCGACGGCATAACCCCATGCGTTAGTCTTGCCATTGTCGACAAAGCTGTTCGCCGTGTTCGACGTGGCGAACTTGTTGTCGAGCCGCGCATAGGCACCGCCGCCCGTCACATAGAAAAGCGCGCCGCCGCCGGGCGTATACCCCGCGCGCAGGCGCGCGTTCGCCTGATAATCGGCCTCGCGGCTCATCGTATAGCTCGCGGGAGTCGTCGAAAAGCCGCTGACGCCGTCGCGCGCAACGCTGTGGCCGCCCTCGACGACCGCGCCGAGCACGAAATTGCCCATCCGTCTGTCATAGCCGAGGCGACCGAAGAATTCGGCCCCATCCTTGTCATTGCGGCAGCCGGTGTTCGCGGTTCCGGTCGCTGCGCCGTTGCAGAAGCCCGGCGCGAAGGCGTCGGTTCCGCCGATCGTATTGACCGGGTCGCCATAGGTGCCGTCGCGGTTGGTATCGAAGATCAGGGTCTCGCCGCGATCGCTTCCCTGAAGCGAGGCGCCGCCGCCGATCGAGATATAGGGCCCGTTGAAGTCCTGCGCCGGATCGCGGTCCTGCGCGAAGGCCGGAACGGCGAGTAAAGGTGCCGCCGAAACGGCGAGGAGAGCTGCGAATTTCATTGTTATTACTCCACTTTTTGGTGACCTTGCGGTCGCAACCCCAACCCGGGGTCGCCCGCCAAAGTTCCTTCGCGCGGCCGAAATGCGACGAGCCGAGCCGGCACCGGGGCGCATGGGCGCGGCCGAAAACCGCGCTTGCCAGCGCCCTTCCCGGCCCCGTATAGCCGTCGCATGAGTCACGATTTGTTCGACAGCAACCAGCCCGCGACCGACAGCTACAACGCCTCGCAGATCGAGGTGCTCGAGGGGCTCGAACCCGTCCGCCGCCGCCCTGGCATGTATATCGGCGGTACCGACGAGCGTGCGCTGCACCACCTCGCCGCCGAGGTGATCGACAACAGCATGGACGAAGCGGTTGCGGGCCACGCGACGCGGATCGAGGTGACGCTCGACGTCGGCAACCGCCTCACCGTCGTCGACAATGGCCGCGGCATGCCGGTCGATCCGCACCCGAAATTCCCGGGTAAATCGGCGCTGGAGGTCATCATGACCATGCTCCACTCGGGCGGCAAATTCGAGGGCAAGGCCTATGCCACCTCGGGCGGCCTCCACGGCGTCGGCGTCAGCGTCGTCAACGCGCTGTCGGTCGAGACCGAAATCGAGGTTGCGCGCGGCAAGCAGCTTTATCGCCAGCGCTTCTCGCGCGGCACCCCGCTCGGCGGGCTGGAGGAACTCGGTCCGACGCCGAACCGGCGCGGCACCAGCGTCTCCTTCATCCCCGATCCCGAAATCTTCGGCGAACATGGCCGCTTCAAGCCGCAGCGCCTCTACCGCATGGCCCGGTCGAAGGCCTATCTGTTCGCGGGCGTCGAAATCCGCTGGAAATGCGCGGCCGAGCTGATCGGCGACGACACGCCCGCCGAGGCGGTGTTCCAGTTTCCCGGCGGCCTTGCCGACCACCTCAAGGAGCAGATCGGCACGCGCGAATGCGCGACCGCCGAACCCTTCGTCGGGCGGCAGGAATTTCCCGGCGAGCAGGGCCGCGCCGAATGGGCGATCGCGTGGCCGCTGTGGTCCGACGGCTCGTACAGCTGGTATTGCAACACCATTCCGACGCCCGCGGGCGGCACGCACGAAGCGGGCCTCCGCGCGGCGCTTACCAGGGGCCTGCGCGCGTTCGGCGAGCTGATCGGGCAGAAAAAGGCGGCGCAGATCACCGCCGAGGATGTGTTCAACGGCGGCGAGATGATGCTGTCGGTCTTCATCCGCGACCCGCAGTTCCAGAGCCAGACCAAGGACCGGCTTTCGAGCCCCGAGGCGGCGCGCTTTACCGAAAATGCCGTGCGCGACCATTTCGACCATTTCCTGTCGGACAATATGGACCGCGGCCGTGCGTTGCTCGGGCTCGTCCTCGACCGGATGGACGAGCGGCTGAAACGCAAGGCCGAACGCGAGGTCAAGCGCAAGACCGCGACGAGCGGACGCAAGCTCCGCCTGCCCGGCAAGCTCACAGATTGTGCGAATGACGGCCCCGAAGGTACAGAATTGTTTATCGTCGAAGGCGACAGCGCCGGCGGCAGCGCCAAGCAGGCGCGTGACCGCAAGACGCAGGCGATCCTGCCGATCCGCGGCAAGATCCTGAACGTCGCGAGCGCCAGCGCCGACAAGATCCGCGCCAATCAGGAAATTGCCGATCTCGCGCTCGCGCTCGGCTGCGGGATGCGCAAGGACTGCGACGCCGATCGCCTCCGCTACGACAAGATCGTCATCATGACCGACGCCGACGTCGACGGCGCGCATATTGCGACGCTCCTGATGACCTTCTTCTTTCAGGAAATGCCTGACATCGTGCGGAACGGCCATGTCTATCTCGCGCAGCCGCCGCTCTATCGCCTCACCGCGGGCAGCCTGTCGGCCTATGCGCGCGACGATGCGCATCGCGCCGAACTCGAGGCGACGATGTTCAAGGGCAAGAAGGTCGAGGTCGGCCGCTTCAAGGGCCTGGGAGAAATGAACCCCAGCCAGTTGAAGGAAACGACGATGGACCCGGCATCGCGCTCGATGCTGCGCGTCACGCTGCCGCAGGAATATGAGGAGCGGCATCAGGTCAAGGACCTGGTCGACCGGCTGATGGGCAAGCATCCCGAGCACCGCTTCCAGTTCATCCAGGCCAACGCCGCGAGCCTCGACGAGGCGGCAATCGACGCCTGAGGAGACCGTCATGGACAGGTTTCGGGCGGGAGCAATAGCGGCAGCGATGCTCGCCGCGCTCGCGCCGCACGTCGCCAGTTCGCAAGCACCCGGCGCCCCCGAATCGGCGGCGCAACCCGCCCTTGACCGCCGCGCGGCGCAGCTCGTCGACCTGTTCGGCGGCAGGATCGCCTATGCGGCCTATTTCGATCCGCACTTCCGGACGGCGGTTCCCGAGGCGCAATTCCACGCCTTCGTGGCCGGCCTGATCGCGCAGTATGGTCAGCCGGTCGCGGTCGACAAGGTGACGCGCGCCGGCGACCGATCGGGAACCATCCTGTTGCGCTTCGAACGCGGGGTTGCGACCGTCCTGCTCGATGTCGGCGTCGCGGCCGACGAACGCGTGACGGGATTGCGCGTGACGGGCGTCACGGTCACGAACGACAGTTTCGACAAGGTTGCGACGGAAATCGCCAGGCTGCCTGGTCAGACGGGCTTCCTCGTCGCCGAACTCGACGGTGCCGCCGTCCGTCCGCTCGCATCCGCGAACGCCGACCGGCAATTCGCGACGGGTTCGACCTTCAAACTTTACATCCTCGACGAGCTCGCAGCGCAGGTCGCGGCGGGCAAGCGCCACTGGTCCGACGTCGTGCCGCTGTCGCATTTCAGCTTTTCGTCGGCCGCCACGGCGAACTGGCCCGCGAACACGCCGGTGACGCTCCAGACGCTTGCGAACTGGATGATCTCCGTTAGCGATAATGGCGCGGCCGACACGCTGATCCACCTGCTCGGCCGCGAGGCCGTCGAGGCGCGGATGAAGAGCGCGGGACACAGCGATCCGCCGCGCAATATCCCGCTGCTAACGACGGTCGAAGCCTTCGCGCTCAAGGGCAATAATTTCAATGACCTGCGCCCGATCTTTATCAAAGGCGATGATGCCGCGCAGCGCAAGCTGATCGAGGACAATCGGGCCCGCCTGACACTCGCCAACGTCGACGGGGTCAGCTTCACCGCCGGCCCGCGCTTCATCGACAGCCTCGAATGGTTCGCGAGCCCGAACGACATCGCGCGGCTCATGGTCGACCTGCGCGCGCGCCGGTCGAAGACGCTGCTCGCCGCGATGGCGATCAACAACGGCGTTGGCCCCGTCGCCGCCGCCGACTGGACCTATCTGGGCTACAAGGGCGGGTCGGAAAATGGCGTCCTGTCGATGAGCCTGCTCGGGCAGCGCGAGTCGGACGGTAAATGGTTCGTCGTGACCGCGAGCTGGAACAATCCCGACGCCAATGTCGATGCCGGCCCGCTGATCGGACTGGTCACGCGCCTGCTCGCGCTCGCAGCGCATGGCCGGAATGCAGCGCCAGCGTCAGGCACGCCGCCAGCAGCACCGCGTCCTTGAACAGGAACTGGGCGGTCGAACCCATGAAGGGAAAGCCATAGCCTTCCTCCCACAATTGTGCGCCGAAGCTGAAGCTGAGCGTGATGAGGAAGGTGACCATGCCCATCAGGCCGCCGATCAGCCCCGCACGATGCGACCATGCCCCGCGTGCGATCAACGCCCCGGTTACCAGCTCGATCGTCCCGATGACATTGCTCGTCCCCTGCACACCGATCAGCGGATACATCCACGAAAACAGCGGATAGTGCATCGCGGTGCGCGCGACGCCCTCAGCTTCATAGAGCGCGAATTTCGCTACACCGAAGAACGCGAATATGAATACGATCGACCACCGCAAAGCAGCAATCGCCAAGAGCTGCGACGGCAGCCTGTCCAGAATTTTCAGCATGTAAACGGTTCCCCGAACGATGTTTCCGGGGTTATTCGAGGGCCGTTCGGCTTCGGTTACATCATGCCGTCAGCGCCGCGACCAGCGCCTTGACCTTTGCCTGTCGCCACTGCGGCGTCGGCGCGACGAGCCAGTAGCCCCGCTTTACCGCGACGCTGTCGCCGACCTGTCGCACACGGCCCGCCGCGATATCGGCCTCGGCGAGCATCGCCGGGACATTGGCCTGCCCCAACCCGTTTGCCGCCGCGTCGATCGCCAGCCCGGCATCGCCGAGCCGCAGGGCCGGCTCGCCATCGCCCGCCGGGCACCCCGGCCATGCGATCCGCGTGTCGCTGCTGCTGCCCGGCCCCGCGACCGTCACCATCAGCGCCTCGGCAAGCGGCACGCCCTCATGATCGCCGACGCCGTCGGTCCAGAAGATCGCGAGGTCAAGATTCGCCTCGGTAAAGTCGATTCCGCCGTCGGCGGACACCAGCGTGAAGCGCACATCGGGCGCCTGCTGGCTGTAGCGCGCAAGCCGCGGCGCGAGCCATTTGGCGGTCAGGTCGCGCGGCGCGGCGATCGTCAGCGACTGCGATGACTGACCCGCCTGCATCGCGCGCACCGATTCCTCGAATTGCAAAAAGCCCTGCCGCAGCGCGTCGAGCCCGGCGTCGGCCTCGCCGGTGAGCTCGAGACCCTTGGGTGTCCGGCGGAACAGCACGACGCCGAGCATATCCTCGAGCGCGCGAATCTGCTGCCCGACCGCAGCGGGGGTCACCGCCAGCTCGTCGGCGGCGCGCGTGAAACTCAGATGCCGGGCAGCGGCATCGAAGACGCGCAAGGCGTTCAGGGGCAGGTGCGTGCGCTTCATGACGCGGTCGCAGGCGCCTGAAGCGGGAATTGGGGGATCGCGACGAGCATTTGCGACCCGTCGCCGAGCTCCATCGCATAGCTCCCGACCATCGATCCTTCGGGGGTCGGAAGCGGACAGCCCGACACATAGTCATAGGCGCCGCCGGGGATGATCAGCGGCTGCTCGCCGACGACGCCCTCGCCCTCGACTTCGCTGATCTGGCCGCGGCCGTCGCTGATCCGCCAGTGGCGGCTGATCAGCTGCACGGCGTCTTCGCCATGATTTTCGACGCGGACATGATAGGCCCAGAACCAGCGGCCGAGCGCCGGGTGCGACTGTTCGGGCAGATAGCTGACCGCGACGCGCACGGTGATCGACCCGGTGGTCGCCGCAAAGGGGAAGAAGGAGTCGATCATCGCGGCGCCAACGTCGCTCAAAGCCCGACCCTGGTCAATGCCTGGTCCAGATCGGCGATCAGATCGCGCGGATCCTCGAGCCCGATATTGATCCGCAGCATGCCCTCGACGACCCCCATGTCGGCGCGCGCTTCGGCGCTCACGCCATAATGGGTGGTCGACGCGGGGTGGCAGCAGAGGCTGCGCGAGTCGCCGATATTGTTCGAAATATCGACGAGTTCGAGCGCGTTGAGCAGCGCCATCGCCTGTTCGCGCCCGCCGTCGAGCACGAAGGAGAAGATCGGCCCGCATGCCTCCATCTGGCTCATCGCCAGATTATGCTGCGGGTGGCTCGCGAGCCCCGGATGGAGCATCCGCGCCACGCGGCCCTCGATCGCCCTGCCGACCGCGAGCGCATTTTCCGACTGGCGGCGCGCGCGCAGGTCGAGCGTTTCGAGTCCCTTGAGCACGACCCACGCGTTGAACGGCGAGAGGTTCGGCCCGGTGTTGCGCTGGAACGGCAGCAGCACGTCGTTGATGAACTTCTCCGACCCGCAGACGGCACCGGCGAGCACACGGCCCTGCCCGTCCATCAGCTTCGTCGCCGAGTAAGCGACGACATCGGCGCCGAAATCCATCGGCCGCTGGAGCACGCTCGTCGCAAAGGCGTTGTCGACCACGGTCGTGATCCCGTGCGCCTTCGCCAGCGCACAGACATGTTTCGTATCGACGATGTCCATCGTCGGGTTCGCCGGGGTTTCGAAGAAGAAAACCTTCGTGTTCGGACGGATCGCCTTTTCCCAAGCGTCGTTGTCGCGGCCGTCGACGACACTCGTCTCGATCCCGAAGCGCGGGCAGAGATGGTCGACGAGCCAGCGGCACGAGCCGAAAGCCGCCTTTGCCGCGACGATATGGTCGCCCGCCGACAGCTGGCAAAGCAGCGCCGTCGTCATTGCCGCCATGCCCGTTGCCTGCGCGCGGCACGCCTCGGCGCCTTCCATCAGCGCGATCCGTTCCTCGAGCATCGCCACCGTGGGATTCTGCAGGCGCGAATAGGTCATCCCCTGTTCTTCGCCCGCGAAGCGCGCCGCGACTTCCTCGGCGCTGTCATAGGTGTAGCCCGAAGAGAGGAAGAGCGCCTCCGACGTCTCGCCATGCTCGCTGCGCCAGGTCCCGCCGCGCACGGCCTGCGTCGCGGGATGCCAGTTGCGTGTCTTGTTCCGGTCGAGGCCCGTCGTCTTCTTCATTCTCTTATCCGTTCAAAGCTGCAACGACCGCATCGCCCAAGGCGGCCGTTCCCATATTGCCCCCCAGATCGGCGCCCCGGCAACCGTCGGCCAGTACCTTGGCCACCGCCGTCTCGATCCGCACCGCACTCGCCTCGTCGCCGCCCGAATGGCGCAGCAGCATCGCGAGCGACAGGATCATCGCGAGCGGGTTCGCGACACCCTTGCCCGCGATATCGGGTGCGCTGCCATGGATCGGCTCGTACAGCCCGAGCCGCCCTTCGCTCAGCGACGCCGAGGCGAGCAATCCGATCGATCCGACGCACATCGATGCCTGATCGGACAGGATGTCGCCGAACAGGTTTCCGGTCACGACGACATCGAACTGCCCCGGATTGCGCACCAGCTGCATCGCGGCATTGTCGACATACATATGGCTGAGCGCGACATCGGGATAGTCCGCGGCGACCTCGATCACGACATCGCGCCACAATTGCGAGGTTTCGAGAACGTTCGCCTTGTCCACCGAGCAAAGGCGCTTCGCCCGTCCCTGCGCGGCGCGGAAGGCGACATGCGCGATACGCCGCACTTCGCTCTCGCTGTACGACATGACATCATAGCCCTCGCGCTCGCCGCCCGCCGTCGTGCGCATGCCCTTCTCGCCGAAATAGACGTCGCCGTTAAGTTCGCGAACGATCAGCAAGTCGATCGCCGAAGCGACCTCGGGGCGCAGCGCCGAGCTGTTCTCAAGCCCGGCAAACAGTTTCGCGGGCCGCAGGTTGGCGAACAGGCCGAGTTCGGCACGCAGGCCGAGGATCGCCTGTTCGGGGCGCAGATGGCGCTCGACATTGTCGAAGCGCGGATCGCCGACCGCGCCGAACAGCAACGCATCGGCGGCTTTCGCCTTCGCAAGCGTCTCGGGCGGCAACGGATGGCCGGTTGCCTCATAGGCTGCCCCGCCGACGAGCGCGCGATCGAGTGTCACCGGCAGCGCGAGCGTATCGAGGACCTTTTCGGCCTCCGCCATGATTTCCGGACCGATACCGTCGCCAGCCAGCAGCAGGATTTTCAATGCGTCGCCCTTTCGTGTCTCGCCAGCCGCTTAGACAGCGGCGGCGCGTCACGCAACCGCCCTGCCCAACCGGTCGACCAATCTTTCCCTTACGGTCAGCAAGTCGCGGTTGCGTCCGTCGAGGACGTCGCGCTCGAGAAAGTGGCCGGTGATGACGAGGCCGTCGAGCACCGCGTCCATCGCGGGCCCCGCGTCCTGTCCGCGCAGAAAGGGCGGCAGACGGAACAGGCGTTCCTCATAGCCGACGGCGGCGCCCGTGCTGACCGCACCGCCCGATTTGGGGCTGACAAAGGCAAGATCGGACGAAGCCCCCGTCACGACGCATTCTTCGAGGTTGAGGCCGAAGCCCAGTTCGGCGAGCAGCAGCAGCTCGTACCGCGCCAGCGCGGCGGCCCACATGCGCGCCGACGGGGCGACGCCGATCGCCTCCAGCACCGCGCCCAGCGCCGAATAGAGCGCCGGATAGGGCAGGTTTTCGGGCAAGGTCGCCGCGGTCAGGCTCGTCACCCAGTCGATCGCCGCCGCCGCCAGCGGCTCGGCGAGCAGCGGCGCGCGGCTTTCCAGCAATTCGACCGTCGCGCCGCCAAGCTGTTCCTCGGTCCGCGCGCGCAGTTCGAGCGCGACCAGATTGCCCGCCATCAGGATCGGCCGCACCCGCCGCGAGCGCCCGCCACGCACATAACCCGCGACCAGCCCGGCTTCCCCGGTCAGCGCGCGCAGGATCGCACCATGCTCGCCATGCGCGCGTACCGCGCAGACGATAGCATCGGCGGTCAGGCTGGCCAAAGCACCATCTGCGTCTGCGTCACCAGCGCGACCTCGGCACCCTCTTCGGTGCGGATACGCGTCTGCCATACCGACAATCGCTTGCCGATCTTCACCGGCGTCGCCTCGCCGACGAGTACCGACCCGACGGGGCCCGCGCCGAGGAAATTGGTCTTGCTCTCAATCGTCGTCGTCCCGCTCGCGCCCTCGGGCAAGGTCAGGAAAGCGCCGACGGCGCCGAGGCAGTCGGCGAAGGCCATGATCGCGCCGCCATGGACGATCCCGCCGGCGGTACAGATTTCCGCGCGAACGGGCAGCTTGCCCGCGACACGCTCCTTGCCCCCTTCGTGAATCGTCACGCCCAGCGTCCCCGCCAGTGGCATCATCGCGGCAAAATCCATCACATTCTCTCCCCTTCTTTCGTCATCCCGGCGAAGGTCGGGATCTCGCCGCAGCATCCTTTCGCAACCGATGAGATTCCGGCCTTCGCCGGAATGACGAATAAAGAACTACTACCGTCCCGAATGATAGAAATCATGCACCGCCTGCGCGACCGCGGCGCTTACCCCCGGCGCCTTCCGCAGATCCTCGAGGCTGGCGCCGCGCACCGCGCGCGCGGTGCCGAAGTGCATCAGCAGCGCTTTCTTGCGCGACGGTCCGATACCCGGCACCTCGTCGAGCGGCGAGCTGCCCATCGCCTTCGCGCGCTTCTGCCGGTGCGCGCCGATCGCAAAGCGATGCGCCTCGTCGCGCAGCCGCTGGATGTAGAAGAGCACGGCATTGTTCGGCGGCAGCGTGAATTCGCGCCCGTCGGGGTGATAGAAGGTCTCGCGCCCGGCGTTGCGATCCGGCCCCTTCGCCACTCCGACAAAGGTCAGATCGTCGATGCCGAGTTCGGCGAAGACCGCCGCGACCGCCGACACCTGCCCCTTGCCGCCGTCGATCAGGACAAGGTCGGGCCACTCGCCCTTCGTCCGCTCGGGATCCTCCTCGATCGCGCGCGCGAAGCGGCGCTGGAACACCTCGCGCATCATTGCGAAATCGTCGCCCGGCTGCGTCTCGGCGCGCTTGATGTTGAACTTGCGATACGCGCCCTTGATCCAGCCCTCGGGTCCCGCGACGACCATCGCTCCCAGCGCGTTGGTGCCCTGGATATGGCTGTTGTCATAAATCTCGATGCGCTGCGGCGGATTGTCGAGGTCGAACAGCTCGGCGAGCTCGCGCCCGAGCTTGGCCTGGCTGCTGCTCTCGGCGAGGCGGCGGTCGAGTTCCTCGCCCGCATTGCGCACCGCCTGTTCGAGCAGGCGGCGGCGGTTGCCGCGCTGCGGCACGCTAATCTCGATTTTTCGCGCGCCGCTTTCGCCCAGCGCCTCGGCGAGCAATTCGCATTCGTCGGGCTCGCGGTCGACGAGGATCAGCTTCGGCGGCGGCACGCCTTCGTAGAATTGCATCAGGAAGCTCGCCATCACCTCGCTCTCGGGCACGCCCGCGACATGCGCCGGAAAAAAGCTACGGTGCCCCCAATTCTGCCCGCCGCGAATGAAGAAGCCCGCGATGCACAGCTGCCCGCCCTTCGCCGCGAGTGCGAAGACGTCGGCGTCGCCGAGCCCGTCGGCGTGGACCGACTGACTGCCTTGGATGAAGGTCAGCGACTTCAGCCGGTCGCGGATCACCGCGGCCTGCTCATAATCCATCGCGTCCGCGGCCTTGGTCATGGCGTCGCCCAGCCGTTTCTGCACCGCGGTCGAGCGGCCCTCGAGGAAGTCCTGCGCGTCGCTCACCAGCCCGGCATAATCTTCCTTCGAGATGCGGTCGACGCACGGCGCGCTGCACCGCTTGATCTGGTAGAGCAGGCACGGCCGCGAGCGGTTGGCGAAAAAGCTGTCGGTGCAGCTGCGCAGCAGAAAGGTCTTCTGCAGCGCGTTGAGCGTCTGCCCCACCGATCCCGCGCTCGCGAACGGGCCGTAATAGCGCCCCTTGGCGCGCCGCGCGCCGCGATGCTTCTGCACGCGCGGAAAATCATGATCGGTGCGCAGCAGGATGAAGGGAAAGCTTTTGTCGTCGCGTAGCAGCACATTGTACGGCGGACGATAGCGCTTGATCAGCTGCGCCTCGAGCAACAGCGCCTCGGCCTCGCTCGTCGTCGTGACGATCTCCATGGCGCGCGTCTGCGACACCATGCGCTGCAACCGCTGCGGCAGGCGCGCGACCTGCGTATAATTGGTCACGCGGTTCCTGAGTGCACGCGCCTTGCCGACATAGAGCACGTCGCCGCGCGCATCGAGCATCCGGTACACCCCGGGCCGCGCCGGCAATTTGCGCACGACGCTGCGGATCGCCTCGGCACCGCGTTCGAGGTCGGGGCGGTCGCCCTCCTCGCCGCCGCCGCGGATCACATAGGTCGCTTTTTCTTCGTTGAATCGGTCGGGAGCGTTCGGGCGGGCCATGATTTTGCATGTAGGCGATGGCGGTGCGACCCGCCATAGTGCGCGAGGTAAAACATGGGAGGGGTCTTATGGAATTACGCGGCAAACTCGCTCTGGTCACCGGGGGCAGCGACGGCATCGGGCGCGAGATCGCACAGCAGCTGCAAGCCGCGGGCGCCGAGGTGATCGTCACGGGCCGATCGGCCGAAAAACTGCAGGCGATGGCAGCGCTCGGGTTCGGTACCATCGCGGGCGACCTTGCGACGCCAGCCGGCGTCGATGCCGTCGTAAACGGCGTGGCGGGAAAACCGCTCGCCTTGCTCGTCAACAATGCAGGCGTCGGAAGCGAGTATGAGCTCGACCGGATCGAGACGCTGGAAAGCGCGGCGCATTGCATCCGCACCAATCTCGATGCGCCGATCGCGCTCTGCACGCGGCTGCTGCCGGTGCTGCGCGCGCAACCCGACGCGGCGATCGTCAATGTCAGTTCGGGTCTCGCGATCGCGCCGCGCGCGGGCGGGTCGGTCTATTGCGCAACCAAGGCCGGGCTACGCAGCTATACGCAGGCGATCCGCCATTTGCTGAAAGACAGCAATGTTCGCGTCATCGAGGCTTTGCCGCCAGTCGTCGAGACGGGTATGACGGCAGGCCGCGCGGGCAAGAAGATGAGCGCGCACGACTGCGCCGCCGAGATCGTCCGCGGCATCCGCACCGGAAAGAGCGAGGTGAATGCCGGCATGGTGAAGATATTGCAGCTCGTCCACAGCATCTCGCCCGCGCTCGCGCGGCGGATCATGATCGGGTTCTGAGGAGGCAAGCATGATCACCCTCTATGGCGAAGGCCGCGGCTTCCGCGTCGCTTGGCTCCTCGAGGAATTGGGGCTGCCCTACCGGTTACGGCAGGTCGATCTGCTCGACGGCATTGAGAAGGACAGCGAGTTTCTGGCCGTAAACCCCGCAGGCTTCATCCCCGCGATCGTCGACGGCGACACAATCATGGTCGAATCGATCGCGATCATGGAGTATCTGCTCGCGCGCCACGGCCCGAGCCCGCTCGCGCTGGCGGTGGATGACCCGTCATTTCCGGCCTACCAGCAGTTTCTCCATATGGGCGAAGCCGGTCTCGCCGGACCGATCAACGCGATCGTCGCAACGCATATCCTCGCTCCCGACGGCGAACGAGAGAACTGGACGACAGGCTGGGCGCGCGACATCTTCCGGAGCCGGCTGGGCCTCGTGAGCCGCCAGCTTGCGAAGACGCCCTTTATCGCGGACGACCATTTCACCGCCGCCGACATCTCGGTGACCTATGCCCTGGAATTCGCACAGCGCACGATCGGCTTCCAATTCGGCGCGGCCGAACTGGACTATATTGCGCGGACCACGGCTCGCGACGGCTATCGGCGAGCGATGGACAATTGCCCGGGCACCAAGGCGTGGGTCGCGGGGCTGGCTGGAAGAACCAAATAGCCGCTGCAAGGCAGAAGCGGCTGATCACTTACGATACGGGACGCCGGCCCTGGGGTGGATTCCGGACATTCGTCATCCCGGACTTGATCCGGGATCCATCGCAGCGCTGAAGTCATGGGCCCCGGATCAAGTCCGGGGTGACGATAAAAGAGAGGGCAACTTCCGGTCGTTAGCCGCCATAACATCAAACAAAACGCCCGCGGAAATCCGCGGGCGCCCTGTTTTCGGCACTGCCGGAGCAATCAGCCCTTGGCGACGCCTGCGATCGCCTGATCGACCAGCGCCTTGTCGGCCCTGGCATCATGCTTGTCAGCGATCAGCTTCGCCGCCGCTTCGGTCGCCGCTTTCGCGGCTGCGGTGCGGACTTCGGCGAGCGCGCCGGCTTCGGCCGCAGCAATGCGATCCTCGGCCATCTGCTTGCGGCGCGCGATCAGCGCGGTTGCATCGGCCTTCGCCTTGGCGACGAGCGCTTCGGCTTCGGCATCGGCGCGGGCGCGCATCTCGTCGGCTTCCTTCGCTGCATCGGCGAGTTTCGCCTCATATTCGGCCTTCAGCGATTCGGCATCGAGACGCAGCTGTTCGGCTTCGCCCAGCTGCTTCGAAATCTCGGCAATCTTGTTGTCGAGCATACCCGCGATCATCGCCGGCACCTTCTTCCACAACAGGATGACGATGAAGAGCGCCATCGCGATCGAGACCCAGACAGTCGCGTCGATGAAACCGAACGACGCCGGCTCGACATGCACCTCGCCCACCGCTTCGGACAGAATCGTCAGATAATCAGCCATGGAGCACCGCCTTCACCGCCGCCTTGGCATCCGCCGCAGCGACCTTCACGCCCGACAGCCTGGCGACGAGGTCGCCCGCTGCTTCGGCCGCGACCGATTCGATTTCGGCCATCGCCGAGCCGCGCGCTGCGCTGACATCGGCTTCGGCTGCCGACAGCTTGTCGGCGAGTTCGGCGTCGACCTTGGCCAGACGCTTTTCGGCATCCTTCGCGGCCTTGTCCTTGGCGTCGGTCACCGCCTTCTGCGCGGCGGCGCGGCTCGCGTCGCTTTGCTGGCGATAGCTTTCTTCCAGCGCATCCGCCGCGGCGTGCGCCGCCTTGGCCGCGGCCAGATCGTCCGCCACCTTGCGGTCGCGCGCGTCCACCGTCGCCTCGATCTTCGGCAGCATGCCGCGGCCGATGACGAAAAAGACAAAGCCAAAGGTCAGCAGCACCCAGAAAATCTGCGATGCGGCATACCAGTTTTCAGCGAATTGGCTGATTTGAGGCATGGATACTCTCGACCGACAAGGAAAATTCAGTCGCGGGGCCGAACCCGAACGGCCGGCCCCGCAAACGGGATCAGGCTGCCTTCAGGTACAGCAGGATCGCGATAAGGAACGACAGCAGGCCGAGAAGTTCGGCAGCCGCGAAGCCGATGAACAGGCGACCCTGCTGGCCGTCGGCTGCCGCGGGGTTGCGCAGCGCGCTTTCGAGGAAGCTACCGAAGACATTGCCCACACCGATGGCAGCCATACCGGCACCGATGGCGGCCAGACCGGCGCCGATGAGCGAAGCAGCTTGAACGTCCATTTTATACTCCTTGGGAAAAACGTAGATTATACAGTTGAAAAATCAGTGCAGATTGATCGCGTCGTTCAGATAGAGCGAAGTGAGCAGCGCGAAAACATAGGCCTGGATGCCCGCCACCAGCAGTTCAAGGCCGCTGATGCCGATCATCAGCGCAAGGCTGGGAATGCCAACGCCGATGCCGATCGCGGGGCTCGCGGCCAGACCGTCGATGATGAACGAGGCGAACACCTTCATCAGCACGTGGCCCGCGGTCATCGCGACGAACAGTCGGAGCGCAAGGCTGAACGGGCGGACGAGGAACGACACCAGTTCGATCACCGGGATCAGCCACATCAGCCAGATCGGGGTACCGTGCGGCACGAAAAGCGAAAAGAAGTGGAGGCCGTGGCGCCAGAAACCGACGATCAGCACGATCGCGAAGCTGAGGATCGCGAGCACGCCGGTGATCGCAAAATGGCTCGTCACGGTGAAGGGATGCACGCCGAACAGACCGAGCGGCATCAGCCCGAGCACGTTCAGCATCAGGATGAACATGAAGAGCGAGAAGACATAGGGCGTATATTTGCGGCCTTCGGGGCCGATATTGGCATTCATCATGCCCGAAATGAAGCCGGTGAAGCCCTCGACGGCGACCTGCCAGCGACCGGGGACGAGTTGACGCTTCATCCCGCCGATCATGAAGACCCACAGGAGCAGGCCCGCGATCACCATCCACATCGCGCTGGTAGTGAAGGCGACCTCATGATTGCCGACATGAAACATGTCGAACATCTTCTGCACCTCGAACTGGTGCATCGGGTCCACTTTGCCTTGATCCGCCACGCGATACCTCGCCTAAGTCTTCGTCAATCCGGCTTTGTCGGCCGGACGTTCGCAATCCGAAATATGTTCCTGAAGGCGACGACTATTCCGAGGAACAGCACCGCCAACAGGCCCCAGGGTGCTGTGCCGGCAAAATGGTCGATCGTCCAACCGACCAGCGCGCCGCCACCGATCCCGCCCAACAGCTCGGCCAGAACGCGATTACCGAGCTTGTAGTTCGCATCGGTCTCCGGTCCGGCGTTCACTGCGGTCCTTCTTGCTTCTGCGGCTTCGGCCCGGTCCAATCGCTCTTCGAGCGAGACCAGGCGCGAATCCTCAGAGCCAAGTTCCGGATCGCTGCCATTCCCCGTCATTTCTTCGCCATCCTCCTGAAACAGAACGGGAAGCTCCCGATTCCGCCTGCAAAAAAAGGCCCGAAAATTCGGGGTACCCCTAAGGCGCGGTCCGTTTAGGAACGACGTCCCATTAAGTCAATGCTTGTGCGCAGGCGCACAAAAATGTCGCCAACCCCTCCTCCCGGCTCGCATCGAGCGAAGCCGAGATGCCGTGTGGTCGAGCGCTGCCAAGGGATGTCTCGACTTCCGCCCGAGGCGGGGGTTTACCCTGAACGCCTGTCCATACGGTCGAAGGGCTCGACACGAACGGATATCGGGCATGAACTCTGCGCCCGAACCTCGCAAAAATGCCGCCGCGTTTAGGGGCGCGGCGGCATTCGAGGACCCTGGGGTCCCGATATGCGGTCGATTGTTACGGGCAGCGCGCGTCGCGTTCGGGCGGGCTCGCGTCGCGGGTCTTCCATGCGCCGCCGGGCGTCTGATATTTTTCGCCGGGCTTGGTCTGCGCGATCAGGTTGCAGCCGCTCGTAAAGGCGAACTGCTCGACCGTGCTGCCGGTCGACTGCGCGCTCGCCGTATAGGCGGCCTTGCGCTTGATATTGAGGTCCTGCACCAGCGCGCGGATCGCCGGAGTCGGCGTCGTCGCAAAGCCCAGATAGCCGTCGGGCTGTTCGCCGACCTGCCCCGCGGCACGCGCCGCGGCATAGGCCGGGTCGCGCTGCGCCATCGCGGACGGGACGGCAAAAGCCACCGCAGCCGTCGTCGCAATCGCGGCGAGGGCCAGTCCGGTCGGTTTCCACTTCGTCATACGCATCTTGTCATTCCCCATCAGAATATCTCGCTATTCTGCTCGATGAGCTTCTTGGCATCGCCATCGAGCCTGTACACCACTTCCTGTCGGATGTTGATGTTCAGATTGATCTCGATCGGCTTGTCGGGCGTATCGATCTGGACGCAGCCCGCGAGGGCCGACATTCCCGCCATCACCACAACACACCGACCGCCGATGGCCAGCCTCCTTGCTCCAGTCCTGGTCGTCTTCATCGCATGGGCTCGCTTTCTGGAGGCTGAACGGGTGGTTGTGCGCCTTTCGCGGCGGCTTCGGCTTCTTCCTGCGCGCGCATCAGCGCAGGCAAATTCTGTTCGATGAGCAGCGACGGATCGTAGAAACCCTTCGCCGAGGTCAGCAGTTGGCGGAACGGCGCCTTGATCTTCACATTGAAGACCAACGGCAGTTTCGCGACCTGATTGGTCAGGAAATTGCGCGTGGCGCCCGCGCCCTGCCCCACGCCGCCAAAGCGGATATCGGTCACCATTTCACCGTCGAGGTCCCCGTTCAATATGATCGTGAGGTCGTCATATTTGAGGCTGCGCAGCGCGCCAAAGGCAAAATTGGCGATCGTGCCAAGATTGCGGTTCGACAATTCGCCGACATAGGCGAGCGTTCCGCCTCCGCCGCGCGAATCGATGCGGCCATTGACGATGCGTCCGCCCAGCCCATCGAACTCGACCGGTAGCGTCCCGTCGAATACGCCCGTCGCGTTGATATTGTCGAAGCCGAAGCTTTGCAGGAACACCGCAGCGTCCACCCCGACGATGTCGAACGACAGCCGCCGGGCGTTCGCCGCGCTGAAATCGAGCGTGGTCGGATGGAGAAGCAGCTTGCCGCCGCCGAAGGGCCAGCTTCCTCCTTCGACCCGCACGCGATTGTCGCCGAGCAGCCGATATTCGATCTCGCCATCGATCACGGGAATGCCCGGATTGATTTCCTTGATCTTCGCAAGCTGGCCCGGCGCAGTCCTGAGCCCGATCAGATCGTCGAAACTAATCGTCGTCGTCAGCCCGGTCACCGGGCCGAACGCCGCGGCGAGGCTGGTATCGGCGGTCGCGAAGGTGCCGCGGCTCGTGACCCCCTCGGCGGTCCACTCGATCCGCCCGTCGCCCACCACCGATCCCCGGACATTGGCGACGACGCCCAACGCGAGGCTCGTCAGCTGGTCGGGCTGGAACGCCTCGTTGAATCGCAGTTCCCGGACGGTCAGGTCGGCCGAGCCGCTGCTGTCGGCAAGCCGGTGGCGGATCAGCGTGTCGAGAATCTTCGTTCCCGTCTTGCGTTCGTTGAAGCCGGCCTTCGCCTCGATCACGCCGTTCGCAAAGCGCAGGTTCGCATCGTTGCTGACGAGCGGAAAGAAGCGCGGATCGGGTGCCGCGTCGGTAAGCCGCAGCCCGCCGTCGAGCGTCAGCGCGCCGCCCGCCCAGCGCCACTGCCCGGCAATCTCGTTCATATCGAGCGGTACCGCGCCGATCTTGCCGGTCGCGCCGCGAAGCTCGCCCGCCATGCCCTGCGGCGTCGCCCGCCCGCTTACGCCGTCTGCGGCAAAGCGCGTAACGCTTTCGCCCTCGCCCAGCCGGATGTCGGCGGCCACCAGCGACCAGCGCATCGCCGCCAGATCGACCGTCGCCGGACCGCTTTTCACGCTGAACGGCGAACGGCCGCTCGTTCCGCGCAGCGCAATCCCGGGAATGCGGATATCGCCGCGCAGTCCGCCGGGTCCTGCGCTCAGCAACGGCGCACCCCGACGGCTGCACAGGTCGATCGCGCTGCGGCCGAGCCGGAATCCGCCGATCTCGATCCGATCGGCCGCGACCCGGCTGCACCCGCCGTCGAAGGCGAGCCCCCCCGTCGGTGCAAGAAAGCCGTTCAGCGGCACCGTCAACTTCTCGACGCGCCCCCCTGCAAGCGGCCCCGACAACCCCGCCGTCGTCGCAAAACGCAGCAATCCGCCCGCGCCGCCCGAAAAGCGCACCGGCGTCAACGCAAGCCGCGCGCCTTCGGCACCATAAGGTTCGAGGCTGGCGAGCCCCGTCACCTTCCCTTCTGCGCTGCGGTCGATACTCAGCGTTCCCGACGGCAGGTCGCCGCCGGCGATGCTCCAGCGGCCCGTCGCGATCACCGCAGGTTCGTCGGCGCCGTAAAGATAGCCGATGCGGCTGTCCGCGCTACCGATGAAGCGTGCGCCGCTGGCGCTCGTCATTTCGGGCGCGATCAGGTCGACGCGCGCGGTTGGCCCCTCGCCCGCGATCGCGAAGCCCGCGCTGCCGCTTGCGTCGGCGAGTACGCGGCCGAGCGCGCCCATCGCTTTCGCCGCGAGCGGCCCGACCGGAGTGCCCGTCAGCCCGCGCGCGCTTTCCGCAAGCGAGCGACGCAGGTCAGTGCTGCCGCTTGCCCGCGCAAAACCGATCCGTCCGTCGAATTTCGGCGCCGCGCTGCCGACGCTGCCCTTCGCTTCGAGTGTCACTGCGTCGGCCGCGAAATCGGCGCCGCGCAGCCGCGCCATGTCGGCATCGATATCGAGCTTCGTCAGCACCGAGGTCCCGTCGAAGCGCGCGAGCAATCCCATCCGGTCGGCGGCGACGGGCCCCGCGACCAGCCGCGCGATGCTCGCATCGGCCTTGCCCTTCCAGCTCTGCAGATCCTCCGACAGCGACAGGTCGAGCATGATCTGCGGCGATGCCGCGCTGACGCTGCCGTCGGCACAGCGCAGGGCGCCGCCCCGAAGCGGGCCGACCAGTTGGGGCCGGACGTCGCGGACGCGAAGCGTGCCATAGAAGCTGACGGCATCGCCGCTGCATCCCGCAGCCGAAACACGCGGCGCGACAAGCGCGAGTTTCCCGGTGAAATCACGGCGCAGGTTGCCGCCGCCGTTCAGCGCCGCACCGATATCACCCCACGGCGTTTCAACGCGCGCCCGGGCGTCGCGCAAAGCCACCGAGAGGTCGGGCAAGGCGAACGGATCCTTGCTTTCCGGATCGCGGAACTTGTCCAGCGAGCCGAACGACAGGCGGCCATCGACGAAGCGGCCATAGAGTCGGACGCCCTCGGCATTGATCCCCGAGACATAGGGTCCACGCCACCCATAGCCGAGAAGAACCTCGACCTTTCTGGCCGTCAGGTCGGGACGCTTCGGATCGCCGATGACGATGTCGGAGAGCCGCTCGCTACGAAAACCGATCCGGTCGATCGTGTAGCGTGCGGGAACACCGCGACTGTCGAGCTGGTCGCGGATGAACTGGTCCGCGATCGGTTCGCGCGCGATCCAGACGCCGGCGACGAGGACGACCACCGCTCCGGCGGTCATCCATCGCTTCCTGAAGAGCAGCGTCCGATATCTGAACCGTGGCGTTGCGCCGTCCGCCGCGTCAGTCATGGGAATGGGCCGATGACGTCATGGCGGCAAAATCTCGTCCCTCGACCCATATCCCGTTCAGGGCAGAAACGCCGGAAATCCCGTTTCGATGCAGGAAATTGATCCGGTTCGCCATCTTCCTTTCCCTATGACCGTTGAGTGCGCCCCACAAGGCGGTTATTGCCGCGTCATGGGGGACGCACCGGATCATGTCGGTCACCGCGCAAGGCTGCGCGCGCGTCTGCTGGACGATGCCGACGGCCTCGCCGACTATGAGCTGGTCGAATATCTGCTCGCGCTCGCCATCCCGCGCCGCGACACCAAGCCACTGGCGAAGGCCCTGCTCCGCGAGTTCGGTTCGCTGGCCCAGCTCGTCAGCGCCGATCCCCAATCGCTGCGCCGTATCGACGGGCTCGGCGACACCGGCATCGCAGCGCTCAAGGTGGTCCAGGCAACGGGCCTGCGCCTGCTGAAGGGGGAGTTTCGCGACCAGCCCCTCCTCTCCAGCTGGGACGCACTGCTCGACTGGCTGCGCGCCGATATGGGGCCGATCGACGTCGAGCGCGTCCGCGTCCTCTATCTCAATTCGCGCAACATGCTCATCCGCGACGAGCTCGCGAGCGAAGGGTCGATCGACCAGTCGGCCATCTATGTCCGCGAAGTGATCAAACGCGCGCTCGAACTCGGCGCTTCGGCGATCATCCTCGTCCACAACCACCCAAGCGGCAGCCCCGAACCGAGCCGGCAGGATATCGCGATCACGAGGGATATCGCGGGCGCCGCCGCGAAACTCGGCATCGCGCTCCACGATCATATCATCATCGGCGGGTCCGATTACCGAAGCTTCCGCGCAATGGGGCTGCTCTAGCCCGTCATTTGACTTCCGCCGTCCATGGCCACATCATCATGGCCATGCAGATTCGGCGCAGCCTTCTCCGTTTCCGCCATCATGGGGGACAGCTTCTCGCGGGCATCTAGCCCCGGGTTCCGGCGCGTTCGCCCCGAGAGCCCGGGGCACCTTCCGTCCAATGTTCCCGCGCGCGGCTCCGATGCCGCGTGCCAGCCGGAAAGTCCGCGCCATGACAAAGAAGAAAAGCGGGGCCGCGATGCCCCATATCCGCATGATCGACAGCGAAGCCGACGCGCTCACCGAACTGACGCTGCTGCAGCAGCGCGATTCGGTCCGCTTCTATGAGTTGCTGCTCGACGAGATCGATCGCGCCGCGATCTGCGATCGCACCGCCATCCCGCCCGACGTCGTCACGATGGGCTCGCGCGTCACATTCATCGATGAAAAAAACGGCGCCGAACGAACCGTGCGCCTCGTTTACCCCGCCGAAGCCGACATCGCTGCCGGGCGGATGTCGATCCTGACCCCGGTCGGCGCCGGGCTGATCGGCCTCAGCGTCGGCCAGTCGATCAACTGGCCCGATCGCGGCGGCATCGAGCATAGGCTGACGATCGTCGCAGTCGACCAGCCCGATTGACCTGCCTCGGACGGCGATGCAGCCGCCGGATCGCTCCGACGGCTGCACTACCCCGCGGGGCGCCGTTCAGGCGCCGCGCGACAGGAAACCGGTGAGTTCGGTCTTGTTCACACCGCCCGACTTGTCGCCGTCGGCCGATGCGAAGGCTTGCCCGATCCACGTTTTCACCTCGGCCGATTCGACGTCGGCGCTGGGATCGGTGGCGGCGCGCAGTTTTTTCATCCATGCGCCGAATTCGGCCTCGTTGAGATCGCCATTCTTGTCCCCGTCATAGGTCGGGAACTCCTGATCGACGATCTGGGCGATCTGGGTCGGGGTTGCGGCCGCACTCGACGGCGCAGACTGACCCGAGGCCGGCGGAGTCGACGTTGACGCGTCGGGCGCCGGCGCGGGGCTCGTCGACTCCGGGGCAGGTGCCGGTGCGGGCTCGGTGGTCGTCGGCGGGGTTGTCGGATCCGACGCTGGCGGCGTGGTCTGCGCGAGAGCCGGGAAGCTGAGGGCGGCAGCGCCGACCAGAAGCATCTGCTTCAACATGATCTATCTCCTGATTGCGGGGTTACTGCGGATCCGATTCGGGCTTTTCCTCGGGTGCCGGCGCAGGCTGGTCTGCCGGGGGGGTGGGCTCGGCCGCGGGGGGCGTGTCGCTCGGCGTTGCGTCCTCACTGGGGGCCTGATCGGCCGGTTTCGTTTCGTCCGTCGGCTTCTTTTCCGGTTCGGGTGCCGTCGTGTCGGTCGGCGCCGGCTGCGATTGGGTGCCCGGGGCGGGTTCTTCGGCCGGAGCGGTCGTCTGGGCCAGAGCGGGGAAGCTGATGGCCGCGGCGCCGATCAAAAGCACTTGTTTCAACACATTTATTCTCCTGTAACGGCGACATCGATGGCCGGTCCGGCCTGCCGCCTTCCTGATGGGGCACAGGGGCAACCCACCGTCTTTCCGCAAAGTTGCGCCGCCTCGGCATTTGGCGAAACGCCCCGTCCCTGCTACGGGGCGCCCCGTCGCGGTTCCGCGGGGATTCCGCGACAAGGCGCCCGAAAAGGAAGGAAATTCAATGGTTCCGCGTTACGCACGGCCGGAAATGACCGCGATCTGGTCGGCCGAGAATCGCTTTCGCATCTGGTTCGAGATCGAAGCACACGCGACCGACGCCCTTGCCGAACTGGGTACCGTTCCGAAATCGGCCGCGAAAGCGCTGTGGGACTGGTGGGCCACCAGCCCCGCAATCGACGTCCCCGCGATCGACGCGATCGAGGCGGTCACCAAGCATGACGTCATTGCCTTCCTGACGTGGGTTGCCGAAAATGTCGGCGACGAGGCGCGCTTCATGCATCAGGGCATGACCAGCTCCGACGTGCTCGACACCTGTCTCGCGGTCCAGCTCAGCCAGGCCGCCGACATCCTGCTCGCCGATCTCGATGCGCTGCTCGAGGCGATCAAGCGCCGCGCCTACGAACATAAGCTGACCCCGACGATCGGCCGCAGCCACGGCATCCACGCCGAACCCGTCACCTTCGGGCTCAAGCTCGCCGAGGCCTATGCCGAATTCTCGCGCTGCAAGCTGCGCCTGCAGGCCGCGCGCACCGAAATCGCCACCTGCGCCATCTCGGGCGCCGTCGGCACCTTCGCCAACATCGACCCGCGCGTCGAGGCGCATGTCGCGGCGAAGCTCGGCCTGTCGGTCGAGCCGGTCTCGACGCAGGTCATCCCGCGCGATCGCCACGCGATGTTCTTCGCGGTGCTCGGCGTCATCGCCTCGTCGATCGAACGCCTGTCGATCGAAGTCCGCCACCTCCAGCGTACCGAAGTGCTCGAGGCCGAGGAATATTTCTCGCCGGGACAAAAGGGATCATCGGCGATGCCGCACAAGCGCAACCCGATCCTGACCGAGAACCTCACCGGCCTCGCCCGCATGGTGCGCAGCATCGATCGGGCCGAGGAGCTGGCGCAGGAGGCGCTGCTGATCGCGCTCAGCGACTGGCCGAAAACCGGGGTGCCGGCGAACCCCGGCGCCTGGCTGATGACCGCCGCC
>JAGHZY010000099.1 GCA_017745175.1 Sphingopyxis sp. | reverse complement strand
CCGGCCATCTTGCCGAGCATCTTGCCCGCCGCACGGTCGGCATCGACCTTGTCGGCCGCCTCGAGCGCCTTCTCGGGTGTGGTCACGATGAACGCGTTGAGCTCGGCCGCCGCGGCAACGTTGGCGTTGAACGCCTCGGCCGCCTCGCGCGCGGTGAACTCGCCCCCGGCGACCCCGTCGCGGATCGCCTTGACGCCCAGCTGGGTGATCTCGCTCATTATTCGATCACCTTCGGCACGCCGTAGAAGCCATGTTCGGGCGCCGGCGCGTTGGCCAGCACCTTGTCGCGCACCCCACCGCCCGTGAGCGGATCGGCGTCGACCACGTCGTCGCGCAGCCGCAGCGCCTGCGGGATCACCGCGGTCATCGGCTCGACGCCGGTCACGTCGACCTCGCCGAGCTGCTCGACCCAGGCGAGGATTCCATTCAATTCGGGCACCATCCGGTCGAGCGCAGGCTCGTCCATGCGGATGCGCGCGAGGCTGGCGATCTTCGCCACGGTTTCGCGAGTGACTGACATGCGCGCGGCGTTAGCGGGGCGGCGGGCTCGCTTCAAGCGGGGTGCTCGGATCGCTGAGCGGCGGACCGACCGGTTTGCCGTCGACGAAGATGAAACGCCTCGGCACCTCGCGGATTTCGACCGTCGACTCCTCCGTCAACGGGCTCGCCGGCGGGATGGCGTCGTTCACGAAGGTTCCGGGTTTATCCGGCAGAAGCTGGACAACCTGATAGGTCCCCGACCGGACGATCGCCACGCGCCGCGCCCCGCCTTCGCCGCCCGCTCCGAGATCGAGCGCGACGCAATGCTCGTCGCACTGCCACGGATTACGCTTCAGG
>JAGHZY010000098.1 GCA_017745175.1 Sphingopyxis sp. | reverse complement strand
AGAGAAAGGTGGTTAGCATGGATATCGACAACGACACCGACGCGCTCGACGCGTCGTTCGACCTGGTGGCGCGGCAGGATGCCTGCGAGACGGCGATCGCCGAGCTGCGCGACGACGTCGACGAGGTGAAAGGGCGGCTCGACCGCATGGGCCGCGGGTCGCGGGCACCGCTCGAAGGCGGGCGCGGGGGCGCCGAGGTCAAGGGCTTCGTCGACGGGTACTTGCGCCAGGGGCGCGAGATCGAGGTCAAGGCGGTCCAGGGCACGGTGCCGGCCGATGGCGGCTATGCGGTGCCGCGCGAGATCGACGCGGCGATCGCGCGGCAGCTGACGCTGGTCAGCCCGATCCGGCAGATCGCCCAAGTGGTGCAGGTCGGCACCGCCGGGTACCGCAAGCTGATGACGACCGGCGGGACCGCCAGCGGGTGGGCGAGCGAGACCGCGGCGCGGCCCGAGACGGGCACGCCGAAGTTCGAGGAGATCGCTCCGCCGAGCGGGGACCTCTACGCCAACCCGGCGGCGAGCCAGGCGATGCTCGACGACGCGGCGTTCGACCTCGAGGCCTGGCTGGCGAGCGAGATCGCCAACGAGTTCGGCCGCGCGGAAGGGGCGGCGTTCGTCAACGGCAGCGGGACCAACCGGCCCAAGGGCTTCCTGCAGCAGGCGACCTCGGCCCAGGCCGACGCCGCGCGCGCGTTCGGGACGCTGCAGTTCATCGCCTCGGGCAATGCCACGGGGCTCGGCAGCACGGTCGAGCTCACGCTGATCGAGCTCGTGCACCAGCTCAAGTCCGGCCACCGGCAGGGCGCGAGCTGGGTGATGAACTCGAAGACGCTCGCCGCGGTGCGCAAGCTCAAGACCAGCGACGGAGCGTTCCTGTGG
>JAGHZY010000097.1 GCA_017745175.1 Sphingopyxis sp. | reverse complement strand
GGGCCCGCAGGTGCTCGCGGGCCGCGCGCCCGGTGCGCAGGTGGATCGCGGCGCGATTGTCTGCGCCTGTTTCGATGTCGGCGTTCGCACCATCGTCGCGGCGATCCGCGACCAGCAGCTCGCCGATGTCGCCGCCATCGGTGCGGCGCTGGGCGCGGGCACCAATTGCGGTTCGTGCCGGCCGGCGCTGGCGCGGCTGCTCGCCGCCGAAAGCAAGGAGGCCGTCCATGCCTGAAGCGTTCATGCGGGGAAGCGTCTGGCTGGTCGGGGCAGGGCCGGGCGATCCGGATCTGCTCACGCGCAAGGCCGAGCGGCTGCTCTGGCAGGCCGACATCGTCTTCTACGACGCGCTCGTCGGCGAGGGCATTCTCGATCTCGCGCCGCAAGCCGAGCTGGTCAGCGTCGGCAAGCGCTCGGGCCGCCATTCGAAGGACCAGCGTACGATCGACGAACTGATCGTGGCTGCGGCCCTGGACGGCCGGCGCGTGCTGCGCCTCAAGGGCGGCGATCCCTCCATCTTCGGCCGGTCCGCCGAGGAGCTGACGGCCTGCGCGGCGCATGGCGTGCCGGTGCACATCTGCCCCGGCATCACCGCCGCGAGCGCTGCCGCGGCCAGCGGCCTCACGTCGCTCACGCTGCGCGGCGAGGCGCGGCAATTGACCTTTCTCACCGCCCATGCCCGCGCCGGTGAAGCCCTCGATCTCGATTGGGCAAAGCTCGCCTCCAGCGATGCAACGCTCGGCATCTATATGGGCCGCGCCGCCGCGCCGGAAATCGCGCGCAAGCTCATTGCTGCCG
>JAGHZY010000096.1:282-803 GCA_017745175.1 Sphingopyxis sp. | reverse complement strand
TTGTTGAACTGGCGGCAGGCCGCAGCGTCGTAATCCGGATTGTAGTCGTCGAGCAGGCACAAGTCCGGCGCACGGTAGGGATCGCCGGTGACGATCCGCGAATCGTTGTACGGCGCGAGCGGTGCCTGCCCGGCGAGCTTGAACGCGTCGTTGAGCCAGTCGCCGACGTTGCCCTGGATCACGCCCTCGATGCCCGGGCGCATGTCGAACTCGCGGAACACCAGCGGCGTCCCGTCGGCCTTGGAGTCGCTGTAGAGGAACCCGAAGGTGACGTGGGCATCGCTGGTCGGCTCCCACCGAGCGGTCACCCGGCCGAGCAGGTCCTCGGTCCCGCCGAGCTCCTGCGTGCCACGGGTGACGTAGCCGTCCTGGTTGAGCCAGGCGCCCTGCATGCGCACCGCGAGCGTGTCGGTCACCGGCACGTTGAGCATGCCGATCACGTCGTGGCGGTCGAAATTGCCGACAGTCCCGCGCACATAGCCGGCGAACTCCTGGTCGGGCTGGCGCGAGAAGATGCGGAT
>JAGHZY010000096.1:0-272 GCA_017745175.1 Sphingopyxis sp. | reverse complement strand
GTGATGTTGAGCACGCCGGCGGAATTGTTGCGGCCGAACAGGGTTCCCTGCGGCCCGCGCAGCACCTCGATACGGTCGATGTCGAGCACGCGCAGCACCGATCCGCTGGTGCGGGGCACGTAGACCCCGTCGATATAGAGGCCGACGCCGCGCTCGCCGGTCGCCCCGCCGCCGCCGGAAATGCCGCGGATGGTGAAGTTCGGGACGTTGTTGCCGTTGCCGCGCGATGCCGAGATCGACAGGTTCGGCGTGAACACCGCGAGGTCCTGGAG
>JAGHZY010000095.1 GCA_017745175.1 Sphingopyxis sp. | reverse complement strand
GTGCTGATGCACGCGCCCGGCGCGGTCGACAGCAGCGGTGAGGACCTCCACGCGGGAGCGAGCTACGACAACGTCGCGTTCGAGGTGTTCGACTGGTTGCGCGCGGCGCGTGACCGGGCGATTGCCGGCGGCATTGCGCGCGAGCGGATCATTCTCGATCTCGGGCTCGGCTTCGGCAAGACGGTGGCCGACAACCTCGCGCTGCTCAATGCGCTGCCGCTGTTCCATGCGCTCGGCCAGCCGCTGCTGCTCGGAGCGAGCCGCAAGCGGATGGTCGGGGCGCTGAGCAACGAGGCAGCGGCGCACAAGCGCCTCGGCGGCAGCGTGACTCTGGCGACGATCGGCATGCAGGCCGGCGTACAGCTGCTGCGGGTGCACGACGTCTACGACACGGTCCAGGCACGCAACGTCTGGCGCGGGCTGCGCGATGCGGCGCTGACCGACTTCGCCGGGCTGTCCGAGGATTGACTTAGTGCATTAATGCGGTAATACACCATCCGCAAAGAGCGGAGGTGACGAAGATGCGCATCCTGGCTTTGTCGGTCGTGCTTGCTGCCGCGGCGTTCGCCGCACCGGCCGCGGCCCAGTCGTTCGTCGGCCAATGGCGCGCTTCGGCGCAGGCGCCCGACGGCGTGATCTCAGAAACGCTCAAAGTCGAGAAGACCGCCGACGGCTATGCGATCACCGCCAGCGAAGCGACACCGCCGCCGCCCGAGGGCATGACCGCGGGCCCGGCGATCGAGATCACGATCGACGGCGATACCTTCAGCTTCAAGCGCGTGGTCAAGACGCCGCAGGGCGATCTCGAGATCGTCTACAAGGGCACCGTCAGCGGCGACGCCTTCACC
>JAGHZY010000094.1 GCA_017745175.1 Sphingopyxis sp. | reverse complement strand
GTGCAGCCGGTCGCCGACCTCTATGCGCGCGCGCAGGCCGAGGGGGCGCTGTTCGTGTGCGACGCGGTCCAGGCGGCGGGCAAGATGCCGGTGGCCGAGGCCGACATGATCGCGGTCAGCGCACACAAGTTCCACGGCCCCAAGGGCATCGGCGCGCTGTGGGTGCGCGACGGGATCGAGCTGCTTCCGCAGACCACGGGCGGCGGACAGGAAGGCGGCCTGCGGTCGGGCACACTGAGCCCGGCGCTGTGCGCCGGCATCGGCGTCGCGGCGCAAGTCGCGCTCGAGCGCATGGATGCCGACGCTGCGCATGTCGCCGCGCTGTGGGACCGCGCGCGCGAATTGTTCGCCGGCTGGGAGCTCAACGGCAGCGCGACGATGCGCTGGAAAGGCAACCTCAACTTGCGGCAGGATGGCCTCGACGTCGGCCGGCTGATGTCCGACGTGCGCGAGGTGATGTTCTCGGCCGGCTCCGCGTGTGCCAGCGAATCCGGCAAGCCGAGCCGCATCCTCGCGGCGATCGGGCTCACCCCGGCGCAGGCACGCGGCTCGATCCGTCTCGGCTTCGGGCGCTATACCACAATCGCGGAGCTTGAAGCCGCGGCCGAAATGGTCAATCATGCTGCAGCGCAGCAAGGATAAGAGCAATTCAAGTCACCTTCATTACGCGGGACGGCCAGCGGGTCGCGGCTTCGGCGCGGCCGGGCGCGAACCTGCTCGAGGTCGCGCAGGCGGCGGGAATGCCGCTCGAAGGGACGTGCGAGGGGCAGATGGCCTGCTCGACCTGCCACGTGATCCTGCCGCCCGAGTGGTTCGACCTGCTGCCCGAGGCGGCCGAGGACGAGGAGGACATGCTCGACCTCGCCGC
>JAGHZY010000093.1:571-900 GCA_017745175.1 Sphingopyxis sp. | reverse complement strand
GGTCGACTCCAAGGGCAAGCCCACCCGCGTCGGCTTCAAGATCGAAGGCGACAAGAAGGTGCGCGTGGCCAAGACCACGGGCGAGGTGATCAATGGCTGATCAAGCTTACGAGCCCCGGCTGAAGACCGTTTATCGCGAGCGCATCCGCTCGGCGATGAAGGAACAGTTCAGCTACACGAACGAAATGCAGATCCCCAAGCTGGACAAGATCGTCCTGAACATGGGTATCGGCGAGGCCGTGGCCGACTCCAAGAAGGCCCAGACCGCGCTGAAGGATCTGATGGCTATCGCCGGCCAAAAGCCCGTCGCCACCAAGGCCCGCAAGTCG
>JAGHZY010000093.1:0-561 GCA_017745175.1 Sphingopyxis sp. | reverse complement strand
GCGCGAAGGCATGGTGGTCGGCGCCAAGGTGACCCTCCGCAAGGACCGGATGTACGAATTCCTCGACCGCCTGGTCACGATCGCGCTGCCGCGCGTGAAGGACTTCCGCGGCCTGAACGGCAAGAGCTTCGACGGCCGTGGCAACTACGCCATGGGCCTGAAGGAGCACCTGGTGTTCCCGGAAATCAACTATGACCAGATCGAACAGATCTGGGGCATGGACATCATCGTCTGCACCACTGCGAAGACCGATCAGGAAGCCAAGGCTCTCCTGAAGGAATTCCAGTTCCCGTTCACCAATTAAGAGCGGGCAGGGAAACACACCATGGCCAAGAAAAGCGCCGTTAACCGTAATCTCGCGGTCAAGGCCCTCGTCAAGCAATACGCCGACAAGCGCGCCGCGCTGAAGGCGATCGCCAACGACGAAAGCCTGCCGCTGGAAGAACGCTTCGAAGCCCGCCTGAAGCTCGCGAAGCTTCCGCGCAGCTCGTCGGCTGTTCGCATTCGCAATCGCTGCGAAGTGACCGGCCGCCCGCGCGCCTACTATCGCAAGCTGAAGAT
>JAGHZY010000092.1 GCA_017745175.1 Sphingopyxis sp. | reverse complement strand
TGCCGGTATCGCCCATGAACACCGCCGCCGGGGGCGCGTTGAACCACAGGAAGGCCAGGCCTGCGCCCACCATAGCGCCGCAGAAGATCGCCAGGTCGCCGGCGCCGGGCACGTGCGGAATGCCCAGATAAACGGCGTAGATCTTGTTGCCGGCCAGGTACGCGATCAGCATGAACGCCATGCTGGCGATCACCACCGGCATGGTCGCCAGCCCGTCGAGCCCGTCGGTCAGGTTCACCGCATTGCCGAACGCGACGATCACGAAGGCGGCGAAGGCGATGTAGAAATAGCTGATGTCCGGGTGGAAGCTGCTGAAGAAGGGCACATAGAGCTGGGTGCCGTTCTGCGAGCAGATGATCGTCGCGGCAATGCCGGCGATGGCGAACTCGCCGATCAGCCGGACCTTGCCCGATACGCCCGCAGTCTTCTGCTTCCGAACCTTGTCGTAATCGTCGAGGAAGCCGATCATGCCGAAACCGAAGGTGACGAACATGCACGCCCAGACATAGGGGTTGCGCAGGTCCATCCACAGCAGCAGCGACAGCATGATGCTGGTCAGGATCATCAGCCCGCCCATGGTCGGCGTGCCGCGCTTGGCGAGGTGGCTCTGCGGACCGTCGTCTCGGATCGGCTGCCCCTTGCCCTGCCGCACGCGCAGCCAGCCGATGAAGCGCGGGCCGATGATCAGCCCGATCAGCAGCGCCGTCGCCACCGCGCCGCCGGTGCGGAACGACAGGTAGCGGAAGAGATTGAGGACGCCGGGGAAGCCCAGCAGGTCCGCGATCCAGTACAACATCAGGCAGGTGCCCTTTCCGCCAACGCCGCGACCACCGACCCAAGCCGCACGCCGTTCGACCCTTTTATGAGAACTGCGTCCCCCGCCTGGAGCATGTCTTCGAGCCTGCCC
>JAGHZY010000091.1 GCA_017745175.1 Sphingopyxis sp. | reverse complement strand
CGATACCACGGTCAAGCTCGGCATCGTGGACGGCAAGCCGGACACCTTCGTCATCACCGGCGACATCGATGCGATGTGGCTGCGCGACAGCTCGGCGCAGCTCCAGACCTATGTCCACCTGACGCCCAAGGACACCGACCTGCGCCGCGTCTTCCAGGGCGCGATCCAACGCCAGGCGCGCTGCATCCTGATCGATTCTTACGCCAACGCCTTCACGCCGGACCCGACCGCCAAGTCGAACCTGTCGGCGATCAACGACCGGACCGACATGAAGCCCGGCGTCGCCGAGCGGAAATGGGAGATCGACTCGCTCGCCTACACGATGCGCCTCGCGCACAGCTACTGGACCGCGACGCGCGACAAGACGCCGTTCGACGCGCTCTGGGCGCAGGGCGCGGCGCGGGCCGTCGCGACCTTCCGCGAGCAGCAGCGCAAGGACGGCCCGGGGCCCTACCACTTCCAGCGCGTCGACCCTTCACCGACCGAGACGCTGATGTTCGGCGGCTATGGCGCGCCGACCCGCAAGGTCGGGCTGATCCACTCCGGCTTCCGCCCCTCGGACGACGCCTGCGTCTTCCCCTTCCTGATCCCGTCCAACCTGTTCGCGGTCTCGGCGCTCAGGATGCTCGCCCAGGTGCACCATGAGGCCCGCGGCGACACCGCGGCGGCGCAGGACGCACTGGCGCTTGCCACCGAGGTCCAGGCCGCGCTCGATGCGCATGGCAAGATGCCGGACGGCAAGGGCGGCCAGGTCTGGGCGTTCGAGGTCGACGGCTATGGCAATGCCATCTTCATGGACGACGCCAATGTTCCCAGCCTGTCCGGCCTGCCGCTGCTCGGCGCCGCCGACAAGCGCGACCCGCTCTATGTCCGCACCGCCGCGCTCGCCTGGTCCGAGCGCAACCCCTATTTCTTCAAGGGCAAGTTCGGCGAGGGGATTGGCGGGCCGCATATCGGCATGG
>JAGHZY010000090.1 GCA_017745175.1 Sphingopyxis sp. | reverse complement strand
TGGTGACCCAGACGTTGCGGACCGATTTCGCGCAGGAATTCTACTGGCCGTGGGGTTGGGGCCTGCCGACCTATCTCCATCCACTGGCGGCGATGGGCTATGCGGCGGTGATCGTGCTCACGATCGCCCGCCCGGGCCCGGTCGGCGACCGGTTCGCCGCCGTCGGCCGCGCCGCCTTCACCAATTACCTGGGTTCGACTCTGATCGGCACGGTGCTGTTTTACAGGTTCGGCTTCGGCCTCTACGGCGAGCTGTCGCGCGGCGAAGCCTGGCTGATCGCGCCGGTGGTGTGGGCAATCATGCTGCTGTGGTCCAAGTGGTGGCTCGACCGGTTCCGCTACGGCCCGTTCGAATGGGCCTGGCGCTGCCTCGCGCGCTGGCGCTGGGAGCCGATGCGCAAGGGTTGAGGTGCAACCCCTCCACCACGCCCTTCGGGCGCGGTCCCCCTCCCCATCGCTGCGCGACGGGGAGGATCTGATCAAACCATGCCGTTCGCCGATCCTCCCCGTTCCGCGTAGCGGAATGGGGAGGGGGACCGCGCCCGAAGGGCGTGGTGGAGGGGTTGCACCTCAACCCTTGCGCATCGGCTCCCAGCGCCAGCGCGCGAGGCAGCGCCAGGCCCATTCGAACGGGCCGTAGCGGAACCGGTCGAGCCACCACTTGGACCACAGCAGCATGATTGCCCACACCACCGGCGCGATCAGCCAGGCTTCGCCGCGCGACAGCTCGCCGTAGAGGCCGAAGCCGAACCTGTAAAACAGCACCGTGCCGATCAGAGTCGAACCCAGGTAATTGGTGAAGGCGGCGCGGCCGACGGCGGCGAACCGGTCGCCGACCGGGCCCGGGCGGGCGATCGTGAGCACGATCACCGCCGCATAGCCCATCGCCGCCAGTGGATGGAGATAGGTCGGCAGGCCCCAACCCCACGGCCAGTAGAATTCCTGCGCGAAATCGGTCCGCAACGTCTGGGTCACCA
>JAGHZY010000008.1:39967-156133 GCA_017745175.1 Sphingopyxis sp. | reverse complement strand
GAGCTTCGGCTTGTCGGGGTCGCCGACCTCGGGAAGCGTCTCGAACATTTCGCTCAGAAGCCAGAGCAGGAAGGTCGCGTAAAGCTTCGGACTCGCCATCAGCTTGTCGGCGGCGAGGATGTTCACATAACCGCGGCCATTGTCGTCGCACCGGATCATGTCCTGGATGTCGAGCGCGGGTTCGCCGAAGAAATGGTCACCGCCCTGGCTTTCGAGCGTCAGCAGCTGGCGCTGGATCGTACCGACGGTCGCCTTCGATACATTGCCATATTTCGTCGTCAGCTCATCGGCATTTTCGGCGCACCACACGAGCATCGCCTGCAGGTCGCCGAGGTCGAGGAGCAGCAGATTCTGTTCGTCGGCGACACGGAAGGCGATCGCGAGCACCCCCTCCTGCACCTCGTTGAGGCCCATCAGCCGCGCGAGCAGCAACGGCCCCATTTCGGAGATCGTCGTGCGGATCGGGTGCCCCTGTTCGCCGAACAGATCCCAGAAGATGACGGGATTGTCGCGATAGGCCCATTCGCTATCGCCGATCTCGGTGGCGCGCGCGGCGAAAATCTCGTGCATCTTCGACGTCGGGCTGCCCGCCATCGCCATCCCGGCAAGGTCGCCCTTCACATCGGCGACGAATACGGGAACGCCGACCGCCGAAAAGCCCTCGGCGAGCCCCTGCAGCGTCACCGTCTTGCCGGTGCCGGTCGCGCCCGCGATCAGCCCGTGACGGTTCGCGCGCCTGAGCACGAGCGACTGGCGGGGGCCGTCCACCGCCCCGCCCCCGCCCCGACCGATATAGATTTCGCTTGCCGTGCTGCCGTCGCTCACCCGCTGTCCTCCACTTGATACGTCAGGAGGAGGTTAGAGCGGCAGCGCAGGTCAGGCAATCGGCAAACCCCTCGGCTGCCGATCGGCCATGCAGCTAGGGCCTTGTCCCCGCCGCCAGCGCAATCGCCTCGATCTCGATGCGAAAACCGAAATGCAGCCGTCCCGAAGGCACCACGCTCCGGGCCGGACGCGCGGTGCCGAAAAAACGGCCATAGACCGCGTCGAGTTCGTCCCAATCGTCGATGTCGGCGAGATAAACCGTCGTCTTGACCACCTGCCCGGGGTCGGCACCTGCATCGGCCAGCACGGCTTTCAGGTTGTTGAGCGCCTGCTCGGCCTGCGACGCGAAGGGCGCCGCCGCCAGCGACGTGTCGCGCCCGGGCAGCAGCGGGAGCTGCCCCGACACGAAGATGAAACCATTGCCGATAACGAAAGGCGAATAATGCGGTCCGCCAGCCTTTTGTGAATTCATCCGCCGCTCTCCAAACAGGATGCGGCGCGCAATATCACGGCTGGCGGCCGTCGCCCATCATCCCGTGATGCCCCTCACCCCATGACGAAGGCGTTGAGTTTGTTGCCGTCGGGATCGCGGAAATAGCCCGCGTAGAAACCCTCGCCGCGCGGTCCCGGAGGGCCTTCGCACGTGCCGCCGTGCGCGAGCGCGATGTCGTGGAGGCGGTGGACCTGTTCCTTGTCCTTGGCCTGCAGCGCAACCATCACGCCATTGCCGACCGTCGCGACATTGCCGTCGAAGGGCTTGGTCAGGCCGATGCCGGCGCCGCCGTCCGGCTTGCCCCATGCGATAAAAGTCTCATATTCCATCATCCGCGGCGTATCGAGCTCCGCGGCGATCGCGTCGTAAAAAACCGCAGCCTTGGCGATATCTTTCGTTCCCAGCGTCACATAACCGATCATCGTCCATCTCCCGACTCGTGATTATGCGAACATAGTATGAACATGCATGGGAGCGCGCAAACTAAAAGGGCGCCGAACCCGAAGGTCGGCGCCCCTTGTTTCGGTCCCGGAGGGCCGACGCCTATTTCACGCGAACCGCGACGAAGGCCGAAGGGCCACCGCGACGGAGGATTTCGAGCAGCACCGCGTCGCGGCCCGCCTTCTTCGCGTCGGCGACCGCCTTGGCGAGCGCGTCGGCCGTCGTCACCGGCGCGCGGTTCGCGCTGAGGATCACGTCGCCGCGGCGCAGGCCCTTGCGGCCCGCGTCGCTGTTCGCCGATGCCGCGCCGATCACGAGGCCCCTGGTGCCGGCATCGACGCCGACGGCGCGCGCGATATCGGGCGTCACCGCCTGGACCGACAGGCCGAGTTCGTTCTGGATCGCCTTGTCGGCGGCGCCCGTCGGATCCTCGGGTTCGGTCTGCTCCGCCTCGGGATCGAAATTGCTGCCCGCCAGCTCTTCCTCGGGCGGACGCGTGCCGACGACCGCCTGGATCGTCATCGCCTTGCCGTCGCGGATGATTTCGAGCGGGATGCGCGTGCCCGGCTTGGTGTTCGAGACGATGTAGGAGAGGGTCTGCTGCGGCGTGACCTCCTTGCCATTGACCCTGGTCACGACGTCGCCGCGCTTCAGCCCGGCCTTGGCCGCGGCCTGATTATCCTCGACGCGCTGGACGAACTCGCCGCGGTCCTTGGGCAGGCCCAGCGCCGCCGCCAGATCTTCGTCGACCGGCGCGATGCCGATGCCGAGGTAGCCGCGCTGGACCTTTTCGCCGGCGCGCAGCGCGTTGATCACCGGGATCGCCGCGTCGGCGGGGATCGCGAAATTGACACCGATGTTCGCGCCGACGGGCGAGATCAGCATATTGTTGATGCCCACCACATTGCCCTGGAGGTCAAACAGCGGGCCGCCCGAATTGCCGCGGTTGATCGCGGTATCGGTCTGGATATAGCGGTCATAGGCGCCGCCCTGCCCGATATTGCGCTGCACCGCCGAGATGATGCCGGCGGTGACGGTCGAACCGAGCCCCAGCGGATTGCCGATCGCGACGACCCAGTCGCCGACGCGCGCCGCGCTGCTGTCGGCGAATTTCACGAACGGCAGCCCGCTCGCCTCGATCTTGAGCAGCGCAAGGTCCGACGCGACGTCGCGGCCGACGATCGTCGCCTTATATTCCTTCTGGTTGGTGAGCGTCACCGTGACCTGATTCACCGCCTCGCCGCGCGGGCCGCCCGAGATCACATGGTTGTTGGTGACGATATAGCCGTCGGCCGAGATCAGGAAGCCCGAGCCGCCGCCCTGCTGTTCCTGCGTGATCGGCTCGCGGGTGCCGGCGAACGGGTTCAGCCGGACGCCGAGGGTGACTTCCTGCTTGGTCGAGATATTGACGACCGCGGGCTGGAGCTGCTCCACCAGATCGGCGAAGCTTTCGGGCGCGCCGGCGCGGGGAACGGCCTTGGCGATCTCGCTCTTCTCGTTCTGCGCGACCTGCGCCCCGACGGGGGACTGGGTGACCAGCGCCAGCGCGGTGCCACCCGCCAGCAAGGCCGAAGTGATGCCATAAACATAACGCACGATCGGTAATCCTTTTCTCTTGCGAAAACTCGTCTGCCCCGGCTGCGGCGGTCTGCGGCGGGCTGGCTGAACGGCATTTGAACATGAACGGTGCTTGCACATCCCGTTCATCGAACCGCCAAGCCGCCGCGACCGCCTCAGTTGCCGCGGAACCGCTTCAGATATTCATTGTCCGCCGACATGACGATCGACGTCGCGCCCTGGTTGTTTTCACCGAGGAAGGTCTGCCGATAGCTCTGCATAGCGCGGTAGAAATCATAGAATTCGGGATCCTTGCCGAAGCTCGCGGCATAGATGCGCGCCGCTTCGCCGTCGGCGCCGCCACGGATCACCTGCGCCTCGCGCTGGCCCTCCGCCCGGATTGCCGTCGCCTCCTGCTGGCGGGCCGAGCGCATCCGGTTGTAGGCCGCGACCAGCGTCGCGCCTTCGGGCAGGTCGGCGCGCTTGATCCGGACGTCGATGATCTCGGCGCCATATTTGTTCGCCTCGCGATTGAGCGCGATCTGGATATTGTCCATTACCGCGCCGCGCTCGGGCGACAGCAGCGTCGCGAAGGTCCGCTTGCCAAGCTCGTTGCGCAACGACGAACCGAGGATCGTCGCGAGCTGCTGCTGCAACCGGTCCTCGGTGCGGATCGCGGTGTACATGCGCACGGGGTTGGTGATGCGGAAGCGGGCGAAGGCATCGACCTGCAGCCGCTGCTGGTCGGTCGACAGCACCTGCTGGCGTTCCATGTTGATGCCGAGGACGCGCTTGTCGATCAGCTGGACCGAATCGGCGAACGGCAGGGTGACGAGCACGCCCGCACCCGACCGGCCGAATTGCTCGCCCTTCCTGTAGGCATTCTTGGTCCCGTAAATCTCGCCGACGCGCAGGATCACGGCCTGACGATCCTCGGGAACGATCGTCACCGTCATCATCAGCACGACCAGCACCGCGACGATGCCGACGAGCAGGCGCACGGGGTTGCGGAAAAGGGCGTCGAACATCATTCGCCCCCCTTCGTCGCGGCGGCCTCGGGCGTCTTCAGCCGCTTCTGGACTTCGTTGAGCGGCAGATAGGGGGTCACCCCGCGCGCTTCGACAATCGTCTTGTCGACGTTCGACAACACGGCCTCCATCGTTTCATAATACAGGCGCTGGCGGGTCACGCCGGGCGCCAGCTTGTACTGTTCATAGATCTTGTCGAACGCCGAGGTGTCGCCACGGGCGCGCTCCAGGATCTGGCGTTCATAGGCGCGCGCAAGGTTGATCGCTGATTCGCGTTCCTGCTGCGCCGCGGTCACTTCCTTGAAGGCCTCGTCAACCTCGCTCGGCGGATCGGCCTGGCGGATCGCGATGCCCTGGATCGCGACGCCGGCGCGATATTCGTTGAGCAGCGCCTGCATACGCTGCTGCACCTGCCGCTCGATCTCGACGCGCCCGGGGCCGATCGCCTGGACGAGGTCGAAATTGGCGACCGTCGCGCGCATCGCGCTTTCGGCGACCTCGCGGATCGTCCCTTCGGGATCGGCGAGCTGGAAGAAGAAAAGCTCGGGATCGCGCACCGACCATCGGACCTCATAGGCGATATCGACGATGCTCTGGTCGCGCGTCAGCACGAAATTCTCGTCGGTCGCATTGGGCGAGCCGATAGCCATCGTGCGGATCGCACGGACGTCTTCCATCCGGATACGCTCGATCGGCGCCGGCCACGTGAATTTCACGCCGGGACCGACCGTCCGCGAATAGCTGCCGAGACGCGTGACGACGCCTTCCTTTTCGGGCGGGACGATGTGGAAGGACGAGAAGAGCGCCCAGACGGCCACGACGGCGAGGATGGCCCATTTCCAGAGCTTTGCCGAATCGCCGAAACTGAACTGGCCGCCGCCGCCCGAACCGCCGCCGCCGAAACCGCCACGCCCCTTGCGCAGCAGCTCGTCGAGCGCCGAGGGACCGCGCGGTTTCTGTCCGCGCCGCTGGTCGGCCGGATCGGGCGTGACCCAGGGATTGCGCGGACCGGGGCGCTTGCCGTCACCCTTGCCATCGTCGTCGCCCTTGCCGGGACCACTGCCCCAGGGACTGTTGGCCATCTGGCTGATCTGGTGGAAAAATCGCCGCAATCCCCCCGGACCGCGGCCAGCCATGCTGCCGTCGTTTTCGTTGCTCATGCTGCTTTTATAGGGGCCACGGGCGCGATTAACAGGGGGTGCGCGCGAAAATGGCTGGCAAACGCGCCGATCATGCCTATCTGCCGCGGACATGACCGAACACAACGCCGACATCGCCCGCCTGATCGCCGCCGCCGCCGACCTCAGCGGAGGACGCGCGTCGGGGTTGCGGTTGCTCGACGATTCGGGGCTGCTCGCGGCCGTGCTCGACGTGTCGGGCCTCGCAGTCGACGACCGCAAGCCGCTCGAGGACAAATTGCGCGCGGGGCTGCTCGCCGAGCCGGGCGTGCGCGAAGTCCGCATCGCGATGACCGCCGAGAAAAAGGCGATGACGATTATCGCCGTGGGCAGCGGCAAGGGCGGGGTCGGCAAATCGACCCTCGCCGCCAACCTCGCGGTCGCGCTCCGCCGGCTTGGGGTGAAGGTCGGGCTGGTCGATGCCGATATCTACGGGCCCTCGCAGCCCCGCCTGATGGACAGCGAGAATGTGAAGCCCGAGGCGCGCGGGTCGAAGCTCGCGCCCGTCGCGAACGCTTATGGCGTACCGATGCTCTCGACCGGACAGATCGCCCAGCCCGGGCAGGCGATCGCGTGGCGCGGCCCGATGGCGGGCAAGGCGCTCGAACAGCTCGTCGATGCGAGCTGGGGCGATATCGACACACTCGTCGTCGACCTGCCGCCGGGCACCGGTGACGTCCAGCTGACGATGATCCAGCGGCACAAGCCCGCAGGCGCGGTGATCGTCTCGACCCCGCAGGACCTCGCACTGATGGACGCGACGCGTGCGATCAGCCTGTTCGAACAGGCCGACGTGCCGATCATCGGACTCGTCGAGAATATGGCGGGCTATGCCTGCCCGCATTGCGGCGAGGTCAGCGACCCGTTCGGCAGCGGCGGCGCCGAGGCGGCGGCGAAGGTGATGCACCTCGATTTCCTTGGCCGCGTGCCCTTGTCGATGGGCATCCGCCTCGCGAGCGACGGCGGCGTGCCGCCCGCGGCGGGAACCGATCCCGCGGGCGAACCATTCCATGCGATAGCGGCGAAGGTCGCCGGCTGGCTGCAGACACGGAAGGGCAAATGATGGCGATCAACGACGAGGGCGAAATTCGTGACCTGCTCGGCCAGCCGCGGCGTATCGCCGTGGTCGGCGCCTCGCCCAACCCGTCGCGCCCGTCGAACGGCGTGCTCGCCTTCCTCGTCGCGCAGGGTCATGACGTGATCGCGGTAAACCCGGGCCATGCCGGCAAGACGATCCACGGCGCGCCCGTCGTCGCGACGCTCGCCGATGTCGAGCCGCCCGCCGAGATCGTCGATATCTTTCGCAACAGCGCGGATGCCGGCGCCGCCGTCGACGAGGCGATCGTCCACGGCGCGAAGGCGGTGTGGCTGCAGATCGGCGTGATCGACGAAGCCGCGGCGAAACGCGCCGGGGCGGCGGGGCTGACAGTGGTCATGGACCGCTGCCCCAAGATCGAAATCCCGCGCCTCGGCCTGCTCAGGTGAAGGCGGCTCTTTCGGCGCTCGCCGCGACCGCGCTCGCGGGCTGTGCCACCACCCCGGCGACGGCAAATCCGCAGGATGCCTTCTTCGATGCGCTCTCGGCGCGCTGCGGCAAGGCCTATGCCGGCAAGCTCGCGAGTGACGGGGAAGCCGACGCCGGGATGCGCGGCAAGGCGATGGTGATGCATATCCGCCATTGCTCCGCCGACCGGATCGAAATCCCCTTCCATATCGACGGGCTCGGCGCCGACGGTGGCTGGGACCGGTCGCGGACGTGGATCATCAGCCGGACGACGTCCGGCCTGCGGCTCAGGCACGACCATCGCCACGCCGACGGCGCGCCCGACGCGGTCACGCTCTATGGCGGCAACACCGTCGATACGGGGAGCGCGACGCGCCAGACCTTTCCCGTCGATGCCGAATCGATCGCGATGTTCACGGCGAACGGCCGCAGCGTTTCGAACACCAACATCTGGTCGATCGAAACCACCGACGCAGGCTTTACCTATGGGCTGAACCGCGAAGGACGGCATTTTCGCGTCGCGTTCGATTATGCCAGACCGGTGACGCCGCCGCCGACGCCGTGGGGCTGGTAAGGGGAACCCTTCCGCCCCTCATGCGCTAGCCCGGCACCGGACGGGAGAAAATATATGCGCAACCGGACCCTTATGCTGATCCCGCTGCTCGCGCTCGGCGCGTGCAGCGAAAAGGCGCCCGACCCGCGCGGCGTCGGGCATGACGAAACCTTGCTGTCGGTCTCGGCGACGGGCCGGTCCGAAACGCGGCCCGACGAGGCGCGCTTCACCGCCGGGGTCAGCACGATCGCGGCCTCGGCCGGGGCTGCGACGCAAAAGAACAACGAAACCATGACCAGGGTGACCGGGGCGCTGAAAGCCTTCGGCGTCGCGGGCAAGGATCTCCAGACCCGCCAGCTGACGGTGAACCGGATCGACTGGGGCGCCAACAAGGGCAAGTTCGAAGCCGTCAATCAGGTCGAGGTGCGGATGCGCGCGGTTGACAAGGCGGGCGAGGCCGTCGCCGCGACGACGCAGGCGGGTGCCAATGTCCTGTCGGGGCCGACGCTGCGCGTCTCCGATCAGGAAGCCGCGACCAAATCGGCCTATGCTGCGGCCTATCGCGCCGCCCGCGCGCGCGCCGATGCCTATGCGGGCGCCGCAGGGCTCAGGATCGACCGTGTGCTGACGATCCGCGACGGCGGCGACAGCGCGCCGCCGATGCCTTATTACGAGATGGACGCCGCGGCCAACCGGACTGTTGCGCAATCTGCCGCGCCGCCCTTCAATCCCGGCGTCAGCGAATCGCAGGTTTCGGTACGCGTCGACTTCGCCTTGTCGGAGAAATAGTGGCGCCGATTCCCGCGCACCGAAAGCCTTTGCCTCGCCGACTCGCGCCGACTATCAGCAGCGGGCATGGCCGGCATTCGCGACACAGTGGGGAAGAACCGATCGCGCGTCCCGCACGTCAGCCGCCGGTCGCTGCTCGTCGGCGCGACCGCGGCGGGCGGGCTCGCGATCGCGTGGAGCCTCTGGCCGCGCGACTACCGGCCCAACCTCACCGCCGCGCCCGACGAGCATGTCTTCAACGCGTTCCTCAAGATCGGCGACGACGGCCATATCAGCGCGATCGTCCCGCAATGCGAGATGGGTCAGGGCGTCACGACGCTGCTGCCGCAGATCATGGCCGACGAACTCGGCGCCGACTGGCGGACGATCGCGGTCGAGACGGCGCCGATCAATCCGCTCTATACCAACACGCTGCTCGTCGACGAGGATAGCGCGGTCTTCACCCCGCGCGCGGGCGTTCCCGATTTCGTATCCGACGTGCGCAGCTGGGCGCGCCGCGAATGGGCGGTGCGCCATGCGGTGATGCTGACCGCGAACAGTTCGTCGGTGCGCATGTTCGAAGCGCCGTGCCGCGCCGCCGCGGCGCAGGCGCGCGCGCTGCTGATGATGGCCGCGGCGCGGCGGTGGGACGCCGACTGGGAAGCGTGCGACACGCAGGACGGCTTTGTCACCCACGGCAAGAAAAGACTGCGCTTCGGCGACGTCGCGGCAGCGGCGGCGCTGCTCGAACCACCCGCCGAGCCCGTCTATCGCGCGAGCAGCGCCGACCCGCTCTACGGCAAGGAACTGACGCGGCTCGACCTGCCCGCAAAGGTCGACGGGTCGGCCAATTATGCCGGCGACATTCGCCTGCCCGACATGGTGTTCGCAGCGATCCGGCAGGGGCCGCTGGGCGCGACGCGTCTCAAGACTATCGACCGCAAGAAGGGTCTTGGCTCGCCCGGGCTGCTGCATGTCGTGACGCACGATCGCTGGGTTGCGGCGGTCGCGCGCAACTGGTGGGCGGCGAACCGCGCGCTCGACCGCTTTGCCCCTGTGTTCGAGACCGAAGGCATGCCGATTTCGACGCGCCGGATCGACGCGTCGCTGAAGGCGGCGCTGAAGGACGACGGCTATCGCATTGCGAGCGACGGCGACGTCGCCGGGGCGATGGAAGGGCGAAAAAGGCTTGCGGCCGAATATGCCGTCGCCCCCGCGCTCCACGCCGCGGTCGAGACACGCACCGCGACCGCCGCACCCGACGGCGGCGGCGTGCGCGTCTGGGTCGCGACGCAAGCGCCCACACAATGCCGCGACGCCATCGCCCGCGCGACCGGGCTGGCACCGGCGGGCGTCGCGCTGTTCCCGATGATGGCTGGGGGGTCATTCGACGCCTGCCTCGACCATAGCGTCGCGGTGCAGGCCGCGATCATCGCGCTCGAAATCGGGCGCCCGGTCCAGCTCGCCTGGTCGCGCGCCGAGGAAATCATGCGCCTGCCGCCGCGCGCGCCAGCGCGCGCGAAGCTCACCGCCACGCTCAACGCCGCGGGCGGGATCGACGCGCTCGTGACGCGCATCGCCGTGCCGCCGACCAGCCATGAGGTGCGCGCGCGCCTGTTCGACAACACCCCCGCCGACATTGCGCAGCGTGCCGCGGCGGGCAGCACCGATGCCGCCGCGGTCGAAGGCGCGGCGAGCAGCTATGCAATCCCGCATCAGGCGGTCGACCATTGCCCCGCCGACATCGGCCTTCCGACCGGCCGCTGGCGCGGCAATGCCGACAGCTACACGGCCTTCTTCACCGAATGTTTCGTCGACGAGATGGCGGCGCGCGCCGGAACCGACGCGCTGTCCTATCGCATGGCGATGCTCGGCAATGCGCCGCAGCTGGCGCGCTGCCTGCTCACCGCGACCAGCCTCGGCGGCTGGGAAGGCGGGCTGTCGGGTTCGGCACAGGGACTCGCATGTCATTCGATGCGCGGCAGCCATATCGCGCTGATGGCGACCGCGCGGCCCAGCGAGAAAGGGCTGCAGGTCGAACAGCTGGTTGCGGTGGTCGACGCCGGGCGCCTCGTCAATCCGGCGATCGCGCGCCAGCAGATCGAGGGCGGCCTGATTTTCGGCCTCGCCGCCGCGGTCGGCGCCACCACCGATTATGAAGGCGGCGTCGCCACGGCGCGCAAGTTCGGCCAGCTCGGACTCCCCGGCCTGTCGCAGACCCCGCAGATATTGATCGAGTTCGTCGACAGCGACCGCGAGCCCGGCGGACTGGGTGAAATCGGCGTGCCCGTCGTCGCGCCCGCGATCGCGAATGCCATGTACGCCGCGACCGGCCGCCGCATCCGCCGCATCCCGCTATCGGCGCATCCGCTGTGACCGGGACGCCGCACATCGGCGTGCTGCTCGTCAACCTCGGCACCCCCGACGCACCCGAGGCGCCGGCGGTGCGGCGCTATCTGGCCGAATTCCTGTCCGACCGCCGCGTCGTCGAAATCCCGCAAATCCTGTGGCAGCCGATCCTGCGCGGCGTCATCCTGCCGCTGCGGCCGCGCAAATCGGCGCATGCCTATCGCCAGATCTGGACCGGGGCGGGATCGCCGCTCGCCGCGATCACGCGCGCGCAGGCCGATGGCCTGCAGGCCGCGTTCGGCGACACGGTGCGCCTTGCCTTTGCGATGCGGTACGGCAAGCCGGCGATCGCGTCCGCGATCGATGCGCTGATGGCGGCGGGGTGCGACCATATCCTCGTCGCGCCGCTCTATCCCCAATATTGTGCCGCGACGACCGCGACCGTCGTCGATGCGGTGGGCGCGCATCTGAAGACGCTGCGGCGGCAGCCGGCGCTGCGCTTCCTGCCGCCCTATCATGACGATCCGGCCTATCTGGGCGCGCTCGGACGATCGGTTGAAACGGGGCTGGCCGCGCTCGACTTCGTCCCCGACGTGCTCCTCGCCAGCTTTCACGGCATGCCCGAACGGACGCGGGCGCTGGGCGATCCGTATCACGACCAGTGCCAAGCGACCGCCCGGGCGCTTGCGGCCACGCTGGGCCGGCCGATCGAGGTCGCCTTCCAGTCGCGCTTCGGGCGCGCCAAGTGGCTCGAGCCCGCGACCGATGCGCGGCTCGAACGGCTCGGCCGCGAAGGCCGCAGCGTCGCAATCCTTGCCCCCGGCTTTTCGGCCGACTGTCTCGAAACGCTCGAGGAGCTCGCGATCCGCGGCAAGCGGCAATTCGAGGACGCCGGCGGGCGGCGGTTCGCCTATCTCCCGTGCCTCAACGCCGATACCCCGGGCGCGGCGATGCTCGAAACACTGGTACGGCGCGAACTCGCCGGATGGCTCTGAGTCGCGACTGCTTACCAACTGTTTAGGTCCACACGCTAAACTGATCCGAGGTGGCACCGAAAGGGCGCGGTCCCGCACGAATCTGGAGGTACGTCATGAGCCAGCTCGAATCGCTAGGATTGGCGCTGGCCGTGGCCACATTTGCCTTTCTGGCGATCCTCGTCTTTGCCCTGTGGTGGTCATGGCGACAGCGGACCGTAGCCGCCGCGCCGCGCGACACCCTCGAACCGCGGGCGCCGCGCGAAAGCCGGCTGCCGAAACTGCCGCGCAGGGCTGCGCACGAACCCGATGTGGAAATATCGCCCTCGCGGCTCGCACGGATCAGCCGCAAGGCGCCGTTGGAAATACCCGGATATGAATCCTGGGCAGAGCCGGTTTCGGCGTCCGAACCCGCCATAGTCGAAACCCAACTCGAAGCGATCGTGGCCGAGGTCGAGCAAGCCGCCCACCGGATCGAACCGGCAGAGGCGGGGTCGCTTCGCCTTGTCCCCCAGATTCCGCCGCGCGACGCGATATCGACCAACAGCTGGCTGGGCGGTCGTCCGCGACTGCCCGCGGGCATGGCGTGGCCGCGGATCGACGATCAGCCCGCCGACTTCCTCGCGCAAATCGATTGCGCCGCGCTGCCCCGCGACCTGTGGAGCGGGCTCGGGCCGCGCGACGGCGCGCTGGCCTTTTTCATCCATCGCCGCAAAGCCGACGTGCGCGTCCTCCATATCCACGAACCCGGCCTTCCGACTGCATCGCCGTTCACGCTCAACGATCCGGAAGGATGGTTCGGTCCGCACGGCGACCTCACCGCCGACGATCTTGCACCTTTTGCGATCCGCGCCTTTCCCGAATGGCCCGTCGATCTCGTTGCCGTCGACCACGACGGGGCGGATGTCCGCGACGACGGCGAAGCGGACGAGACCGGAAGCCGGCTTTTCGAGCACGGCTATGACATTGCCGACCCGGCCTTCCATCCGTTCGACTGGGGCAGCATGACCGCGATGGTCGCGCTGCTCGAAATGCGGCTCGACCAACTCGCCGGCGATGAAATGCCGGGGGCGTCCGGGGAAGGCGACGCGGCCGAACAATGCGTCGCGATCAACCGCGAGGCGCGCGTACGCGCGCAGGAGATTGTCGCGATCGTGCACGACAGCGCGGCACGTCATGATTTCTCGCCCGGCGACGCAACCGCGGTGATGGCCGCGCTTCACGCGATCCGCTGGGCGAAGGCGGTCGTTATCGTCGACCCCGACACCGGTGCCGAGCGGACCGAGACGATCACGCTGCCGCTGACGACGCACCGGCCCGACGCGAATCTGTGGGTCCATGATTATCAGTCGATCCTGTTCGACCGCGCCAAACATGCCTGGTGCGCCAATCCCGACAATCTGTCGGCGCCGGCGCGTGCCTTTTACGAGCCCTGGTGGCGCGAACTCGCCGCGCGCGAAATGGCGGCGATGGGGCACGAACCCTTTCGCCACCTGCACGACTTCGATGAGGAGCGCGACATGGTGCTGCTCGAATTGCCGAGCAGCGGCCTGATGAGCCGCAGGTTCGGCGCGGGCGACAATCTGGTCGTCACGATCGACAGGGCCGATCTGGCGATCGGCAATTTTTCAAGGCTGCGAGTCCAGCTGAGCGGCTAGTCTCCTGAATAGCTTTCTGAATAGCTTTGCGATTGACGTTCCGGTCAACTTGCGGCGCCCGGCGGTGCCGCCTAATCATGGCCGCATAACTCTGTGGGAGAGCTGGATTCATGGCACGTATCGCAATCGTCACCGGCGGCAGCCGCGGCATCGGGGAAGCGATTTCGCTCAAACTGAAGGAACAGGGCGTCACCGTCGTCGCCAACTATGCCGGCAATGACGAAAAGGCGCGCGAATTCACCGAACGCACCGGGATCAGGGCGATGAAATGGGACGTCGGCGACCATCAGGCGTGCCTCGACAGCTGCGCGCAGATCGCGGCCGAGGTCGGCCCGATCGATATCGTCGTCAACAACGCCGGCATCACGCGCGACGGCACGCTCGCGCGCATGAGCTACGACGACTGGGACGACGTGATGCGCGTCAATCTCGGCGGTTGCTTCAACATGGCGAAAGCAACCTTCGGCGGCATGGTCGAGCGCGGCTGGGGCCGCATCGTCAATATCGGATCGATCAACGGACAGGCCGGCCAATATGGCCAGGTCAACTATGCCGCCGCCAAATCGGGTATCCACGGCTTCACCAAGGCGCTGGCGCAGGAGGGCGCGAAGAAGGGCGTCACCGTCAACGCGATCGCGCCGGGCTATATCGACACCGACATGGTCGCCGCGGTCCCCGCGCCGGTGCTCGAGAAGATCGTCGCGAAGATCCCGGTCGGCCGCCTCGGCCAGGCCGACGAGATCGCGCGCGGCGTCGCCTTCCTGTGCAGCGAGGATGCCGGGTTCGTGACGGGCTCGACGATGTCGATCAACGGGGGTCAACACATGTATTGACGGGCCGAGGGCGCCAACGATGGCGTTCGCGCCAGCGAACGACGAGTTGGCAACCGGTGGCGCAGCCACGGCCCGGCACGGCCGGCGGGGCGGCAATCCGAAAGGTCACCGAACCCGTCTGACGACAGCGGCGGCTTTGCCGTCGCCGCCTGCTCTCCATTCCATAACACGTTCCCCCTGAGCCTGTCCTGAGCGACGGGCAAGTCAATCGAAGGGGCGTTCCTTCTCTGCGACGTCGAAGGAAAACGGTGCTTCGACAAGCTCGGCACGAACGGAATAAAGAGGGTGGTTTCAAATCTCTGACCGCCCCTCTCCACCCCCTCACTCGACCGTCACCCCCACGACCCGCCAGCTCCCGCCTTCGCGGGTCAGCGACAGCGTCTCGATCGCCCCTGCCCTGTTCGCATAATCGGTGCGGAACCGGACCATCTGATAGCCATAGGGCGGCGCGGGGACCGTCTCCTCGCTGACCAGCACCCGCGACTTCACGGCGCCGAGCGGCCCCTGCACCTGCCGCGCCACCCGGCTCCAGGTCCCGACCGTGTTGAGCGCCTTGAACGACTGGCCGGTCGCCTCCCAGCTCGCGTTCCAGTCGCCCTTGTCGACCAGCGCCAGCCAGTCCCGCGCCGCCGCGACCGCGGCGCTTTCGGCGGGCGCGGTCGATGGCGCCGCGGCGGGGGTATCGGCGCTTCCGGACATCGAGGCGAAAGCGAGCAAGGCAAGACCGAACGACATGAAGACTACTCCTGCGATCCGGCCGGACGGCCGCCCCATGCGGCGCGCCCCGGCGGGCGCCGCGAGCTCTTCCATGCCGCGGGCCGCCGCGACTTCCCCCAAAATCTTGTCCCCGGGGATTTGGGGGTCCCGATGCTCGATGTCGCGCAATTGCCGCGCCGCCTCGCGGCTGCTCGACACCGCCATCTTGCGCCGCGCGTCGCGCAGCCGCTCGTTGATCGTATGGACCGAAAGCCCGAGGTGGCTTGCCATCGATTTGGCATCATAACCGCTGACCAGCAGGCGCAGCGTCTCCTTTTCCTTTTCGGTGAGGGCCTCGATTCCTGCTGTCATCGCCTTGCCTGTTTCACTTCGGTTGCCGCCGCAATCTAGGGTCCGCCCGAATCGCGGTCACCCCCAAATAAATCGTACCTGATCGGGGATGCAGCGGGTAACGTCGTGCGATGGCCGCCCGCTACCACCCCCCGGTCAAACGCTCGGTGACGATCGCCGGCCACCCGACCTCGATCAGCCTCGAGCCCGTCTTCTGGGACGCGCTCGAAAAGGAGGCCGCGCGCCAGCGCCTCCCGGTCAACGCGCTCGTTGCGCGGATCGATGTCGAACGGATGGAAGCGGGCGATCCGCCGAACCTGACCTCGGCGATCCGGCAATGGCTGTGGCGCAGCCGACCCGATCAGATGGCGCCGTAGACCGCTCTGCCGAACGCCGCGCCCCTGTCGGGCGCATGGTGGAGGAACAGCGACGGTTCGATCAGTTCAAGCTCCATGATACGAAGCGTGCCCGCCGCGTCGCCGACCATGTCAACGCGCGCATAGACCGGCGGGGCGGGCGCCGCCGCCAGCGCTGCGGCCGCAAGATCCTGCGCCGCCGCACTCGCGCTCCACCCCGTCTCGCGGCCGCCGAACTGTTCCTGCACGCGAAAGTCGCCCGACGCCGGACGCTTGACGATCGCATGGCTGAACTTGCCGGCGAAGAAGAAGAGCGAATATTCGCCGTCGGTCAGGATGCCGGGCATCAGCGGCTGGACGAGGCGGCGCTGGCCCATCGCGTCGCGGGGGACCGGCGCGCCGCGGGCGATGCGGTGCGTTCCGTCGGCGCCGCCCGAGATCGCGGGTTTGATCACGGCTTCGTCGGCGGCGAGCTCCGCCATCGCTTCGGCAAGGCCGGCATCGTCGAGCGCGGGCACGTCGATCGTCGGGACGACTGCAACGCCCTTGACGCCCAGTTCGGCAAGATAGGCCTTGTCGCTGTTCCAGCGCAGCACGGGGACCGGATTGACCACCGGCAACGCTTCGGCCTCCAGCCGGTCCAGAAGACCGTACCAGCCGGCGACGTCGCGCTGATAGCCCCACGCGAAGAGCGGAAGGACGAGGTCGTGGCCCGAAAGGTCGCCGGGATCGGTCCATACGCGCTGCTCGACGATCAGCCCGGCCGCGGTCAGCGCCGCCGCCTTGCGGGCAAAGGCGGGCTGCCACTTTTCATAATAGTCGGGCGTCGGAACGAGGATCGCGACGCGGGGCTGGAACGGCATTACCTCCCCAGCAATCCGCGCGCCTGCCCGGCAATATGCGACAGCATCGCACCGTTCGGGTTCGGGATCATCCGCGCGCGGTCGACCGTCGCACGGAACTGTTCGACGCGCTGCGCATGATCGGCGAGCCACTTCGTTACCGCCGCGTCGAGATCGCCCTTGGGCAGGCCCGCAAGGAAGGTCAGTCGCATCTGCTGGAAATCGCGCGCGAGGCTGTTGACCAGCAGGCGTTCCCACGGATCGGCGGGGCTCATATGCGCCGCCAGCGTCTGCGCCCAGTCGAGCCCGAGCGCTTCGCCGAGATGGGTGAAGGCGCTGGTCACCGCGACCTCGTCGTCGCCGCGCCGTTCGGCGAGATCGACGATGCCGATCGCGCCGTCGGTCTTGAACAGCCGAACGACCGACGCGGTCAGCGCCTCGGGCGCGCCGGCATCGAGCAATTGCTGCGTCAGCATGTCCCACTGATGCTTGACCGAGGGACTGAGCAGGCCGTCGACGCTTGCGTTGAGGCGATCGACGCCAGGTGCGAGCCGCGCAACGACCGGGCCCGGCTGCGACAGCGACTGCGTCACGCGCAACAGGTCGGCCATCTGCGAGGTCATCGCCGACGCGGCCTGGCTGAACAGCGACAGGCGGATGCTCTCGTCGATCTTCGCTTCGTCGAGCGCGTCCCAGATCGCCGACAGGTCGAGCAGGCGTTCGACCGCGACGAACGCCGCCGCGATGTCGCCGAGCGCGCAGCCCTCCTCTTCGACCAGTTCGAAGGGATGGACGATGCCCATGCGGTTGATGATGCGGTTCGCGATCTTCGTCGCGATGATTTCGCGGCGGAGCTGGTGGTCGGCGATCGCCTGACCGAAGTCGCGCTGCATCTCGTCGGGGAAGGCCGCGGCAAGATCGCTCGCCAGCGCCGGATCGTCTGGCAGGTCGCTATGCTCGATCGCATCCTGCAGCGCGAGCTTCGCGGTCGAGAGCAGCACCGCGAGTTCGGGGCGGGTCAGCCCGCGGCCTTCGGCGGCGCGGCGTAGCAGTTCGTCGTTCGCGGCGAGCCCCTCGACCTTGCGGTCGAGCCGGCCCGACGCCTCGAACGTCTCCATGATCCGCACCAGCGACGGCACCGCCGCCGAGCCGCCCTTTTCGGCGATCGACAGCGCGAGCGCCTGCAGCCGGTTATCCTCGAGCACCAGTTCCGAGACATTGTCGGTCATGCGCACGAGCAGCGCGTCGCGATCCTCCTGCGACAGCCGTCCTTCGGCCATCTCGCGATTGAGCGCGATCTTGATATTGACCTCGTTGTCCGAGCAATCGACGCCCGCGCTATTATCGATGAAGTCGGTGTTGATCCGCCCGCCCTTCGCCGCGAAGGCGATGCGCGCGGCCTGCGTCGTGCCGAGGTTCGCGCCCTCGCCGACCGCCTTGACGCGCAAATCCTCGGCATCGACGCGCAGCGCGTCGTTCGCGGGATCGCCGACCTCGGCATTATTCTGGCTCGCGGCCTTCACATAGGTGCCGATGCCGCCGAACCAGAGCAGGTCGGCGGGCGCCTTCAGGATCGCCGAGATCAGCGAGCCGGGGTCGATTTCGGGCACCGACAGGCCGAGCATCGCCTGCACTTCGGGGGAGAGCGGAATGCTCTTCTGGCTGCGCGGGAAGATGCCGCCGCCCTTCGAGATCAGCTTCTCGTTATAGTCGGCCCAGGATGAGCGCGGCAGATTGAACATCCGCTCGCGTTCCTTCCAGCTCTTCGCCGGATCGGGATTCGGGTCGAGGAAGATGTGGCGGTGGTCGAACGCGGCGACGAGCTGGATCGCCTTCGACAGCAGCATGCCGTTGCCGAACACGTCGCCCGACATGTCGCCGCAGCCGACGACGCGGATCGTGTCGCTCTGCACGTCGACGCCCATTTCGGCGAAGTGGCGCCGGACCGACAGCCACGCGCCTTTGGCGGTGATGCCCATCGCCTTGTGGTCATAGCCCTTCGACCCGCCGCTCGCGAAGGCGTCGCCGAGCCAGAAATCGCGTTCCATCGCGAGCGCATTGGCGACGTCGGAGAAGGTCGCGGTGCCCTTGTCTGCGGCGACGACGAAATAGGGATCGTCGCCGTCGCGGATCACGACGCCCTTCGGATGCACGACCTTGCCGCCGACCAGATTGTCGGTGATCGACAACAGCGAGCGGATGAAGATGCGATAGCATTCGGTGCCTTCGGCGAACCATGCGTCGCGGTCGAGCGACACATCGGGCAGCGCCTTCGGATAGAAACCGCCCTTCGCGCCGGTCGGCACGATGACCGCGTTCTTGACGCGCTGCGCCTTCATCAGCCCGAGGATTTCGGTGCGGAAGTCGTCGCGGCGGTCGGACCAGCGGAGGCCCCCGCGCGCGACCGGACCGGCGCGCAGGTGGATGCCCTCGACGCGCGGCGAATAGACCCATACCTCGCGCCACGGCAGCGGCTTGGGCAGGCCGGGAACCAGCGCGCTGTCGATCTTGAACGCCAGCGCCTCTTCGGCGGCGGGGGCAAAGGCGTTGGTGCGCAGCGTCGCGCCGATCACGGCGTGGAACAGGCGAAGGATGCGATCCTCGTCGATCGACTTGATGTCGGCAAAGCCCGCCATGATGTCGGCTTCGAGCGCCTCGGCGCGTTTCGCGTCGCGCGCTTTCGGATCGTGCAGCGCCGAGAATCGTTCGATCAGCGCGGCGGTCAGCGCGGGCGCGTGACGCAGCGCGCTGACGACCGTGTCCATGCCATAGGCCGAACCGCCCTGGCGCAGGTAACGGAACCAGGCGCGCAGCCACACGATCGCGCGCGGGTCGGTCTGGTTGGTGAGGACAAGCTCGTTGAACGCGTCATTTTCGGCGTGTCCGTCGAGCACCGCCGCGATCGCGCCCTCGATCGTCCCGGCATAGGGGAGCAGCGCCAGCTCGTCGACGTTGGCGGGCAGGCGCAGCGAGAAATCATGGATCACCAGCGGCGTTTCGTCGCCGTCCTCGCCGCCCGGCGCGCGGGCCGGGGCCAGCGTCGTCGGGATTTCCTCGAGCACCTCGAAACCGAAATGTTCGAGCGCGGGGACGACGTCGGACAGCGCGAGCGGGCCGACCGCGCTATAGACCTTGAGCCGCAGCCGGTCGTCGCCGTCGAGGCTCTTGCGCGCAAGGCGCACGCTGCGCGGGTTCGCGGCGTCGAGGTCGCGCAGGCGCAGGATGTCGCGCGCCGCTTCCTCCGGATTGTAGAGGTTACGGTAGTTGGGCGGGAAGGCCGGTGCGAAGCGCGCTGCGAGCGCCGCCGCACGCCCCGGATCGCCGCGCTTCGCCAGCGCGGCCTCGACCTCGGGCTGCCAGCCGCGAACCATCTGCTCGAGCTGCGCGCCCAGCGCCCCGGCGTCGGGAACGACCCCGCCGCTGCGCAGGTCGAGCGTGTAGCGCAAGAGCGCCGCGCCACCGTCCTCGAGCACCATCGTCCAGTTGATCACGCCCGCCCGGGCCTCGCGCACAAGCAGCGCCTCGACCGCGATGCGGCGGCCCGTCGAGACCTCGTCGCGCGGCAGCCAGACAAAGGCGAACAGATGGCGGCCGAGCGCGCTCTGCACCGTCACCACCTTCGGCCGCGGCCGGTCGGTGATCGACATCGAGGTCAGCACCAGCTCTTCGAGCGACGCCGCGTCGAACGCGATCAGCAGGTCGTGCGGCAGCGCGGTCAGCGCATGCGCGAGCGCCTTGCCGGCATGACCCGTCGGATCGAAGCCGAACTTCGCCATCAGCGTTTCGAGCTGCGCGCGCAGCACCGGGACCTTCGCCGGCGGGGTGGACAGCGCGGCGCTGGTCCACAGGCCCGCGTGGATCGACAGGCGCTCGACCTTCTTGCCCTTCACCTCGGGTACGATGACGAGGTCGAGCAGCACGCGGCGGTGGACCGCCGACAGCCGGTTCGACTTGATCAGCAGCGGCGCGTGGCCACCCCCTGCCTTTTCCTGCGCGTCGAACCAGGCGAACGCCGCTTCGAGCGCGGCGGGCGACAGCAGCTGGCCGTCGGCGCTCTCGCTGATACCGAGCGGTTCGTGCACCGCGCCGCTCCGCGTGCGCCATTCGTGGCCGAGCTGGGTCATCGACCCGCCCTCGAACCAGCGCAGCAGTTCGGCGGCCTCGCCCTCGACGCGCATCGCGGCGTCGGCAAGCATCGCGGCGCGCATCGCACGCCAGTCGCGCACCGCCGCGCGCACGTCGCGCAGCGCACCTTCGAGCGCGTCGAGCAGGCGACGGCGCGCGCGCGCGTCGCCGCGTTCGAGTTCCATATAGATGACCGACTCGCGCGCCGATCCCTCGCCGGCGTCCTGCAGATGCCCCCTGGCATCGCGCTTCACCGTCACGACGGGGTGGAGGATGCGGTGGACCGCGAGGCCCTGTGCGGCAACGATCTGCGACGTCGAATCGACGAGGAAAGGCATGTCGTCGTTGATGATGACGAGCCGCATCCGGCGGTCGGTGCCGTCGGCGGCGATCGGCTCGAGCAGCAGCGACGGCGCCTCGGCGGCGCGGTCGAGCGCGGCGCGCGCGGCGAACTGGCTCGCGTCGGTCAGCGCGGCCTTGTCCATGTCGTCACCCTCGCCGGGCAGCGCGCTGCCGGCGAGCGCGGCCAGATAGGCAGCGGCGACTTTCGGAGGAATTTTGACGGTGGAGGGGGTCGGCGTGTCCGTTTCCGGCGTGTCGGACATATTCTGAGACATAAAATGCAGCATCCCGAACCAAAGAGGGGGATCCCAGCCGACGATCGGCGGGGGTCCGTTCGCTGCCGCCCCCTATGCGCCTGCGCGGCGCGCGGCTCAAGGCCTCGTTCGCGCGGCCGCGTAAAAATATTTCAATTTTGGGATTGTCTGTTGCGTGAGCGCTCTCAGGCGCCGGGTTTGATCGCGATCGACTTTTTCACCAGCCTTGCAACGAGCGCCGGATCGTCCGCCGCCTTGGCGACGATCCCGATGTGGCCGCCCGGCATCGCGCGCGCGATCAGGACGACGAATTCGGCGCCGCCGGCGTCATGTTCGAGGATCAGCGCGGGGTGGGCGCGGCGGAGCGCCTCCAGTTTTTCGTCGGGCTGCGCCTCGACCGCCGGCTTGCGACGCGCGCGCGCCTCCCTGACAAGGCCCTTGAGGCCGCCGGGATAGCGATCGAGATAGGCGGCGAGTTCGCCCCGGCCGACGCCTTCCTCCTTCGCATGGCCGAGCACGCAGGCATATTCGGCCAGCCGCGTCTTGTCGTAGGCGGCGCCGAAAACGAGCTTCACGACCGGCGTCATCGGCGCGCGGTCCTGCGTCGCCAGCCCGGCATCGTCGAGCATTTCGGCAAAGGCGTCGGGCTGTTCCTCGGCGGCGAGCGCGAAATCCCACGCCTTGCCGACCGCCTGATACAGCGCGCCGCGGCTCCGGCTGTCGGCGGCGATCGCGCGCTCGGCGGTCTCGCGCGCGAGCGCCAGCCAGTCGGCGAGCCCGGCGCCCCGGGGCGGATCGGCCGGCGCCCCGTCGTCATCCGCCGGATTCGCATCGACGAACGCATGGATACCGGCGTTCAGCCCGGAAAAACCCGGAACGGCATCGGCGGCGACATCATCGTCGAGATGTTCCGAATCGGGGCCATCGGCCCACACCGGCACCGGTGCGGTCAGCGGCGCGGCGCTGCGCAACGCCTGCTCGACCGACAGCTGCAGCTCTTCCGCCTGATCGGCGGGGACGGCTTCCTTCCAGTTGATCACCCCCATGATGAAGTCGATCGTGTCGTCGTCCGACGAGAAGGGCAGCAATATGCCGCGATACATGATCGTCACGCCGCGATCGTTGACGAACTCCGCCTCGAATCCGATCGGGGCGCGGTTGGCAATGATCTGGAGATAGTGATCGGTCAGCCGCGACAGCAGCGAGCGGCCGGGAATCTGGCTGATGTAGTGGACTTCCTCGTCGATCTGCGATTCGTCGCGCAGCCGGTCGCCAAGAAAGGCGATACCGGGATTCTCGATACCCTGGGTGAAATCGAGGAGCACCGAAAAGGGACCGAAATCGGCGCCGTCGAGATCGAGGTCCTCGACCGAGGGATAGGCGCGGTCGGCGAGCAGCGAGGCCCAGTAATTATAGGCGCGCACCTGCATCCGGCGTTCGTCGACGCCGACGAGGGCGGGAGCGTCGATCGCTCCGTCATCCTGGTCATGGCTGCCCGAAAGCAGGCCGCGCATGCTGTCCATCATTTGTCCCCAGTCGCAAACATCGGCAAATGTCATGCAACAGAACTGGTAAAAGCCGCGTAAACGATGGCGGAAAGCGCGACGCGCATTCAAGCGCCGCGAACGGGCGACAGGATCGGGCGAGCGCCCCCGGACTTTCATCATCGAGCCGACAGCCGGACGGGCACACGACTCCCGTCCCGACGGTCGCGATGGCAGCGCCACCAGCCATTGCGCCGGTCATCGATATTCCGGATTATGCATGGTATTGGTAATGCAAAATACCAAACATAATTCTCGATCTCTCTATATATTCTTTTTATATCAAATTATTAATGCGAATCTTCATTTCTCCGGATCATCGTCCCATATGCTCTTTTGCATGGCATACATGCTATCAATGGAGTCGAACATGACGAGCGGTGACGTTGGCAGGGAAAAGCTGCGCTGGATCCTGTGGTCGGGCTGGAACGGCAAATGCCCCGAGTGCGGCAAGGGACATATGTTCCGTTCGTGGCTGAAGCTCGCCGACCGCTGCGGGAATTGCGGGCTCGATTTCAGCTTCGCCGCGCCCGACGACGGCCCCGCCTTTTTCTCGCAATGCATCGTCGCCTTTCCGCTGACCTTCGTGATCGTGTGGCTGCAGATCGCCTACAGCCCGCCGCTCTGGGTCCATCTGGTCTTCTCGATCCCGGTGATGGTCATCGGCTGCGTGCTGCCGCTGCGGCCCATCAAGGGCTGGCTGGTCGCCTCGCAATATGTGAACAAGGCGCAGGAATCGGGCACCGAGCATCTGTGGGCGAAGCTGAATGCGCGCGAAAGAGCCGAAGCGGACGAGCGGCGTGGCGGCTGACGCGTGGACGCCCGATATCGCGGACACCGCGGGCCCCAAATACAAGGCGGTGACGAGCGCGATCGCCGCCGCCGTCGCGCGCGGCGAGCTTCGCCACGGCGACCGGCTGCCGCCGCAGCGCGATCTCGCGGCGCGGCTCGGCATCGACCTCACCACCGTGACCAAGGCCTATGACCTCGCGCGGCAGCGCGGGCTGATCGTCGCGCGCGGACGCGCGGGCAGTTTCATCAGCGACGACGTGCGCACCGGCGAGGTCGCAACCGCCGCGCAGAGCGACATCGCGATGAACAGCCCGCCGGTCGCCGCCGAATCGCGCCTCGCCGAAGCGATGGCCGCGGCGCTCGGCACACTGGTCCGCGGCGACGGGCTCGCCCGCCTCCACTATCAGCGCCCCGGCGGCGCGGCGGCGGATCGCGAGAGCGGCGCCGAGTTGCTGCGGCGCGTTCGCCTGTCGTCCGACCCCGAGCAGATCATCGTCACCGCCGGCGCGCAGAACGGGCTTCATGCGATCGCATCGACGATCCTGGGGCCCGGCGACCGCGTCGCGTGCGGGATCTATGCCTATCCGGGATTCCGCGCCGTCGCGCGCCGGACCGGGGCCGTGCCCGTCCCGCTTGCGGACATCACCGCCGCGGCGCTCGAAGCCGCGCACGCCGACGCTCCGCTTTGCGCGCTCTATGTCGTCCCGACGAACGACAATCCGACCGCCGCGACGATCGCGCCCGACGAGCGCAGGGCCATCGCCGCTTGGGCGGAGGACGCCGGTGTGCAGATCATCGAGGACGATGCCTACGGCCTGCTCCCCGACGCGCCGCTGCCCGCGATCACGAGCTTCGCGCCCGGCTGCGGCTGGTACATCGCGAGTATCGCAAAGATCGTCTCGCCCGCGCTCCGCGTCGGTTTCGTGCGCACGCCGGGCGTCGCACAGGCGATGCAGCTCGCGGCGGCGCAGCACGAAAGCGCGGTGATGGCGCCGCCGCTCAACGCCGCGATGATCTCGCTGTGGCTCGCCGACGGGACATTCGATGCGCTCGTCGACGGCGTGCGCAAGGAAGCGGCGTGGCGGCAGAAGCTCGCGCGCACGATCCTCGGCGACGGCCGCCATGCCGCGCATCCGCAGGGCTATCACCTGTGGCTGCCGCTCGCGGACGATACCGGCGTCGACCTGCTCGCCGCCGCGCTGGCGCTCGACGGGCTGTCGGCGGTGCCGTCAGACCGGTTCGCGGTCGCCGGCGACGCGCCGAAGGCGATGCGTATCTCGCTGGGCGGGACGATCGATCGCCGCGCCCTGTCGCGCGCGCTTCACCGGCTCGCCGCGCAGCTCTGGGCGCCCGGCGGCGCCGCGAGCCATATCGTCTGACGGGCGCCCGGGGTTCAGGACCCTAGCTCGACCAGCCGCCCGCGAGCGCGCGGAACAAGGCGATCTGGCGGCGCGAGATCTGTCCGTCCTGTTCGGCGAGGGTCGCCTCGGCCTCGGCGAAAGTGCGTTCGGCGTCGAGCCACTCGAACGAATCCGACGCCCCTTCCTCGCGCTTGGCGCGGACGATGCGCGCGGCGCGCTCGGACTGATCGCGCGCGGCGCGCAGCGCCTGACGCTGTTCGAGCGAGCGCGCGTAGGAGGACAGCGCGGTTTCGGTTTCCTCGAGCGCGCGCAGCACCGTGCCGTCGAATTCGGCGAGCGACGCTTGGGTATCCGCCTCGGCCGCCGCGATCCGCGCCCGCGCGGGCTCCTGATTTGGGAAGGCCCAGTTGAGCAAAGGCCCGAGCAGCCAGCGCAGCGGCCCACCGCCGAACACATCGCCGAAACCCGATCCGGTCGATCCCGCCGAACCGCCGAGCGTGATGCGCGGATAAAGGTCCGCAGTCGCGACGCCGATGCGCGCGGTATCGGCAGCGAGGCGCCGCTCGGCGGCGCGAATGTCGGGACGGCGCTTGAGCAGCGCCGCCCCATCACCGACCGGGATGGGATCGGTGATTTCGAGGCTGATGTTGCGGTCCGCCGCGATCGCGGGGAGCGCAGCGGGCGCACGACCGGTCAGGGTCGCGAGGCGGAACAAGGCCGCCTGCCGCTCGGCCTCGATAGCCGGAATTTCTGCGGAACGCTGGTCGCGCAGCGTCGTGATGCGCGCGAGGTCGAGTCCCGTCGCCATGCCGACGTCCTTGCGGCGCTGCGTCAACTTGACCTGCTGGTCGAGCAGCCCGACGATGCGCCGCGCGACGTCGAGCCGCGCCGCGCCCGATGCGGCGTCGGCATAGGCCTGCGTCGTATCGGCGGCGACGATCACGCGCACCGCGTCGGCATTGGCCTCGGCAGCGGCGGCATCGCCGCGCGCGGCCTCGATCGAGCGGCTGACGCGGCCGAACAGGTCGACTTCGTACGAGACGTTGACGCCGACATCGACCGCCCAGTCTTCGCGGTCGGCGCCGGGGAGACGCTGGCCTTCGGGGCTGCGGCCGTAATTGGCGCCCGCGCCGATCTGACCCTGCGGCAGGCGGTCGGCGCGCGCGCCGCGCAAGGAGGCGCGGGCGCGCGCGATGTTGGCGACCGCGACGCGGACGTCGGTGTTGGCGCTCAGCGCATCGCCGACGAGCCCGTCGAGTACGGGATCGTCATAGAGCCGCCACCAGTCGCCCGCGACCGGCGCGAGCGAGATCGCGGGACTGTTCGCCGAGACGAACGTCCCGGCGGCGACGGTCGCCGACGCCGATTGCGGCGCCTTATAGTCGGGGCCGACGGCGCAGGCGGTGAGCGCGAGCGCCGAGGCGGCAGTGAGGATGTTGCGAAGGATCATGATCTGGTTCCTTATTCCGCCGGAACCGGCAGCGCGGTCCCGTGGTCGTCCGCCCCGCCGCGCCGCGCGCGCCGCGCAGCCGACCACTGGCTGAGCGAACGGGCGACGACGTAGAAGGTCGGGGTGAAGATGAGGCCGAACGCCGTCACGCCGAGCATGCCGAAGAAGACCGCGGTGCCGAGCGCCTGGCGCAGTTCCGCCCCCGCCCCGCTCGCGATCAGCAGCGGCACGGCGCCGAGGATGAAGGCGAAGCTGGTCATCAGGATCGGGCGCAGACGGTCGCGCGCGGCACGCACCGCGGCTTCGACCGGCGACAAGCCATCCTGTTCCTCGGCCTGCTTGGCGAATTCGACGATCAGAATCGCGTTCTTCGCGGCGAGCGCGATGAGCACGACGAGCCCGATCTGCGTCAGGACGTTGTTGTCCATGCCGCGCAGATTCACCCCGATCATCGCCGCGAGCAGACACATCGGCACGATGAAGATGATCGCCAATGGCAGCATCAGGCTCTCATATTGCGCCGCGAGCACGAGGAAGACGAAGACCACCGCGAGCGCGAAGACGATTCCCGCGGTGTTCGCCGCCGCCTTTTGCTGGAAGGCAATGCCCGTCCATTCGGTGCCGTAACCCGCCGGCAGATTGTCGGCTCCAAGCTTTTCCATCGTCGTCAGCGACGCGCCCGACGACGAGCCCGGAGCGGTGTCGCCATCGATCTCGACCGCGGGGAACAGATTGTAGCGCGTGACGCGATACGGCCCCGTACGGTCCTCGAAGTTCGCGACCGACCCGATCGGCACCATCGCCCCCGAATCGGACCGCGTCCGCAGGTTCGCGATATCGGCGACGGTCTGGCGATAGGGCGCGTCGGCCTGTGCGGTCACGCGATAGGTGCGGCCGAGCAGGTTGAAGTCGTTGACGAACGCCGAGCCGAGATAGACCTGCAACGCCTCGAACACACGCTCGGGGGGCACACCGAGCATATTCGCCTTCGCCCGGTCGATGTCCGCGAAAACACGCGGGTTGGTCGGATCAAAGAAGGTGAAGACGTTCGCGAGACCCCGGGTCTGGTTCGCCTTGCCGATCAGATTGTTCGTCTCGTTCGCGAGCGCGGCATAGCCGTTCCCGCCGCGGTCCTGGACGATCATCCGGTAGCCGCCCGCCGAGCCGATCCCCTGGATCAGCGGCGGCGGGATGATGACGATCTGCGCCTCGGTGATATCGGCGGTGTTCGCACGCGCCTGATTCATGATGTCCTCGAAATTGACCCCGAGCTTCCCGCGTTCCTCGAACGACTTGAGCGGGAAATAGGCGGCGGCCGAGTTCGGCGCGAGCGTCTGCGACGGGCCGTCGAAGCCCGCGAGCATCACCGAACCGAGGACGCCCTTGATCGGCAGCACGCGACCCGCGACCTTCTTCAGCACCGCGTCGGTGCGTTCGACCGAGGCGCCCGACGGCAGCTTGGCGACGACGAGGAAATAGCCCTGATCCTGCGCGGGGATGAAACCGGTCGGCGTCGCCCAGAACAGGCCCGCGGTCGCGGCGATCAACCCGGCATAGGTGACCATCATCTTCTTCGGCGCGCGGACCAGCCGGTCGGTGAGACGCGCATAGCCGTTGCTCAGCCGCTCGAAGCCCTCGTTGAAGCGTTCGCCGGCGCGGTGAATGCGCGCCATCAGCCATCCGTCAGCCTGCGCCGGGGCGTGCGGCCTCAGCAGGATTGCCGCGAGCGCTGGCGACAGCGTGAGCGAGAGGGCCAGCGAGATGATCGTCGCGGTCGAGATCGTCACCGCGAACTGCTGATAGAAAGCACCCGACAGACCGGTGAGGAACAGGGTCGGCACGAACACCGCGCAGAGCACGAGCACGATCGCGACGAGCGCGCCCGACACCTCGTCCATCGATGTGCGCGCGGCCTCAAGCGCGCTCATTCCCTTTTCGAGGTTACGCTCGACATTCTCGACGACGACGATCGCGTCGTCGACGACGATACCGATCGCGAGCACCAGCCCGAACAGCGACAGGTTGTTGAGACTGTAGCCGAACGCCGCGAGCACCACGAAGGTCCCGATCAAGGATACCGGGATCGCGAGCACCGGAATGATCGCCGCGCGCCACTTCTGCAGGAACACGAGGATAACGATGACGACGAGGATCACGGCTTCGAACAAGGTCTCCATCACCGCGTCGATCGACTGGGCGATGAATTCGGTGGGGTTATAGATGACGCGATATTCGAGGCCCTTGGGAAAGCTTTTCGATGCCGCCGCCATTTCGGCTTCGACCGCCTGCGCCGCGGCAAGCGCGTTCGAACCCGGACGCTGGAAGGTCGCGAGAATGACCGTCGGATCGCCAGACAAATAGGTGTTCGAATTATAGTCCGACGCGCCAAGCTCGACGCGCGCAACGTCCGACACGCGGACCTGACGGCCATCGGCATCGCTGCGAATGACGATATTCGCGAAATCCCTGGGGTCGGTCAGACGGCCCTGCGTTTCGACGTTCAACTGGAAACTGCTGCCATTGGCCTGCGGCGGCTGACCGAGCGAACCCGCGGCGACCTGCACATTTTCACGCCGCAGCGCCGCGACGATTTCGCCTGCGGTCAGGTCGAGCGCGGCAGCGCGGCCGGGATCGATCCACACGCGCATCGCATAGTCGCGACTGCCGAACAGGCGCACGTCGCCGACGCCATCGATGCGGCTGAGACGGTCGCGCAGCTGGGTCAGCGCATAGTTGGAGATGTACGCACGATCGAGCGACTTGTCGGGGGAGACGAGATTGACGATCAACAGGAAGTCAGGCGACGTCTTGCGCGTGACGACGCCGAGCCGCTGCACCGTTTCGGGCAGGCGCGGAGTCGCGATCGCGACGCGGTTCTGCACCAGCACCTGCGCGGCATCGAGGTCGGTGCCGATTTTGAAGGTCACGGTGATCGTGACGACGCCGTCGCCGGTCGACTGGCTGCTCATGTAGAGCATATTGTCGACACCGTTGATTTCCTGTTCGATCGGCGCCGCAACCGTGTCGGCGACGGTTTCGGCCGATGCGCCCGGATAGGTCGCGGTCACCGTCACCGTCGGCGGGACGATGTCGGGATACTGCGACACGGGCAGCCCGATATAGGCGACCGCACCGACGATGGTGATGATGACGGCGAGCACGGCGGCGAAGATCGGCCGGTCGATGAAAAAGCGGGATAGGCGCATGGGAGAGCCCCTGTCTGGAAATTGGTCTGGTCATCCCCTCCCGCTTGCGGGAGGGGCAGCGAGACTGCGAGCTTTGCTCGCTAGTCGCAGCGGGGAGGGCGATGAAACGCCACGGTCCCTCCCCCGACCCCTCCCGCAAGCGGGAGGGGAGAATAGTTACCTCGCAAAGGTCGCCTGCGCCGACACCGGTTCGACCGCGACGGCTGCACCCTTGGGGGGTGCCGAAGCGACGATCTTCCCGGTCTTGGTCACCGCCTTGGTGCCCGGACGCGCGAACTGATATCCGTTGATCACGATCCGGTCGGTCGGCGTCAGCCCCGAACGGATGACGCGCAGGCCATCGACTTCGGGGCCGATCTCCACCGGCTTCGCCGCAACCATGCCGTCCTTGCCGACGACATAGACGATCTTGCGCGCCTGGTCGGTCTGCACCGCCGCGGCGGGGATCAGCAGCGCATGCGCCGTCTGGCCCGTCGACAGGCGCATGTTGCCGAACATGCCGGGGGTCAGGAACATCCCGGGATTGCGGAAGCTGGCGCGGGCGCGGATCGTGCCCGAGCGCGGGTCGAGGCCATTGTCGGTGAAGTCGAGCTGACCCTTCCAGCGATAGTCGCTTTCGTCCTGCAGGCGGACTTCGACCGCCGCGCCCTTGTCGCCGCCCTCGCGCTTGGTCTTGAGGAACAAGGCTTCGGATCCCTGGAAGGTGAAGTACACGGGATCGAGCGCATTGATCGTGGTGAGCAGCGTGCCGCCGGCGTCGCCCGCCGACACGAGGTTGCCGGCATCGATCTGGCGATCCGAGATCCGGCCGCTCAGCGGCGCGCGGACGGTGGTGAATTCGACGTCGAGCGCGCGCGCCGCGATGCGGGCATCGGCCCCGGCCAGCGCGGCATTGGCCGCGTTGACGCGGGCGCGCAGGCGATCGATTTCGCTCTGCGACACAGCTTCGACGTCAACGAGGCGGCCGGCACGGTCGAGTTCGAGCCGGGCGAGCGCAAGATCACTGCGCGCGCTTGCCGCCGAAGCGCGCGCTTCGGCGAGCGCAGCGCGATAAGGACGCGGGTCGATGGTGAAGAGCGGCTGGCCCTGCCGGACGATCTGGCCGTCGGTGAAGTGAATCGCAGTGATTGCGCCCGACACACGCGGCCGCACCTCGACCGCCTTCGACGCCTCGAAGCGGCCGATATATTCGTCCCAGAGCGTCACATCGCGCGCGATCGGCGCCGCGACGGTAAGGACGGGCGCGGGCGCCGCGGCCGCCTGCGGCGCGCCGTCGCGGAGCAGCCACCAGGCGCCGATGACAAGCACAAGAAACGCGCCGATCCACGCGGCACGGCGGCCGCGGCCGGGATGGAGCAATGTCTTGAGTTCGCGGCGGACCTTCGCGTCGGCGGGGTCGAGCTTTTCGATCGGGGTATGGACGGTCATGGATATGCCCTCTTCTTTTCTTCGTGTCGGTCGGCCGCACTCCCGCAGGGAGTGGGGCGCAGAAACCCGGCGCCGGAAGCGCACTTCCGGTCGGGTCATGAAATCGGTCCTTGTTGCAGGACAGCCCTCTTCGAAGAGGACGGCCATCCTTCGGCGTCGCGATGGTCGGGCGCGCGCCGGGTCCATGTCGTCTTATTGCGGGCGAACGCCATCGGCGCCCGGCCGGAGCAAGGCCCGCTCCCGGGAAGGGTCAGTGATGTGGTGGGTTCCGGCCGCCCGATGATTGCCATCATCGGGCGGCCGACCCGGGGGGAGAGCCCTATCGTTATGTACTATACGGTATATAAGTCATGCTGCGCTGCGTCAAGACCATATTGTACCGGTCAGTAAAATAATTCTGTCAGCGACCAGGCCACAACTTCAGACTGGTTTCGACGAGGCGTTCGAGCTCGGCACGCGTCGCGCCGGCGCCCGCTTGGACCGCCATGCCCTGATTCACCGCAGTCAGGAACGCCGCGAGGCCTTCGGCATCGGTATCGGGCGGGAAATCGCCCTCTTTCTTCGCACGCGCGAAGCGATCGAGCATCGCGCGCTTCGCCGCGGCGCTGCGCGCGACCACCGCCTCGCGAATGCATTCGGCTTCGGCGCCACACGCGACCGAGCTGATGACGCCGAGACAGCCGTTCGGATTCTCGGGACAGGAGTACATGTCGAGCGCGCCACGCATCAGCCGCTCCGCGACCCCGCGCGCGGTCGGCGCGTCGAGCGCCGCATGCATATAATCGAGTTTCTCGCGCTCGTAGAGGTCGAGGGCCTTGTTGAAGAGCGCTTCCTTGTTGCCGAAGGCGGCATAGAGGCTGGGTTTGGTGATCCCCATCGCCTCGGTCAGGTCGGCCATCGACGCGCCCTCATAGCCTTTCGACCAGAAGACGCGCAGCGCCGACGCCAGCGCCGCATCGACGCAGAATTCGCGCGGGCGGCCCTTGTGCGGGGCGCTTGCAGGGACGGTTTCGATTTCCATAACGGATGGTATATAAGTCGCCGATCGCAACTTGTCCAGTGGTGCCCCGATCAGGCGAGCCGGGTGTCGATCGGCAGGCCGCCCTTCAGCGTCAGCGTCACCGGCGTGCGCTCGGCGATATCGGCGAGCCGCGCCATCTGCTCGTCGTCGAGCCCGACGATCGTCAGCACGCGATCGATCCGGAGACCGTCCCTGTTGATCAGGTGCAGACCGACCTCGACCGATTCGAGCGGCCAGCCCTTGCGGTCGGCGTACATGCGAAGCGTGATCGCGGTACAGGCTCCGAGCCCGGCGAGCAGGAAGTCATAGGGTGCGGGCCCCAGATTCCGGCCGCCCAGCCCCGGCCCCTCGTCGCCGACCAGATCGTGGCCGCTGACGTTGATCGCGGTACGATAATGATCCTTGCCGATGCGGACGGTTCCGTGAGCCATGATGATCCTCTCTGACCGGAATCCGGCGAACCGGTCAAGGAGATACTGCCGCCCGGCGCGCGCGGGCGCACCGATGCCCCGATCATCGTCCGGCGGCGGAAACCACCGCTTGAACGTCTCGCCGGAAAACCTACATTGGACCTATCGTCAACAAGCGAAAGGAGGTGGTCGAATGTCTCATTGTCACACGCCGCAAGCGGCAGAACCGGGCATGACCTTCCTCGCGGGGGTCCGGCTCTAGGCTGTCCGCGACAGGCGCGACAATGGAAGGGCTGCTCCGGAAGGGGCAGCCCTTTGTCGTGGGGCAGGCCGCGATCGGTGGTCTTGCCGGATTCGGTGGAGGCCCGAGCCGGAATCGAACCGGCGTGCGCGGATTTGCAGTCCGCTGCGTCACCACTCCGCCATCGGGCCTCATGCCGAACTGCCGCATCCTTGTCGGAGGGGCCGGGTGTTGGACGGCGCCGCTAGTGAGGGGCTTTCGCCGGCTTGTCAAGGATTCGCCGGAACCCCGCCGCCCGCGCGCGCAATGAGGGATTGGCGGTTCCCCCAATGGCAGCTATGCGCGGCGGCAATGCGGCTGCGGGGCTGTATTACTATTGCAATACAGCATTGCTTCGGCTAAGGCTGCCCCGCAAAGGTTCAGGCCCCAGGGAATCGGAAAAGGCTGATGGCGACGAAGTTTAGCGAAATCACGGCGGCAGAGATGCGCTCTGCCATGATCGACAGCCAGCTCAGGACGAACGACGTCACCGACCCCGCGGTCGTCGGCGCGATGGCGGCCGTGCCGCGCGAGGCGCATGTGCCCGCCGCATTCGCGAGCGTGGCCTATATGGACCGCGCGATCGCGCTGGGTGGCGGGCGCGCGCTCAACGCGCCGCTGGTCACCGGCCGGATGCTTGTCGCGGCGGCGATCCGCCCCGGCATGCGCGTGCTGCTGGTGGGCAGTGCGACGGGATACACCGCCGCGCTCCTCGCGCAGCTCGGCGCCGAGGTTCACGCGGTCGAGGAGCAGGAAGAGCTGATCGCGGCGGCAAAGGCGACGATCGCCACCGACCGGATCCGCTGGATCGGGGGCCCGCTGACCGCCGGGGCGCCCGATGCCGCACCGTTCGACCGGATCATCGTCGAAGGGGCGGTCGAGACGCTTCCCGATACGCTGGTTTCGCAGCTTGCCGAAGGCGGCCGCCTCGTCGCCGCCCGGCGCGAAGGCACGGTCACGCGGCTGGTCGATGGCGTCAAGGTCGGCGGCACGATCGCGCTGCGCAGCTTTGCCGACATGGACGTCGCGCCGCTGCCCGGCTTTGCCGCTCCGGCAGGTTTCCGGTTCTGAAAAGGCCGTCCCTCTCCTTGTTCCAGGCTGACATCCCCATGCACGACAACAACAGGAAGCAGACCCTTCGCCGTGCGCACTGGCTTGCCGGCCTTGCCGTCGGTGCGCTGGTGCTGACGCCTTCGGCGCAGGCGGAAACGCTGCAGGGTGCGCTGGGCAAGGCCTATGAAAACAACCCGACGCTGACCGCCGCGCGCGCCGGACAGCGTGCGAACGACGAGAATGTGCCGATCCAGAAGGCCAGCGGCTTGCCCGAGGTCGGCGCGCGCGTCGATTATCAGGAAAACCTCGTCCTTCCCGGCAACGCCTTTTTCTCGCCCAAGCGTAACGTGAACGTCGGCGGCCAGGTGACCGTCCCGATCTATCAGGGCGGCGCGGTGCGCAACGCGGTCAAGGCGGCCAAATTCCGCGTCGAAGCCGGGCAGGCCGATCTTCGCGCGACCGAGGCGAGCATTTTCTCGCAGACCGTCGGCGCCTATATGGACGTCATCCGCGATCAGGCGATCGTTCAGCTCAACCAGAAGAATGTCTCGGTCCTCCGTACCAATCTGCAGGCGACGAGCGACCGTTTCGAGATCGGCGACCTGACGCGCACCGATGTCGCGCAGTCGGAGGCGCGGCTCGCGCTCGCCGAGGGCGATCTTCGCACCGCCGAATCGAACCTGATCGCCAGCCGCGAATCCTATATCCGCCTCGTCGGCGAGGCGCCGGTCGACCTGCAGGCTCCGCCCGCATTGCCGAACCTGCCGACGACCGCCGAGGAAGCCGTCGCGATCGCGCTGAACAACAATCCCGACATCGACGCCGCGAACCAGCTCGTCAGCGCCAGCCGCGCCGACATCGGCGTCGCGCGCGCGAGCCGCCTGCCCAAATTGTCGGCGACCACGAATGGCGGCTACACCAACAATCTGAATTCGATACCGCCCGAGAACACCACGTCGGAAAATGTCACGAAAAGCGCGCAGGCCGGGCTGTCGCTGACGATCCCGATCTTCCAGGGCGGGCGTCCCTCGGCGCAGGTGCGCCAGGCCCAGTCGCGCAGCAGCCAGGCGATCGAAAATTATGTCGAGGTCGAACGCGGTGTGATCGCCCAGACGCGCGGCGCCTATGCCGCCTGGCAGGCGAACGAGCGCATCATCGCCGCGACGCAGCAGGCGGTGAGCGCGAACGCCCTCTCGCTCGAAGGCGTGCGCGCCGAAAACAGCGTCGGTACACGGTCGATCCTCGACATATTGAACGCCGAGCAGGAATATCTGAACACGCAGGTCCAGCTCGTGTCGGCGCAGCGCAACAGCTACGTCGCCGCTTTCTCGGTGCTCGCGGCGATGGGCAAGGCCGAAGCGCGCGACCTCGGCATCGAGGGCGGCGCGCTTTACGATCCCGAGGTCAATTACAAGCGCGTGAAAGGCCAGATCTGGGACTGGGCCGACGATCCGGCGCCGCAGCAGGTCGCGACCGACACGCGCGCCGTTCCGGCCGCGAACGCCGGCGTTCCCGTCGGCCCGCCCCTGCTCCCGCCACAATAAGGCTTGGCAAGACCCGCCCCGAACCGGTAATAAGGCGGTTAACCGCCCGGTAATCGTGGGGGCTTAGGGGGTTTGCTATGGGCGATATGTCGCGGGAACCGTCGATGGAAGATATATTGTCGTCGATTCGGCGCGTGATCGCGCGCGACGAGGCTCCGGGCGCGGCGCGCGAGATTCGCGTTCCCGAAGCCGACGACATTCTCGACCTCCAGGAAGCCGAAGACGCCGTCGCGGCCGAAGCGGTTCCTGAAACCGGAGCGACGTTCCCGAGCGACGATCTTGTATCCGAAGCCAGCGCCGATGCCGCACGCCACTCGCTCGAAGCGCTGACCGCCGCAGTTGCGCCGGCAGTTGCCGCCGCCACCGTGTCGGCTCCCGTCGTCGCCGGCCGTACGATGGAAGACGTCGTGCTCGACGCGCTGCGTCCGATGCTCAAGGAATGGCTCGACGCCAACCTGCCGGCGCTTGTCGAAGCGATGGTCGCGAAGGAAATCCGCCGGATTACCGGCAAGCGCGGCTGATCAGCCCGCTTTGCTCCAATTTCAAAGTCATCCCGGCGAAGGCCGGGATGACGGATTATGGGGCTAAACCCGCCCAACCCTCCAGCAGGTGACGCGCGATCGCCAGCGGCGGCGGCGCCATGAAGCTGGCGCCCATCTCGCCGCCGAGCGCCGCGCGCACCTCGGCGCGGTCGACCCACATCGCGGCCTCGATCTCGGTCGTGTCGAGCGTCAACGCGCTGCCCGTCGCGACCGCCCGGCAACCGATCATCAGCGACGAGGGGAAGGGCCACGGCTGGCTCGCCACATAGGCGACGTCGGAAACGCGGATGCCCGCTTCCTCCCACAATTCGCGCGCCACCGCTTCCTCGAGCGATTCGCCGGGCTCGACGAAACCCGCGAGCGCCGAGAAGAAGCCCGGCGGAAAGCCGCCCTGCCGCCCGACGAGCACGCGCCCGTCGCACTCGGCCAGCATGATGACCACCGGATCGACGCGCGGGAAATGTTCGGCATTGCAGCCGCCGCAGCGCCGGCCCCAGCCGCCGCGAAACAGATCGGTCGGCAGCCCGCATACGGCGCAGAAGCGATGCCGCGCGTGCCAGTCGACGAGGCTGCGGGCGCCGCCATAGAGCGCCGCTTCTTCGGTCGACAGCAAGGGCAGCAGCCGCATCACGGTGCGCGACCGCGCGTCTACGCGCGCTCCCGGCGGGGCTTCGCGAACGAAATGCGGGATTCCTGCATCGTCGATCCCGAGCAGCATCGGCGCGCGGTCGTCGGCGGGATCGAGCGGCTCCCACAGCAGCCCGCCGCCCTCGCCCGATACGAAATCGATTCCGTCGAGCACAAGGCTGCGTGCCCGCGGGTCCGCCGCCGCGGCGGCAAAGGCCTCCGCATCGGTGCGAAGCTGGTCGGCGCGGTCGAGGCGCGCGCCGGTAAAACCGAGCGGCAAGGGCATCAGCGCGCGACATCCCGGAAGAAGGTCTCGCCGAATTTCGACTGGAAGGGCACCGCGTCGGACGGCATGATCTGCGTATAGCCCGCCGCGCGATACCCCAGCCCGCGATGCACGAAACCGATCGTCCCCGCAGCGCCCGCCCAGCCGAAAATGCCCGCGCCGCCCGGCGAGGTCGGCAGCGACACCCGCCCGCCGGCGCCGAAGCCCTGCCCGTCGATGAAGGTCCCCTTGCGATCGACGCTGTCGGCGATGAGGTTCGACATCGCGAGCCGTGCGGTTTCGGGCTTCAGCAGGCGCACATCCCCCGTCTTGCCCTCGCCGAGCAGCATCGCGAGGAAGCGGTCATAGTCGCGCGCGCTCGAAACGAGCCCGCCGCCGCCATAGGGGATCGGCGGGGCGTCGAGATAGATCGAACTCGTCGCGGGGTCGATCGGCAGCAGCGCGCCGCCGACCGGCGCATAATTGCTCGCGAAGCGCGCGACATCGCCCGCCGCGACGCGAAAGCCCGTGCTCGTCATCCCCAGCGGATCGAATATCCGCGCCTTGAGGAAGGCGTCGAACGCCTGCCCCGACACGACCTCGATCACCCGCCCCATCAGGTCGAGCCCGACCGAATAGCTCCAGCGCGTCCCGGGTTCATAGACGAGCGGCAGCGTCGCGAGCCGGTCGGCGAAGGCCGCGAGGTTCGGCGCGGGCGGGGTGTTCGGAAACCCCGGAATCGGCAGGCGGCTGACCTGCCCGCCATAGATGCCCTCGCGGTTATAGGCGTCGCGGATCGGCCCCTTCTGGATGATGCCATAGCCGAGCCCCGCGGTGTGCGTGATCAGCTGGCGCACCGTGACCGGTCCCTTTGCCGGGCGCACGTCGGTGATCGACCCGTCGGGCGTGTTCTGCACCTTCATGTTCGCGAAGGCGGGCAGGATATCGGCGATCGGCTGGTCGAGCGTCAGCTTGCCATCCTCGATCAGCATCATCGCGGCGATGCCGGTGACGGGCTTGGTCATCGAATAGAGACGCCAGATCGTATCGGGACCGACCGGCACCGCGCGGTCGATCGACTGCACCCCGGCGCCGAAAAATGCGGCTTCCGCCTGCCCCTTGCCGATCGCGGCGAGCGTGCCGGCGAGTTCGCGGCGGTCGACGAAGCCTTTGATGAACGCATCGGTCGCGGGGTAGAGCGCACCGCCGTCGACCTTCCACGCGAACGCCGCGCGCGGCAGCAGCGCGCCCGCGCCGGCCAGCGCCATTCCGCCCATCAGCGCCCGCCGCGAAACCATCATGTTCATGCGTCTCTCTCCAGCATCTTGTCGGTCAGTTTGCGATAGAGCGTCGGCAGCCCCGCGGCGTCAAGCTCCGCAATCGGCCACCACAGGCCTTCCGCTGCGGCATCGGGCGATTCGGGGGGCGATTCGGGGGACGATTCGGGCGGAGGCTCGCGGCGCACCAATGTCAGCGTCAGGTCGAAATGGGTGAAGCCATGGTCGACGCTGACGATTCCCGACTCGGCGCGGGGCGCGTCGGTCCACTCGCCCCCCGGCAGCGCGCGCATCCCGCCGAGCATGCCCTTTTCGGGTCGCCGGACGAGCCAGATCGCGCCGTCGCGTTCGATCCAGTGGGCCAGGCCGTGGCGATGCGGCTTCGCCTTCTTGGGCGGCTTGACGGGCAGCCGCTCGATATCGGGCCTTCCGCGCGCGCGGCAATCGGCCATCACCGGGCAGATCGCGCACGCGGGCGAGCGCGGGGTGCATATGGTCGCGCCAAGGTCCATCAGCGCCTGCGCGAAATCGCCGGGCCGGTCCGCGGGCACGAGCGGCGCGAGCGCAGTGCGAATCTCGCGCTTCGCCAGCGGCAGCGGCGTCTCGATCAGCCGATGGCGCGCGATGACGCGTTCGATATTGGCATCGATGACGACCGCCGCGCGGCCGAAGGCGATCGCCGCGACCGATGCCGCGGTATAGTCGCCGATCCCGGGGAGCGCGCGCAGCCCCGCTTCGCTATCGGGAAACCGCCCGCCATGTGCGGCGACCACCGCACGCGCGCAGGCGAGCAGGTTGCGCGCACGGGCATAATAGCCGAGCCCCGCCCATGCCGCCATCACATCGGCATCGTCGGCCGCGGCGAGGTCGGCGACCGTCGGCCAGCGGTCGGTAAAGCGCGCGAAATAGCCCGCGACCGCAGCAACGGTCGTCTGCTGCAGCATCACCTCGGACAGCCAGATGCGATAGGGATCGGGCACCCCGCCGCTGCCCGGCGCGATCCGCCACGGCAGCGCGCGCGCCGCCCGGTCGTACCAGCCGAGCAGCCGACCCGCGAAATCGCTCACCATGTCGGAAGTCTGGACGCTCACCCCTTGCCTATGGCATGGCGTCCGGCATGACGAAAGGGACGGGAGACAGCACGCCCGCCAAAAAGGCGAAGGCGAAAGGCGGCGCGAAAGCCGCCAAGGCCCCCGCACGTCCCTATGAGCGCCCGCGCGGCGGCGAGGCGCGCGCGATTTCGGACCTCGTCCCCGAAATCGGCCGCACCGCCTTTCGCAAATTCGGCTTCATCCAGTCGTCGGTGGTCAGCCGCTGGCGCGAGATCGTCGGCGACAAGCTCGCCGACGTCACCCAGCCCGCGATGATCCGCTTCCCCGCGGGACAAAAGGCGGGCGGCACGCTGCACCTTACGATCAGCGGCGCGCACGCGCCGATGCTCCAGCATGTCGCGCCCGACATTGTCGCGTCGGTCAACCGCTTCTTCGGCTATGCGGCGATCGCCGGCGTCCGCATGACGCACGGGCAGGTCACCCCCGCTGCGCCCGTTCAGCCGCCGGCAATGCTCAAGCCGGTACCCGCCGAACTGGGGGACAGCCTGCGCGACATCGGCGACCCGGAACTGCGTACCGTGCTCGAACGCATGGCCGCGGGGCTGGCGACGCCGCCCAAGCTTCCCCGCATCAGTTAAAGAAAGCCCGGCCGACCGATGTCCGTTTCCGACGACCCGCTTCTCGACCGTCGCACGACGCTATTGGCCCTTTCGGGCGCCGCGCTGACGCTCATCGCAGCGGCGCCCGCCAGGCCTGCGGCGGCATGGTCGTCGACCGTGACGACCAGCCCGATCGGCGCCTTCGTCGTCGGCAATCCCGCCGCGAAGGTGCGGCTCGTCGAATATTTCAGCTATACCTGTCACGTCTGCGCCGATTTCGCGAAAGCGGGCTCGCTGCCGCTCAAGACCGGCTATGTCGACCGCGGGCTGGTGCTTTTCGAATATCGCAACCTCGTTCGCGATCCCGTCGACATGACCGCCGCGCTGCTCGCCCGATGCGGCGGGCCGAAGGCGTTCGCCGGCAATCATCAGGCGATCTTCGCCGCCTTCCCGACCTTCATCGCAAAGGTCCAGAAAGCGACCGAGGCGCAGCAGAAGCGCTGGTTCGAGGGCACGACCGCCGAGCGCGCGCGCAAGATCGCCGCCGACACGGGCCTCACCGCATTGATGCGCGCACGCGGCTACACGCAGGCGCAGATCGACGCCGCGCTCGACAGCGAGGTCGCGCAGGCCGAACTGACCGGCATGACCAATATCGGCCTCAACGCCGACCGCGTCGAAGGTACGCCCAGCTTCTTCGTCAACGGCCGCAACGCCGGCGTGACCGCATGGCCGGCACTCAAATCGAAACTCGACCTTGCGATCAAGGCCGCCTAAAAGCCCCCGCATTCCCGACTTCGTGGAGAAAGAATAAAATGAACGCATCGCTTCGCATCGCCCTTCTGTCCTCGCTCGGCGCGCTCGCGCTCGCCGGTTGCGGTGGCGGCGCCGAGGACCCGACCAAGGAGCAGGATGTCGTCGCGAAGGTCGCACCGCCCGCGGGCAAGAGCTGGTCGCAGGTCGTGCGCGTCGATGGCGACGGGGTCGTGATGGGCAATCCCGACGCACCGATCAAGCTGGAAGAATTCGGCGCCTTCACCTGCGGCCACTGCGCGAAATTCGCGCAGGATTCGCATGAAGAGCTGAAACGCGACTTCGTCGACACCGGCCGCGTCTCGTACAAGCTGACCCCGTTCATGCTCCACCCGGTGGATGCGATCGCCGGCGCGATCGTCAAATGCACCACCCCCGACCGCTTCTTCCCGCTCGCCGATGCGACCTTCATCGAGCATGAAGCCTTCATCGCGGGCGCGCAAAAGCCGCAGCCGGGAATCGAGGAAGCGATGAAGCTGCCGCCCGCGCAGCGCTTCAGCGCGCTCGCCAAGGGCTGGGGCATCGATCAGTTCTACCAGCAGCGCGGCGTCCCCGCCGCGACGATCCAGCAGTGCCTCGCCAAGGTCGAAAATGTCGAGGCGATCGAAAAGGGCACTAACGCGGGGGTCGAGAAATACCAGATCACCGGCACCCCGACCTTCGTCATCAACGGCCAGGTCGCCGAGGGCATCGCCGCTTGGGGACCGCTGCGCGACCGCCTGCGCACGATGGGCGCGCGCTGATCCGATCGGAGCAAGGGGCAGACAAAGCTGCCCCTTGCTACTCCCCCCGCCGCGCGGCATGACGGCTGCATGGGGGATATGTGACGACAAGGTTGCACCAGCTCCGATTCGATGACCTGCGCGGGGATCTCCCGTGCAGATAAAGCGGCTGCGTCTCACCGGTTTCAAAAGCTTCGTCGAACCCACCGAACTGCGCATCGAGCCCGGGCTGACCGGCGTCGTCGGTCCCAATGGCTGCGGCAAGTCGAACCTGCTCGAGGCGATCCGCTGGGTGATGGGCGAATCCTCGCCCAAATCGATGCGCGGCGGCGGGATGGAGGATGTCATCTTCGCCGGCACTTCGTCGCGTCCGGCACGCGACTTTGCCGAGGTTGCGCTGCATTGCGACACCGAAGGCGCGCTCGTCGCCGGTCTCTCCGACGCCAGCGACGGCCATGAGCTCGAGGTCATCCGCCGCATCGAGCGCGGGGCCGGCAGCGCCTACCGCGCCAACGGCCGCGATGTGCGCGCCAAGGATGTCGCGCTGATCTTCGCCGACGCCGCGACCGGCGCGCACAGCCCCGCGCTCGTCAGCCAGGGCAAGATCGCCAATGTCATCGCCGCCAAGCCGACCGACCGCCGCGCGATGCTCGAAGAGGCCGCGGGCATTGCGGGCCTGCACGTCCGCCGCAAGGACGCCGAGCAGAAGCTGCGCGCGACCGAAACCAACCTCACCCGCCTGTCCGAGATCGTCGCCGACATGGAGGTGCGCGCGAACGCGCTCCGCCGGCAGGCACGCGCGGCCGAGAAATACAGGAAGCTCTCCGACGATATCCGCATCGCCGAGGGGCGGCTGATCTATGCGCGCTGGCGCGACGCCGCCGCCGCCGCCGATCAGGCGCGCCGCGACGCCGATGCAGCCGAAGCCGCGGTGAAGACCGCGCAGGACGAGCTCGAAGCCATTTCGAAGGCGCAGACCGAGGTCGCGACGCGCGTCGCCGCGGCGCGCAGCGATGCACAGGCGCAGCGCGACGCGCTCGCCGCGGCGACGGCGACGCAGGTCCGCCTGCAGGGCGAGGAGCGCGCGGCGCTCCAGCGGCTCGAGGATCTGGCGACGCAGCAGCGGCGCATCGCCGACGACCGGACGCACGAGGGCGAACTCGCGCGCGAGGCGCATGCCGCGCTGACCGCGCTCGACACCGAAACGAAATCGCTGGCGCAGGATATCGCCGGGCACGACGCGGGCAAGGCCGCGCTCGCCGACGCCAATCTCGCCGCGCAGGCGCGGCTGCGCGACGCCGAGGTCGCGCTCGCACAGGCGCGCGCCAGGGCCGCGAGCGAGGCGGCCGACCGGCGCATCGCGGTCTCCGCGCGCGACAGCGCCGAAACCGCCGTGCGCCGCGTTGCGGGCGACAAGGCGCGCGTCGAGGCCGAGGTGGCCGCGCTCGGCGACAGCGCCGCGCTCGCCGCGGCACATGCCGACAGCGTGAAGGCGGCCGAAACCGCCGAAGCCGCGATCAAAACCGCCGAAACCGCATTGCAGAATGCCGAAGCCGACCGCGAGGCCACCGCCGCCGAGCTCGCCGGCGTCGAAGCGGGGCTCGCCGAGGCGCGCGCGGCGCTCGCTGCGCTCGAAGGCGAGGCGTCGACGCTCGAACGCGCGCTCGCCGCGGCACGCAGCGGCGAAGATCGCATCCTCGACCGGCTTCGCGTGAAGCCCGGCTACGAAGCCGCGCTCGCCGCCGCGCTCGGCGACGATCTCGATGCCGGGATCGACCGGCAGGCGGCGCGCAGCTGGGGCGACCCCGATACCGCGAAGGACGATCCCCGCCTGCCCGCCGGCACCACGGCGCTCACCGGATATGTGGAGGCCCCCGCCGCGCTCGCGCGCCGCCTCGCGCAGGTCGCTGTGGCCGAAACCGACGACGGCCAGCCGCTCGCAGTCGGCCAGCGCCTCGTAACCACCGACGGCGTGATGCGCCGCTGGGACGGCTTCGTCACGCGCGGCGACGGCGCCACGGCGACCGAACGGCTGCAACGCCAGAACCGTCTCGACGAACTCGCCGCGCAGCGCCCGCAGGTCGAACTCGGCGTGCAGGAACTGCGCGACCGGCGCGAGACCACCGCCGCAAAGGCCGCCGGGCTGGCCGAAGCCGCGTCCGCCGCGCGCAAGGCGCTGTCGCAGGCCGACGAGGCGCGCCGCACCGCGCTGCGCGCCATCGATCAGGCGCAGGCCGCGCTCGATCGCCACCGCGATGCCGCGGCGCTGTTCGACCGCCGCCTCGCCGAGATTGCCGAAGCCGCGAGGGAAGCCGCCGAGGCGCTCGCGACGCACGAAGCCGCGCTCGCCGCACTGCCCGACGACAGCATCGCGCGCGCCGCGCTCGACGCTGAGGAGCAGGCGACCGAACGCGCCCGCACCGGCGCCACGGCCGCGCGCGACGCGCTGGCGGCGCACGAACGTACGCTTGCGTCGCTCAGCGAACGACAGGCGGTGGTCAGCGCCGAGATCAGGAGCTGGAAGGCGCGCGCGGGCGAAGCCGCGCGGCGCGTGACCGAGATGGACAAGCGCGCCGGGACGCTCGCCGACGAAGCCGCGAAGCTCGCGGACGCCCCCGCGAAACTTGCAGAGCAACGCGTCGCCGCCGAGGCCGAGCAGGCAGCGCTGCGCGAAAAGGTCGTCGCCGCCGAAGCGCAGGAGCGCGCCGTCGAAGCCGCTCTGCGCGAGGCCGAGACCGCGCTGAACGCGATCCGCGAGCGCGTCGCCGCCGCGCGCGAAACGCGCGCGGGCGCCGTCGCGCGCTCCGAGAATGCCGAGCTCCGCCGCATCGAGATGGGCCGCCTGTCGGGGGAGCGCTTCGAATGCCCCCCGCCGCTGTTGCCGCAAAAGGCCGGCTTCGATGGTGAGAGCGTCGGCGACCCCGATGCCGAATCGGCGCAGCACGACCGGCTGGTTGGCGATCGCGAGCGGCTCGGCCCCGTCAACCTCGTCGCCGCTGACGAGCTGGTCGAACTCGACACCGAGCGCGAGAGGAACGCTGCCGAGATCGAGGAGCTGACGCAGGCGGTGAACCGTCTCCGCGGTTCGATCGGCAGCCTCAACCGCGAAGGCCGCGCGCGCCTGCTCGCGGCGTTCGAGGCGGTCAACACCCATTTCCAGCGGCTGTTCACGACGCTGTTCAACGGCGGACAGGCGCATCTCGAACTCGTCGACTCCGACGATCCGCTCGAGGCCGGGCTCGAAATCATGGCGCAGCCGCCGGGCAAGCGGCTCGGCACGCTCACCCTGCTGTCGGGCGGCGAGCAGGCGCTGACCGCCGTCGCGCTGATCTTCGGCCTCTTCCTCACCAACCCCGCGCCGATCTGCGTCCTCGACGAAGTCGATGCACCGCTCGACGACGCCAATATCGAGCGTTTCTGCGACCTGCTCGACCGCATGGCGCGCGAAACCGACACGCGCTACCTGATCGTCACGCACAACGCCGTGACGATGGCGCGCATGCACCGCCTGTTTGGGGTGACGATGATCGAACGCGGCGTGTCGCGCCTCGTCTCGGTCGACCTCGGCGGCGCCGAGGAACTGCTCGCCGCCGAATAGCTAGGGCGCGCTGCCCACCACCAGCATCGCCGCGAAGACCAGCAGCCCCGCAAAGCGGTTGCTGCGGAACTTCGCCAGCGCATCCTCGCCGTTCGCCGGATCGAGCGTCACGACCTGCCCGGTCAGATGCACCGCGGCGGGCAGCAGCGCGACCAGCGCCAGTGGGTCGGGGCGCACCGTCCACAGCGCGCCGCCCCAGCAAGCGAGCGCAGCCGTATAGCAGATCGCGACGCCGCCCTTTACATGACGCCCCATGGCGCGCGCGCTCGACTTCACGCCGATCAGCATGTCGTCCTCGATATCCTGCAGCGCATAGATGGTGTCGTAACCGATCACCCACGCGATGCAGCCCGCGTAGAGCAGGGGCAGCGCAAGGCCTTCCGCCCCGTCCACCGCGACCCACGCCACGAGCGCGCCCCAGCTGAAAACGAGGCCGAGCCAAGCCTGCGGCCACCAAGTGATGCGCTTCATGAAGGGATAACCCGCGACGAGGACCAGGCTGGCGAGCGCGACGATCTGCGCCGGGCGCGAAAGCTGAAGCAGCACGAGCAGTCCGACGAGCAAAAGAAAAAGCGTCCACAGCAGCGCGTTGCGTACCGACACCGCCCCGCTCGCCACGGGACGCGACGCGGTGCGTGCAACCCGTGCATCAAGATCGCGGTCGACGATGTCGTTATAGACGCAGCCCGCGCCGCGCATCGCGATCGCGCCGAGCAGCAGCCACAGGAACAGCGGCCAATGGCTGGCCGCACCGCCGCCGAGCGCGACCGCCCATGCGCAGGGCCAATAGAGCAGCCACCAGCCGATCGGCCGGTCGAACCGCGCGAGCAGCGCGTAGGGGCGCGCCGCGGCGGGCAACAGCGCCACGAAACCGCGGAGCTGACTATCGGGAGGATGGGTGGCAGTCATCGCTGCGCGGGCGATAGCAGGCACCACGCGCGCGATAAATGGCTGATTGGATCCGTACGCTGGATCGCCGGACATTTGGCCGCGACGCGATCGAAATCCGGCCATTTACCAAATTTGAACCCTGATCGTGGAAAACAGGCACAAAGGGGGACCCACATGGCAATTTTGCGCAAAGGGATTCGCGCCCGAAGGGTCGTTGGCCCGTCCGGCAAGAATCTGTGGAAAAACCGTGCGGGCACGGCCGCCATGGAATTCGCTATCGTCGGACCGGCATTCATCGCGCTGCTGCTGGCGATTTTGTACACGATGCTGATCTATCTGGCGCAACAGATGCTGGAGACGGCGGCCGAGGGCGCAGGACGCCTGCTCCTGACCGGCTTCGTTCAAACGACGAAGGCGCCCAACGGAACCGTCGGCCTGTCGGCGAGCGACTTCAAGAGGGCCATCTGCAATGGCCTTTCCGGCACCAACCCCAGCGGCGAGGCGGTCAGTACGCCCGCGCTGCTGCCACCATTGCTCTCCTGCTCGCGGCTCACGGTGAATGTGAAGACCGCAGACAGCTACAACGTGACCAACACCGCTGCGCCGACATTCACCTATGACAGCAAAGGCATATTGGTCTCGACCGGCACGGGCTACGAGCACCAGTTGAACGGCAGCGGCAAGAACCGCATCGTCGTCCTGCAGCTGATCTATCTGTGGCCGACAGGAAAGGGGCCGCTGGGTCTGAACCTGACCAACGAACCCAACGCCAATCGCAAACTCGTGGCGACCTCCGTCTTCACGACAGAGGAATACACGTGCCCCACGTCGCAGGCCTCATGCTGAGGCGCCTCACACAGAATACGCGCGGCGCGGTGATAGTGGAATTCGCTATCTGCCTGCCGGTGCTCGTGCTCATGTACACGGGCGGCGTTTACCTGTCGGATATGGTCAGTTGCAGCCGCAAGGTTACCGTCGCGACCCGTTCGCTGGTCGACCTCGTCAGTCGGACCATGTCGCCCACGATTATCTACAACGACCCGGGAAGCGCCAACGCGAAATCTCACCTGAGCGCCAGCGCAGTCGTCCTGTCACCCTACAAGCTCGACAAGGCGACCGAGCAGATTTCGCTGCTCAGGGTCTGCGATGCCACACGCGCCTATGTCGTCTGGACCCAGGCCCAGACGCAAAATGTCAATGGCAGCATCGTGTCCACCACGATCTCGAGCCACAAGGCTGGCACGCTCCCCAAGAACGAGGCGCAGTTGGCGGCAAACATCGTCACGATTCCAACCAACATGATCACCTCCACGATGGTCCCGGTTTCGCCGGACGGCTCGAACGTGTGCGGGAACCTTGCTCCGGGCACCAGTACAAAGACCCAGGTCGGCACATCCGGCGGCTGGCTGTTCATGGGCAGGATCACTTATAATTACGCCCCGTTCGTCAGCTACCTCCCGCTCGCAAACAAGACGATGACCGACACGATCTACATGGTTCCCCGGCTTTACTAGGTGGATATATTATGACCAAAATATTTCCTCGGCCCGGCTCCGCGACCACATCGCTCGGGTTCATTGCCAGACTGAAAACCGATCAGAAGGGCGGAGTCCTGATGATCATGGGATTTGCGATCATTCCGCTGACCTTCATCCTCGGCTTCGGAATCGACTATGCGCGCGCGATGAGCCTCCAGACGAAGCTGAATGCCGCGGCCGATGCTGCCGCGCTGGCGGCCGTCGCGCCCGCGATGATCCTTCAGTCGAACAGCGAGGCAACTTCTGCCGCGACCAACATGTTCAATGCGCAGGCCTCGCTGGAGAGCGGTTATGAGGATCTGGTGGTGACGCCGACCATTACGGACGGAACCCCCGGGAGCGGCGGCGCTATCGGCTACCTGCGCAAGGCGACCGTGAGCTATACGGCCAAGTCGACCAACATGTTCGGCGGGCTTCTGGGGGCCGACACACTGACCGTAAGCGGAACGGCCACGGCAAATGCCGCGCAACCGCCCAACGTCGATTTCTATCTGGCGATGGACAATTCGCCCTCGATGCTGATCCCCGCGACGTCGGACGGGGTCACCAGGATAATCAACGCGACCAAAGATGCTACCAAACTGCCGAACGGTTGCGCTTTCGCGTGCCATATGCAGATGCCGCAGGCCGACGGCGAGCCGATTTTCATCCGGGACACGGCGAACCGCTATGTCCTGTTGTCGACCGGCTATTATACGCCGGGATCGTCGAAGCGGAATGTCTGGTATCGCTGGGATAAGTCGACCAGCAAACTCTACGACAGTCTGGGCGTTGCGATGAATTCCACGACGACATCGGGCGCGACCACCACGACCATCACCTATTCCATTGTCGACAGCACATCCGGCCCGGTCAGGATCAGGGAGAGAACCAAAAAGACGGGCGGCACGACATCGGACAATACAATAGATTATGATACCGGCTACTGGGGGGACGGCTATTGGCTCACCCACAATTACGGGAAGATCTATACCACCGGCCCCGCAACCATTCCCCTGCGCAAGGACGAAATGGTCTTGGCCGCCACGCAATTGATCCCCTTCGCCACCAACCAAGCCGCGCAGTACAGAGTCACCTATCGGGCGCAGATGTTCTCTTTCGATTGGACGCGGTCGGGCAAAGACACGCCCATCAACGAGCTCAACACCCTCCAGAACGTTGCTTCGTACAGCACCACCTTTTCGGCCGCCTCGATATTCCCGGCCGACGACTATTGGTGGCTGAACAACAAGCCCACCAGCAGCCTCGACATCTCTGACAAGGCCACCGAATTCACCAATATGCTCACGAAGATAAAAGCCATCATCCCCGAGGCGGGCACCGGTGCTCCCGGCGATGTACCGCAGAAAATCCTGTTCATCATCTCCGACGGCATGCTCGACCAGCCGAGCAGCGGCGCTCGCTATTTCGGCCCGCTGCGGGAAAGCGACCTCGCCGAGTGCACGGCGATCAAGGCCAAGAAGATCAAGATCGCCATCCTCTATACGCAATATCTTCCCGAATCACTGGCGGGCAACACCTGGTCCCAGAATAATGTCGCCAAGTTCCTGCCTCCGCCGCCTTCTCCCTATACGTCCGCAACGGCGGGGAAGTCCGACCAGGTCCTCACCGCACTGCAGAAATGCGCGTCGGTCGGCACCAACGGCGCACCGCTGGTGCAGATCGTGACGGCAAATGACAACATCACCACTGCCCTTCAGCAGTTGTTTTCCACGGCGCTTCAGACCGCCAGACTGGTTCGATAATGGTCGCTGTAAATCCGATGGCGACGTGATGTCGCCATCGGCGTGACCGGAGAGGCACCGATCGCGCAGGCAAGGGATGCACAAGATATCGCCGCCTGCTATCGGCCAGCAATGCCCGCGACTCCTGCCTGGCCGCCCGCCAGCACACCCCGCCTGTTCGTCGATTTGCCGCTTGGCCCCGACGCCGCCCCCGTGATCGACGGACCGGCCGCGCATTATCTGCTCGGCGTGATGCGGATGAAGGCGGGGGATCCGGTCCTGCTGTTCGACAACCGCAGCGGCGAATGGCTGGCGGTCGTCGCCGATGCCGCAAAACGCGCGCTGACCCTGCGGATCGAACGGCAGACGCGCGAACTCGAAAGGGTCCCCGATCTCTGGCTCTGCTTCGCTCCGGTCAAGAAGGCGCGGCTCGACTGGATCATCGAAAAGGCGACCGAGATCGGCGTCGCGCGGCTCCAGCCCGTGATCACCGAGCGCACGATCGTCGAGCGCGTCAGGAGCGAGCGGCTCGAGGCGCAGATCATCGAGGCGTGCGAACAATGCGGGCGGACGGCGCTGCCGACGCTCGCCGAACCCGTCAAGCTGCCGCAATTGCTGAAGGACTGGCCGGCGGACCGCACGCTTCTGTTCGCCGACGAGGCGGGCGGCGCCCCGCTTTCCGCCGTCCCGGCGTCGGCACCCGCCGCGATCCTGACCGGTCCCGAAGGCGGCTTCACCGACCGCGAGCGCGACATGCTCGTCGCCCACGCTGCCGTCCGCCGCATCGCGCTCGGGCCGCGCATCCTGCGCGCCGAGACCGCCGCTGTCGCGGCGCTCAGCCTGTGGATGGCGCAGCATGGCGACTGGTCGGGCGAATAGCGTTTCTGTCCCTGTACCGGACAGAAATACCGTCAAGTCACCGATTTTAACCGGATATTAGCCATGGCCGCGCCATAGCGGCGCCATGCAACGGCGGGACCAGAGCCGATACCGCTGGCGTGGGGGCCAGTGTCTGCAGTCTGTGCGAGTGTATCTGACGCTCGTCTGGCTGGCCTTCGCGCTGGCTGCCTATCCCGCCGCCGCACAGACGACCACGAGCTACAGCAACACGGCGACCGGAACGCTCAGCGAGACCACGGCGCCGTGCACCGGCCCGATGGTACGCAACTTCACCGTCGCCCCAAATGCACAGGTCACCGACGTCAATATCGGGATCCAGTTCACGCACAGCTATCGCGGCGACGTACGCGCGACGCTGGTGTCGCCGGCGGGCACGGTGGTCAACCTGATCACCAATGTCGGCACCTCGGCGGACAATCTGAATGTCCTGTTCGACGACAGCGCGGCCGCGAGCATCACGACGCACACCACGAATGACAGCACGGCCGCCGCGCCGCCCTATCAGCGCACATTCCGCCCCGAAGGCTCGCTCGCCAGCTTCAACGGACAGGGATCGGCGGGCACGTGGCAGCTGACGATCTGCGATTCGCTGAACGGCGACAGCGGCAATTTCACGCGCACCGACCTGACGCTCACCACGGTGCCGATCACGCCGTACGCCGACCTGTCGCTGACCAAATCGGTCAGCAACGCATCGCCCGCGTTCGGGGTCAGCATCAACTATGTGCTGAGCGTCACCAACGCGGGCGCGTCGACGCTCACCGCGACCGGGGTCACCGTGCAGGACACGCTCCCCGCCGGTTTCAGCTTCACCGGCGCGTCGGGCTTCGGCAGCTATGACAGCGGCACCGGCGTGTGGACCGTCGGCAGCATCCCGCCCGGGACGACACGCACGCTGACGATCACCGGCACCGTCACCGCGACCGCAGGCGCGAGCGTGACCAACAGCGCCGAAATCAGCGCATCGTCGGCGTTCGACCCCGATTCGACCCCCGGCAACGGCGCGGCGAGCGAGGATGATTCGGCTGCCGCGAGCTTCACCGTCTCGGGCACGCGCGTCGCGGGCACGCCGCCCGCGCTCGTCTGTCCGGTCGGCACGACAGTGCACGACTGGGACGGCGTCACCTGGGCCGCGGGGACGACCAGCGGCAGCTACGCACTGACCGCGATCGGCACGATGAATTTCAATATCGGCATCAGCGGCGGCGCGTTCCTGAACAATGCAACCTATGGCGGCCAGTCGCCGACGCGCCAGAACGTCGTCACCGGCGGTTTCTCCCCGGCCCAATATGCGATCTTCGAGATCGCCGATTTCACCAGCCAGTCGGGCGCGATCACCTCGACGATCACCTTGCCAACCGCGGTTCCGGGCGCGCAGTTCCGGATATTCGACATCGATTATGCGGCGGGGCAATTCGCCGACCGCGTGACCGTGACGGGCAGTTTCAACGGCGCGCCGGTGACGCCGACGCTGACCAACGGCGTCAGCAATTATGTCATCGGCAACAGCGCCTATGGCGACGCCACCTCGACCGACAACAGCGCAAACGGCAATGTCGTCGTGACCTTTTCCGCGCCGGTCGACACGATCATCATCACTTACGGCAGCCACAGCCTCGCGCCGGCCGATCCAGGACAGCAGGGGGCTGCGATTCACGACATCACTTTCTGCCGCCCGACCGCGAACCTCACCATCGCCAAGACGAGTAGCGTCGTCAGCGATCCGGTGAACGGGACCGCCGATCCCAAGGCGATTCCGGGCGCGAGGCTGCGCTATTGCGTTCTCGTCACCAACCATGGCAGCGGCACCGCGACGGGCATCAATGTCGCCGACCCGCTTCCCGCGACCATGGCCTTCGTCCCCGGCTCGCTGCGGAGCGGAACGAACTGCGCCGGCGCGACGACGGTCGAAGACGACAATGCAAGCGGCAGCGACGAAAGCGATCCGTTCGGCGCATCGATCACCGGCACCACGATCGCCGCGACGACGTCGACACTGACGCCCGCGAGCGCGATGGCGATCGCGTTCGACGTCACGGTCAACTGACGCCCGGCGCCGCGATCGCCCCCCCGCGCCACCTCAAAGAGCGCCGCTTCAACAGCCGATTGCATTCTGTACCGAACCGTATAATGGCGCGACATGAGCACCAGAACCGCCTCGGACAGCAACGATCCCATCGTCGAAAACCGCGACCAGCTCGCGGTCCCCATGGCCAAGGGCGAGAAGCCCAGGGACCGCTGGCGCATCGGCACCGAGCATGAGAAATTCGTCTATCGCACCGCCGATCATCGGGCGCCTTCCTATGACGAGCCCGGCGGCATCCACGACCTGCTGATGGCGCTCACCCGCTTCGGCTGGGAACCCGTGATCGAGGGCGGCAAGGTGATCGCGCTCGCGGGCAGCGACGGCACCGTCAGCCTCGAACCCGCCGGGCAGCTCGAACTGTCGGGCGCGCCGCTCGAAAATCTCCACCAGACCTGTGCCGAAACCGGCCGCCACCTCAAGCAGGTGAAAGAGGTCGGCGCCGAACTCGGCCTCGGTTTCCTCGGGCTCGGCATGTGGCCCGACAAGACGCGCGCCGAGCTGCCGATCATGCCCAAGGGACGCTACAGGATCATGCTCGACCACATGCCGCGCGTCGGCAGCATGGGGCTCGACATGATGCTGCGCACCTGCACGATCCAGACCAACCTCGACTATTCGAGCGAGGCCGACATGGTGCAGAAGTTCCGCGTTTCGCTCGCGCTCCAGCCGCTCGCGACCGCGCTCTTCGCCTCGTCGCCCTTCACCGAAGGGCGGCCGAATGGCTATATGTCGTACCGCAGCCATATCTGGACAGACACCGACCCCGCGCGCACCGGCATGCTGCCCTTCGTGTTCGAACAGGGCTTCGGCTACGAACGCTATGTCGACTATATGCTCGACGTGCCGATGTATTTCGTCTTCCGCGAGGGCAAATATATCGACGCCGCGGGGCAGAGTTTCCGCGACTTCCTGAAGGGCGAACTGCCCGCGCTGCCCGGCGAGAAGCCGCGGCTCTCCGACTGGAACGACCATCTTTCGACCGCCTTTCCCGAAGTGCGCCTGAAGAGCTTCCTCGAAATGCGCGGCGCCGACGGCGGCCCGTGGAACCGTATTTGCGCGCTGCCCGCGCTCTGGGTCGGCCTGCTCTACGATCAAGGCGCGCTCGACGCCGCGTGGGATCTCGTCAAGGGCTGGAGCATCGAGGAACAGCAGACGCTCCGCGATGCCGTGCCGAGCGAGGGACTCGACGCGCCGGCCCCCGGCGGCGGTACCGTCGGCGAACTCGCGCACCGCGTACTCGATATCGCTGCGGCAGGCCTCGCTGCACGCGGCGAGGTCAATTCGATGGGCGACAATGAGGTCGGCTTCCTCGAACCGCTCCGCCGCATCGCCAAGAGTGGCAAGTCGCCCGCGCACGACCTGCTCGACCGTTACGAAGGCGCATGGGGTGGCGACCTCTCGAAAATCTACGACGAACTCAGCTTCTAAGGGCCCACAACGCCGCAAAAGTGCAGCAATTGCGCAACACCACTGACATGAAAGTCAGCGGCGTACGCTTCCGCGATTGATTGCGGGCGCGCGGAAAGCCAAAGAGCCTCTGGTTTTTCCACTCTCCCATCGTCAACTCTGTTTCAGGAAGCTCGCCATGCGCCACTTTCCTTCCACTATTGCTATAAGCGTCGCCCTCGCGACCGCCGCGTGGGCGGCCCCCGCCGCCGCGCAGGACGCGGTCCCCGTCGCCGAAGAATCGGGCCTCGGCGACATCGTTGTCACCGCGCAGCGCCGCGAGGAAAGCCTGCAGGACGTGCCGGTGGCCGTCTCGGTGCTCTCCGGCAACACGCTCGACGCGATCACCTCGACCGGCTCCGACGTCCGCGTGCTCGCGGGCCGCGTCCCCAGCCTGAATATCGAAAGCTCGTTCGGGCGCACCTTCCCGCGCTTCTATATCCGCGGCCTCGGCAACACCGACTTCGACCTCAACGCGTCGCAGCCGGTCAGCCTCGTCTATGACGACGTCGTCCTCGAAAACCCGATCCTCAAGGGCTTCCCGATCTTCGACCTCGACCGCGTCGAAGTTCTCCGCGGACCGCAGGGCACGCTGTTCGGCCGCAACACTCCCGCGGGCATCGTCAAGTTCGACACCGTCAAGCCCGGCAAGACCGGCGGCTATGCCCGCGCCAGCTATGGCCGCTACGGCACGACGCAGGTCGAAGTCGCGGCGGGCGCCGCCGACGACAATGGCTTTTCGGTGCGCCTGTCGACCTTGTACCAGCACCGCGACAATTGGGTCGACAATATCGCGACGACCAAGAGCAAGGATCTGGGCGGCTATGACGACATCGCCGCGCGCCTCCAGCTCCAATATGAAAACGGCCCCTTCACCGGCCGCGTGACCGGGCAGGTCCGCATCTATGACGGCTCGGCGATCATCTTCCGCGCCAACACGCAGCTTCCGGGCAGCAACAAGCTCGTCGGCCTCGGCGGCGCGGGCACCGAATTCAAGCGCGACAAGGTCTGGCAGGACGGGCTCAATTTCCAGAAGCTCAACACCTACAACGCCGGGCTGAACCTCGAATATGATTTCGGGCCGGTGACCGCTTATTCGATCACCTCCTACTGGAACGGCAATTTCAAGAGCCGAGGCGACATCGACGGCGGCTTCGGCGCCGTCTTCCTGCCCGTGTCGGGTCCGGGCCTGATCCCGTTCCAGGCGCAGAGCCAGGACAATGTCCCCAGCCTTGACCAGTTCACGCAGGAAATCCGCATCGCGTCGAACAACAGCGGCGGGCTCGGTTACCAGTTCGGCGCCTTCTATTTCGACGAGAAGCTCGACATTTCGAGCTTCGAATTCGGCGGCCCGACCGACGCGACCCCGTCGGCGATCGCGGTGCAGCGGCAGGACAGCGAAGCCTACGGCCTCTTCGGCTCGGTCAATTATGAATTCGAGGGCGGCTTCAAGCTGCAGGCGGGTGCGCGTTACAACCACGACACGCGCGATTTCGTCGCGTCGCGTCCGGTCGAAACGCGCCCGATCTTCGTCGTCAACCCGAACACGCCGGTCCCGCCGCAGGCCGCCAAGGTCAAGGGCAAGCTGCTGACGTGGGACGCCAGCGCGACCTGGGAGGCGTCGGACGACGTCACCCTCTACGCGCGCGTCGCGCGCGGCTATCGCGCGCCGTCGGTGCAGGGCCGCCTGACCTTTTCGCGCGTCATCTCGACCGCCGATCAGGAAGAAACGATGTCGTACGAAGCGGGGATCAAGACCAGCTTCCTCGACAACCGCGTCCGCTTCAACCTCACCGGCTATTATTTCGACACCAAGGATCTGCAGCTGACCGCGGTCGGCGGCACGTCGAACGTCGCGAGCCTGCTCAACGTCGATGCCAAGGGTCACGGGATCGAGGCCGAATTGCAGGCAGCGCCCGCCAAGGGGCTGACCTTCTCGATCGGCGGCGCGTGGAACGTCGCCGAGATCGACGACGCCAACGCCTTCGTCGCGGGCTGCGGTTCGGCGACGCCGTGCACCGTGCTCGACCCGCCGCGTGCCGGCAGCCCGGGCATCTTCTCGATCGACGGCAACCAGCTGCCGCAGTCGCCGAAGTTCACGCTCAACTGGACCGCGGGTTATGAAATCCCCGTCGGCGACGGCGCGATCTATGCCTTCACCGACTGGTATTACCGCTCGAAGGTGCAGTTCTTCCTCTATCGCTCGGTCGAATTCTCGGACGACAAGCTGCTCGAGGGCGGCGTGCGCGTCGGCTACCGGACCGACCGCTTCGATATCGCGGGCTTCGTGCGCAACATCACCAATGATGAATCGCCGACCGGCGGCATCGATTTCAACAATCTGACCAGCTACGTCAACGAACCCCGCATCTACGGCATCGAGGCGGGCTTCAAATTCTGATCCCGATCCCTCCCGTCGCTCGCCGACGGGAGGGGCCGCTTCGGGGTGGAAGCTGCCCCTTTTGTGCACCCCGGCGAAAGCCGGGGCCCAGCGCGGCAACATGCTAAGTTCACGTGGGAATTCTGGGCCCCGGCTTTCGCCGGGGTACACATCTCCATCGGCAGCCTTCGGTCGAAACAGGACGCCGGTCCTCTTTCCTACATTATCTCGATGTGGCTTCCTTCCGGCATTCCCCCATGCCGGAAGGTGATCATGTCCTTCTTACGCCACCGGTCCGACGCGCTCGTCGGGCTCCAGCCGGATCAGCGGACGTTTCCGCCCCGTCAGCTTCGCAAAGACACGCGGGACCAGCGCATTGTCCTGCGCCCAGTTCCAATAGGCCACATAGGCGGGATCGGCGAGGAGGTGCTTCTCTTCGGTCTTGGCACGCCAGTAATAGACGCCGCTGACGAGCCCCAGCAGCACGACGTTGCGCGCGCCCTCGACCCAGCCGCCCGCGGTGACGAGGAAAGGCAGCGAGCCGACCCACCAGCTCAGATTCTTCGAAATATAGGCGGGATGGCGCGTGAAGGCATAGGGGCCGTGCGTGATGACGCCGCGGTGCGTCAAATTCGAGAAGCGGATGCCGAACGCCATCGTCGCCCAGCTATAGATGGCGGTGAGCAGCACGAGCACGATTCCCCAGACGGTCAGCAGTCCTTCATGCCCCTGCAGCCAATAGCCCCAATCGGACCCGTTGACCTGATAGTCGAGCGGCCCGCCATTCATCAGGATGAAGGGCGGGTAACAGACAAGCGCGGCGACCCACGCCATGCCATAGGGGTTCGCGGTGCGAATATGCGCGTCGAGCGGTTTCAGCGTCAGGATATAGCCGACCGTCGCGATGTGGACGTCGACCAGATAGAGGAAATTGATCGCCCAGAGCCCGGTCATATAGGGGTTGGCGAGCACCTCGCTCATCGGCACGGTGACCAGCGCCGAAAAATTGCCCGGCACGATCGACAGCATGAAGGCCGTGAAAAACCCCTTCACCGCCCACGCGCGCAGATGATGGCCGATCGCGCGGCCGTCGACCGGCTGACCGGGCGCGATCAGCCAGCGGCCGAACTGCCAGCAGCCGTCGCGCGGTTCGATCATGCGACGATCGAGCCACAGCATATAGGGGACGGAGACAAGCAACAGCCACGGCGCGACGGTCTCGAGCAAATTCATCGAAAAGGCGTAATTGCCCTCCCAATAATAGCGCATCGTCGCATAGATCAGCGCGATCAGCCCCCAGGTCGCCCACATTCCGGCAAGCTTGGTCAGGCTGATGTCGAGCGTCTCGCGCCACGGACGCCGCTGCGCCCAGTCTATTCCGGTCGAGGGATTGCGGTGCACCCCGTCAACGAACACCGACCAGAGCACCATCGGCAGTCCGCACGCGAGCACGCTGGCGATCGCCGAATTCGGGCCGCTCATCGGCCCGCGCTGGTCCCAGTCGACGCCGAGGAAGACGGCGATGTCGGGCGCCAGGCGCGCGATGAGCAAATAGCTCACCAGTCCCGCGAGCCCGACGATCCCGACCCCCGCGCTCACCGCCGAGCGTGGGCGAACGCCGGCCGGCGTGTCGGTGCCGCCTGCTGATTCGCACGCGTCGGACTGAGCAGATTTCGCCATGATATTCACCCGCTTAGCGTTACCCGAAAATGGTAAGCAACCCGTCAATTGCATTTATCGATTCGCAGTCGATTTCCTGCCAAAACGGCAGCATTCCTGCAGTCTGACACCGTTCACCGCGCGATGGTTTCGACTCAGCCCGAGTCGCGCCGCAAAGATTCGCGCGGGGGTAACCTGCCTGATAAGGCGCGCATCAATCGGGGCGGAGGGCTCCACAAAACAAACAAGATGGGGTCGCCACTTGTCGTCGAAAACAACGGGCCTGCGCGATTTGCGCCAGCGCGTTTCCGCGCTGTTTCAGGACCATGAAATCTTCGTTCGCACGCATGGCCATGTCCGGTTCCTGCGCGTCAGTGCCGTCTGGCAAAAACGCGTTGCGCTGATCGCCAGCCTCGTCCTGCTCGCCTGGGCGGGCGCAACGCTCGCCGTGCTGGTCAACCAGCTGCTCACTGCCGACGAGCGCGTTGCCGTCGCGCAGCAGCAGGCCGCCGCAGCCGCGTCCGAAGCCCGCATCGCGAAATATCGCGATCGCGTCGCCGAAACCGCCGCCGATCTCGAAGAGCGGCAGGCGCTGCTGGAAAGCGTCGCCGAAACCCATTTCGGAATCGATCCCTCGGCCGTACCCGCCGAAGCCGCGGCGAAGGCCGATGGCGGCACGACCGCCCCGGCTGCACCGCTCAAGACCAGCGCGATCGATCCGAACCTGCCGCCCGAAGCGCAGGTCCTCGCCCGCCTCGAAGCACGGCAAGAAGCCTTTTCGGCCCGTCTTCTCGCAGCGGTGAAGGATCGCGCAGCGAAGGCGGAAACCGCGGTTGCAGCGCTTGGCCTCAACCCCGATGCGCTCGTCCGCAACGCCGCCGCCGGCCGCGGCGGTCCCTTCATTCCCTATCGCGGGCGCATGGGCAAGGCGAAGGCGCTCGGCCCGAACTTCGCCGCGCTCGACGGCGCGCTGTTCCGCATGGAAGTGCTCGAACGCACGCTCGTTGCCGTCCCGTCGGGCAACCCCGCCGATGTCCTCATGATGTCGTCGGGGTTCGGCTATCGCAGCGATCCCTTCACCGGCGCGGGCGCGATGCACGCCGGTCTCGACTTCCGTGGCCCGATCGGCACGCCCATCCTCGCCGCCGCGCCGGGCCGCGTCAGCTTCGTCGGCCAGAAGTCGGGCTATGGCAATGTCGTCGAAGTCGATCATGGTCAGGGCATCATGACCCGCTATGCGCACTTGTCCGGTTTCACGACGAGGGTCGGCACGCAGGTTGCCGCGGGCGAGCAGATCGCGAGGATGGGCTCGACCGGCCGTTCGACCGGCAGCCACCTGCATTTCGAAGTCCGCCTGAACGGCGAAGCGGTCAACCCACGCAGATTCCTGGAGGCAAAAGCCGATGTTCTCGAAGTCAAAGACGACGCCCGCCAGCGAGTCGGTTCCGTCGCTGCCGTCCGTGGCGCCCGCTAAGATGGCGACGGGCGCGCGTCACACGACCTTCTCGATCCTCGGATCGGATGTCGTCGTCACCGGCAATGTCTCCGCCAGCGTCGACCTGCACGTCGATGGGAAGATCGAGGGCGATCTCAAATGCGCCAATCTCGTCCAGGGCGAGGCGAGCGAAATCAAGGGCAGCGTCATCGCGGAGACCGCAAAGATCGCAGGACTGCTCGACGGCGCGATCGAGGCGAAGACGCTGATCGTCCACGCCACCGCGCGGATTACAGGCGACGTGACCTACGAAAGCATCACGATCGAAAACGGCGGCAAGGTCGAGGGCAAGCTCAGCCACCGCCGCCACGGCGCCGGCGCGGCGAAGGCTCCGCCGCCGCTCGAAGTCATCGAAAACAGGTCGGCGTCGGGCATCTGACGCCTCGGGGCCCCCGCGCTAGACGTGACCCTGGCTCGAAACTGCAACCTCGCGGCCGGATGCCGGTCCGGCGACATCCTGATGACGCTGGACGGCGACCTTGTTACGCCCGCCGCGCTTCGCGTCATAGAGCGCTTCGTCAGCGAGCCGGTAAAGGCTCTGAAAATCGCAGGCGGGCCGCACCTCCGCCACGCCGATGCTGGCGGTCACCAGCCGTGCGCCCACCGTTTCGCTATGGTCGCACGCAGCGATCCCGCGGCGGATGCTTTCGGCGAACCGGGCAAGAATGATCCCTTCCATCCCGATCGTGAGCAGGCCGAACTCCTCGCCGCCGAGCCGCGCGACCGTGCACATGGGCCCTTCCCATCGCCCGATCCGGCGCGCAATGCCGCAAAGCACCATGTCGCCCGCATCATGGCCGTAAATATCGTTGATCGACTTGAAACGGTCGACATCGACGAGCAGCAGCGCGGCCGGCAGATTGTCGGCGCGCGCCCGTTCGAGCAGCGGCGAGACGCTCTCGATAAAGCCGCGGCGATTTGGCAGGCCGGTGAGCGGGTCGCGCCGCGCGAGCTGCCGCGCCTGCGCTTCGGCGTCGCGCGCGTCGTCGCGCTCGACCCGCAGGTACGCAAGACGGCGGGTGGCGGCCGCCGCGAGCCATAGCGCCTGCCATGTCGTCGCCACGAGCACGACGAGCTTTGAGCCGCCGCCCCAGAAACCATCCTCGACGTCGACGACCTGGATGAAAGCGAGCACCGCCATGGGCAAGCCCCACGCTGCGAGGAAATCGCGCGCCTCGATCGATCCGCGATGCCACGCCCACCCGAGATAGAGAGTGACCGTCAGCAGGTCGGCGATGATCACGAACCCGAGGATATCCGCGAGCAGGCCGAGATTGCCGCTGCGCGTGAGCGCCAGCGGAATACCCGCTATTCCGACGCCCAGGCCAAGAACCAGTGCGGTTGTCCCGACTCCCTTTGGCGCCATATCCCGATTCACCGCGGTCACCGCGCTCAACGTCGCGAGCGCGACGGCAAGACAGGCGAGGAAGGTGCAGAGCTGCGCGGTCGCTGTCCCCGCCATTCCTGGCAAGAGCGTTAGCGGCATCTGCGACCAGAAACCGCCCCAGAGCAACATCGTGCCCGACCAGGCCGCTTGCCAGGCAAGATATTGCCGGCGAACCGCAAAGGCGAGCGACAGACTGTAGATTCCGCTTACGAGCAGGAGCGTCAGCGCCGCGCCGACCGCCGCCGCCATTCCCGCCGACTGCATGCCCGCCTCGCCCTTCGGCAGCACCCGCGCTCGGACCAGTTCATACGCCGAAAGGCCATCGAAGCGCATCGTCACTGCGGTCAGCAGAACGGGGCGATCGGGCGCATCGAACAATATCTGCCCGCCGGCGCGCCAATGCGAGCCATAGTTGCCCGCGTGCACCCGTTGCCAGCGCGTCGTGCCGTCGGCGTAGGAAAAACCGACAGCCAGCCGGTCGAAACGCGACATATGGACCATCAATGCGAGGTTGCTTCGCGGGGCATCGCCATCCAATACCGCGCGGAGCCAGAGGCTCTTCTGCTGATAATCCGCCGGCTTCCCGCGGCAGGAAAAGCGCAGCCCGGACAGATCCGTGTCGCCAAGCGCCGTGGCGCTCACTACGTGACAGAGGTCGCGATCGACGTCGAGCGACCTCGCGTTTGCGACCCCTGCCGACAGGGCGAGCAGGATGGCAGCGAAGCCCGGCACCAGCCGGCCGCACAGATACGCAAGGAAGTCGCGCCCGGCAGTCATCGGCGCCGTATCGCATCAAACTGTTCGAAAATCTTTACCATCGTCGGAAAACCGTGCTTCAGCGCGGACCGGGACGGCCGACACGCAGGCGCGCCCTTATCCGGTCGCCGAAGCCGACCCCTTCGGATTTCTGGACGGCGACCTTGATCGGGAGCAGATAGCCCCCGTCACGTGGGAAAAGCGACGTGGCGAATTCGGTGCCGCCGACGGTCGCCACGACGGGTACGACGCCCCAGCCGTAGCTTGCGGTCATTGCGGCGTAGCGGATCGCACCGACATGCTCGTCGGGAACCGGCGCGAAGAAAAAGGGCGCCGGCCCGCGCCATTCGATAATCCGCGCTTCGAAAACGATCTCCTCCATCAGTTCCTCGGCGCCTGCCGGCGGTAGCCGAGAGCCTCGGCGATATGGATGCGCCCGACAATTTCGGTGCCGGCAAGATCGGCAATCGTCCGCGCGACGCGCAATATCCGCGTATATCCACGTGCCGAGAGCCGCATCGCCTCGGCCGCCTGCGCGAGCAATTTACGGCCTGCCTCGTCGGGCGTCGCCACGGCTTCGAGCAAGTCGCCATCGATCTCGGCATTGGTGCGTGCCTTGTGCCCGGCATAGCGCACGGTCTGCGCGCCACGCGCCGCGGCGACGCGCGCCGCGACCTCGGCGCTGCCTTCGGCGGGCGGCGGCAGGACGAGATCGGCGGCACTCACCGCCTGGACCTCGACGTGCAGGTCGATGCGATCGAGCAGCGGCCCAGAGAGCTTCGCCTGATAATCGGCGGCGCAGCGCGGCGCACGGCTGCACGCCAGCGCGGGGTCGCCGAGGTGGCCGCAGCGGCACGGGTTCATCGCAGCGACGAGCTGGACGCGCGCAGGAAAGGTCACATGCGCATTGGCGCGCGCGACGCTGACCTCGCCCGTTTCGAGCGGCTGGCGGAGCGAATCGAGCACGCCGCGCTGGAATTCGGGGAGCTCGTCGAGAAAGAGCACGCCGAGATGCGCGAGGCTGACTTCGCCCGGCCGCACACGCAACCCGCCGCCGACGAGCGCGGGCATCGAGGCCGAATGATGCGGCGCGCGGAACGGCCTTGCGCGAACCAAACGCCCGCCCTCGAGCGTTCCGGCGACCGACGCGATCATCGACACTTCGAGCGCCTCGGCCGGCGTAAGGTCGGGGAGGATGCCCGGCATGCACGCCGCCATCAGCGACTTGCCCGCGCCGGGCGGGCCCGACATCATCAGATTATGTGCGCCCGCCGCCGCGATTTCGAGCGCGCGCTTCGCGACTTCCTGCCCCTTCACCTGCGACAGGTCCGCGGCGCGCGCGGGTATCTCGACTTCGCCCGGCACTGGCGGCGCCAGCAGCGCATTGCCCCTGAAGTGGTTGAGCAGCGACAGGAGGTCGGGCGCGCCGAGCACTTCGACATTACCCGCCCATGCCGCTTCGGGCCCTTGCGCCGCGGGGCAGATCAGCCCGCGTTCGATGCTGCCCGCATGGATCGCCGCGAGCAGCACCCCGGGTGAAGCCGTCACGCGACCATCGAGGCCGAGTTCGCCGACGACGACATAGGAGGCGAGCGTTTCGGCATCGATCACCCCCATCGCGCCAAGCAGCGCCAGCGCGATCGGCAGATCGTAATGCGAGCCCTCCTTGGGCAGGTCGGCGGGCGACAGGTTGACGGTGATGACCGTGGGCGGGAGCGACAGGCCGATCGCGGCGATCGCGGCGCGGACGCGCTCGCGGCTTTCGCCCACCGCCTTGTCGGGCAGGCCGACGACGACGAAGCGCGGCACGCCCGGCGTGACCTGGCACTGCACCTCGACCCCGCGCGCCTCGATGCCGAGATAGGCCGTGGTTGAAACGACTGCGACCATATTTCCCCCGGAACGGCAACGATGTGCTCCCTTTGTTCCGATCCCTTTTTAGGCGAAGTGGCGGGAAGGTCGAGTCTTTTCCGGAAGGTGTCGAAGGTGCCGCGGCGCGTGAGCCCGGTTACCGGTTTGACAACATACCAACTAGTCGGTATGTCGATTCGCATGACGACGAATCAGCCCCCTTCCGTCCCCGCAGCCGCCGCCCGCGATGTCCCCCCGGCGGGCGGCAGCACCGCGGGAGCGCGCGCGCCGCGCGGCAGCGCCCGCGCGGCGCTGATCGCCGCGGCGCACGCGACGGTGCGCAAGCAAGGCTATGCGGCGACGACGGTCGACCAGATCTGCGCCGCGGCGGGGGTGACCAAGGGCGCCTTCTTCCATCACTTCGCGTCGAAGGAAGAGCTGGCGGTCGCGGCGGCCGAAGGCTGGACCGAGCGCGCGCGGCCGATGTTCGAACTCGCGCCGCATGTGAAGCTCGAGGACCCGCTCGACCGATTGCTCGGCCATATCGATTTCCGCCTGTCGATGCTCGACGGGCCCACCGAGGACTATACCTGCTTCGTCGGCACGATGGTGCAGGAAGCCTATGCGACGAACGACCGCATCCGCGCCGCGTGCGAGGCGAGCATCAACGCCTATTGCCAGGCGCTCGCCCCCGACATCCAGGCGGCGATGGACGTGTACGGCGTCCCCGACGACGTCACCGCGCTGGGCCTTGCCCAGCATGTCCAGTCGGTGCTGCAGGGCGCGTTCGTTCTGGCCAAAACGACCAACGATCCGGCGATTGCGCGCGGCACCGTCACCCATCTGAAGCGTTATGTACGGATGCTGTTCGACAGCGAAGGCGCGGCGCGATGCGACAGATGATCGCGGCCGCGCGCCGCCCACGCCGACCTTTCAGTCCCACCAACCACCGCCCCCAAGGAGAGATGAAATGCCCCAGATGATTTTCGTGAACCTGCCGGTCACCGACCTTCCGAAGTCGAAAGCCTTTTACGAAGCGGTCGGCGCGGTGAACAACCCCGCCTTCACCGACGATACCGCGGCGTGCATGGTCGTCACCGAAGGGTCGATCCACGTCATGCTGCTGACACATGAAAAATGGGCGACCTTCACGTCGAAGGCGATCCCCGATGCGCACACGACGGCACAGGTGCTGCTCTGCCTCTCGGCCGACAGCCGCGCGGACGTCGACGGCCAGGTCGACAAGGCGGTCAAGGCAGGCGGCAAGGCCGACCCGACCCCGACGCAGGATTTCGGCTTCATGTACGGCCGCAGCTTCGAGGATCCCGACGGCCATATCTGGGAAGTGATGTGGATGGACCCGACCGCGATCCCCGCCGGCGAGCCCGCCGAAGCGACCGCATAAACGAAGCATGGGAAGGAGGAAGAGGATGACCGATACGACCCCCGGAAAGGGGCAGCTGATCGCCGGCCGCGTACTGAGCGGCCTTGTGATCCTCTTCCTGCTCTTCGACGCCGGATTGAAGCTGGTGTCGCCCGAAACCGCGATCAGATACAGCCCGCCGGACCTCGGCTGGCCGCTCGAGGTCGGCACGATGCACCTGCTCGGTACGCTGCTGCTGATCCCGACGCTGCTTTACATCTGGCCGCGCACGGCGATCCTCGGCGCGATCCTGATCACCGGCTATCTCGGCGGCGCGGTCGCCACCCATGTCCGCATCAACAGCCCGCTGTTCAGCCACATATTGTTCGGCGTCTACCTCGGCCTGATGCTGTGGGGCGGCCTGTGGCTGCGCGATCCCCGCGTCCGTGCCCTGATCCCGCTGTCGAAGGGAACGGCCGCATGAGCTTTCAGGCCTATCTCGACAATGTCGAAAGCAAGACCGGCAAATCGGCCGAGGCGCTGAAAGCCATCGCGATCGACAAGGGTCTCGCCGACGCGAGCGGGCTCGCTCCCGGCGTCAAGCCCGGCGCGATCATCGACTGGCTGAAGAACGACTTCGGCCTCGGCCATGGTCACGCGATGTCGATCGTCGCCTTCATCAAAGGCAAACGGAGCTAGACTCCGTCTTGAGAACAAGAGGATAGTTCGATGACACGACGCTCTCCCCTCCCGGCACTTGCCTCCGCCTTCGCGACGATCGCGGTAGCGGCAACGCTCGCCGCGCTGCCGCAACCCGCAGCGGCCGAAGCCCCGGCGCCGAAGCCTGCCGCCGGCCAGTCCGGCAGCACGCCCCGGAACGGCGAGGTCGATGTCGCGGGCGCGGCGATCCATTATCAGGTCTATGGCGACCTCAAATCGGGTCGCACCCCGCTGGTTGTCCTGCACGGCGCCTTCATGTCCGCCGACGCGATGAAGCCGCTGATCGATCCGCTTGCCGCGACCCGGCCGGTGATCGCGGTCGATGCGCGCGGCCATGGCCGGTCGGGCGGAGTCGACGGGCCGCTGAGCTACGACCGGATGGCCGACGATACCGCCGCGGTACTCGACAGCCTCGGCGTCCGGCAGGCCGACGTACTCGGCTATTCGATGGGCGGCTCGACCGCGGTCGCGCTCGCCGTCAAGCATCCCGACAGGATCGGCAAGCAGGTGATATTGTCGGCGACCTCGCGGCTCGACGGCTGGTATCCCGAAGTGCTGGCGGGAATCTCGAAGCTGACCCCCGAAATCTTCGCAGGCAGCCCGATCGACACCGAATATAAAAGGCTGTCGCCCGCTCCGCAGAAATTCCCGGTGCTGGTCGCGAATATCAAGTCGCTCGACGCGACGCCTTTCGGCTGGTCCGACGCCGCGGTCCGCGCGATCCCCGGCCGGACGATGGTGATCATCGGCGACGCCGACGGCGTGACGCTCGATCATGCGATCCAGCTGTTCAAGCTGCGCGGCGGCGGCGATGTGGCCGCGGCGACGCAGGGTTTCCTGACCTCGGCGCCGAAAGCGCGGCTCGCGATCCTGCCCGCAACCTCGCACATCGGGATCATGGGCGAAGTTCCGGCGATCGCCGCAATGGTCACGCCCTTTTTGGACGACAAGGCGCCGCCGCCGCCGTCCTTCTAGCGCGGCTTTTGCTCCATCGTCATTCCGGCGGAGGCCGGAATCTCGACGGGGCCGACGAATTGCAACGATGAGATCCCGGCCTTCGCCGGGATGACGAAACAAAAATGATGAGAGGAGTTCCCTATGCCCGTCAATCCCGACAGCAAGCTTGAAGTCACCGCCTTCAACTGGGTGCCCGACTTCGCGCGCGGCTATGTCCGCGACCTGCGCCCGCGCTGGGCGTGCGAGGAAATCGGGCTCGATTATGCCGAGCATCTGATCAGCGCGATCAACCGCCCCGCCGACCATTTCCTGTTCCAGCCGTGGGGGCAGGTCCCCGTGCTCAACGACGGCGGCATCCGCCTGTTCGAAAGCGGCGCGATCCTGCTCCATCTTGCCGAAAAGGACGCGCGGCTGATGCCCCGCGACCCGCAGGCACGCGCCAACACGCTCGCGTGGCTGTTCGCCGCCTATAACAGCGTCGAGCCGATGCTGTTCGAACTCGGCAATATCGACATCTTCTCGACCGACGAGGAATGGGCGAAGCTGCGCCGGCCGAGCCTGATCGAGTTCATCCAGGGCCGGCTCGGCCGCCTGAACGACGCGATCGGCGACAAGGCGTATCTCACGGGCGAATTCACCGTCGCCGATATCGCGATGGCCACCGTCTTGCGCGAAGCCGTCGAGGCGGGACTGATCGCCGAGCAGCCGCGGTTGCAGGCCTATCTGGACCGCTGCCTCGCCCGCCCCGCCTTCCAGCGCGCGATGGACGCGCAGCTGGCCGCCTTCAGCGAAGAAGCGGGACCGCCCGCCGCCTGAAACCCCCTCCCACCCCCCTTAGGAGAGACAAGATGACCTATGTAGAAGGATTTGTGGTCGCGGTGCCGACCGCCAACAAGGAAGCCTATCGCAAACATGCCGCCGACGCGGCGCATCTGTTCAAGGAATTCGGCGTCGCGCGCATGGTCGAATGCTGGGGCGACGACGTGCCCGACGGCAAGGTCAATGATTTCAAGGGCGCCGTGCAGGCGAAACCCGACGAGACCGTCGTGTTCAGCTGGTTCGAATATCCCGACCGGGCGACGCGCGACGCCGCGAACGAAAAGATGATGAGCGATCCGCGCATGGCGGCGATGGGCGGTGAAATGCCGTTCGACGGCAAGCGGATGATCATCGGCGGATTCGACTCGATCGTCGACGACCGGGCGGACGGCAAGACCGCCTATGTCGACGGCTATCTCGTTCCCGTCCCCGACGGCAACAAGGATGCCTATCGCACGATGGCGGAGAAAGCGTCCGAAGTGTTCCGCGACTATGGCGCGACGCGCGTCGTCGAGGCGTGGGCCGACGATGTCCCCGACGGCAAGGTCACCGACTATGCCCGCGCCGCGCACAAGAAGGATGGCGAGAGCGTCGTCTACAGCTGGGTCGAATGGCCGAGCAAGGAAGCGCGCACCGCGGGCTGGGAAAAGATGATGACCGACGAGCGGATGAAGCACGATCCCGCGACCAATCCGTTCGACGGCGCGCGCATGATCTATGGCGGCTTCGCACCGATCGTCGAGGCCTGACGATTACCGGCTCCTCCCTGTGCCGGAGGCATGGGGAGGTGGCGGCCCGCAGGGCCGACGGAGGGGCCAATGGCGCCGAGGCCGCGGCCCCTCCACCACGCCCTTCGGGCGCGGTCCCCCTCCCCATCGCTGCGCGACAGGGTGGATCGAGAGGATGGAAACGATGATCAAACTCTACGGAACCCCGCCGACGCGTGCGCTGCGCGCGATGTGGCTGCTCAACGAACTCGACCTTGCGCATGAGATCATAGAGGTCGACATCGGCGCGGGCGAAAACCGGACACCCGAATTTCTCGTGCTCAATCCCGCCGCGAAGCTGCCGGTGCTGGTCGACGGCGATCTGGCGATCTGCGAATCGGCGGCGATCCAGCTCTATCTCGCCGACAAATATGGCGACCGCTTTCCGGGCGGCGGGCTGATCCCCGCGACGGCAGAAGATCGTGCGCGGATGCATCACTGGCTGTTCTTCCTGATGACCGAGATCGAGGCGCCGCTGTGGCGGATCGCGCTGCACAGCTTCCTTTATGCGGAGGAGGAGAAATCGGAGGCGGAAATCGCGCTCGCGAAGCGCGACGGCCGGCGGATGGTCGCGGTGCTGGAGCAGCATATGCAGGGGCGCGACTTCATCGTCGGCGCGCAGGCGACGGTCGCCGATTTCAATGCCGCCTTCACGCTCGACTGGGCGAATGAGGAAGGGCTGCTGGGCGATGCGCCCACGCTCCGCAGCTATCTGGAGACGATGTACGCGCGGGCCAAGGCGCCGGTGACGATCGCCGAAGCCATGGCGGAGCTGGAGGCATGAGCGGCAGCGAACCCGGCATGACGCGCACGGCCGCCTGTTCGTGCGGCACCGTGCGGCTGGAACTCACCGGCAAGCCGATCCTCGCGGCAACCTGTTATTGCCATAGCTGCCAGCAGGCGGGGCGAGGCTTTGAAGCGCTTCCCGACGCGCCGCAAACCGTCCGCAGCGACGGCGGGACGCCCTATGTCCTGATGCGCAAGGACCGTCTTCAATGGCTGTCGGGATCGGACCGGCTCGAGGAACATCGGCTCAAGCCCGATTCGCCGACGCGGCGCTTCGTGGCGCGCTGCTGTAATTCGCCGGTCGCGCTCGAATTCACCAGGGGGCATTGGCTGAGCATCTATTCGGGACGCATAGCCGAGGATGAGCGTCCGGCGGCGGAGATGCGGACGATCGTGGGCGACCGCCCCGAGGGCGTCGAGTTGTCCGATGACATCCCCAATTACCGGACGCCATCGGGCAAGTTCATGTGGCGACTGCTGAAAGCGTGGGCCGCAATGGGTTTTCGCGCCCCGCCGATCGAAGCGACGAAAGGATATGTGCGATGAGCAAGACAATCGAACGCGTCGAGATGCGCAGCATCACCAGCCCGGGCTTTGCGCAGCAGGTCGACAAGGCGAAATATGACGCGATGAAGGATGCGCTGCTGCGGGCGGTGCCGAAGGGCAAACCGGGGCTCACCGTTGCCGAGGTCAAGGAGGGCGTGCTGCCCCTGCTCCCCGACGATCTTTTCCCCGGCGGCGCCAAGGCGGGCTGGTGGTTGAAGGGCGTCCAGCTCGACCTCGAGGCGCGCGGGGTGATCGCGCGCGAAAATGTGAAGCCGCTGCGGCTGCACCGGCTATAAGCCCGACCAGAAGGAAGCAGGCCATGCAACATCTGTCCTTCCCCGGCGAGAGCCCCGAATATCGCGCGGCGCGCGCCGAATTGCTCGCCGACGAGATCGCGCTGCGCCGCCAGATCGAGGCGGTCGCGGCGAAACGCCGCGCGCTGCCGCCGGGCGGCGCGGTGCCCGAGGATTATGAGTTCGAGCGGACCGGCGAATATCAGCGGCCCGAACGGGTGCGGCTGTCGGAGCTGTTCGGCGGGAAGCCGGACATCATCCTCTACAGCTTCATGTTCGGCGCCGAGCGCGACAAGCCGTGCCCCGGCTGCACGCACTTGCTCGACGCGATCGACGGCAGCGCGCGCCATGTCGGGCAGCGCGCGCCGCTCTATATCGTCGCCAAATCGCCGATCGCGCGGCTCGAGGCGTGGGCGAAGGCGCGGCGCTGGCCGCATCTCGTTTTCCTGTCCGATGTCGATGGCCGCTATTCGGCGGATTATTTCGGCGACACGTCGAAACTGACCGACGCCAAACGCGCCGAGCATGGCATGAAGCCCGGCGAGAATTGGGACGAGACGATCTTCAACGTCTTCCGGCGCAACGGCGGGACAATCCGCCACGTCTGGGCGAGCGAGATGGCCTATGCCCCCGAGGATCCGGGCCAGCACCACCGCGCGGGCGACCTCGTCGATCCGCTGTGGGGGCTGCTCGACATGACCCCCGGGGGACGCGGCGACTGGTTCCCCAGCCTGACTTACTGAAACCCGACCGAGGAGAGCGACGATGAACGCAGCATCGAACTTCATCTGGTACGAACTGATGACCCCCGATCCCGCGGGCGCGGCGCGCTTTTACGGCGCGGTCGTCGGCTGGACGATCGCCGCGACGCCCGACGCGGCGGCGGGCGACGTCGATTATCGCATGATCGGCCGCGCCGACGGCGGCAACGCCGGCGGGGTGCTCGCGCTGGGCGCCGACATGCTCGCGGGCGGGGCGCGGCCGGCGTGGATGGGCTATCTCGAGGTCGCCGACGTCGACGCCATGGTCGCCGCGATCAGGGCCGACGGCGGCGCGGTGCACATGCCCGCCACCGACCTGCCCGTCGGGCGCATCGCGATGGTGTCGGACCCGCAGGGCGCGGCCTTTTATGTCATGAAGCCCGTTCCGCCCGAAGGAATGGAGGGCATGGAAAGCGACGTGTTTTCGGTCACCGCGGCGCAGCACATCCGCTGGAACGAGCTCGCCACCAGCGACCCCGACGCCGCCATCGCCTTCTATAAAAAGCATTTCGGCTGGAGACAGGAGGGCGAGATGCCGATGGGAGAACTCGGCGCGTACCGCTTCATCCAGCGCGGCGACGTCCGCCTCGGCGCGGTGATGCCGCTGATGGAGGGCTATCCGGTGCCGGCGTGGAATGTCTATATCGGCGTCGACGACATCGGCCGCGCGCGGGATGCCGTGGCCGCGAACGGCGGCACGATCACCAGCGAGCCGATGGAAATCCCCGGCGGCGAATATGCGATGAACGCGATCGACCCGCAGGGCGCGCCGGTCGGCTTCGTCGGCCCGCGCAAACAGGGAGAGAGACGATGAGCAATCATGGCCCGACGACCGGCCTCACGCCGCACATAGCGATCGCCGACAAGCGTGCGGGCGAGGCGATCGACTTCTACATCAGGGCATTCGGCGCGACCGAGAATGTGCGCGTGCCCGCCGACGACGGCGTACGGCTGATGCACGCGCATCTGACGATCAACGGCGGATCGCTGATGATGCACGACGAATTTCCCGAATATGTCCAGAATGAGAGCGGGCCGCCCGACGGGGTGACGCTGCACCTGCAGGTCGACGACGCCGACGCGTGGTTCGAACGCGCGGTCGCCGCGGGTGCGAGCGTCGTGATGCCGCTCGACAACATGTTCTGGGGGGACCGCTATGCCCAGATAAAGGATCCGTTCGGCCACCAATGGTCGATCGGCGGGCCCATCAAAGGAGAGTGACAATGGCTGACAAAAATCCCGTGACGCTGTGCCTCTGGTACGACAAGGATGCCGAGGAAGCGGCAAATTTCTACGCCGCGACCTTCGCCGACAGCAAGGTCGGCGCGGTCCACCGCGCGCCCGGCGACAATCCGAGCGGCAAGGAGGGCGATGTGCTGACGGTCGATTTTACCGTGCTCGGCATTCCCTGCGTCGGGCTCAACGGCGGCCCCGCCTTCAGGCATAGCGAGGCCTTTTCCTTCCAAGTCCACACCGACACGCAGGAAGAGACCGACCGGCTGTGGAACGCGATCGTCGGCAACGGCGGACAGGAAAGCATGTGCGGCTGGTGCAAGGACAAATGGGGCCTGAGCTGGCAGATCACCCCGCGCGCGCTGGTCGCGGCGACGATGGGCCCCGACAAGGCGGCGGCCAAGCGCGCGTTCGAGGCGATGATGACGATGAAGAAGATCGACATCGCCGCGATCGAGGCCGCGGTACGGGGCGAAGCCGTTGACGCGGCGTAATCCCGCGCTCTTCGCATGGGCGCTCTGCGGCACGCTCGACATCGTCTATGCGGCGGTGTCGAGCGTGCTGCGCGGCGGCACCGTCTCGTCGATGCTCCACGGGGTCGCGAGCGGGCCCTTCGGCGACGGCGTCGCCAGATGGGGCATCGCCGGCGATATCGCGGGGCTCGCGACCCACTTTGCAATCATGGGCACGATGGTCGCGGCGTGGTTCTTCGTCGCGCGGCGCTGGACCGCACTGACCAGCTGGCCATGGTGGCTGACGGGCACGCTCTACGGGCTTTTGCTCTATGTCATCATGAACGGCATCGTGCTGCCGTTGCGCTTCGGCCTGCCCTTCCCGCCGACCGACCCCGTCAAGGGCGCAGTCGCGCTTTTCCCGCACATTTTCTTCGTCGGCTGGCCGCTCGCATGGCTGACGCGCAAGGATGGCAATTGATGCTGATCTATTACGGCCACCCCTTCTCCTCCTACACATGGAAGGTGCTGATCGCGCTTTACGAGAAGGGGATCGAATTCGATTATCGCTCGGTCGATCCGGCCTTCCCCGACCATATGCCCGAGCTGAGAGCGCACTGGCCGGTCGGGCAGTTCCCGCTGCTCGTCCATGACGGCGTGCCATATTTCGAATCGTCGATCATCATCGAATATCTCGACCGCCTCGTGCCCGAACCGCGCCTGATTCCGCAGGATTTCGACGCGGCGCTGAAGGTCCGCTTCTTCGACCGCATATTCGACAATCATGTGATGGGCCGGATGCAGGCGGTCGTCGCCGACGCGATCCGCGGGCCCGAAAATCATGTGCCGCTGATCGTCGAGCAGTCGAAGGCGGCGCTCGAGACGGTCTATGGCTGGCTCGACAGCGAGCTGGCGGGCGGCGGCTGGGCGACGCCCGATGGCTTCAGCCTCGCCGATTGCGCCGCGGCGCCGTCGCTTTTCTATGCCGACTGGGTTTACCGGATCCCGGAGACGTACGAGAATCTGCGCGCCTATCGCGCGCGGCTGCTCGCGCATCCGTCGGTGTCGCGCTGCGTCGAGGATGCGCGGCCGTACCGCCCCTATTTTCCGCTCGGCGCACCCGACCGCGACTGAGGAAAAGGCCATGGCGGTCGAGCTCAACCACACGATCATCTGGTGCCGCGACAAGCATGTTTCCTCGGCCTTTCTGGCGGAGATATTCGCGCTCGATCGGCCCCGACCCTTCCTGCATTTCATGGTCGTGCGGCTCGCGAACCATGTATCGGTCGACTATATGCAGAAGGAAGGCGCGGTCGCGCCGCAGCATTACGCCTTTCTGGTCAGCGAAGCCGAGTTCGACGGGGTGATGGACCGGATCGCGGCGCGCGGGCTCGACCATTGGGCCGACCCGGCGCGAACCCGACCGGGCGAGATCAACCGCCATTTCGGCGGGCGCGGCGTCTATTTCGCCGATCCCGACGGCCATCTGCTCGAAGCCATCACGACCCCCTATGGCAAGGAAAGCGAGCTTTAGCCCGAGACTGTCCCGGAACGCGGTTAACAGCGCGCTGACGCTGCCTGTTTGCCGGTTGATCATCGCGCCCGCGCGAAAGCGGGTTCATGGTTTCGCTGTCGGCCCTCCTCCGCACGCTGATCGTCGCCGCGCTGGCGGCGGTGCTCGCGTTCGCGCCGGCGCAGGCGCAGCAGGTCGTGACGATCACCACGACGACGGTGACCTGGACCTATGCCGACGCGGGCAACGACGCCGGATATATCGACGAGGGCGCAGCCCTGCTCGATGACGAGGCGCTCGCCGAGGATGCGGATTTCGCGGCAACGCGGCGCTATGCGCCCGCCGCGACGCTCGCGACGCTTGGCCATGCGAAGGCGGCCTATGGTCCCTTTTCGGTGATCGACGCCGCGACCGTGCGCATGGCGGGCGACGTCACCTCGGCCACGCCGCGCCAGTTCGCGGCGATGCTCGCGGCCTGGCCGGGGCTCAGGCGGCTCGAGATGGTCGACTGCCCCGGCAGCCTCGATGAGGAAGCGAACCTGATCCTCGCGCGCGCGATCCGGCGGCAGGGCATGGAGACGGTCGTCCCAGCGGGCGGATCGATCCGCTCGGGCGCGGTCGAGCTGTGGCTCGCCGGCGTCACCCGCCGCGCCGCGCCCGACGCCGAATTCGGGGTGCATAGCTGGGCCGACGAATATGGCCGCGAGGCGAACGACTATCCGCCAAACGATCCGGTGCATGCCGAATATCTGGGCTATTATCGCGAAATGGGCATGGATGCCGCGAAGGCGCGCGCCTTTTACGCGCTGACCAACAGCACCCCTTTCGACGACGTCCGTTATCTGACGCGCAACGACATGGCGCGTTTCGTGGCGCTCGACTGATATCGTCGTCCTTATTTTCGGGAAGGCCGCTGTCGACCGATTGCGGACCTAACCAATATCGTCACCCCGGACTTGATCCGGGGTCCATGACTTCAGCGCTGCGATGGATCCCGGATCAAGTCCGGGATGACGAATGTCCGGAATCCACCCCGAAACCGTCGCTCGCGATCATCGACCCGCGCGCACCGAGCTGCTTTAGCCTTGTAACACGCTGCCCGCTCCCCACATCGCTTCCATGGTGAAGCGGAGCCTCTATCAGCGATTGCGGTCGAACGCGCAGGTGCGAACGGGGCTGTTCGCCCTTGGCATCCTGCTGATGATCGCGGCGCCGCTGCTCGGCCCGCTGCCCGGCCCCGGCTTTATCATCCTGTTTCCCGCGGGACTGATGCTGGCTTTGCAGAACAGCGAATGGGCAAAGCGCGTCTATGTCCGCTTCAAGCGGCGCCACCCGCGCTACGCCGGCTGGACCGACCGTTTGATGCGGCGCACCAGCGCGGCGCGGCGGCGCGAGCGCGACGCGCTGGAGGCAGCCGACGGCGAAACGCCCGAAAAACCGCCGCGATGACGATTGACTTTCGCCCGAATCCCGCTTATCCGCGCCCCCATCGGTGGCCGCCCACGTTTGGCGGCCCTTTTCTGTTAGAGCCTTTAAAGAGAATTTGGGGATACCGCGATGAAGCGTACCTATCAACCGAGCCGCCTCGTTCGCAAGCGTCGCCACGGTTTCCGCGCCCGCAAGGCGACTGTCGGCGGCCGCAAGGTTCTCGCCAACCGCCGCGCCCAGGGCCGCAAGAAGCTGTCGGCCTGATCGCTGACGCTTCTGCGCCAGTCCTGCTGGTGCGAACGCTTTCAAAACGCAGCGAATTTCTGGCCGCCAACCGCGGCCTTCGCTTTCCCATGCCCGGCTTTGTCCTGCTCGTCCGCCAGCGCGGCGACGGCGACGATTCGCTGGGCATCGGCTATACGGTCAGCAAGAAGGTCGGCAACGCCGTCACGCGCAACCGGATGAAACGCCGCTTTCGCGAACTTGCGCGCGCCGCGCTGCCCGAATCGGGAATCGCCGGCGCCGACCATGTTCTGATCGGCCGCCCCGGCGCCAACGACATCGTCTTTGCCGAATTGGGCGAGCATCTCGATTCGGCGCTGAAGCGCGCCGCGAAGAAGCTGGCAGCGAAGCCGTCATGAGAGTCGCCCTTCCCCCTTCCCGTCACCCCGGACTTGATCCGGGGTCCCGCTTTTCGACGTCGCTGAGCGGGACCCCGGATCAAGTCCGGGGTGACGACGAGGGGAAAATACCATTTCAGTGTGAAGTTGCGCAGTTTTCCGGGTATTTCCGATGATCGCGAAACTGTTCATCCTGATCGCACGCGGCTGGCAACTCGGCCCCTCGCGCATCCTGCCGCCCACCTGCCGTTATGCGCCGTCGTGCAGCGAATATGCGATCGTCGCGCTGCGGCGCCATGGTGCGATCAAGGGTGGCTGGCTGGCGACAAAGCGGCTATTGCGCTGCCATCCTTGGGGCGGTCACGGCTACGACCCCGTGCCTTAGGCGCGGCACTTCCCGACATTTGATACGAAGAGAGACCAACGAGCGTGGACGACAAGCGTAACATGATCACGGCCATCCTGCTGTCGGTGGCGATCCTGATCGGCTGGAACTTCGTTTCTGAAAAATTCTTTCCCACGCCCGACAAGCCCGATGTGACGAAGACGGTCGCGGGGCCGAACGGCGCCGCGCCCGCTGCAACGCCCGGCCAGCCCGCCGCGCTGCCCGCACCCGGCGTGCCGGCCACCGCGCCGCAGGCAATCCGAACGATCGAAGCGGTGCTCGCCGACGGCAACCGCATCCCGATCGACACCCCCGCGATCAAGGGGTCGATCAACCTTGTCGGCGCGCGCGTCGACGACATCACGCTCAGCAAATATCGCCAGACGATCAAGAAGGATTCGCCCGCGGTGCGCCTGTTCGCGCCCGCCGGCACCAAGGCCGCCTATTTCGCGAGCATCGGCTGGTCGGCGCAGGGCATCGTCGTTCCGGGTGCCACCACGGTCTGGACCGCCAGCGGCACGAAGCTGACCCCGTCGACCCCCGTGACGCTGAGCTGGGCGAACACGACCGGCCAGACCTTCCGCATCGAATATAGCATCGACGATGATTATCTGATCACCGCGAAGCAGACGATCGCCAATACGGGCACCACGCCGGTCGCGGTGCGCAGCGGCACCTATATCGACCGTACCGGAAAGCCCACCGACCCGCACGAGCAGGACAGCTGGACGATCCACGTCGGCCCGACCGGCTATCTCGACGGCAAGTCGAACTTCACCAATTATGACGAGGTCGAAGAGGCGGCGAACGGCACCGTTTCCTATACCGCAGCCGGCTGGCTCGGCTTCACCGACAAATATTGGCTCGCCGCGGTCATTCCCGCGAAGGGCGAGAAAGTCTCGGCGGCGTTCAACGCGCTTCCCGGCGGCGCCTATCGCGCCGCCTTTGCCCGCGATCTCGTCGAGGTCGCGCCGGGCAAGCAGGTCACGACGACCAGCCGCGTCTTTGCCGGCGCCAAGGAAGTCAGCACGCTGTCGCACTATCAGGACGATCAGGGCATCACGCGCCTGTCGAACGCGATCGACTGGGGCTGGTTCGAATTTTTCGAGGTTCCGATCTTCAAATTGCTCGACTGGCTTTTCGGCCAGCTCCACAATTTCGGCGTCGCGATCATGGTGCTGACCCTGATCATCCGCGCGCTGATGTTCCCGATCGCGCAGCGCCAGTTCGGTTCGATGGCGCAGATGCGCCTTGTCCAGCCGAAGATGAAGGCGCTGCAGGAACGCTACAAGGACGACAAGCAGAAGCAGCAGCAGGAGCTGATGAAGCTCTACAAGGACGAGAAGATCAATCCGCTCGCCGGCTGTCTGCCGATCGTGATCCAGATCCCGATCTTCTACGCGCTCTACAAGGTGCTGATGCTGACGATCGAAATGCGGCACCAGCCGTTCATCCTGTGGATCAGGGATCTGTCGGCGCCCGATCCGTTGCACATCCTCAACCTGTTCGGCCTGCTGCCCTTCACCCCGCCGTCGATCCTGTCGATCGGCATCCTCGCGGTGATCCTCGGCATCACGATGTTCCTGCAGTTCCGCCTGAACCCGCAGGCGACCGACCCCGTGCAGCAGCAGGTGTTCAAGATCATGCCGTGGCTGTTCATGTTCATCATGGCGCCGTTCGCGGCGGGCCTGCTGCTCTACTGGATCACCAACAATATCCTGTCGATCGCGCAGCAGCAGTGGATGTATCGCAAGTTTCCGGCGCTGAAGGCGGCTCCGGCGAAGTGAGCGAAACCGAACTCGATCCGGGGGCCGACCCCGAGCGGGCCGAGCGAGCGCGCAAGCTGTTTTCGGGCCCGATCGCATTCCTGAAGTCGGCCCCCGCGCTGCAGCATCTGCCCGCGCCGAGCGTTCCCGAGATCGCGTTCGCGGGGCGCTCGAATGTCGGCAAATCATCGCTGCTCAACGCGCTGACGAACCGGGGCGGGCTCGCGCGCACCTCGGTGACGCCGGGACGGACGCAGGAACTCAACTATTTCGACGTCGGATCGCCGCTGGTGTTCCGCCTCGTCGACATGCCGGGCTATGGTTTCGCCAAGGCGCCGAAGGATGTCGTCAGGAAATGGCGCTTCCTCGTGAACGATTACCTCCGCGGGCGGCAGGTCCTGAAGCGTACGCTGGTGCTTATCGACAGCCGCCACGGGATCAAGGATGTCGACCGCGAGGTGCTCGAGATGCTCGACGTCGCCGCGGTGAGCTATCGCCTCGTCCTCACCAAGGCCGACAAGGTGAAGGCGAGCGCGCTCGCCGAGGTCCACACGGCGACCGAGGCCGAGGCACGCAAGCACCCTGCCGCGCACCCCGAGGTGATCGCGACGAGCAGCGAAAAGGGCATGGGCATCGCCGAGCTGCGCACCGCGGTGCTGGAGGCGGTCGAGAGTTGACCTTTTCCTCCCTCCCCTTGAGGGTGGGGCCAAGGAGACCCCATGAAACTGTTTCTCGGCAACAAGGCGTATTCGAGCTGGAGCCTGCGCGGCTGGCTCGCAGTCAAGCATAGCGGCCTGCCGTTCGAGGAGGTCACCGTTCCGCTCTACGACGAGGACTGGTCGAACCGCCGCGAGGGCGACGAATTCGCCCCGTCGGGCGGCAAGGTACCGATCCTGTGGGATGGCGACGATATTGTCGTGTGGGACAGCCTCGCGATCATCGACTATCTCAACGAAAAGACCGGCGGCACGAAGCATTTCTGGCCCGAGGATATGGCGGCGCGCGCGATGGCGCGGTCGATGGCGGCCGAAATGCATTCGAGCTTCGCGGCGCTCCGCCGCAACCACAGCATGAACATCCGGCGCATCTATCCGCCCGCCGGGCTGCTGCCCGAGGTGCAGGCCGACGTCGTGCGCATCTTCCAGATCTGGGCCGAGGCGCGCGCGCGTTTCGGCGGCGAAGGCGATTATCTGTTCGGCGAATGGTCGGCGGCCGACATCATGTTCGCGCCCGTCGTGACGCGCTTCGTTACTTACTCGATCCCGCTGCCGCGCTTCGCCGCCGCCTATGCGCAGGCGGTGATCAGCCACCCGTGCATGCAGGAATGGATCGGCGGCGCGCAGGCCGAGGACTGGGTGATCGAGAAATTCGAGGGGCCGGTCGAGGGTTAAGGAATCCGCGTCGCCGGATAGGGCGTGCCGTCCTTGTGGAAATAGCCGTCGGGCGTGAAGAGCATGTCGATGTCCGAATAGCCGCCGCCGGTGTCGTATTTCTTGCCGCCGCCCAAGGCGACGAAGACGCAGTCGGCGTCCGATTCGTTGATCAGATGGTGGCCGTTCGTGCTGCCCTTCGGCCACACCGCGATATCGCCCGGCCGCATGGCATGTCGGCCGTCGTCCTCGACCAGCACCGCCTCGCCCGAAATCATCACGAGCATCTCGTCCTCGCCGTCGTGCCAGTGGCGCTGCGACGACCAAGCGCCGGGTTTGAGCACGACATGGCTCGCGGCGAAATCGCTGAGCCCCGTCGGCGGCGCGAGGCGGCGGTACCAGCGGCCCTCTACGGGCGCATCATGGGGCGCGGGATAGCCGCTGGCGTTGGTTTGCGGGATGGTGTCGAGATCGAGCTTGGGCATGGCGGTCCTCGTGGAGCTTGTTCTTCCTTTGTTTCGCACAAAGACGGCGCGATGCAAAGCCTCGACTTCGCGCGGTGCGAAGGCGTAAAGGGCGGACATGACCCATCATGTCGATCCCGTAGAGCTGGCCCGGGCGCTGATCGCCGCGCCGAGCGTCACCCCCGCCATGGGCGCCGTGTTCGACACGCTGGAGGCGGCGCTGACCCCGTTCGGCTTCACCGTCGAGCGCTTCATCGACGGGATCGAGCCCGACGGGCCGGTCGAGAATCTGCTCGCGGTGCGGGGCGGCAAGGGTCCGAAGCATTTCGGCTTTGCGGGCCATCTCGACGTCGTGCCGCCCGGCGTCGGCTGGACCGGCGATGCCTTTGCCCCCGAGATTCGCGGCGACCTGCTCTACGGGCGCGGCGCGGTCGACATGAAGGGTTCGATCGCGGCGTTCGTCGCGGCGGCGGCGGCGACGCCCGCCGACGCGGGCACGATCAGCCTGATCATCACCGGCGACGAGGAAGGCCCCGCGATCTTCGGCACGCGCGCGCTGATGGAGCATATGGATGCGCGCGGGGTGAAGCCCGACATGATCGTCGTCGGCGAGCCGACGTCGGTGAACCGGCTCGGCGACATGGTGAAGATCGGCCGGCGCGGGTCGGTCAATATCTGGATCGACGTGCCGGGAACGCAGGGGCATGTCGCCTACCCGCACCTCGCCGACAACCCGATCCCCAAGCTGGTGCGGATCATGGCGGCGATCGATGCCGTCGCGCTCGACGCGGGCAACGACTGGTTCCAGCCGTCGAACATCGAATTCACCGACATCGAGGTCGGCAACGGCGCGACCAACGTCATCCCTGCCTCCGCCCGCGCGCGGCTGTCGATCCGCTTCAACGACCAGCATAAGGGCGCCGATCTGGTCGCGATGATCGAGCGGATCGCGCACGACGTCGAACCGGGCGCCAAGGTGCTGGGCAAGATTTCGGGCGAGGCCTTCCTGACCCCGCCCGGCGAGCTGTCGGGGCTCGTGGCCGAGGCGATCCATGCCGAGACCGACGTGATGCCCGAGATGTCGACGACGGGCGGCACCTCAGACGCGCGCTTCCTCCATGCGCTCTGTCCGGTGGTCGAGTTCGGGCTGACCAACGCGACGATGCACAAGCTCGACGAGGCGGTCGCGGTCGAGGATCTGCGCACGCTGACCGCCATCTATCGCGGTATCCTGATGCGCGCTTTCCTCTAGTCGTCGCGACTGCGGCGAAGGATCACATAGACCGCTCCCGCACCGCCATGGCTGACATGCGCGGGGCGGAGCGCGACGATCGCGTCGGCGTGGGGCGAAAAGGCGAGCCAGTCGGGAAGCGAAGCGCGGATCGCGCCGCGCGGGCGCGGGTCGCCGTGCATCATCGGCAGCCGGTCGGCGCCCGGACGCAGCCGCCCCGCGACGACGAGCAGCACGCGCGCGCCGCGCAGCAGCGCGCGGCCGATCGCCTCGTCGAGCAGCGCCTGTGCCGAGGCGAGCGTGTGACCGTGAAGATCGATGCTCATGTCGGGGCGGACAAGCCCCTTGCGCAAACGGCGGTCCCAATGACCGTCGAGCGTCGCGGCCTGGTGGGCGCGGCGCGGCGGGGGCAGCTTCGCCGGCGCAGGGCGCTGCGCCGCAGCGGGGGCAGCGATGCTGCGCGGCGTCGGTTTGGGCGGCTTGACGGTCGGCGGCGCGGCGGGCGCGAGCGGGCCCCTGGCTTTGGGCAGCGGCGTTACCGTCGCTGCGACCTTCTTCCACAGCGCGCTTTCATCGGGATCGAGGCGCCGCGGCACATCAAGGCGCCGGGATCAGCCGCGCGATGCTGGCGCGCGGGAGCAGGAGCAAAGCCGAACCGCGCGCGGCCATGCCGCCGGCGATCGCGCGCCCCTCGTCGCCCGCACCCCAGAAGCTGTCGAAGCGGTTCGCGCCCCTGATCGCGCCACCGGTGTCCTGCGCCACCCACAGCCCATTGGGTTCGGCGCGGTCGAGCGAAAGGACGACGGGGGCGCCGAGCGGCACATATTTGGGGTCGGCGGCGACGCTCGCGCGGCCGGTCACCGGTACCCCGAGCGCGCCAAGCGGGCCGGGGCCGGTGAGTTCGCGGAAGAAGACCCAGCTCGGATTCTCGTTCATCACCGCGGCGCCGCGCACGGGGTCGGCGCGGAGGTAATCGAGAATACCCTGCATCGACGCCTGCCCGCGCGGAAGCTCGCCGCGATCGAGCAAGAGCTTGCCGATCCCGACATAGCCGCGGCCGTTCTGCGTGTCGTAGCCGATGCGCATGATACCGCCGTCGGGCAGGCGGAGGCGCCCCGAGCCCTGTACCTGCAGGAAGAAGAATTCGGCGGCGTCGGCGGCCCAGGCGATTTCGAGCCCGCGCCCGTCGAGCGCGCCGCTTTCGATCGCGGTGCGGTCGTAATAGCGCGTGAAATCGCCGCCATCGACGCGGCCGCGGATCTTGCGCCCCTTCAGATCGTCGGCGAACTGGCCGAGATCGACTTCGACGAGGTCGGCGGGGCGGCGATAGACGGGTACGTCATAGCCCGGCTGCTTCGTGCGCGAGGCGGCGATTTCGGGTTCGTAATAGCCGGTGACGAAGGCGGTGCCCGCACCGACCTGCACCGTCGCGAAATGGGTTGTGAAGAAGGTCAGCGCATCGCTGGCTTTCCAGCTCTTTGCCGCATTGCAGCTCTCGGCCCAGTCGGCGCCTTGCGTCAGGCCGCTGGTATCGGCGCGCCGCTGCACCGACGGGCAGCTGATGCGGAAGGCGGCGAGCGCGGTCGCCGCCTGTCCGGCGGTCACGCCGAGCGTCGAAAAATCGGGTCCGGCGATCACGCCGCTGGCGGCGGCGGTTGTCGCATCGGCCGGGACCGCGGCGGCGGGAAGCGGTGCGCGCGGCGTCGCCGGAACCGGCTGCGCCGCGGCGCCGGGGCGTTCGGACGGCCGCGGCACATAAGGACGCGGCGTGCCAATCGGACGCGGCGGCGCGGGGGCGGCGGTCGCGGGACGGCTATCCCCCTCCGGAATCACCGAAGCGCAGCCCGAAAGCAGCGGCAGGGCCGCGAGCAGCGCGAATCCGAAAGTCCGCGCGCGCGGCGCCCCCACGCCCGGGATCACGCGATCAGGCCGATTCGGCTTCGTCGAGCACCCAATTGGGGTCGTTGCTGCCGATCTGGCGGCGGAAGGTCCAGAGGTCGTCGGTCTGCGCGGCGTCGCTCATCGAGCCGGCGATCAGCTTGCCCTCGGCATCGCGGGTCACCGCGCTGATGTCGGCATGGTAGCGGACGGTGACGCGCGCTTCGCCGCGGCCCAGCTCGACCGCGGTGATCTTGGCCGAATCGATGCCGATCAGGCGGTTGTCGAGCGTCTCGCCGCGGGCCTCGCGTGCAGCGATCGCCTCGGAGAAAGCTTCGTAGCTGTCGTCGTCGCAAAGATCGCGAAGCGTGTCGCGATCGCCCTTCCAATAGGCCTCGAGGATCATGCGATATGCCGCCCCGGCACCTTCCATGAAGCGGCCGGCGTCGAAATTGCGGTCGGTCGCGAGCAACTGGCGAAGGCCCGCCTCGGCAGCGGGTTCATAGACGAGGCCCGACGTGTCGGCGGGAGCCGACACCGGCGCCGGCGCACCGTCGCTCTCGTCGAGGCGGACCGGCGCCGTGGCGGCGCGTTCGCGCGGCAGCACGGGTTCCTGTTCATGCCCCGTGCGCTTGCCGAGCACCGAATAGAGCCGCATGCCGAGGAAGGCGGCAATCATGGCGAGCAGGACGATCGAAAAAGCGGTCACGGGCAAAAGTCCAATGCGGGCAATGGAAACATACTGGTTGTTACATAGGCGATACGCGCCCCGGTTTCAAATAACCATGGCCGCTTGCACGCGGCGGGTCAACGATTCGGCCTTAACCATTGCCGGACACAGGGGCCCCATTGTGCTGGCAGCCGGGCGCTGCTAAGCGCCGCGGCAACCGTCCGCCGCGGTTCCGATACGGTGCGCGGATGCCGATATTGTTTCCATCCATTCAGCGAAAGTTTCCTTCACCATGGCCGACGAGACGAGCCCCGACCTCAACAACCCCGCCCTGCAGCCCAACGGCGAAGACACGAGCCCGGCGATCGGTCTGATCTCGCAATATGTGAAGGATCTGTCGTTCGAAAATCCGAACGCGCCTGCGGTCTATCAGTGGCAGGATGCGCCGCAGGTCGACGTCCAGTTCAACATCGCCGCCGACAGCGTCGGCGACAATCTGTACGAAGTGACGCTGAAGATCGATGTCACCTCGAAGACCGATCAGGGCACGAGCTTCGTCATCGACCTGAAATATGCCGGCCTGTTCGGCGTCCGCAACGTCCCCGACGACCAGCTCCAGCCCTTCTTCCTCGCCGAAGCGCCGCGCATCCTTTTCCCCTTCGCACGCCGCGTCGTCGCCGATGCGGTGCAGGACGGCGGCTTCCCCTCACTGCTGCTCGAACCGATCGATTTCCACGGCCTGTTCGCGCAGCAGGTCCAGGCGGCGCAGGCCGAAGCGGCCGGCGAAGTCGCGGTCGGCCAGGCCTGAGCCCTGTAACGGGGGCGGGCTGAGGGCTTGAGCAGCCTCGTCAAAAGCGTGGGGACGATCGGCGGCCTGACGATGGTCAGCCGCATTTTCGGTTTCGCGCGCGACATGCTGCTCGCCCGTGTGCTCGGCGCCGGCCTTGCCGCCGACGCCTTCCAGCTCGCCTTCACCCTTCCCAACACCTTTCGCCGCCTGTTCGCCGAGGGCGCCTTCTCGGTCGCCTTCGTGCCGATGTACAGCCGCGCGCTGCACGGCGAAGACGGCGAGGAGGCCGCCGCGAAATTCGCCGACGATGTGCTGTCGGTCTTCCTCTGGGCGCTGTTCGCCTTTTCGGCGATCATGATGATCGCAATGCCGGGGATCGTCTGGCTGCTCGCGCGCGATTTCCAGGATGTGCCGGGCAAGTTCGATTTCGCGGTCTTCCTGAGCCGCGTGACCTTTCCCTATCTCGCGCTCGTCAGCCTCGTCGCGATGCTGTCGGGCCTGCTCAACGCGCGCTCGCGCTTCGCGCCGGGCGCCTTCGTGCCCGTGCTGCTCAATATCGTGCTGATCGGCGGCATCGTCACCGGCTGGTGGCTGCGCGGTCCGGGGGGCGACGACCGGATCGTCGCCGCGGCGCTCGCGGTGTCGGTCAGCCTCGCCGGCGTCGTCCAGCTCGCCTATATGGCGTGGGCGGTGCGCCGCGCGGGGCTCAGGCTCCACTGGCGCTTTCCCCGCTTCACCCCCGAGGTGCGAAAGCTCGGGATGCTGATCCTGCCCGCGACCTTCGGCGCCGGCATCTACCAGGTCAGCCAGTTCGTCGACACCTTCTTCGCCACATCGTTGCCGCAGGGGTCGCTGACCCTGCTCAAGCTCGCCGACCGGCTCAACCAGCTGCCGCTCGGCATCGTCGGCATCGCGCTCGGCACCGCAATCCTACCGATGCTGTCGCGCCACATCCACAGCGACGACGCGGCCGAGGCGCAGCGCTTGCAAAGCAATGCCTTCGAGATCGCGACCTTGCTCACGCTGCCCGCCGCCGCCGCGCTCGCGATCTGCGCGCCCGCCTTCACCGCCGCCTTTTTCGTCGGGGGCAAGTTCACCGCCGAGGACGGCACGATCATGGCGCATATCGTGATGGCGCTGGTGGCAGGCCTGCCCGCCTATGTCGTGATCAAGATCCTCAATCCCGGCTTTTTCGCGCGCGAGGATATGCGCACGCCGGTGTGGACCGCCCTTGCCTCGCTGATCGTCAACATCGCGATCAACCTCTATGTCGTCGGACATTATGGTATCGTCGGGCTCGCGGGGGCGACCGCGGCGTCGGCGACGATCAACTGCCTATTGCTCTATACGATCCTGCATCACCGCGGCTGGTTCCATTTCACCGCGAAGCTCGCCGGCCGCATCGCGCGCCAGATCGTCGCGGTCGCCGCGATGTCGGCACTGCTCTGGTGGATGATGCCGATGATGGCGCCCTATTATGGCGGATCGGTCATCGAGCGCATCTGGTCGCTGCTCGCGCTCTGCGCCGCGGGCGGCGCGGTGTTTTTCGCGGTCGCCTTCCTCGTCGGCGCGCTTGACAAGGATCTGGTCGCCATGCTGACGCGGCGGCGCCGCAATGGAGCGGCGACCACGAAGGAATAGATCATGCGGACGCTATCGGGCATCCAGCCCACCGGAAATTTGCACCTCGGCAATTATCTGGGCGCGATCCGCAACTGGGTGCGCATGCAGGACGAGATGGCGGGCGACAAGCTCTACTTCCTCGCCGATCTCCACGCGATCTCGATGCCGCACGTCCCCGCCGAACTGACCGCCAACACGCGCGCGATGACCGCGGCGCTCGTCGCGTGCGGGATCGATACCGACCGCTCGATCCTCTTCAACCAGGCGCGCGTCCCCGCGCACGCCGAACTGCAATGGCTGCTCAACGGCACCGCGCGGCTCGGCTGGCTGAACCGGATGACGCAGTTCAAGGACAAGTCGGGCAAGAATCGCGAAAGCGCGTCGGCGGCGCTCTATACCTACCCCGTGCTGCAGGCGGCCGATGTGCTGCTGTACCAGACGACGCACGTCCCCGTCGGCGAGGACCAGAAGCAGCATCTCGAGCTCGCGCGTGACGTCGCGCAGAAGTTCAACAATGATTACGCCAGCGAAGAGGCGCCGGTGTTCACCCTGCCCGAGCCGATCATTCCGGCGGGCATGGCGCGCATCATGAGCCTGCGCGACGGCACGGCGAAAATGTCCAAGTCGGACCCGTCGGATATGAGCCGCATCAACCTGACCGACGATGCCGACACGATGATGCAGAAGGTCCGCAAGGCGAAGACCGACCCCGAGGTGCTGCCGTCCGAAGCCGAAGGGCTCGAGGCGCGCGCAGAGGCGCGCAACCTCGTCGGCATCTATGCCGCGCTCGCCGACACGAGCGTCGACGCGGTGCTGCGTGATCATGCGGGGCAGGGCTTCGGCGCGTTCAAGCCCGCGCTCGGCGAACTGCTGATCGAGAAACTGGGCCCGATCAACGCGCGCTTCGTCGCGCTGAAGGACGATGCCGCCGCGCTCGACTCGATCCTCGAAAAGGGCGCGGCGAAGGCGCGCGCGCTCGCGAAGCCGACGCTCGACGCGGCCTATGCCGCGCTGGGGCTCTGCCGCTGACACGCTGCTGTTCCGGCGCGAAATTTCTTGTTTTTGCGTTCCACGCCCCCATATCTGGGGCGTGGAACGTCGTGCGACGAAGCGGGTTCAACCAAGGTTAAGTCGCATCGGCATAGTCTATGGTATGAAAGCGCGGCGTGACCGCGCACCGAATCACGGAGCCAAGACGATGAGCAAGATCAATTTCCGGCGACTGGGCCTGGCCGCGATGACGGGCGCGGCGCTTGCGCTTGCCGGTTGCGCGACCCCGTTCAAGGCCGATGTCGCGCGCTTCCAGTCGCAGCTTCCCGCGCCGCAGGGCCAGAGCTTCACCGTCGAGGCGAGCAACCCCGCGCTGCAGGGCGGCATAGAGTTCGGCCAATATGCCAATCTGGTCGCGGGCGAGCTCACGCGCTACGGCTATCGGCCCGCGGCGAACGGCGAACGCGCCGACCTCGTCGTGCGCATGGACTATGGCGTCGACAAGGGCCGCGAGCGCGTCGTGTCGAGCCCGGGCTTCGGCGACCCCTGGTACGGCGGTTACGGCGGCTGGTATGGCCGCGGCTTCTATCGCCCCGTGGTCGTCGCCGGCCGCGGCGGGCGCCGCTATGTCTATGGCTATCGCGATCCCTTCCTGTGGGGCGGTTTCGGCCCCGGCTGGGGCGGCTATAACGACGTGTCGAGCTACACGGTCTACACCAGCGGCCTCAACCTCGAGATCAACCGCGCCGCCGACGGCTCGCGCCTGTTCGAGGGTCATGCCGAGGCGCAGTCGCGCGACAATAACCTGCAGGCGCTGGTCCCGAACCTCGTCGAGGCAATGTTCACCGGCTTCCCCGGCAACTCGGGCGAACGGGTGCGGATCACGGTGGCCCCGCCCGAAAAGGGCTGAGCGGCCCCGCAGGCCAAGGCAAAAGGCCCGCCCTCCGGAAGGAAGGCGGGCTTTTTTTTCTCTCGAGAAGGCGATGTCAGCCAGCGACCGAAGACTGACCTGCCTTCTCTCCTCCCTTTTAGGGAGAGGATACTGGCAGCTTTCCACCCCGAAACCGCCGCTCGAGCGGCGCGCACGCTGTGGATATCCCCGGGGATAACCCCCGCACAAGCCTGTGGATCAGCTGTTGAGCGCGCGGCGAATCGCCGCGATCTCGGCGTCGAGTTCGCTGTCGTTGACGCGCAGCGCCTCGACCGTGCGGACGGCGTGAATCACCGTGCTATGGTCGCGCCCGCCGAAGCGGCGTCCGATTTCGGGGTAGGAGCGCGGGGTCAGCTCCTTCGCGAGATACATGGCGACCTGCCGCGGGCGCGCGACCGCACGGACGCGGCGCTTCGACGCCATCTCGCTCTTGTCGAGCCGGTAGTGCGCGCAGACCGCGCGCTGGATCTCGTCGATCGTGATCCGCGGGCGCGCGCTGCGGACATTCTCGGCGAGCCGGTCCTCGGCGAGCGCGAGGTCGACCGTCGTGCCGGTGAGCGCGGCATAGGCGAGCAGCTTGTTGAGCGCGCCCTCGAGCTCGCGAATGTTGCGCGTAAAATGCTTGACCAGATAGGCGACAACCGCGTCGGGCACCTCGACCATCGGCATCGCGGCGAGCCGCTGACGGATGATGCGTTCGCGCAGATCGTCCTCGGGCGCCTCGATATCGGCGACGAGCCCGCCCGACAGGCGCGACAGCAGCCGCGCCTCGACCCCGTCGAGCATCGCCGGCGGGCGGTCGGCGGTGACGACGAGGCGCCTGCCCGCGGTCAGCAGATCGTCGATCGTGTGGAGCAGTTCCTCCTGCGTCGAATTCTTGCCGATCACGAACTGGAGATCGTCGAGCAGCAACAGGTCGGCGGCACGCAGCCGCGCCTTGAACGCCATCATGTCGCCGCCGCGCATCGCGCCGACGAATTCGAGCATGAACTTTTCCGCCGACATCAGGATGATGTTCGCGGCCGGGTGCGCCGCGGCATAATCCTGCGCGATCGCCTGGAGGAGGTGCGTCTTGCCCTGCCCGGTACCCGAGCAGAGATAGAGCGGGTTGAACTGCGGCGCCTCGACCATCGCCATGCGGCGCGCAGCGTTGGCGGCGAGGATGTTCGAGCGCGCGACGACGAAGCGGTCGAACGACAGGCGCGGATCGAAACCGGACAGCGCCGGATTGGCAACGGGTCGCGCCGGTGCCGGCGTGTCGAAGTTCGGCAGCGGCGACGCCGCGAGCGTCGAGGCCCGGTCGTCGGCAGCCGCGCCGCCGCGGACCATGACGCTGCGCACCGCGGGCAGCTGCTGGCGCCACGCGAGTTCGAGCCGGTCGCCGAAGCGTTCGTTGATCCAGTTCGCCGAAAAGCGGCTGACGGTTTCGAGCGTCACCACGCCCGACAGCGTGCAATAATCGGCAAAGCGCACGGGCTTCAGCCAATGATCGAAGGTGCGCACGCCAAGGTCGCGGCGGAGCCCCTCGGCCACGCGCGGCCAGAGCGCTGCAGCATCGCCGCTCATCGCTCCACCCTTTGCGTCCTGTTCATGCCGATTGCTGCCCTCTATCACGCCGTGCCGCCCCCTCAGGTCCCCCGCCGGGTCATCGGGCGGCCGGCCACACGCCGATTCGTCACCCGTGCCGGGGCACAGGTTTCCCATCCGGGACAGGCGGCCCGAAAAGATGCGAATCATGTCGATGTAGCGGCCACCGGCGAAGGCCAGCGACGCCCCTGTCTAGTCAGGGGTCGGCGAGTCGATCAAGGGCTCGCCATGTAAAAATACTGAAATAAAAATCTTGACTCACCCGGGGGGCCGGAATCGCGCCAAAACGCCATTTTATATATTATTTTCAGTATCTTATTTGTGACAATCGGAAGGTGAAACAACGAATCGCCGTAAATCCGTCACTTACCGCGCTGCAACACTATTGCCACGCGCGTGTCACAATATCGGGCACAAAAAAGGACCCGCCGACATGACGCCGGCGGGTCCTTTTTGTTCCCTTTCGGGACGAGCGAAATCAGGCGATCGCGTTCACGCTCTTGGTCAGGCGTGAATATTTGCGCGCTACGGTGTTCTTGTGGAGCACGCCCTTGGCAACGCCGCGCGCCATTTCGGGCTGCGCAGCCTTCAGGGCAGCGGAGGCACCATCCTTGTCACCGGCGGCGACGGCGGCTTCGACCTTCTTCACCAGCGTACGAATGCGCGAAACGCGATTCTTGTTCACGACGGTGCGCGCGGTGTTGCGGCGGATGCGCTTCTTTGCCTGCGGCGTATTGGCCATAAATTCCTCTAGTCTTTCAAACGGTCTACATGGTCGGAGCACAGCCTCAACGGAGCAGCCGAATCGCGCGAGTTGCGGCGAATCAATGTCCGGATGCGGCCGGTTCCGGACGCCCGGACCCTGCTCGAAGGGTGCGCGCATAGCGGCGAAGGGCGCTTTGGTCAATGGGTTTGCGGATGTTTCCATTGGCCATCACCGCTCGCACGACGGTTTCGGGGTGGATTCCCGACATTCGTCATCCCGGACTTGATCCGGGATCCATCGCAGCGCTGAAGTCATGGACCCCGGATCAAGTCCGGGGTGACGATATTGGTTAGGTCCGCAATCGGTCGTTTCCTGCCATTTCTCTTTTCCGTTCGTGTCGAGCGAAGTCGAGACACCCATCGACCTCGCGCCACGCCGAGGGGCATCTCGACTTCGCTCGATGCGAACGGGAGAGGTACGTCCGCTCCCGGTCGTTAGCTGTCGTTCCGAACAATCACCTCTGGCATTTGGGGCAATGGAAGGTCGACCGGCCCGATTGCACGATGCGCGCGATCGTCCCGCCGCATTCGCAGCCCTCGCCTTCGCGGCCATAGACGCGCCAGTCCTTCGCGAAATAGCCGAGGTCGCCCCCGGGGCTGAGAAAATCGCGCAAGGTCGAGCCGCCCGCCGCGATGGCGGCGATGAGCACCTCCTTGATCGCGGGCACCAGCGCCGCCAGCTTCGCCTTCGACACGTCGGCCGCGGGCTTCACGGGCGAGATATGCGCCATGTTGAGCGCCTCGCAGACATAGATATTGCCGAGCCCCGCAACGATGGTCTGATCGAGCAGCATCGCCTTGATCGGCGCGCGCCGCCCCGCGAGCATTTGTCCGAGATAAGCGGCGTCGAAAGCATCCGACAGCGGTTCGGGGCCGAGCGTGACGAAGGCGGGGAACCGCGTCAGCGGATCGCCCGATACCAGATCGACCGACCCGAAGCGCCGCGGGTCGTGGAGGAAAAGCCGGTGCCCCGCCCCGGTTTCGAGCAGCAGATGATCATGCTTGCCCGCCTCGCCGCCCTCGGTCCGCCAGCGCCCCGACATACCGAGGTGGAAGATCATATGGTCGTCGCGGTCGGTCGAGATGAGGCCATATTTGGCACGACGCGAAAGCCCCGTGACCGTCGCGCCGGTGAGCCGCTGCGCAAGGTCGGCGGGAAAGGGGCGGCGCAGGTCAGGCCGAAAGGTGGTGACCGCGGTCAGCCGCTGGCCTTCGAGGAAGGGGGCAAGGCCGCGGACGGTGGTTTCGACTTCGGGCAATTCTGGCATATCGCGCATCGGGCTACGCGCCATTTGCGCGGGCGGCAAGGCCCCGCTAAAGGCCGTTCGACTTTACCTCTCCCCCGCAAAGGCGCGCGCACCATGGTCACTCCCGACACCGTCAGCTTCGGCTATGAACAGGTCCCCGCGGGCGAGAAGACCGCGATGGTCGGCGAAGTGTTCAGCCGCGTCGCGCGCAAATATGACATCATGAACGATGCGATGTCGGGCGGCATGCACCGCCTGTGGAAGGATCGCTTCGTCCGCCGCGTGAAGCCGCGCGAGGGTGAGACGATCCTCGACATGGCGGGCGGCACCGGCGACATCGCCTTTCGCATGGAGCGCTTCGGCGCGAGCATCACGGTAGCCGACATCAACCCCGACATGCTGGGCGTTGGCGTCGAACGCGCCGCCGAGCGAGGGATCGACAGCCTCGTCTGGTCCGAGCAGAATGCCGAGAAGCTCTCCTTCCCCGACCAGTTTTTCGACGCCTATACGATCGCTTTCGGCATCCGCAACGTCACCGACATTCCCGCGGCTTTGAAGGAAGCGCACCGCGTGCTGCGCTATGGCGGGCGTTTCTTCTGCCTCGAGTTTTCGACCAACGAATGGCCGGGCTTCGCGCAGGCCTATGACGCCTATTCGCATCATCTGGTACCGAAACTCGGCAAACTGATCGCCGACGACGAGGACAGCTACCGTTACCTGATCGAATCGATCCGCCGCTTCCCGCCGATGCCCAAATTCGCGCAGATGATCCGCGAGGCGGGCTTCACCGCGGTGAAGGTCGAACCGATTCTCGGCGGCCTCGTCGCGATCCACAGCGGGTGGAAAGCTTGACCCGACCCGTCACCCACATCATCCGCCTGCTGAAATGGGGGCGCATCCTTGCGCGCCACGGCGCGCTGCGCGGGATCGAAACGGCGCCGCAAACCCCGCCGGGGGTGAAGCGGCTCTGCCGCATCGCCCGATTCGGCACAGTCCAGCCGAAAGTGCCCGACTATGCCGCCGCCTTTCAGGCGATCGGCCCCGCCGCGGTGAAGCTCGGCCAGACGCTCGCGACGCGGCCCGATCTTGTCGGCGAGGAAGCCGCGCACAATCTGCTGACGCTGCAGGACGCGCTTTCGCCCGTCGCATTCGATCGCATCCGGCAGGAAATAGAGGCGGTCTTCGAAGTCCCGCTCGAAAGCCTCTACAGCGAATTCGATCCCGAACCCGTCGGATCGGCATCGATCGCGCAGGTCCACCGCGCGGTGACCACCGACGGCCGCAAGGTCGCGGTCAAGGTGCGCCGCCCCGGCATCGACAAGCAGTTCGCGCGCGACATCGAAACCTATGAATGGGCGGCCGCGCACCTCGAGGCGTTCGGCGGCGAAGCCTCGCGCCTCCGTCCGCGGCAGGTCATCGCCAATTTCCGCCGCTGGACGCTGCGCGAACTCGACCTCCGCCGCGAAGCTGCCTCTGCATCCGAACTCGCCGACGCGATGGTCGGGGTACCGACCTATGAAGTTCCGGCTATCGACTGGGACCGCACCGCAAGCCGCGTGATGACGCTCGACTGGATCGACGGGATCAAGATTTCGCGCCGCGAGCAGTTGATCGCCGCAGGGCACGACATGGAAAAATTGTCAGCGAACCTCGTCAACGCCTTCCTGCGGCAGGCGATCGCCGAGGGTTTCTTTCACGCCGACATGCACCAGGGCAATTTGTTCGTGAAAGCCGACGGCACGATCGCCGCGGTCGATTTCGGGATCATGGGGCGGATCAACCGGCAGGCGCGTTACTGGCTCGCCGAAATCCTCTATGGCCTGACCACGGGCAATTACCGCCGGGTCGCCGAAATCCATTTCGAGGCGCAGTACGTTCCCGACTATCACAGCGTCGAGGAGTTCGCGACGGCGCTCCGCGCGGTCGGCGAGCCGATGCGCGGCAAGCCGGTGAGCGAGCTCAGCGTCGGGCAGATGCTCGACGGGCTGTTCGCGATCACGCGCGACTTCGACATGCAGACGCAGCCGCACCTGCTGCTGCTGCAGAAGACGATGGTGATGGTCGAGGGCGTCGCGACGATGCTCAATCCGAAGATCAATATGTGGGATGTCTCGGGCCCCTTCGTCAGCGAGTGGATTCGCGACGAACTCGGCCCCGAAGCCGCGCTCGCCGACGGCTTGCGCGAACAGGGCAAGACGCTGGCGCTGATCCCCGACATCATCCGCCGCCTCGACGCGCAATTGCCCAAGAAGGGCGCCGCGCCGCCCGCACCGCCGCTGCCCGACATCGCATTGATGTGGGAAAAGGGCGAGAAGCGCGTCTGGTGGCGCTATGTGCTCACCGCGATCGCGGGCGCAGCTGCGGGCGCCGCCGCATTGTGGGTGTCGGGGATCAGCTAGACAATCCGCCTCGCGTCGCCACTAGCGAGGCGCTTGGTTACTGGACATTTACCTTGAATTGCTAAGCCTCGGCCTCGACCAACTCCGGACGCGAAATCCGGGCAAAACCGAGGTTTCATGCGCCACGACATCCTGACTTCCCGTGCCATTTTGCCGGCTGAAACGCTGTCGCTGGAGATCGCGGTCGTGGTGCCGACGCTCAACGAAGCCGGCAATGTCGAAAGGCTGATCGAAAAACTGTCGGTCGTCCTCGCCGGACGCGGATGGGAAGTCGTGTTTGTCGATGACAATTCGCCCGACGGGACGAGCGAGCTGGTGCGCCGTATCGGCCGTGGATCGCGGCATGTGCGGATCGTCCAGCGCGTCGGCCGCCGCGGGCTGTCGTCGGCGGTGGTCGAAGGCATATTGGCGACCGCCGCCCCTGTGATCGCGGTGATGGACGGCGACCTGCAGCATAGCGAGGACGCGCTGCCGCGGCTGATCGACGCGATCGCGGATGGCGCCGATATCGCGGTTGGCACACGTTATGTCGCAGGCGGCGGGATCGGCGACTGGGACAAGGATCGCGCGTGGATGAGTCGGCTCGCTACGCGCACCGGACAGATCGCGCTCGGCACCGACGTGTCCGATCCGATGAGCGGCTTTTTCGCTGTGCGCCGCGACGCCTTCGAACGCGCGCTGCCGCGCCTGTCGGCGATCGGTTTCAAGATATTGATCGACCTGTTGGCGTCGAGCCCCGCGCCGCTGAAGGTCGCCGAAATCCCCTATGAGTTCCGCACGCGCGAGGCCGGCGAGAGCAAGATCGGCGCGCGCGTGATCGCCGAATATGCCGAGCTGATCGCCGACAAGACGATCGGCCGTTTCGTCCCCGTCCGCCTGCTCAAATTCCTGATGGTCGGCGGGCTCGGCGTGTTCGTCCACCTCGCTGTGCTGCGCACGATCCTCGGCACGGGCAGCGCCTTTGTCGCCGCGCAGACGGCGGCCGTGATGACCGCGATCGCCTTCAATTTCTTCCTCAACAACAGCTTCACCTATGCCGACCGCAAGCTGAAGGGCTGGCGCCTCGTCGGGGGGCTCGCGAGCTTCTATGCGATTTCGGCGCTCGGCGCGGCCGCCAATATCGGCATCGGGACGTGGATGGCGGGACAGGACGAGCGCTGGTGGGTCGCCGGGATCGCGGGCGTCGTCGTCGGCGCGATCTGGAATTTCGCCATGTCATCGGCGCTGACCTGGCGCAAATGACGGGCGCCGCATCCGGCTGGAACCGCTTTGCCGGGACCTCGCGTCCGGTCGCGGCGACGGTGCTGGCGCTGCTCGCGCTGCTGATGCTCCCGGGCATGGCGGGCGGCGTCGGGCACGACCATATCGCGGTGGCCAAGCCGACGTCGGCGCGGTTCGACGGGCTCGTCGGCGATCATGCGCTCTATGCGCGCATCGCGAAGCGGGTCGGCGAAGGCGAATCCTATTATGCAGCGGCGGCGGCCGAGCACCGGGCCGGACATTATCCGCTGCGACCGTTCGTGACGGTCCGCCTGCCGACGCTCGCGCATATTGTCGCCGCACTCGGCGAACGGAACACCATGTTCGTCTTTCTCCTGATCGGCGCTGCTGCGATCATGGCCTGGTACCGGCGGCTGCGGACCGACGCCGGGCTTCCCCGCCATGTCGCGGTCGGAGCGCTGTTCGTCGCCGCGAATCTGACGCAGCTCGCGACGCGCGAATGGCTCTACATCCACGAGGCGGCGGCGGGCGCCCTGCTGGCGCTCGCGCTCGCGCTCTATCGCCCGGCACGCCCGTGGGCGACGATGGCGATCGTCGCGGCGGCGCTGGCGATTCGCGAGACGGTCCTGCCCGTCGCGATGCTGTTCGGGCTGTTCGCGCTGATCGACCGCGACTGGCGTGCGGCGGCCGGATGGCTGGCGGTCGGCCTCGCCTTTGCGGGGGGCATCGCGGCGCATGTCGCGGCGCTCGCCGCGGTCACCTCGCCCGCCGATGCCGCGAGCCAGGGCTGGCACGGACAGGGAGGCTGGATCGCCTATCTGTCGTTTGTTCAGGCCTCGTCGCTGCTGCGTTTCCTCGCCGGCTGGGCCGGCGCGCTGCTCGTCCCGCTCGCGCTGCTGGGGTGGGCGGCGTGGCGCTCGCGGCTCGGGCTCGCGGGGCTGCTGATCCAGCTCTTCTATGCCGCACTGCTGATGCTCTTTGCCCGTCCGGCCAATTTCTACTGGGCGATGCTCGTGACGCCGACGCTGTTCGTCGGGCTCGCCTTTGCGCCCGCCGCCCTCGCCGTGCTTGTCCGCGCGCTGTTTGGGCCGGCGCGGTCCATCGAGGCGGCGGCGGCCTCGTCTTGAACTGGCGCGCCGAAGCGCATAACTGGGGGGCGAAGGAGACGGCGATGAATCAAACCCTGTCGATCGCCGCCCGTCCGGGGCAGGCCAGCCGCCGCTGATGGCCGCCCCGCGCATCCTGCTGATCGTCGGCGGCGGCATCGCCGCCTACAAGAGCATCGAGCTCGTCCGCCTGCTCCGCAAGGCGGGCATGACCGTGCGCTGCGTGCTCACGCGCGCGGGCGAGCAGTTCGTGACACCGCTGACGCTCGCGGCGCTCGGCGAGAACAAGGTCTACACCAGTCTCTTCGACCTCAAGGACGAGGTCGAGATGGGGCATATCGAGCTCAGCCGCGAGGCCGACCTTGTCGTCGTCGCGCCTGCGACAGCCGATTTGCTCGCGAAGATGGCGGCGGGGATCGCCGACGATCTCGCGACCACCTTGCTGCTTGCGACCGACAAGCCCGTGCTCGCCGCCCCGGCGATGAATGTGCGCATGTGGCTGCACGCCGCGACGCGGCGCAACGTCGCGACCCTGCGCGGCGACGGCGTCACCGTGATGGAGCCCGACGAGGGCGAGATGGCATGCGGCGAATATGGCCCCGGCCGTCTGCCCGAACCGGCGGCGATCAAGGCGGCGATCGACAGGGCGCTCGCCAATCCGCCGACGATCGTGCCGCTGACCGGCCAGCCCGATTTCGCCCCCGCGAACCACCGTCCGCTGTTCGGGCGGCGGATCCTGATCACCGCCGGGCCGACGCACGAGCCGATCGACCCGGTGCGCTACATCGCCAACCGGTCGAGCGGGAAGCAGGGCTTCGCGATCGCCGCCGCCGCCGCCGAGGCCGGCGCCGAGGTGCTGCTGATCGCGGGCCCCGTGCCGCTGCCGACCCCGCCCGGCGTGATCCGCGTCGACGTCGAGACCGCGACCCAAATGGCGGCCGAGGTACAGGAAGGCCTGCCCGTCGATGCCGCGATCATGGTCGCCGCGGTCGCCGACTGGCGCGCCGCCGAAACCGCCGGTCAGAAGATCAAGAAGGACGGCAGCGGGCAGGTGCCGCCACTCGCGCTCGCCGAGAATCCCGACATTCTTGCCAGCGTGGCCAAAAGCCCCGAGCGCCCGCCGCTGCTGGTCGGTTTCGCCGCCGAGACCAACGATGTCATCGCCCATGCGCAGGCGAAGCTCGCGCGCAAGGGCTGCGACTGGATCGTCGCCAACGATGTTTCGGCCGACCCGATGGGCGGCGAGAGCAACCGGGTGCATATCGTCAGCAAGGACGGCGTGGACAGCTGGGACCGGCTGCCCAAACAGGCCGTCGCCCGCAAATTGATGGAAAAGATCGCCGATGAACTCGAAAAGCGTATCCCCCTTGAAAGAGATTGAAATCGCCATCCAGCGCCTGCCCAACGGCGGCGGGCTGCCCCTGCCCGCCTATGCGTCGGACGGCGCGGCGGGGATGGACGTGGTCGCGGCCGAGACGCTGACGATGCGCCCCGGCACGCGCCACGCGGTCGCGACGGGGTTCGCGATGGCGATCCCCGCGGGTTACGAGGTGCAGGTGCGTCCGCGCTCGGGGCTGGCGCTCAAGCACGGCATCACCTGCCTCAACACCCCGGGGACGATCGACAGCGACTATCGCGGCGAGGTGAAGGTGATTCTCGCCAACCTCGGCGACGAGAATTTCGAGATCCGGCGCGGCGACCGCATCGCGCAGATGGTCCCCGCACCGGTGCAGCGTGCGACCTTTGCCGAGGTCGAGGCGCTCGACGCGACGGCGCGCGGCGCGGGCGGCTTCGGATCGACCGGGGTTGAAAGCGCCGTCGTCGACGAAACCGCGCATACGGCGGGTGTCGCCTCGCTGTCGGGCATCAAGCTCCGCTGACCGGTGCTCAGCGACGCCGAACTCGACCGGTACGCACGCCAGATCATCCTTCCGGCCTTTGGCGGTGCGGGGCAGGCGAAGCTCAAGGCCGCGCATGTCGCGGTGATCGGCGCGGGCGGGATCGGCTGTCCCGCGATCACCTATCTGGCGGCGGCGGGCGTGGGGAAGCTGACGATCATCGACCATGACCGGGTCGAGCTGTCGAACCTGCAACGCCAGCCGCTGTTCACCGACACCGATATCGGCGCGCACAAGGCCGGGGTCGCCGCCGACGCGGCGCGGCGGATCAATCCGCATGTCGCGGCGGTCGCGGTCGCCGGGCGGCTGGACAACGCCAATGCAGAGACGCTGCTGGCGGGGGCGAGCCTGATCCTTGACGGCTGCGACAATTTCGCGACGCGGCTCGCGGTCAACCGTGCCGCGGTCGCGCTCGAAATCCCGCTGCTCAGTGCCGCGATCGGCGCGTTCGAGGGACAGGTCGCGCTCTACGAGGGCTGGCGCGCGGGCCACGCCTGCTATGCGTGCCTCGTCGGCAACGACCCCGACCGGCCGGGAACCAACTGCGCCGAAACCGGCGTGATGGGGGCGCTGGCGGGGATGATCGGGACGATGGCGGCGCTCGAGACGGTGCGCGCGCTCACCGGCTGGGGCCAGGCGTTGACGGGACGGCTCGCAATCGTCGATATGCTCGATCGCCGCTGGCGCGAGGTCGGCGTGCCCGGGGATCCCGAATGCGCGATATGCAAGGGCTGAACATCATCGTCGCGGTCGCCGAGGGACGGCGGCTCTATGCTGCGCTCGAGACGGGAATGGCCATGGCGGCGCTCGGGCGCCCGGTGCGCATCTTCCTGCAGGGCGAGGCCGCGGCGCTGCTGCGCGATCCGGTGTCCTTCGCCGGCGACGCCGCGCGCAAGGCGGCGGGTCAGCCCGATCTCGCGCGGCTGGTCGAGGAAGCGATCGCGATGGAGATCGGGGTGTTCGTCTGCCAGTCGGGCATGGCGCTGCTCGGACTGGCGGCGACCGACCTCGTTCCTTATGTCCGCGCCGCGGGGCTCGTCAGTTTTCTCGCCGATGTCGGCCCCGCGGACCGGCTGATCGTCTATTGAGCCCCCGCCACGGCAGGGCGAAGATTTTCACGGATTGTCGCAGACCTTGATCGCGCCGGGCTCGGGCCGCCGGCCATCGGGTTCGAAGCGCGCGAGATAGCCGCCGGCGTGCGCCTTGTCGTCGTAGGAGACGAGCTTGTAGCCCACCGCCTCGAACTCGCAGACGAGCAGGCGGAAGGGCGTGCCGTGATCGGCGATCGGGCGGTCGCCGTCGACGACGATGACCTGCCCGCCCTTGCGCAGCGCCGGGCGCAACCGCCACAGGAAGGCGTAGGGCTCGCCGATCTCGTGATACATATGGACCATGAAGACGCGGTCGAAACTCGCCGCCGGCAGCCGCGGATCGTCGACCGCGCCGAGTTTCAGCGAGACATTGTCGAGCCGCTCGCGCGCGACGCGGTCGGCCAGCCGTTCGATCACCTCGGGGATGATATCCTGCGCGAGCACGCGCCCGCTCGCGCCAACGCGCTGCGCGAGGCGCACGGTGTAATAGCCGTCGCCGGCGCCGATATCGGCAACGGTCATGCCCGGGCGGACGTCGGCCGAGTCCATCACATCCTCGGCCTCGTTGACGCGGTCGCGCGCTTCCTCGGTCGACCATTTGGTCGAGACGGTCGCCGCCACCGGCCGGTCTGCGGGCGGGAATTCGCGCGCGGTTTCGGCGCGGTCGCCATTGTCGTCCCAAGGTGCGTCGCAGCCGCCGAGCAGCGGCAGGAGTGCCAGCAGGACGAGCGCCGCGCGCTTCATCAATCGATGTCCTCCACCTCGACCTTTTCGCCCGTGACCTTCTGCGACAGCGCCGCAGCCATGAACGGATCGAGCGCGCCGTCGAGCACGTCGCCCGGCGCGGTCGAGGTCACGCCGGTGCGCAAATCCTTTACCAGCTGATAGGGCTGGAGGACATAGGAGCGGATCTGGTGGCCCCATCCGATCTCGGTCTTCGCCTGATATTCGCCCGAGGCCGCGGCCTCGCGCTTCTGGAGCTCGGCCTCGTACATCCGCGCCTTCAGCATGCCCATCGCGGTCGCACGGTTCTTGTGCTGCGACCGGTCGTTCTGGCTCGCAACGACGATGCCGGTCGGGATGTGCGTGATGCGCACCGCCGAATCGGTCGTGTTGACGTGCTGCCCGCCCGCGCCCGAGGCGCGATAGGTATCGATCTTGAGGTCGCCCTCGTTGATCTCGATCTCGATATTGTCGTCGATCACCGGATAGACCCAGACGCTGGAGAAGCTGGTGTGGCGCCGCGCCGAGCTGTCGTAGGGCGAGATGCGGACGAGGCGGTGGACGCCGCTTTCGGTCTTCGCATAGCCATAGGCATTCTCGCCCTTCACGAGCATCGTCGCCGACTTGATGCCTGCCTGTTCGCCCGCCTGATATTCGACGAGTTCGACCCGCATGCCGCGCTTTTCGGCCCAGCGCATATACATGCGCTGGAGCATCTCGGCCCAGTCCTGGCTTTCGGTGCCGCCGGCGCCGGCGTGAACCTCGATATAGGCGTCGTTGGCGTCGGCCTCGCCCGCGAGCAGCGCCCTGATCTTGTCTTCCTCGGCGCGCGCGGCAAGCGCGGCGAGCGACGCCACGGCCTCGTCGACCATCGCCTCGTCGCCTTCCATCTCGGCGAGCTCGATCAGCTCGGCGGTATCGGCGCATTCGGTTTCGATCGCGCGCGTCGCGGTGATCGCCTCGTCGAGCCGGCGACGTTCGCGCATCACGTCTTGCGCCGCCTTCGCATCGTTCCACAGCGTCGGGTCCTCGACCTTCGCATTGAGTTCGTCGAGCCGCCGCACCGCGCGGTCCCAGTCGAGAAAGCGGCGCAGCAATGCCAGTGCGGCCCTGATCCTGTCGATATGATCCTGCGCTTCGGCGCGCATGTCCTTGCTCCTGAAATATGTTGATCCCGCCCTTACGGCCTCAGCGGCCGCAGGGGAAGGCGGTGCGCGACGTCAGATGATGCCGCCGCGATCGTCGAGGAAGTCGCTGTCGGTGCGGCCCGACGGCCCCTTCTGCGACGCGCCGCCGGTCGTCCGCCGCTGCGTCCGGATCGGCTTGATTTCTTCCTGGCGGATCGTCCGGCGCGGCTCGCTTTCGGGCTTGAACGCCTCCCAGATGATCGACGCCTTGGGATCGGTCCCCGGCCAGCTGCCATAGACGCGGCGCCCCGACTGGCGGTCGATTCGCACCATGCGCACGCCCTTCGGCGCCGAGAAGGGAATCGGCTGGCGGTCGGCGAGCGCGGCGAGCGCGAAATCCTTGAAAATCGGCGCCGCATAGCTGCCGCCCTGCGCATAGCCGCCCATGCTGCGCGGCTGGTCGAAACCGATATACATGCCCGCGATCACGTCAGGGGTGCCGCCGACGAACCAGACGTCGTTCGGGCCCGAAGTCGTGCCGGTCTTGCCGAACAGCGGCACGCCGAGGTCGCGCAGCCGCACCGCGGTGCCGCGCTGGACGACGCCTTCGAGCATATGGACGACCTGATAGGCGGTGATCGGGTCCATCAGCTGCTTGCCCGAGCGCGCGAAGCGCGGCATCGGGCGGCCGTCCCAATCCTTCCTGTTGCAGCCCTCGCACGGCTTCCAGCCGACGGGAAAGATCACCTTGCCGCGGCGGTCCTGCGCATAGTCGATGACGCGCGGCCGGAGTTCGCGGCCGTGGTTGGCGAGCATCGCATAGGCATTGGTCATCTTCTCGACCGTGGTCGAGCCGGCGCCGAGCGCGGTCGAAAGATAGGGCTCGTGCTTGCCGATGCCCATCGTGCCGATCATCTCGACCACCGGCTCCATGCCGATCTGGCTCGCGGTGCGCACCGTCATCAGGTTGCGCGACTGTTCGAGGCCCCAGCGCATCGTATGCTCGCCCGATCCGCCAGCGCCGCCGAAGTTGCGGAAGCATTTGTTGCCGAAACGCGCGCCCTGATAGACGCAGAACGGCCCGTCGACGATCATCGTCGCGGGGGTCATGCCATTGTCGAGCGCGGCGGCGTAGACGAAAGGCTTGATCGTCGAGCCCGGCTGGCGCTCGGCCTGCGTCGCGCGGTTGAAGGGCGACAGCCGCACGTCGAAGCCGCCCTGCATCGCATAGATGCGCCCCGAATGCGGGCTTTCGACGACCATGCCGCCCGACACTTCGGGAATGTTGCGCAGCGCATAGCCGCTGCCACCGGTCGATTTGACGACGATCAGGTCGCCCGGGCGCATCGCCGAGAAGGCGCTGCCGCCGGTCTTGCGATACCCCATCGTCGCGGCGCTCGCGGGCAGCGTGCCGGTATCGCCGTTGGCGAAGCCGATACGCGCGCCGCCCGCCGATTTGGCGAGCACGGCGGCGACGCGCCAATTGTCATAGTCGATGCCGATGAAACTCGACGCGAGGCGGCTCTGCCACTGGTCGTCGGCCTCGATCGTCGCGATCGGCCCCGACCAGCCCTTGCCCGCGTCGTAGCGCTGGAGCCCCTTGCGCAGCGCCATCGTCGCGCCCTGCTGCATCTCGCCGTCATAGGGGGTGCGCACCCAGAGGCCGCCGGCATAGACGCTGTGCGGGCCGTTGTCGGCGGTCTCGCCGAATTGCGCGATCAGCTGGCGCCGCACCTCTTCCATATAATAGCCGCCGACCTGTGCGACCGCGGTATTGCCCGTGTTGGTCAGGCCGAGCGGCATGCCGCGCGCGGCGTCGCGCTGCGCCGCGCTGATCCAGCCATTGTCGTACATCGAGCCGAGCACGAAGTTGCGCCGCGCCAGCGCCTCGCGCTCGAACCGCGCGCGGCCGTATTTCTCGGGCGCCTTGGGCAGGATCGCGAGAAAGGCCATTTCGTGGAGCTGGAGCTGGTCGACGTCCTTGTCGAAATAGGCGCGGCTCGCCGCCTGCACGCCGAAGCTGCGGCGGCCGAGCGGGATCTCGTTGAGGTAGAGTTCGAGAATCTGCTCCTTGGTGAGCGCGCTCTCGATACGCATCGCGAGGATCGCCTCGCGCACCTTGCGGCGATAGCTGAGCTCATTGGTGAGCAGCAGGTTCTTCGCGACCTGCTGGGTGATCGTCGAGGCGCCGACGGGACGGCCGCTGTTCGTCAGGTTGGTGACGATCGCGGTCGCGATGCCCGGATAATCGATGCCGCCGTGGCTGAAGAAGGTCTTGTCCTCGGCGGCGAGGAACGAGCGTACGAGGAGCTGGGGATATTCGCTATATTCGAGCTGGACGCGGCGTTCGCGCGCATAGCTGTGCACCGGCTTGCCCTCGCCGTCGCGGACCATCGTCGGCAGCGGCGGCTCATAGTCGCGCAGCTGGTCGACCGACGGCAGGTCGCGTGCAAAAACCACCCAGATCAGCGCAAGAAAGAGTAGGCCCGCAAGCGCGAGCCAGCCGAGCCAGCGGAACCAGCGCCGCGTCCACATGTCGCGGAACCAGGCGATGACGGCATTGCCGTCGCGGCGGAGGCGAAGGCGGAAATCGGGCGGACTGTCGGCGGCCATATGTCCCCGCCTCTAAAGCCTGCGCGGCCGAAAGGGAAGTATGGTTGCGGCGAGGTGTATCAGGAGAGGCGCGCCGTCAGGTCGAGCAGCGCTGCGCGGAGCATCGACGCCGTTTCGGCGCGCACGGCATCGGCGGGAATGCGGTCTTCCTCGCAGAGCATTTCGTCGGCCGCGAAGCCGATCTCGACCGCGAGCCGCAACCGCGGCCAGAGCGATTTGCGATCGATGCCGGGAAGGTGCGGCGCACAGGCATCGACGAGCCGGTCGGTGACGTGGCGGTGCGATTCGAGGCGGACGTGGACGAGCTGCGGCGAGGCGTGCAGCGCGCGGAGGATCCACACCGCGCCCGGTTCGGCGCGCGTCACCGCGGCATTCCGGCTCAGGAGATCGCCGATATGGTCGGCCATGCTCGCGATCCCGCCGGGCGCGTGGCGCGCGAGCCACGCGTCGAGCACCGCATTCTGGCGCTCCATCAACCGCCGCCCGAGCGCTTCGAGTACCGCATATTTGTCACCGAAATAGCGGTAGAGCGCGGGCGGGGTGAGGCCGGCGCGCGCGGCGATCATATTGGTCGAGATGCGCTCGATCCCGGCCTCGGCGAGCAATTCGCCCGCGACGTCGAGCAGCCGGGCCCGCGTCCGGCGCGCGCGGTCCTGTTGCGGCGACCGGACGGCGACGCTCATCGCGCGCGGCCGCGCGCGCTCACCGGCCAGATCGCGACGAGCGTATCGCGGGCGACGACATGGTAGCTGTCGTAGAGGTTCACCGTCGGGTCGCAGTGCGGGACGGTCAGGCTGACCGGGTCGCCGGGCTGGAGTTCGTTCCCGATTTCGGGCGCGATCAGCGCCGCATGTTCGTCGCCCATGAAGGCGAAAAAGGCGGTTTCGGGCGCGCCGCGCTGCACCACCGCGACGCCGCCGTCGGTCGAGAGCGACTTGTAGCCGGCGTCGATCGTCACGAGCCCGCTGTGGTTCGCGCTGACGACGCGCGCGTCGACCGCAAGCGACACCTCGAACGGCGGCTCGCCACCGTCGGCGATGTCGCAGTCGAGATATTGCTTGTCCATGAAGACGTAGGAGCCCGCCTGCAATTCGTTGAAGACGCCGAGTTCGAGGTCGATGCGGTGGGTGCCCGTACCCGATCCGGTGACAATGCCCGGCGCGAAACCGGCGTCGGCGAGCGCGGCGATGACGTCCTCGAGATAGCCGGTGCGCTCGACGATCGCGGCGCGGCGATCGGCGTAGCTTTCGATATGCTGCTGCGACCCGCAGTAGAATTGCACGCCGCGATATTCGAGGTTCGGCGCCGCGTCGATCACGCGTGCGAGCGCGACCGCTGCCTCGGCCGACGCGACACCGGTGCGCGCGATGCCGGGGTCGATGTCGATGATGACGTCGAGGCACGCATCGGCGGCGGCGAGCGCGGCTTGCAGGCGTCCGGCGACCCCCGGGTGGTCGACGACCGCCATCAGCCCATCGGCCGCGCCCGCAAGTTTCGCGAGGCGGTCGATCGCGGCGGGCGCGGCGACGGGCGACGTGATGAGGATTCCCGTCACTCCGCCTTCGGTCAGCGCCTCGGCCTCGCCGATCTTGGCGCAGCAGACACCGGCCGCGCCCGCCGCGATCTGGCGGAGCGCGATGTCGACGCTCTTGTGCGTCTTGGCATGCGGGCGGAGCGCGACCCCCCTGCCCGCCGTCAGCGCCGCCATTGTCGCGATATTGCGGTCGAGCGCATCGATATCGAGTATGAGCGCCGGCGTGTTGAGGTCGGCGCGCGACCCCTGCCGGCCGATCAGATGGCCGTGCAGTTCGCGGTCGGTCGTCATGCGAAGAGTGCCTCCAGGTGCGGGTTGAGAAATTTGCCGTGCGGATCGGCGGCGCGGCGGACCGCGGTATAGTGCTCCGCCATCGGATAGAGCGCGGCGACGTCGGCGCGGTCCAGCGTGTGGCGCTTGGCCCAGTGCGGACGCCCGCCGGCGCCGCGAAAAATCGCCTCGGCATCGGCGAACAGCGTCGCCCAGGGCATCCTCGCATATTGGTGCATCGAGATCGCGGCGACCGGGCCCGCATTCATCGGGCTCATCCAGATATCGTCGGCGGCGACGGTGCGATATTCGAACGGGAAGGTCACGGGCAGACGCTTCTTGCGAACCCAGCCGACGACCTCGTCGAGCGTCCCGAGCCCCGCGGTGCGCGGCATTTCATATTCCATCTCCTCGAAGCGGATCGTGCGGTCCGAGGGGAAAATGGCGTGCGCGGGGCCGCGGCGGCCGCCGCCGATTTCGGTTCGCATCATCAGGCGCTGCAGGAAGGGCGTGAGGAACGGCAGGCGCGCGGCGATATCGAGTATGCGGCGAAACGCCGTTTCCTCCATATCGGTCGTGCTCGACGGCGGATCGCACGGATCGCACGGATCGAGCGTCTTCAGGATCACATCGTCGCTGTGCGGGAAGAACCAGAATTCGATATGGCGGTGCTGCTGCGCAAGTTCGTCGTAGCTTTCGCGGATTTCGGCCCAGCGGCGCTTTTCGATCCGTTCGGCGAGATGAAAGGCCGGGACGACCGCAACCTCGATCTCGGTCGCGACGCCAAACAGCCCGAGCGACAGGCGCTGCGCCTGATAGAGGTCGGCGTTGGCCGTGGCGTCGCACCAGCGCGCCTCGCCATCGGCGCCGACGAGCCGGAAACCGCGCGCGAAGGTCGACAGCGAGCCGAGGACGACGCCGGTGCCGTGCGTGCCCGTCGCCATCGCGCCGGCGAGCGATTGCGGATTGACGTCGCCCTGGTTCGCGAGCGCCAGCCCCTCTTCCCACAGCGCCGCGGTCAGCCGGCGAATGCTCCAGCCCGCGGGAATGCGCGCGGTCCGGCGGTCGGCGGCGACGTGAAGCGCGCCCGCCATATCCTCGAGGCTGACGATCAGCTCGCCCGATTCGCAAAGCGGCATGAAGCTGTGCCCCGCGCCGGCGACGCGCAGCCGGTTCGCGCCGCGGACGAGCGCCGCGAGTTCGTCCTCGCTTCTCGGGCATGCAACCGCGGCCCCCGCGGTGACGCTGCCCGACCAGTTGCTCCAGTTCATCCGCCTCTCCTGCGACCAGGCTCGAAAGGCTGTCGCGAAGCGAAAAGTTAGTCAAGACTATATTTTCTGATGGCAGGTTTCGACCGGAAGCGGCCGGTAGAGATCTGGACCCCGGCGCAGGCCGGGGTCCAGATCGACAAGTCAGCCTTGGTTCGCAATGGGCCCCGGCTTTCGCCGGGGATCACTCAAGAGCTGCTGGTGACCAGAAGCGAACGCCCCCCTCATCATCACCCCGGACTTGATCCGGGGCCCATGACTTCAGCACTGCGGTGGATCCCGGACCAAGTCCGGGATGACGATTGTCCGGGAATCCACCCCGAAACCGACGCGAACCTGTGATTGCCGGCGATCAGCGCCCGAGCGCCGCGATCCGCCGCGCGAAATGGACCTGCACCGCGTCGCGGACGCCGCGCGCGACCTTTTTCTGCCCCGCGGGCGAGGCGAGAAATTCGGCGTCATCCTTGTTCGAGAGGAAACCCGTCTCGAACAGCACCGACGGGGTATCGGGGGCCTTCAGCACGATGAAAGAGGCGAAGCGGTGCGCCGTCGTGCGGAATTTGACCTCGTCCGACGCTTCGCGCCGGAGCAGCCGCGCGAAGTCCGAGGCGACATTCATCGTCTCGCGCTGGGCAAGGTCGAGCAGGATCGCCGACACGTCGCCGCCGTGCGCGCCGAGGTCGATGCCGTTGATGATATTGGCCCTGTTCTCGCGCGCCGCAAGCCGCGCGGCTTCGCGGTCCGAGGCGACTTCGGACAGCGTGTAGATCGACGCACCGCTCGCCTCCCTGTTTTCCGCGGCGTCGGCATGGACGGAAATGAACAGGTCGGCCTTCAGCCGCCGCGCGATGCCATAGCGTTCCTCGAGCACGAGGAAACGGTCGTCGGCGCGGGTGAGCGCGACGCGTGCCCGCCCCGATGCGATCAGATCGCTGCGGATCGCGCGGGCAATCGCGAGCGTGATATCTTTTTCGCGCTTGCCGCCGTGCGGCGAAATCGCCCCCGGATCATGCCCGCCATGCCCCGCATCGATCACGACAAGCGGGAGACGGCCGTCGGCGGGGCCTTCGATGCGCGGCAGTGCGACCGACGGCTTCGCTTTGCCGATCGGGACGGTGACGCTGTATCTTTTTCCGGGCCGCCTGGCACGGAAGTCCGCGGAAACATGCAGCCCGGCGCGCGGACGCCCGAACGCCGGGCCGGTAGCCCGCCCGTCCGCCATTGCCGCGGGCGGGGTCGCAATCATGCCAAACAGCGCGAGCAGGATCATGGCGTGTCTATGCCGCGCGCGGCGCACGATGGTCCAGCGCTTATTCGGAAAACATACACCCCCCGCGGCGGATCAGCGTGAATCCGCCATAAGCCATGGCGCGCCGGAAGGCGGGCGACGGCAAGGCCATTCGCCTGTCGCGCGCGATTCGCGCGGATGGCATTCTTGCAACAGTATGACAGCCTTACCATCTTTGGCGGCGGTTGTGGTTGCCGTCGGCCCGTGCCGATGCTAGCACGCCATCACTGACGGTGTCGTTCCCGGTGCCGTCCGGCCTTTTGAGGGGAAGGCCTGCTCCGCGAATATGCGGATCATGGCCGCCTTGGTGCCGGACATGCGGGGAAGGGCGACCTGCCGCCAGTCCACCCGGTTGACCGGACAGTCGGGGCGTTCGCTTGCGCGCCCGCCCTGCCCGCCCGCTCATCCCGTAACAGGTTGATGCCGTATGAGGCTTGCCATGCCCTCTTCAGATCCCGACGCGGGCGCTTTCGCCCCGGCCGTCGCCGGATTTGGGGACCGCATGCGCGTCCAGGACCGGACGCAGGCTCCTTTCGGCAATAACGTCTTTTTTTCATTCACCCGTATCCGCCGCGGCCTTCCGCAAGGAGGGTTCGCGGGATTTTTTGATGGCGCGCCGAGGCGCGCTTGGAGTGTTTATAATGACCACGCGCATGTTGATCGACGCGCGGCACCGGGAAGAAACCCGGGTCGCCGTCACCAAGGGCAACCGAATCGAGGAGTTTGATTTCGAGTCCGCCGAGCACAAGCAGCTCAAGGGCAATATCTATCTGGCCAAGGTAACCCGTGTCGAACCGTCACTGCAGGCGGCGTTCGTCGAATATGGCGGCAATCGCCACGGCTTCCTCGCCTTCAGCGAAATCCACCCCGACTATTACCAGATTCCGAAGGAAGACCGCGACGCGCTGCTGCGCGAAGAGGCCGAGCATGCCGCCGCCGCCGCGCAGCGCGCCGAGGAAGACCTCGACGAGCTCGAAGGCGATGTCGCCGACGTCGAATATCACGACGAGGACGAGAATGGCGACAGCCGCGCCGATCGCGACGACGACCGCGACGATCATGACGACGGGCACGACGACCATGATGATCGCGACGACAATGGCGATGCCGAGAATGGCGACGCCGAAGAGGGCGCCGAAGGCTCTGAAGAAAGCAAGGACAGCCGCGGCGACCGCCGTGGGCGTGGCCGCGGGCGCGGCAACAACAATCGCAAGGGCGGCCGCGGACGCAGCCGCCGCAATGACGACGAAGACGGTGAAAACCGCATGTCGCTGCGCCGCCGTTACAAGATCCAGGACGTCATCCGCCGCCGTCAGGTGATGCTGGTCCAGGTCGTCAAGGAAGAACGCGGCAACAAGGGCGCCGCGCTCACCACCTATCTGTCGCTCGCCGGCCGCTATTGCGTGCTGATGCCGAACACGATGCACGGCGGCGGGATCAGCCGCAAGATTTCGAACGGCGCCGATCGCCGCAAGCTGAAGGCGATGATCGATGAACTCGCGCTGCCGCCGACGATGGGCTGCATCGTGCGCACCGCGGGGATGAGCCGCACCAAGGTCGAGATCAAGCGCGACTTCGACTATCTCGCGCGCCTGTGGGACGAGATTCGCGAAAATACGCTGGGCAGCTCGGCGCCGGCGCTGATTCATTCGGACAGCGATCTGGTGAAGCGCGCGATCCGCGATATCTATCACAAGGATATCGAGGAAGTGCTCGTCGAGGGTGACGAGGGCTACAAGGCCGCGAAGCAATTCATGAAGCTGCTGATGCCGAGCCACGCGCGGCGCGTGAAACAATATGCCGATCCCGTGTCGCTCTATCAGCGCTACGGCGTCGAGGATCAGCTTGCGGGGATGCTCAACCCCGTCGTCCAGCTGAAATCGGGCGGCTATCTGGTGATCAACCCGACCGAGGCGCTGGTGTCGATCGACATCAACTCGGGCCGGTCGACGCGCGAACATAATATCGAACAGACCGCGCTCAGCACCAATTTGGAAGCCGCACACGAAATCGCCCGCCAGCTCCGCCTGCGCGACATGGCGGGCCTTGTCGTGATCGACTTTATCGACATGGATCATGGCTCGAACGTCCGCAAGGTCGAGCGCGCGATGAAGGATGCGCTGAAGAACGACCGCGCGCGCATCCAGGTCGGCCGCATTTCGGGCTTCGGCCTGATGGAGATGAGCCGCCAGCGCCTGCGCACCGGCGTGCTCGAAGCCTCGACGCGTCCGTGCCCGCATTGCGAAGGCACCGGCCTCGTCCGCACCGCCTCGTCGGCGGGTCTCAGCGCGCTGCGGCTGATCGAGGAGGAAGCGGCACGCGGCAAGGGCAACAAGATCACCTTGCGCGCGAGCCAGGAAGCGACCTTCTACCTGCTCAACGAAAAGCGCCGCGAACTGCGCGAGATCGAGGAGCTGTACGGCGTCACGGTCGAAATCCTGCCCGACGGCGAGACCGAGGGCGCGCGCATGGCGGTCGAGGTCAGCGGTCCGCCGCCGGTCGCGCGCCGCAGCTTCGCCCCGATCGCGCCGATCGAGGATGACGACGACGATTATCCCGAGGACGACGAAGAGGAAGCCGAAGAAGAGGCGGCCGAAGAACGCCCCGCGCGTTCGCGTGACCGCGAGGAAGGCGATACCGATGGCGAAGGCCGCAAACGCCGCCGCCGCCGCCGCCGTGGCCGCCGCGGTCGCCGCGACGAAGAAGGCAATGAAATCGCCGAAGGCGGCGAAGGCGGCGAGGATCGCGATGGCGACAACGCCGATGCCGAGGAAAACGAAGCCGCGGTTGAAGCTGTCGAGGCCGCTCCCGAAGCGGACGCCGAGGAAGCCGAGGCCAAACCGCGCCGCCGCCGTGGCGGACGCGGCCGCAAGAAGGCCGACGCGACCGACGGTGCAGACGAGGCTGTCGTCGAAGCCGAAGCCGCTCCGGTAGAGGAGGTCGAAGCCGCCGAACCGGTGGCCGAGGAAGTCCCGGCTGCCGAAGAAAAGCCGAAGCGCAAACGCGCACCACGCAAGACCAAGGCGGCCGCGGCTGCCGAAGCCGAGGCTGCGGAAGTCGCCGACGTACCGGTTGCCGACGCGCCCGCCGCCGAAGCTCCGGCCGAAGCCGAGCCTGCCAAGCCCGCGCCGAAGAAGCGCGCGAGCCGCGCCAAGAAAGCCGTCGCCGCAGAGGCCGCGCCCGAAGCCACGCGCGAGGCCGAGCCCGTCGCCGCCAATGGCGACGAGCAGGCCGAAGGTGCCGACGGCGAGCCGCGCCGCGGCTGGTGGCAGCGTACGTTCGGTAACTGATCGGCCAAGCCGATCGGGCGGCAACTGATCGGTCAAGCCGATCGGGCGGCACCCGATCGGCGGCGACTGATCGCAGAAATCGCAGGCTGACCTTGCGTCCGCGTGCGCTGGACCCCAATAAGCTCCCATGGCTTCACTCGGGGTTCAGGCACGCGGCGCAAGAGAGGCGGGAATGACCGCTTTCCCGCCGCAATCCGCGTCCGGGGCGCAAGGGCTGCGCTCCGTTTTCCGTATCCTGCTGACGCTGCTCGCGATGCTTGCCGTCGCGATGCGGCCGGCGGCGGCGCAATCGATCCTGCGCGACGCCGAAACCGAAGCTTTGTTCCAGGACATGATGGATCCGCTGCTCGTCGCCGCGGGGCTCCAGCCGGGACAGGTGCGCGTCCACCTGCTCGGCGACCGCAGCATCAACGCCTTCGTCGCGGGCAGCCAGGACATCTATGTCTTCAGCGGGCTGATCGAGGCCGCCGACAGCGCCGAAGAGGTGCAGGGCGTGCTCGCGCACGAACTCGGCCATGTGATGGGCGGCCACGCGATCCGCGTCAACGAGGGCGCCAAGACGGCGACCGGCATCTCGCTGCTCAGCCTGCTGCTCGGCGCCGCGGCGATCGCGGCCGGGGGCGGCGAGGCGGGCATGGGAATCATGATGGCGGGCCAGCAGGCCGCGCTCGGCAAGTTCCTCGCGTTCAGCCGCGTGCAGGAATCGACCGCCGACGCCGCAGGCGCGCAATATCTGTCGAAGGCGGGGATCAGCGGCCGCGGCAGCCTCGCCTTTTTCAAGAAGCTCCAGAATCTCGAGTTCCGTTACGGGATCAAGCAGGACGACGATCAGGCCTATGGCCGCACCCACCCGATGTCGGGCGACCGCATCCAGACGCTGCGCGAGGTCTATGTCGTCGATCCCGCGTGGAGCAAGCCCGCCGACCCGAAGATCGAGGCGCGCTTCCAGCGGATCAAGGCGAAGCTGTCGGGCTATATCGCCGAGCCCGAACGCACGCTGCGCAAATTCCCCGAGAGCAACACGACGGTCCCGGCGCGCTATGCGCGCGCCTATGCGTGGCACAAGAGCGCCTATCCCCAGAAGGCGCTGACCGAGGTCGAAGGCCTGCTCGCGACGAGCCCGGACGATCCCTATTTCCTCGAACTCGAGGGGCAGGTGCTGCTCGAATCGGGGCGGCCAAGGGAAGCGATCCCACCGCTGCGCAAGGCCGTCTCGCAATCGCGCGCGCAGCCGCTGATCAGCGCGACGCTGGGTCATGCGCTGATCGCGACCGAGGATCCCGCCAATTATGCCGAGGCCGAAGAGGTGCTGAAGACCGCGGTCGCGCTCGACAACCAGAATCCCTTCGCCTGGTACCAGCTCGGCATCGTCTATGCGAACAAGGGCGATCAGGCGCGCGCCGCGCTCGCCTCGGCCGAACGCTATCAGCTTGAGGGTGGACAGTCGGCGCTCGCGCTGCGTAATGCCGAACTGGCGATGCAGGGCCTGCCGCAGGGCTCGTCCGACTGGATCCGTGCACAGGATATTTCGCTCGTGGCTCGCGCCGAGGTGGAACGCGAGCGCAAACGACGTTAGATTCAACCAGGAAAAGCGGGGATCGCATCGCCAATACCGATGCGCAAGGGCAACAAGTGACTGACAATAAAGATGATTATTACCAGCCGTGGCTGCGCGACCCCGCGCCGACGTCCGGCATGGGGACGCCGCAGCGCGACGAAGGTCTGGCGAAGCCCAGGGACGAGCCCCCCGTCGGCATCGACCTGACGCGCTACAGCGCGCCCGAGAAGCCGCGCGAGCCGCTGGTGAAGCCCGAGGCGATCGGGGCGGGCGCGGCGAAACTGTGGGACCGTATCCGGGTCGGCGCCGAAGCCTTTGCCGACTGGACGATCCGCGCCGGCGAGCGCGCGGACATCCCCGCGCGCGTCGAGGCGATGGAAATTCCGCGCCGCTCGCGCGAATTCGCCGCGAAGACCGGCGCGCTCACGGCGCGCGCCGCACGCGCCGCAGGGCGCGGGTCGGCGCAGGCGGGCCGCGCCGCCGCCAAGGCGAGCGGCGAGGCGTGGGACAGGATGGCGCTTGGCGACAAGGCGCGGAAGCTGTCGAGCGAGGCCGGACGCGGGCTCGGCGAAGTCGCGGGCAAGACGAAGGCGGGGGTGGTCGACATCGCCAAGGCGAGCGGCGAGAGCCTTCGCGACGGTATCGGCGATGCCGCGAGCAAGCTGCTCCCCGCACCGCGCGAGGAGCTGGCGCCGCCGCCCTCGGGGCTCGAACAATTGCTCGCGCGCGAAAAGGCCGAGGCGACCGCCGCCGCGGTCGCGAGCGCCGCGCCCGACCTGCCGCTGTTCGCGGGCGAGGCGGCGATCCCCGCGATGGCGAAGCCGGCGCCCGCCGGCGCGACCAACGCGATGCAAGGGGACGATCGTTCGCCGATTGCGCCGCCGGCGAAAAAAACTGTAGGTGCCAAGGCGATGCCGGCGCAGCGGCTGCCGCAGATCAAGGGGACTGGAATGGATGGCGTTGCAGCACGCCCATGGGCCTGGGCGGCGGGCGGACTTCTCCTGCTCGCGCTCGTCTTCTGGCTCGGTGGCCGTTTCGGCGGCGGGATGAGCAAGAGCGAGGTCGAGACCGTCGTTGCCGACTATATCCGCGCGAACCCGCAGATCATTCCCGAGGCGCTCGAGGCGCAGCGCGGCCGCGAGGTCGCGAAAGCGATCGACGCGATCCGCCCCGCGCTCGAAAAACCCTATGCCGGGGCGTGGGCGGGCAACGCCGACGGCGATGTCACGCTGGTCGTCTTCACCGACTATGCGTGCGGTTTCTGCCGCGCGAGCGTCCCCGACGTCGACCGGCTGATCCGCGAGGACAAGCGCCTGAAGGTCGTGTTCCGCGAACTGCCGATCATCGCGCCGCAGAGCCGCGACGCCGCGATCATGGCGCTCGCCGCCGCGCGGCAGGGCAAATATGACGCCTTCCACCACGCGATGTTCCGGGCGTCGTCGCTCGACAAGGCGGCGATCGCCGCAGTGGCGGAGAAGGTCGGCGTGGTCACTGACGGGAGCGCCGATGCGACCGCCAACGAGGCGCTCTTCCAGCGCGAGCTCGACAGCAATCTCGCGATCGCAACCCAGCTGCAACTGAACGCCACCCCGACATGGATCGTCGGCGACCAGCTGTTCCAGGGGCAGATCGGCTATGACGCGCTGCGGCAGGCGGTCGCGAAGGCCCGCGCGGCGAAAAGCTGAGGCCGCGGCATTTGGCGACCGTCACGCTCGACCAGGCGCTCGCCAACGCCCGCCAGCTCCTGAATGGCCAGCCCGCCGCCGCGCTCGAACAGGCGCGGGCGATCCTCGACGCGGTGCCGACCTCGGCGGCGGCGCATCGCCTGTCCGCGCATGCGCTGCGCGCGCTGAACCGCGAGGAGGAAGCGCAGGCGGCATCGCTGGCGGCAGTTTCGGCGGCGGTCCATGACGAGGCGATGATCGCCGCCGCGCTCGCGCTCGCCGAGAATCGCCTGTCCGACGCCGAGGCGGCGCTGCGCGGGCGGCTGCGCGAGGATGCGACCGACGTCGCGGCGATCCGCATGCTCGCCGAGGTCGCGGGGCGCATCGGGCGCTATGACGATGCCGAAAGACTGTTGTCGCGCGCGCTCGAACTCGCGCCGGGCTTCGGCGCGGCGCGCGCCAATCTCGCCACCGTCTATTACAAGCAGAACCGCTTCGCCGAGGCCGCCGGGATGCTTGACGCCGTGCTCGGCGAGGAGCCCGAAAATCCGGCGCACGCAAACCTGCGCGCCGCGGCGCTCGGCCGGATCGGCGGCTATGACGAGGCGCTTGCGCTCTATGAGGAGCTGACGCGGCGCTTCCCCGATCATGCGAAGCTGTGGATGAGCCATGGCCATATGCTCAAGACCGTCGGGCAGCAGGACGACAGCATCGCCGCCTATCGCCGCGGGCTTGCCGCCGATCCGGGCCTCGGCGAAATCTGGTGGAGCCTCGCGAACCTCAAGACGATCCGCTTCGATGCCGACGATCGCAAAGCCATGGAGGCCGCCCTTGCCGCCGCCGAGCCCGAGGGTGACGCACGCGCCGACGACCGGCTTCACCTGCATTTTGCGCTCGGCAAGGCCTATGACGATGCGCGGGAGCATGATCCGGCCTTCGGCCACTATGCCGCGGGCAACGCCATCCGGTCGGGCCAGCTCGGCTATCGCGCCGCCGAGACCGGCGCCATGGTCGACGCGATCATCGCCGCCTGTACCCCCGAATTCTTCGCTTCGCGCGCCGGCGCGGGCGATCCGGCCGCCGACCCGGTCTTCATCCTTGGCATGCCGCGTGCCGGATCGACGCTGATCGAACAGATTCTCAGCTGCCATTCGGCGATCGAGGGCACGATGGAGCTGCCCGATATTCCCGCGCTCGCGCTCGGGCTCGGCCGCGAGGCGAAGGGCGACGGCCGCCGCTGGATCGAGGCGCTGGCCGAGGTCCCCCACGATCGGCTCGCCGGACTGGGCGCGGCCTTCCTCCAGCGTACGGCGGTGCAGCGCAAGACCGGCAAGCCTTTCTTCATCGACAAGCTGCCGAACAACTGGCTCTACACCGCCTTCATCCGCCTGATCCTGCCGCGTGCGAAGATCATAGACGCGCGGCGCCATCCGCTCGATTGCTGCTTTTCGAACTTCCGCCAGCATTATGCCAAGGGGCAGGCGTTCAGTTACGGGCTCGCCGACGTCGGCGGCTATTATCGCGATTATGTGCGGCTGATGGCGCATATCGACGCGGTGCAGCCGGGCCGCGTCCACCGCGTGATCCACGAGGCCTTGCTCGACGATCCCGAGGCCGAGGTGCGCGCGATGCTCGGCTATCTGGGGCAGCCGTTCGAGGAAGCGTGCATGGCGTTTCACGCCAATGCGCGTGCGGTGCGGACGGCATCGAGCGAACAGGTGCGCCGTCCGATCAACCGCGACGGCGTCGGACAGTGGCAACCCTATGAAAAATGGCTCGATCCGCTGAAGCAGGCGCTCGGCCCCGTCCTGCCGGCCTATCCCGGCGTCCCCGCCGCCTTCGGCTGACCCCGCCACGACAAAACGTTGCCTTTGCGCAACAGCAGGCGACATTTTCGACCAACAGCCGCTGCGCTGCACAACAATGCTTGCGCTTGCGCCGCGCCGCGTCATTCTCCGTCACAGGACTGTCATTTGAGGGGGATTCCATGCGGAAACTATCGGCAGTATTGACCACGAGCGGTGCGTTCCTGTTCGGCAGCACGATGTTGTGCACGTCGGGAACCGCACTCGCGCAGCAAGCCAATACGAACGACGACCGCGACATCGTGGTCACCGCGTCGAAGCGCGAACAGAATCTGCAGGATGTGCCGCTTGCGATCACCGCGATCGGGACCGAGCGGCTCGACGAGTTGCAGGTCAAGGAATTCCAGGACGTCGTCAAATTCCTGCCGTCGGTCACGATCCAGACCGCCGCGCCCGGTTTCAGCCAGGTCTATTTCCGCGGCGTCGCGTCGGGCGAGAATGCCAATCACTCGGCCTCGCTGCCGACGGTCGG
>JAGHZY010000008.1:0-39957 GCA_017745175.1 Sphingopyxis sp. | reverse complement strand
CGACGAAATGCCGATCACGACGATCCAGGGCGCGCTCGATATCCACGCCTATGACCTTGCGCGCGTCGAAGCGCTCGCGGGGCCGCAGGGCACGCTCTATGGCGCGAGCTCGATGGCGGGCACGATCAAGCTCGTCACCAACCAGCCCGACACCAGCGGCACCTATGGCGAGGTCGGGGTCGAGCTCAACAATGTCGCGCACGGCGATTTCGGCGGCGTCGTCGAGGGCTTCGTCAACGCTCCGCTCGGCGAACGCGCGGCGCTGCGCCTCGTCGGCTGGTACCGGCACGACGCCGGCTATATCGACAATATTCCGGGCAGCCGCACCTATCCGATCATGCAACATGTCGGCGACGATCTGGTCGACGAACCCGGTGACGACATCACCCAGACCAACGCCGGTCTGGCGAAGAAAAATTACAACGACGCCGACACCTATGGTGCGCGTCTCGCGCTCGGCATCGATCTCGACGACGACTGGACGCTGCGCCCGACGATCATGGGCCAGATCCAGAAGACCAACGGCAGCTTCGCGCAGGAACGCTCGAATTCGGTCACCGGCAAGCTCCAGACCGTCCAGTACAACCCCGAATCGTCGAAGGACAAATGGCTGCAGGCCGCGCTGACGATCGAGGGCAAGCTCGGCAACTGGGACCTGACCGTCACCGGCGGGCACCTTCGCCGCAAGACCGATGTCGAGAGCGACTATTCGGACTATGCCTATTTCTACGACGCGATCGCCGGGTCGGCGGTCTATCTCTATGACAATGCCGGCGACCAGATCAGCCCGAACCAGTATATCAGGGGCATCGACCGCTATCGCCGCAATTTCTTCGAGGCGCGCGTCGCCTCGCCCGCCGATGCGCGCATCCGCTTCATCGGCGGCCTCTTCTGGCAGCGCCAGAAACATAATATCGAGCAGCATTATATCATCGACGACCTGTCCGACGATCTGCAGGTTCCCGGCACCGTCGACAATATCTGGCTGACCAAGCAGATCCGCGTCGACCGCGACTATGCTGCGTTCGGCGAGATCAGCTTCGACATCACCGACAAGCTGACGCTGACCGGCGGCGGCCGCGTGTATAAATATGACAACAGCCTCGTCGGTTTCTTCGGCTACAACAACCCCGGTTTCAGCAGCAATCCGGTCTATGCGTGCCAGGGGCCGGCGGTGGTCGACGGGTCGCCCTGTACCAACCTCGACAAGAGGACGAAAAAGACCGACTTCATCCACAAGCTGAACCTGACCTACAAGTTCAGCGACGATGCGCTCGTCTATGCGACCTGGTCGCGCGGCTTCCGTCCCGGCGGGATCAACCGGCGCGGTTCGCTGCCGCCCTACGGCTCGGACACACTCGACAATTACGAGTTCGGATGGAAGACGAGCTGGGGGCCGGTGCGCTTCAACGGCGCGATCTATCAGCAGGACTGGAACGACATCCAGCTGTCCTTCCTCGGTCTCAACGGGCTCAGCGAAATCCGCAACGCGGGCGTCGCGCGCATTCGCGGCATCGAGCTTGACCTCGGCTATCGCGACAATGGCTTCTCGATCAATGCGGGCATGAGCTACAACGACGCCGAAATCCGCCGCGATTTCTGCGCGATCGCCAATCCCGAGTTCGACTGCACGATCGACGCCGACCTCGACGGGAGCGGCGCGATCGACGACGACAGCGAAATCAATGCGACGCTGGCGCCCAAGGGCACCAGCCTGCCGGTCACGCCGAAGTTCAAGGGCAATATCGTCGCGCGCTACGAATTTCCGGTCGGCGGCCTCAATGCGCATGTCCAGTTCGCGGTCAACCATATCGGCAAAAGGCGCAGCGACCTTCGCACGCAGGAAAACCGCATCAAGGGCATGTTTGACGCCTATACAACCGCCGACGTCAGCGTCGGGGTGAAGGGCGAAAGCTGGAAGGCGGAGATCTTCGCGACCAATTTGTTCGACAGCAACGGCGTGATCAACGCGGGCGTCCAGTGCCTCGAGACCACTTGCGGCGATCCCGACGGCGTGACCGCGAACGGCGGGGTCTTCTACGATACGGTCGTGCGTCCGCGCCTGATCGGGATCAAGGTCAGCAAGGAATTCTGACCGCGTGCCCGATGGCATGACCAACAGCGAAAGGCCGGGCCAAAAGCTCGGCCTTTTGATGTGCATCGCGCTCGGCATGGGCAATATGATCGGGTCGGGGGTGTTTCTGCTGCCGCGCGATCTGGCGCCGCTCGGGTGGAATGCGATCATCGGCTGGCTCGTCTCGATCGCCGGCACGCTCTGTCTTGCGGTCGTGTTCGCGCGGCTGGCGAAGCGTTTGCCCGAGGGCTGCGCGGCGTTCACCTATGGCGCCGCGGCCTTCGGGCCGGGCACCGGCTTCATCGTCGCGTGGAGCTACTGGATCAGTTGCTGGACCGTGGTGGCAACGCTGGCGGTCGCGGCGATCAGCAACATGTCGATCCTGATGCCCTGGCTCGGCGAAGCGGGCACGGCGCCGGCGTGGATCGCGATCGGCTGCATCTGGTTCTTTACGCTCGTGAACCTGTTCGGCGTCCGCCGCGCCGGCGGTGCGCAGCTGCTGACGCTCGGGCTGAAGCTGATCCCGGTGGTCGGCGCGGTGCTCGTCGGCATCTGGGCGCTCGGTTCGGGCACCGCGCCGCGGCCGAGCATGGCGGGGACCGAGCCGATCAGCCTGTCGGGTGTCAGTTCGGCAGCGACGCTGACGCTGTTCGCGCTGCTCGGCTTCGAAAGCGCGTGCGTCGTCAGCGACCGGGTGAAAGACCCCGAACGCACGATCCCGCGTGCGACGGTGATCGCTGCGGCGGCGGTCGGGCTGCTCTATCTGCTGTCGTGTACGACGGTCACGCTGATGGTACCGCTCGAGACGCTGCACGGCTCGAACGCCGCCTATGCGACCTTCTTCGCACGGCTGGTGAGCCCCGAGGCCGGCGATGTGGTCGCGCTCTTCGCGGCGATCGCCGCACTCGGCGCACTCAACGGCTTCGTGCTGCTGCAGGGCGACATCCCGCGCGACCTCGCGCACCGGAGCCTGCTGCCCGCGGCCTTCGCGCGCGACAATAAATTCGCCTCGCCGTGGATTACCCAGCTCGTGTCGAGCGGGCTCGCCAGCCTGATCGTCTACGCCAATTATTCGCGCGGGCTCGCCGACCTGTTCGCCTTCATGGTCAAGGTCACGACCTCGACCGCGATCATCCTCTATATCGTCGGCGCGGCGTCGGCGCTGGTGCTCGAACGACAGGGCACGATCAGGGTTTCGGCGGGCTTCGCCGCCGCGACGATCATCGGCTTCTTCTACAGCTGCTGGGCCTTTTACGGCGCCGGGCTGGAGGCGAGCCTGTGGAGCCTCGCGATGACCGCGGCAGGGCTCCCCATCTATTTCCTCATGCGCAAATCAGCGCCAGCGCGGCGCGAAGAGGCCCCGGTCGCGTAAAATGACGGTCGCGGCATTGTGCCCCGGCGCACCGGTGACGCCGCCGCCGGGGTGGGTGCCCGCGCCGCACATATAGAGCCCCTTCACCGGCCCGCGATAGCCGCCGTTGCCGAGCACGGGACGCGCCGCCCAGAGCTGATCGAGGCTCATATTGCCGTGCATGATGTCGCCGCCGACGAGGCCGAACTTGCGTTCGAGCCCCTTGGGCGACAGGCGCGTCTGGCCGACGATGCTCGCGCGGAATCCCGGTGCATGCTTTTCGACGGTGTCGATGATGCAGTCGGCGGCGGCCTCTTCCTCATCGTCCCAGTCGCGGGGAGTCCCGTCGGCCTTGGGGGGCAATTCGGGCGCGAACTGCTGGCAGAAGAGGCTGGCGACATGGCAGCCCTCGGGCGCGAGGCTGTCGTCGACGGTCGACGGAATCAGCATCTCGACGATCGGCGCCTTCGACCAGCCGTGCTGCTTCGCGTCGAGGAAGGCGCGGTCCATATAGTCGAGCGTCGGCGCGAGGATGATCCCCGACTGATGGTGCTCGCCGGGTTCGGGGAGGCAGGTGAATTTCGGCAGCTCGCTGAGCGCGACGTTCATGCGGAAGGTGCCGCTGCCCGCCTTGAAGCCCTTGATCCGGCGTTCGAAATCCGCCGGCAGGTCAGACGCGTCCATCATCCGTTCGTACAGCAGCTTTGGCCCGACATTCGCGATCACGCGCGCCGCGGCGATTTCCTCGCCGCCCACAAGCTTGACCCCGACCGCCCTGGCGCCGTCGACGAGCACCTTGGCGACGGGGCTTTCGAGGCTGATCTCGACGCCCAGGTCGCGGCACACCTTCGCCATGATCTCGGTGATCTTGCCCATGCCGCCGACGCTGTGGCCCCACGCGCCCTTCTTGCCGTTCACCTCGCCGAAGACATGATGGAGGAGGACATAGGCACTCCCCGGCGTGTCGGGGCTCGCATAATTGCCGACGACGGCGTCGAAGCCGAAGGCGGCCTTGACCGCTTCGCTCTCGAACCAGCTGTCGAGCATCGTGCGCGCCGACTTGGTGAAGAGGTCGAGCACGTCGCGCTGCTGTTCGAGGCTGAGGCCCGCGAAGCGCCGCCCCTGCCGCGCGCCGTCGAACAAGGTGCGCAGGCCTTCGCCGACATTCGGCGGGACGCGCAGCGCGAGGTCGCGGAGCAGTTCGGCGACATTTTCGAGCGCGTCATAATATTGCGGCAACACCTCGGCGTCGCGGTTCGAAAATTTGCGGAACTCGGCCTGCGTGCGCTCGAGCCCGCCGCCGAGCTTGAGATAGCCGCCGTCATGCGGGAGGAAGTTCGAGATCTGCCGCTCGACCACGCGCCAGCCGCGGGCGTGGAGCTTCATGTCGGCGATCACCTTGGGCTGGAGCAGGCTCACCGTGTAGCTCGCGACCGAATTGCGGAAGCCCGGCGCGAACTCCTCGGTCACTGCGGCGCCGCCGACGACGTCGCGCGCCTCGACGATACGCACCTTGAGACCTGCCCTGGCGAGATAGAAGGCGCAGACGAGGCCGTTGTGGCCGGCGCCGATAATCAGCGCGTCATAGGCTTTGGTCATGAAAAGTCTTTCGCAAGCGGGGACTGGACATGCTGACGGCCGAAGCCGAGGCCGAGGATACGGCCCGGGATGCGGCGGAGCAGCGGGATGGAATCGAGCAGGCGCACCGCGAAGGGCACGCGGGTGATCGGGCCGCGCAGCATCGGTTCGATGACGCGCTGGTGCGCGAAGCGCTGGATCGCCTGCATGCGCGTGGTCGGCGTCCAGCGGCGCTCCTGTACTTTCGCGAGCAACGGATCGGGGTCAGCGCCCGCGGCGAGCGGCGCGGCGAGGATGTTCGCGGCGGCGACCGCATCCTGCACCGCAAGGTTGATCCCGACGCCGCCGACGGGCGACATCGCGTGCGCCGCGTCGCCGATCGCGAGCAGACCCGGGCGCGACCAGCACGTCAGCCGGTCGAGCGCGACCGAGAGCAATTTCACATCGTCGAAGCTTTGGATCGCATCGATCCCCGCGGCAAGGCCGGGCGCGATCTCGACGATTCGATCGCGGAAGGCGGCGATGCCCCGCGCCTCGATCGGTGCGAAACCGCCCTTCCCGATGATCTGCGCGCATTGCCAATAGTCGCCGCGCGGGATCGCGACGACCATCCCGCCCTTGTCGATCGTGCCGAGCGCGACCTCTGACACGTCCATGCCGGCAGGTACCGGAACGCGGAACCACAGCACGTCCATCGGCGCGCCGAGATCCTCGAGCGGCAGTTCGGCGGCGTCGCGCAGCACCGAACGGCGACCGTCGGCGGCGATGACCAGCCGCGCGGGCAAAGTCTCCCCGCTTGCCAGCGTCACACCGCTGACGCGGTTTGCGGCGTCGAAGGTCAGCCCGATCGCCTCGGTCGACATGCGCAGGTCGAAGGTCGGATATTTCCGCCCCTGACCCGCGATGAAATCGAGCAGATCCCATTGCGGCATCATCGCGACGAAGCGCGCCGCGACGGGCAGATGCCTCATCGTCGCGATCGTATATCGGCGGCCGAGCAGATTGAGCGTCATCGTGTCGATTGCGGCGTGCGGTTCTTTCAGCAGCGCATCGAGCAGCCCGATCTCGTTGAAGAGTTCGAGCGTCGAGGGATGCACCGTGTCGCCGCGGAAATCGCGGAGGAAGTCGGCGTGCTTTTCAAGGATGGTGACGCGCACCCCGGCGCGCGCGAAGAGCAGGCCCGCGACCATGCCGGCGGGGCCACCGCCGACGATGATGATAGGTAGATCAGCCATATCGATCTCCGTTCGTGTCGAGCGAAGTCGAGACACCGTGAGGTAGTGCGCTCCCGATAGGCATCTCGACTTCGCTCGATGCGAACGGGGATTGGATTGTCATGCCTTGCTCCACCCCGCCGACGGCGCGCGCTCCAGCCGCGCCTCGGGGATGATCGCACGCATCCGCGAACAGAAATGCCTGAGGCACACCTCCTTGTCGCTGAGCGGTCCGGTCGAAAAACTCTTCGATTGCATCCCCATCTGGACGCGCCTGATCAGCTCGGTGTCCTCGGCGTTGACCTGACGGTTGATGCGCCAGTTCAAATAGCGCGCGGCCTTCATCTCGCGGCGTTCATCGGGCAGCACATAGGAAATTTCGCGGATCAGGCACGTCGTCGGCCCGGTCGGCAGCCACTGCATGAAATCGACCTGGTCGGGATAGATGTCGAAGGCGACATTCGGCCAGAGTTTGAAATAGAGCCAGCGGCGCTGGTTGGGCTCGGGCAGGTGCGGGACCGGGGGCAGCAGCCGCTGGTACATGCGTTCGGACCAGTTCGCCGACGGCCGTTCGATCAGGTCGCCCCACATGCGGTCGACATTGTCCTCGGCCTCGACGCCATAGCTTTTGCCGAACAGGCGCGTCAGGCCGGGGTGCGCGACCGGAATATGGAGGCCGTCCGAATAATTGTCGCCGACATTCTTCCAGTTCACGTCGCGCGGGCGGAGCGTGACGCGGCCGAGCGCGCCGAGCTCCTCGAAGCGATAGGGTTCGACCTGCGTTTCGTACGGTGCCATCATGCTCGCGACCGACGGACCGCCGTTGTCGTCGAGCCGGACGAACCAGAAGCCGCGCCATTGTTCGAGCCCGACGGGAACCAGCCCCGCCTTGCCCTTGTCGAGTGTCGGATAGCTTGCCGAATCGGGCACGCCGGTGAGGCGGCCGTCGAGTTCGTAGGTCCAGGCGTGATAGGGACAGACGAGCTTCTTCGCGCAGCCGGCCGCGCCGTCGACGAGGCGCGAGCCGCGGTGGCGGCAGACGTTGGTGAAGGCACGCACGACGCTGTCGGTGCCGCGGACGAGAATCACGCTCTCGCCGCAATAGTCGATGCTGTGCCAGTCGCCGGGGTTCGGGATGTCGCTGTCGTGGCAGACGACCTGCCAGCTCGGGCGGAATATCCGTTCCATTTCCGCCGCATGAAAATCGGGGTCGCTGTACGTCCACGCGGGGAGCGACCAGCCGTCGAGCGGGTCGATATCCGGTGTACGAAGGGGTGCAGTTGCCATGGCTCGTTCCTTATTGTACATATGTATAACAAGATGACCGCCGTTCGCCAAGCCTTTACGCGCGAAAGCGCCGATGCCCGCCGGGCGGACCTGATCGAGGCGACCGCGGCATGCCTTGCCGGACACGGGCTTGCGGGCACGAATGTACGCGCGATCTGTGCAAAGGCGGGGGTGTCGCCGGGGCTGCTGCGCCATTATTTCGGCGGAATCGACGATCTGGTCGCGGCGACCTATCAGGCGACGAGCGACCGGATGGACGCGATTTTCATGGCTGCGGTCGAGGAAGCGGGAGACGATCCGCGCGCGCGGCTTTCGGCCTATCTGACCGCGAGCTTTCGTCCGCCGGTGACCGATCCCGAACTGCTCGGGGCATGGACCGCCTTCTGGGCGCTGGCGCGCAGCGACGCACGGATGGCCGAAATTCACGCGGCAAGCTACGCGGGCTATCGCGCGCGGCTCGCCGAGCTGCTGGCCGCCTGCGATGCCGCCGATGCGGCGCGGCTGGCGATCATGCTCACTGCGATGGTCGACGGCCTGTGGCTCGAACTGTCGCTCGACGTGACGAGCTTCGGCGCGGACGCCGCGGCCCAAATGGTCGCGCGCGCGCTGGCGGCGCTGCTCCCCTGATTCTCGCCGCGCCGAAGCGGCCGGAGAGAAGATGATCGAAATTTCTTCTCCCCGATTTCAAAGCCCTGTATTTATATCGTACACGACTTAATCTCATCCGCTTGACCGCGATGCACGACACGCCTATTTAGATCGCATCCGATCAAAACGGATACGATCAACTATCACCCGAAAGGAACCCGAACATGGCTGACAAGATTCTCTTCTCCGGAACCACCCACGTCAAAGGCGGCGCTGACGGCTACGCCCGCAGCACCAATGGCGTGCTCGACCTCGCGCTGCCCCAGCCGCACCCCGCGGCCGAAAACCTTTTCGCCGCCGCCTGGTCGGCCTGCTTCATCGGCGCGCTCGAACTCGCCGCCTCGCAGAAGAAGGTGACGCTGCCCGCGAGCCCGGAAGCCGACACGACGATCGAACTGCTGAACCGCGGCGCCGACGGCTTTGTTCTTCGTGCCCGCCTCGACATTTCGGTCCCCGGCGTCGAGCGCGACGTCGCGCGCGACCTCGTCGATCTCGCGCACAAGATCTGCCCCTATTCGAAGGCGGTCGAGGGCAATATCGACATCGAACTCAACCTCGCCTGACGGCAGTTCGATCGGGCGGCGATCTCCCCGCCGCCCGGTTGACACCCATGCCATCCGATTTCATCGTATACGTCCGATATGCAAGGACGCCCGAGGAACTCCCGATGACCGATACCCGAGCCCCGGAAACAGACCGCCCCAAACTGGGCGAATTCCTGTGTTTTGCGGTCTATTCGGCGAATCTCGCCTTCGGCCGCGCCTATCGCCCGATCCTCGAGAAGCTCGGGCTGACCTATACCCAGTATATCGTCCTCGTCGCGCTCTGGGAAAAGGACGACCAGACCGTCGGCGAGCTCGGCGAGAAAATGTTCCTCGAATCGAACACGCTCACCCCGATTCTCAAGAAGCTCGAGCAATCGGGCTTCATCGAGCGCCGCCGCGACCTCGCCGACGAGCGTCAGGTGCGCATCCGCCTGACCGCAAAGGGCAGCGAGCTGCGCAGCCACGAGATCGGCAACGCGCTGTTCGACGCGACCGGGCTCGGCGACAGCTTCTTCGACGTCCAGAAATCGGTCGCGAAACTGCGCGACAATCTGATCGCCTCGCTGGGCGACTGATCCGCGGCGTCACGCGGCGTCGTGGAAGATGATGCCGAGCGTGTGCCGCCGCCCCGACCGGATTTCGCTCACGCCGTGGCGCATCATGACCCGATAGTCACCGCGCGATCCCCGCACCGGCCGCGCATTCACCGCGAATACCACCGCATCGCCCTTGCCCAGCGGCACGACAGCCGCGCGTGACTGCATTCGCGGGCGCTGCTCGGTCAGCACGAATTCGCCGCCTGCGAAATCATCCCCCGGCGCCGACAGCAGCACCGCGACCTGCAGCGGAAAGACATGCTCGCCGTAGAGGTCCTGATGGAGGCAGTTATAATCGCCCGCGCCGTAACGGAGCAGCAAGGGCGTCGGCCGCCGCTGCCCCGCCGCATGGCAGCGCGCGAGGAAATCGGAATGGTCGGCAGGAAAGCGCGGCGCCATTCCCATGCGTTCGTGCCAGCGGTTCGCGATCGGCGCCAGCCGCGCGTAGAGCATTCCGCGCAGCGCCTCGACCCGCGGCGGCAGCGGATAGGCGAAATAGCGATATTCGCCGCGCCCGAAACCGTGCCGCGCCATGTGGACATGGCTGCGGAACCCGCCTTCCTGCGTATAGAGCGCCGCGGTGTCGTCACATTCCGCGCCATTCAACAGCCGCGGCAGCACGGCCCAGCCTTCGCGATCGAGCGCCGCGGCGATCGTGTCTTCGATATTTTCCGTCATGCGGGCGCCATCGCATCCGCCGCCGACGGCCGCGCCCCGTTTCTTGCGATCAAATCAGCACGCCGCCTTCACCGCCATCCCGACCGGCCAGCGCAGCTCGTAGGTCACCAGAAACCCGTCATGGTCCGACAGCTGCGGCCCGCTCGCGCCGCCGTCGAACAGCGCCTCGACGCGGAGCGGGCGGACTGTCAGCTGCTCGCCGTCGGCAAAGAATTGCAGGTCCTGCGTATCCATCCACGGCGCATCGCCGTCCCACGACATCCTGACCTCGCACCCCGAGGCCGGATCGACGCACACCTCGTGCACCAGCGTCAGCGGGTGATATTCGGAAAATTCCGCCCAGCGATCCTCCGAATGGCGCATGTTGAAATCGCCGCCGAAGATCAGCGGGGCGGCCAGATCCTGCGTCCGCGCGATGAAATCCGACGCGGCGATCGCCTGCCGCGCATGCGCCTCGCCGTCGCGCGCCACCGACACCCCCGACGCGCCGCGCGAATTCATATGCGTATTATAGATGTCGATCGGCGCGGGCACCCCCGGCATGGCGATGCGGGCCAGCATCACACCCTTGTTCGACAGACAGTCGAGCCCCGCACACGCGCGCCGGCCATAGGCATCGAGCGCCGTCCCGACGATCGGATAGCGCGACGCGATCGCCAGCCCGCCGCCCACGAGCTTGATCCCGAGTTCGCCTTTCAGCGGCTTCGCCCTGCCCGCCATCTTTTGATGGTCGGCGATATAGGGCCTCGTCGTGCGCCGCGGCCCCGGCGCGATCGCCGGATAGCCGCTCGCTTCGACCGCGCGCTTCGCCGCGCCGCTGAACATCTCCTGGAACAGGACCACATCGGGTCCGGTACCCGCCGCGCGCATCGCCGCCAGGCGATCGCCGATCTCCCCGAGTTCGGCCGCGCGGCCCTTGCGCGCCGGCCAGCCGAGCCCCTCGAGGTTATAGGTCAGCACCGACAGCGTCGTGCGCGCCGTCTGTCCATCGGCCTCCACCGTCACCGGCGCCTTTGGCGCCGCGTCGCATGCCATCACGCGCAGCGGCGGCTTCGGCCCGCATGCGGCGAGGGCGAGTGCCCCGGCCGCGACAAGGGGCCGCCAGGAAAAGGGAGCAGGAAGAACAGCAGTCATCGCCCGCCCCTAACGCACTCGGCAGCAATCGTCACCGCCCCGGCGGTTCACAACGCGCCCCACCGTGCTAGGGCAGGCTATCCAGTCAAAAGCGGAACCGATTCATCATGACCCTACGCCACGTCGCCGCCGCCCTTCCCCTTCTCCTCGCCGTTCCCGCCGCGGCGCAGAACGCCCCCGCCATCGACGCCGCGAATATCACCCGGACCGTCCGCACGCTCGCGTCGGACCAGTTCGAGGGCCGCGCGCCGGGTACCATCGGCGAGGAGCGCACGATCGGCTATCTGATCGGCCGCCTGCAGGCGCTGGGTCTCGAACCCGCGGGCCCCGACGGCGGCTGGACCCAGCCCGTGCCCTTGCTCCACACGCGGCTCGGCACGCCCGAAACGCTCGCCTTCGACCGCAAGGGTGCGGTGACGCCGCTGGCCTTCGGCACCGACATCCATGTCTCGACGCTCCAGCCGAAGGACCGCGCGGTCGTCGCGAACGCCCCGCTCGTCTTCGTTGGTTACGGCGTCAGCGCGCCCGAGCGCGGCTGGGACGATTTCAAGGGACAGGACCTCAGGGGCAAGGTCGCGGTCTTCCTGATCAACGACCCCGACTTCGTCGCGACAAAGGGCGAGGATGCGTTCGGCAGGTTCGGCGGTCGGACGATGACCTATTATGGCCGCTGGACCTACAAGTTCGAGGAAGCCGCGCGGCGCGGCGCGATCGCCGCGCTGATCATCCACGATACCGACGGCGTCGGCTATGGCTGGAACGTCGTCAAGAGCAGCGGCGGCGAGAATTACGGCCTCGTCGTGCCGCCCGAAAAGGTCACGAGCCTCGCGCTGCAGGGCTGGATCTCGGGCGAGACCGCGACGAAATTGTTCGCCGATGCCGGACAGGATCTCGCCAAGCTGCGTATCGCGGCGCGGCGCAAGGATTTCCGGCCGGTCGATCTCGGCACGCGCTTCGACGCCGCGATCCCGGTGACGCAGTCGGTCGTGCAGAGCCAGAATGTCCTCGCCAAAATCCCCGGCACGAAGCGCCCCGACGAGGTCGTCATGTACGGCGCACACTGGGATGCCTATGGCGCGGGCGCACCCGACGAAAAGGGCCGCATCTATCGCGCCGGCGCCAACGACGACGCGCTCGGCGTCGCGGGGCTGTTCGAGATCGCGCGGCTGTTCAAGGCCGCGCCCGCGCCCGACCGCACGGTCGCCTTCGCCTTCTGGACCGCCGAGGAGCGTGGATTGCTGGGGTCCGAAGCCTATGCGGCGAACCCCGTCTTTCGGCACGAGAAGACCGTCGCCAACCTTGGCCTCGACATCCTCCAGACCGCGGGCCGCGCAAAGGACGTGATCCTCGTCGGCAAGGGACAGGGCAGCCTCGAGGACGATCTCGCACGCGTCGCCGCTGCGCAGGGCCGCACCGTCTCGGTCGAAAGCCTGCCCGAACGCGGCCTCTTCTACCGCGCCGATCATTTCAGCATGGCCAAGCGCGGAGTTCCCGTCCTGCTGATGATGGGCATTGCGGGCGCCTCGGATCTGGTCGAAGGCGGCAAGGAAGCGGGTCAGGCGTGGGTCGATGCCTATACCGGCAAATGCTATCACCAGGCCTGCGACGCATGGGGTCCCGACTGGAACCTCGACGGCGCGGTACAGGATATCTCGGTCTTTTACACGATCGGCGACGAACTCGCGCGCTCGGCCGGATGGCCCGCGTGGAAGCCCGGCAGCGAGTTCAAGGCGATTCGCGACGGCAGCGCCGCGGCGCGGAAATAGCCGCGCGTCGCCGGCCGCCGCCGGCGACGCGCGCCGGACCTATTTGGAAAGGTCGCGCAGCAGGCTGTCCCAGTGCGCGAGCGCGGGGGCGATCGCATCGACGGGAACGCGCTCGTTGAGACCGTGGGCGTAGCTGTCGCTCGCTTTCGAGAAGAGCCCCGCGACACCATAGCTCGGCACGCCCTGCGCGCGGAAATGATAGGAGTCGGTCGCGCCCGCGCTCATCGACGGGATGATCGGCAGGCCGGGGGCGCGTGCGTTCACCGCCTTTTTCACCGCCGCCATCACGTCGGGGCGCAGCGGCGAGGCGTCGCTGGCGCTGGCATCGGGATCGGTGTTCACCTTGACCGCGGGATCGGCGATGACCCGTTCGAGTTCGGCGCGCACCGTCTCGACCGGCACGCCGGGAAAGATGCGGCAGTTGATGTTCGCCGTTGCGCGCTGCGGAAGCGCGTTTTCGGCGTGGCCGCCCTTCACCAGCGTCGGGACGCAGGTGGTGCCGATCTGGCCGACATATTCGGGGTCGGCGCGGATCGCGGCAATCGCCTTCGCATCCGAGGGGTTCGCGGCGAAGGCCCTGAGCGCCGCACCGATGTCGCCGCCGACCTGATCGGCGACGATCGGCATGCCGACCCTCGTCAGCTCGTTCTGCTGCGGCGCGAAGCGATAGGCGCCGACCTTCGCCAGCGCGTTCGACAGCTGGACGATCGCATTGCTGTCGGTCGGGCGCGAGCTGTGGCCGCCGGGGTTGGTGACCTCGAGCGTGAAGTCGGCATAGGTCTTTTCGCCGGCCTGCAGACCATAGTATCGGGGCTTGCCGTCCTCGCCGAGCAGCCCGCCGCCGCCGTCGCCGTTAAGCGCGAATTCGGCGTTCTTGTACCTGGCGGCGAGCGCGCGCGTCGTCGTCATCGAGGTTTCCTCGTCGCCCGAGAGCAGGAGGATGATCGATCGCTTCGGTCTGAAGCCGTCCTTCTTCAGCTGCGCCATCGTCGCGACCATCATCGAGACGTCGAACTTGTTGTCCTCCGACCCGCGGCCGAAGATATAGCCATTCTCCTCGACCGGCACGAAGGGATCGCGCGTCCAGTCCTTGGGGTCGGCCTCGACGACGTCCATATGGCCAAGCAGCACGATCGGTTTCTGCTGCGTCGTGCCGCGCAGCGTCGCGGCAAAGGTCGCGGTCTGGCCGATCGGGGTGATTTCGATATCGCTGTCGGCATAGCCCGCCGCCTTGAGCACGCCCGCATAATAGGCCGCCAGTTCGGGCACCTTGCCGCGGCCATCGACCGTCGGGATCGCGATGCTGTCCTTGAGGATTTTCTTCGCCGCATCGGTATCGGCGGGCTTGGCGTGGAGGGGCGCGGCGGCGAGCAGGGCGGCGGCGAGGGCGAGCGGGGCGGTAAGGTTGCGCATGGAAACGCAACTAAGCGGCATCGTCGATCGACGGCAAGCATCAATCTGATTGAAAACAGACATCTCGCTATCGTCACCCCGGCTTGACCCCGGGTGACGAAGAAAGAAAAATCAGGCCGCCTTCCACCCCTTCGGCGCCGGCGTCTTGGGCTTGTAGCGGCAAAGGTCGTCGACCGGGCAGCGCCAGCATTCGGGCGTACGCGCCTTGCAGATATAGCGGCCGTGGAGGATCAGCCAGTGGTGTGCGCCGACGCGGAACGGCGCCGGCGTTTCCTTGTCGAGCTTCTTCTCGACCGCGAGCGGGGTCTTGCCGGGGGCGAGGCCGGTGCGGTTGCCGACGCGGAAGATATGCGTGTCGACCGCGAAGGTCTCGGCGCCGAAGGCACAGTTCATCACGACATTGGCGGTCTTGCGTCCGACCCCTGGTAGTTCGACGAGCGTGTCACGGTCGGCGGGCACCTCGCCGCCATGGTCGCGGACGAGAATTTCGCTGAGCGCGATGACATTCTTCGCCTTCGCGTTGAACAGCCCGATCGTCCTGATGTGCTGCCTCAGCCCGTCCTCGCCGAGGTCGACCATTTGCTGCGGCGTCGTCACCTCCTGAAACAGCTTCCGCGTCGCCTTGTTCACCCCGACGTCGGTTGCCTGCGCCGACAGCACGACCGCGACAAGCAGCTGATAGGTGTTGCCGAACTCCAGCTCGGTCTCGGGGCTGGGGTTCAGCTCGGCGAGGCGGCGATAGAATTCGAAGATATCAGCGCGGGTCATCCTGCCGCTGCTGGCCGCTCCGTTCGCTTTCTTTTCCGCCACGATGCGCCGCCTTCCATTCCATTGCCGCCCGTATCCGTTTTTCGACCGAGGGATGGCTGTAGAAAACCAGCTCCTGCAACGGATGCGGTCGCGGATAGCGATATTCGGCGGTCTTGAGCAAGGCGCTCGACAGCGCGTCGGGAAGATGCGTCGTTTCGAGCGCATAGGCGTCGGCCTGCGCCTCGCCGATGCGCGTCAGGCTGTTGACCGCGGGGACGGTGAGCAGGCTGAGGCACGAAACGAGCGCCATGAACACCGGCAACCCGACCGGGTCGCCGAGTTCGGCCTTGCTGCCGAGGAACCGCGCGGCGGGCGCAAAGAGACGGTCGATGAGCGCCAGCACGATGAAGGCGAGTAGCGGCAGCACGACGATGTGGCGCCATACATGGCCGAGCATGTAATGGCCCGCCTCGTGCGCGGTCACCGCCTTCACCTCGTCGAGCGACGCGCGGCCGAGCGCAATATCCGAAATCGCGATGCGCGCCGCTGGACCGATCCCCGAAACATTCGCGGTGAAGATATCCGACTGGCGCGAGCCGTCGAACATGAAGATGCGATCGTGCGGGATGCCGGTGCGATCGGCGATCTTTTCGAGTTCGGCACGGACCGGCCCCTGCGGCACCGGCTTGTAGTCGTTGAACAGCGGCTCGACCGCGACCGGGACGATCAGCAGCATCGCCGCGGTGAACAGCGTCGTCAGCGCCCCCGCCCAGACCCACCAGCGCCGCCCGGCACGGCGGATCAACGCATAGATACCAAGGATGAAGAGTGCGCCGAACAGCGCCGAAATGACGCTGCCGAGCGCGCTCTGCGCGAGGAAATCACCGAACGGCTGGCTGCTGAGATCATAGGATCGCTGGAACTGCCAGTCGGCGAACATCGTCCACGGCAGCCGCAGCATGTCCGACACGAGGAAGAAGAGGAAGCCGATCACGAGGGTCGATGCCGCGCGGCGCCAGCCACCGAGACGCACGGCGAGCCGGTCGAGCAACCGCAGGCGGACCATCAGCCATGCGATGAAGACCGACACCAGAACGCCGGCGATCATCAGCATCTCCGACCCGGCGGTATAGGACGCCGATTTTGCGAGCGCCGCCGCCCCGAGGCTGTCGACGTGGCGCGCGGCTTCGGCGGCGGGCGAAAGGATTGGCGGCATATCGGGACCCCTCGTTCTGTATTATTTCGATAATACAGTTCGGCAGCGGTCGCGCAAGCCCCGAAGCGGCGCTAGAGCCCCAGCACCTGCGGCATCGTGTAGCGGCCGGGTTTCCGGCGGATCAGCCAGAGCGCCGCACGTACCGCTCCGCGCGCGAAGATCATGCGGTTTTCGGCGCGATGCGAAAGGGTGATCATTTCCTCGGGCCCGGCGAAGATGACGTCGTGATCGCCCGCGACGGTGCCGCCGCGCACGCTGGCGAAGCCGATCTTGCCGTGCCCGCGCGCGCCCGTGACGCCGTCGCGACCGCGTTCCGAACATTTCGCGAGATCGATGCGCCGTCCCTCGGCCGCCGCCTGACCGAGCAGCAGCGCGGTACCGCTCGGCGCGTCGACCTTCATCCGGTGGTGCATTTCGACGATTTCGATATCATATTCGGGGTCGAGCCGCGTCGCCGCCTCGCGCACCAGATGCGCGAGCAGGGTGATGCCGAGCGAGGTGTTGCCCGTCTGGAGCACCGCGATGTCCTTGGCGGCGTCGTCGATCAGCCAGTGATGGCGCTCCTCGAGCCCCGTCGTGCCGATGACGATCGGCTTGCGTGCCGCGACGCAGGCATCGAGCGTCGCCTCGAGCGCGGCGGGCGAGGAGAAATCGACGAGCACGTCGCTCTCGCTCGCAAGCCGGACGACATTGCCGCCGCGGTCGATACCGCAGCCGTGCTGTCCCGCTTCGGAGATGGCCGCCGAAAGCGCGACGCCCATCCGCCCTTCGCTGCCGATAATACCGATGCTGGTCATGGCTTGCCTTTCCTGCCCCCGTCATGCTGAACGATGCCCGCCTAGCGGCTGCCGCCCCCGAATCAAGAAGAACAGGATAGCATGTCCCCGATCCAGAATATCGTGATCCTGACCGGCGCCGGCGTTTCGGCCGAAAGCGGTATCGACACCTTCCGCGACGCGGGGGGCCTGTGGGAACAGCATCGCGTCGAGGACGTCGCGACGCCCGAGGCCTTTGCGCGCGATCCCGACCTGGTCCTTCGCTTTTACGACATGCGCCGTGAAGCGATCCAGACCAAGGCGCCGAATGCGGCGCACAAGGCACTCGCGCGGCTCGATGCCGGATGGCCGGGCGAGCTGCTGATCGTGACGCAGAATGTCGACGACCTCCACGAACGCGCGGGGGCGAAGCGGCTGATCCACATGCACGGCGAGCATCTCAACGCTTGGTGCACCGCGTGCGACAACCGCGTGCCGTGGACGGGCCCGTTGCTCGACCGTCCGGCGTGCAGCGCATGCGGCATCGCCGGATATCTGCGCCCCGACATCGTCTGGTTCGGCGAGATGCCGTACCGGATGGAGGAGATCTATCATGCGCTGAACCGTGCCGATCTGTTCGTGTCGATCGGGACGTCGGGCGCGGTCTATCCGGCGGCGGGTTTCGTGCGCGAGGCACGCGCATCGGGCGCACGGACGCTCGAACTCAATATGGAGCCGAGCCAGGGCAGCTACTGGTTCGACGACGCCCGCCACGGGCCGGCAACGCAGCTGGTACCGGAGTGGGTCGAGGAGATGCTGGGCGAATGAGCCGTGCCGCGCAACGGGGCAACGGCCGCAAACGACCGGAAGTTGCCCTCTCTTTTATCGTCACCCCGGACTTGATCCGGGGTCCATGACTTCAGCGCTGCGATGGATCCCGGATCAAGTCCGGGATGACGAATGTCTGGAATCCACCCCGAAGCCGCCATCGCCGCTGTCAACGCCGTGCGGCAAAAAAGTCACGGAGCAGCGCGGCAGCTTCCCTCTCGCCGATCGCGTCGTAGATTTCGGGGCGGTGATGGATCGTCGGCTGCGCGAAGATGCGCGGACCATGGACCACCGCGCCGCCCTTCGGGTCGTCGGCGCCATAATAGAGGCGCGCGATCCGCGCGTGGGCGATCGCGCCGGCGCACATCGCGCAGGGCTCGAGCGTGACATAGAGGTCGCAGCCGTCGAGCCGTTCGTTGCCGAGCTTCACCGCGGCCATGCGAATCGCGACGATTTCGGCGTGCGCGGTCGGATCGTGCGATTCGCGCGGGCGGTTGTGCCCCTCGGCGATGATCTCCCCGTCCCTGACGACCACCGCGCCGACGGGCACTTCGCCCCATTCCGCAGCGATACGCGCGAGATCGAGCGCGCGGCGCATCGGTTCGGGGAGCGGAAATCCGGTTGTCATTATCTGTTCCTGCTGCGCAGGAACGCCCGGCACCGGCCCACTCCCCCGTCCGGCCTCCCCAGGCTACTATCGTCAGGGAGGCCGGACCGGGAGCGGGCCGGTGCCGGATCCACGCAGTGGAAACTCCCCTATTCGCTTGACGAATCTCCCGCAAGCCGATAAGCGCGCGCCTTTCCCGGCTCACTCCGGTCCTGTGCTCCCCGTTTTGCGGGAAGTGCCCGGACGCCGATCCGAAATTTTTTGACGAGGACGAAGACGATGTCGCGCATCTGCGAACTGACCGGCAAGGGCCGCCAGGTTGGCCACAATGTCAGCCACGCCAACAACAAGACCAAGCGCACCTTCCTGCCCAACCTGCAGAATGTGACGCTGCTGTCGGACGCGCTCGGCAAGGGCGTGAAGCTCCGTGTCTCGACGCACGGCCTGCGCACGGTCGAACATAATGGCGGTCTCGACAACTGGCTGCTGAAAGCCGGCGACGAGCAGCTGTCGGCTTCGGCGCGCAAGCTCAAGAAGGAAGTCGCGAAGAAGCTGGCCGAAAAGGCCGCTTAAGCGCTTTCCATTGCCGATGCATTGAGGCGGCCGGTTTACCGGGCCGCCTTTTTGCTGTCCGGCACCCTTTTGGGCGGCAGATCCACCAGCTCGAACTGCAGCAGCAGGCTGCGCTGCCAGACGTTGAAATTATTGTCGGCCACGAGCCACAGGAAGATACGCCCGCCCTCGACCGACACCGCCGCACCCTCGTAATTTTCGGCGAGCGGCCGCGAAATCCGTCCGACCGTGCGGGCCCGGACGACGGCATCCTTCGCAATGTCCACCGGATCGACAATCGCGATGATCGTCGTAAACACCGGATCGAAGCCGAGCCGCCGGTGCACGAGCAGGATGCGTCCGTCGGGGAGCGCGGCGGCATCGCTGACCAGTCCGCGCCCGTCCGAATCATAGAAGAAGCGAACCGGTTCCGGTCCCGGCGCCGCCGGGTCGCCTGTATAGATCAGCGCCTCGCGCCCGCGCGGATCGTCGTCGGCATTCTCCGAAAAGACGACCGTCCGCCCGTCGGCAAGCCGCGCCATCGCCTCGGGCCCGCTATTCTTGGGCCAGCGCGGCTCAGGAAGCTTGCGGCGCGATTCGATTTTCGACAGGCCGGCGTCGAGCCGCCAGATCTGGTTGGTCCTTTCGAGCGCGAGACGGACCTTGCCGTTCGCCGAATCGACGAACATCGCCTCGGTATCGGCCATTGATTTGCGTGCAGGGCGGCCGTCGACGGTCGGCAGCGCAGCGATCCGGACTGCCGATACCGCGCCGCGCGAATCGAGCGACAGGCGCGTCGCATAGCCATTGTCGCCGACGAGCAGAAAATTGTCCGGCCCGGTCCGCGCGAGCGCCGAGAAGCCGCCGAAGCGGCTGTGCGGGCTGACGAGATGCCAGCCGCGTACGAAGCGCATCATGCCCCCGGTTTCGGGCGCGAGAACAAGCGGACGCGCCGCAGCGGCCTGGGTCAGATCCTCGCCCGGATAACGCAGGTCGGCGCCGGGCAGCGGGCCGAGCGCGAGAAAGATCAGGGCGGCATGGACGAGGCGGCGCATCGCGGCGGAGTTAGGGCGCCCGCCGGGGAAAGGAAAGCATTTCGCCGCGGAAAGCTGAACGCGAGCCAACAATGATGTTCAGGCTTGGCTCAATGCGAATCGGGCAGAACAGGATCATCGACAAAGCCCGGATGGGCCAACGACGACGAAGGAGTACGACAATGAAAAAGATGGTGACCCTCTCGATCGCCGCCCTGATGTCCACCGCGACGCTGGGCATGGCGGCTCCCGCCGCGGCGCAGAACGGCTATTACGACCGCGACGGCTATTCGAGCTATTACAGCGGCTATGACCGCCACGACCGCCGCTATGACCGTCGCGACTATCGTCGCGACAACCGCCGCGATTATCGCAATGATCGCCGCTATTACCGTGGCGACCGCCGCAATTATCGCCAGTGCGACAAGGGCACCGGCGGCACCGTGATCGGTGCGATCGCGGGCGGTCTGGCCGGTCATGAAATCGCCGGTCGCGGCGACCGCACGGTCGGCACGATCATCGGCGGCGCCGTCGGCGCCCTCGCCGGCCGCGCGATCGACAAGGGGAATGACGGCTGCCGTTAAGAGGCTGTCCCGACCCCCAATAACTTCCTCTCCCCTTTGCCCCGTCCGGCCCTGCGCCGGGCGGGGTTTTCCTTGCGGCGGGCCGCGACGGGAGGGGGCCTTGCCATGAAGCGGGGGAAAGCCTAGGTTTGCCGCCAAGTGCACGTTCGCGGTTTTGCGGGCGCGTGAGCAGACAGGTAATGATAGCCATGCGGCAAATGGCAGCGCCATCGAGGCGACCGCCGCGGCCCGGCCCGGCGGCAAAAGGACGAAAAGCGGGCGACGTCGAACGCCCCGTGCCGGTCATGCGGCCGCGCAGCTATGCCGCGATCGACCTCGGCACCAACAATTGCAGGCTGCTGATCGCGCGTCCGCAACATGGCGAGCTTGTCGTGATCGATGCCTTTTCGCGCATCGTCCGCCTCGGCGAAGGCCTGCACGGCTCGGGACGGATCAGCGAGGCGGCGATGGACCGCACGGTCGCGGCGCTGTCGATCTGCGCCGACAAGCTCCGCCGTCGCCACGTCTCGCTGTCGCGCGCGGTCGCGACCGAAGCGTGCCGCCGCGCGAGCAATGGCGGCGAGCTGGCCGAGCGCGTCCGGCGCGAGACGGGGATCGTGCTCGACATCATCTCGGCCGCCGAGGAGGCGCGGCTCGCCGTGCTCGGCTGCCACAACCTGATGGAGCCGGGCGAGGGGCCCGCGCTGATTTTCGACATCGGCGGCGGCTCGACCGAGCTGATGCACGTCGATGTGTCGGACCACGACGTGAAGATCCATGACTGGATCAGCGTGCCGTGGGGGGTTGTCTCGCTGACCGAACATGCCCCGCTTCCCGACGACAGCCTTGCCAGCCGCCAAGCCGCCTATGCGCATATGCGCGATGTGACGCGCAAGGCCTTTGCCACCTTCGCCGACCGCGCCGAACGCTTCGCCGGCCAGCCGCTTCGCCTGCTCGGCACCAGCGGGACGGTGACGACGCTCGCCAGCGTCTTTCTCGACCTGCCGCGCTACGACCGGCGTGCGGTCGACGGCCTCGTCGTCCCCTCGGACGCGATGCGCGACATCAGCCGGCGCCTCGCCGATGCGAGCATCGCCGACCGCGCCGAAATCGCGTGCATCGGCCGCGAGCGCGCCGACCTGGTCGTCGCGGGCTGCGCGATTCTCGAAAGCATCATCGACCTGTGGCCCGCCGCGCGCGTCGGGGTCGCCGACCGCGGCATCCGCGAGGGCATATTGCGCACGCTGGCGATGCAGGGCCGCGACATTCCGGTGACCCGGCGCGAGTATCGCAAATGAGCGGCTCGGGCGGCAAGGGCGGCGGGCGCGGCGGCCTGCACGTACGTGTCAAGACCGCAAAGCGGCGCAGCGTGTCGTCGACGCGCTGGCTGCAGCGGCAACTGAACGACCCCTATGTGCGCCGTGCGCAGGCCGAAGGCTATCGCTCGCGCGCCGCGTACAAGCTGATCGAGCTCGACGAGAAATTCGGCTTCCTCAAGAAATCGCGCGCGGTCGTCGACCTCGGCATCACACCGGGCGGCTGGTCGCAGGTCGTGCGCAAGGCGAACCCGCGCGCACGCGTCGCGGGGATCGACCTGCTCCATTGCGAACCGATCGAGGGAGTCGAGATCCTCGAGATGGATTTCATGGACGATGCCGCACCCGATGCGCTGATCGAGGCGCTGGGCAGCGCGCCCGACCTTGTCATTTCGGACATGGCGGCGAACACCGTCGGCCACCCGCAGACCGACCATCTGCGCACGATCGGCCTCGCTGAAACCGCTGCCGATTTCGCAGTGCAGAACCTGCTGCCCGGTGGCGCATTTGTCGCCAAGGTGTTCGCGGGCGGGGCCGACCGCGAGCTCCTGACTTTACTGAAACGTCACTTCTCGACAGTAAAACACGCCAAGCCTCCCGCGAGCCGCAAGGGCTCGCCTGAACTCTATGTCATCGCGCAGGGGTTCAAGGGGCGCAGCGAAGCCGCGGAGGCCGAGACGGGATAATCGGGCCATGGGACGAACCGGGGGAGAGTTTTGATGCGCAAGTCGAGACAGTCGATCGCGGCCGTGACGCTCGCGGCGCTGATGCTCGCTTCGTGCGGCGGGGGCGGCGAAGGCAGTCTGGGCAATGGCCCGATCACCGTCACGCCGACACCAAGCCCCACGCCGACCCCGACGCCCGCCTGCGCGCTTGCCTCGCGCCAGTCCTTTGCAAAGGCGGTGATCGACGAATGGTATCTGTTCCCGAACGACGTCGCGAGCGGCGTCAGCCCCGGGGCCCACAGCAATGTCCAATCCTATATCGACGCGCTGGTCGCGCCCGCGCGCGCGCTGAACAAGGATCGTTTCTTCACCTACATCACCTCGATCGCCGAGGAGAACGCCTTCTACGCCAGCGGGTCGAGCGCGGGCTTCGGCGTACGCCTGGCCTATGACGCAGCGAACCAGCGCATCGTGATCGCCGAAGCCTATGAGGGCGCGCCGGCCTTTGCGGCGGGCATCGATCGCGGGACGGCGATCATCGCGATCGGCACGAACAGCGGCAATTTGCGAACCGTGGCAGCCATCGTCGCCGCCGAGGGCACCGCGGGTCTCACCGCCGCGCTCGGCCCGAACGACCCGGGGGTCAGCCGGGTGCTGCGCATCGCCGACGCCGCCGGCACGCGCGACGTCACCGTCGCCAAGGCCGATTATTCGCTCGACCCGGTTTCGGACCGCTATGGCGCAAAGATCATCAGCGAGAGCGGCCGCAACTATGGCTATCTCAACCTTCGAAGCTTCATCTCGTCGGCCGACGACCAGCTGAAAACCGCCTTTGCCGATTTCCGCGCGCAGGGCGTCACCGACATCATCGTCGACTTCCGCTACAATGGCGGCGGCCTCGTCTCGACCGCCAATCTGATGGGCGACCTGATGGGTGCGGGCCGCGCGGGGCAGCTTTTCTCGCAGACGAGTTTCCGCGCCAGCAAGTCCGCCGAGAATGACGAACATCGCTTCGCGCCGGTCGCGCAGTCGATCGCGCCGACGCGCATCGCCTTCATCGGCTCCGGATCGACGGCGTCGGCCAGCGAGCTCGTGATCAATTCGATGCTGCCGTATCTCGGCACCAGCATGACGCTCGTTGGCAGCAACACCTATGGCAAGCCGGTGGGACAGATCGCGCTCGACAAGGCCGAATGCGACGACCGGATGCGCGTGGTCGCCTTTGCGACGGGCAACGCGACGGGGCAGAGCGACTATTATGACGGGCTGGCACCGAAGATCGCGAACAGCTGCGCCGCGAACGACGATCTGGGCGTGCCGCTCGGCGACCCGCGCGAGGCGTCGATCCGCGCCGCGATCAACTTCCTGTCGGGCACCGCCTGCACGACGCGCATCGCCGACGCGAGCGTCGGTGCGGCGGCGCGGCGCAGCAGCACCCCCGTCATGGCCGAGCCCGAGATGCTGACCCCCGAGCGACCCAGCGCCGCCCAGCGCGAGCTGCCCGGATTGTTCTGATCGACCGTCCGCTGCATCGCAGCAATTGACCGCGGCCCCGAAATAGGGCTAACGGCGCCGCAGCGACAGGTTCCCCGGTAACGGGGACTAAGAGGGAACGGGAAAACCCCGGCTGCCCCTGCAACTGTAAGCGGCGAGCCATCGGCCACATGCCATTGGGACTTCGGTCCCGAGAAGGCGGCCGGACGGCGCTGACCCGCAAGCCAGGAGACCTGCCCGTCGCCGTCGTCTTTCGCGCGGACAGGGTGTGCCGGGCGGACGGGGGTGAACCCGCATGACGACAGGTCTGGCCGCGTCCGCACGCTGGCCCGATGTCGTCCGTCCCCCGGGGACGAGCCCATCGGAACCGCGCGAGGACCGGCATCGTCGATGGGGTACCCATGTTCAAAGTCATTTTCCGAAGCTCGATCTGTCTCGCCGCCGTTGCGGCCTCCTCCGCGGCTTTTGCCGACGAGGTATCGACCGCGCACGCCGTCGCCGCCGACGGCGACAGCATCATCGTCACCGCGACGCGCGCCCCGCTGACGCTCGACGAGATCCCGTCGTCGGTCGCGGTGCTCGACAAGGCGGCGATCGACCGCGCGCAGGATATCGGCGTCACCGAATTGCTACTCCGCACGCCGGGAATCAGTATCGCGCGCAACGGCGGTTACGGTACCTCGACCTCGCTGCGCATCCGCGGCGCCGAATCCGAGCATACGGTGACGGTGATCGACGGGGTGAAGCTCAACGACCCGTCGTCAACCGGCGGCGGCTTCAACTTCGCGAACCTGCTCGTCGGCGACATCGACCGGATCGAGGTACTGCGCGGGCCGCAATCGATCCTGTGGGGCAGCCAGGCGATCGGCGGCGTCGTGAACATCGTCACCGCCGCGCCCGAGAGGGAGCTCGAAGGCAGCTTCGACCTCGAGGCCGGATCGCGCCAGACGGTGAACGCACGCGCCGCGATCGGCGGGCGCACCGGTCCGCTCGCGTGGCGCCTCGGCGGCCAGCGCTTCTCGACCGACGGCATTTCGTCGCATGCGAAGGCGTTCGGCGGGGTCGAGCGCGACGGCTATCGCAACTATAACCTCTCGGGCCGCGCCGAACTGGCGCTCGCCGACAATGTCAGCGCCGAGGTGCGCGGCTATTATTCGAGCGGGCGGGTCGAATTCGACGGGTTCAACGCCGACAGCAACGACTATGGGCTCAACAAGGAATTCGTCGGTTATGCGGGGCTCAATTTCGACCTCGTCGGCGGGCGCTTCCGCAACCGCATCGCCTACGCCTATACCGACACCAACCGCGACAATTTCAACCCCGACCGCGCGCGGCCGCAAAGCTTCGAGGCCGACGGCAAGAACAAGCGCTGGGAATATCAGGGTAGCTTCGATGTCACCGACCGCATCACCGCGATCTTCGGGGTCGAGAACGAACGTTCGGATTTCCGCAGCCGCTCGCCCGCGGCGTCGCTCGCCACGCCGCTTCCCGATTTCGTGCGCGGCAAGGCCGAGATCACGAGCGTCTATGGCCAGCTCAGCGTCGAGCCGCTCGACGGGCTGACGCTGAACGGCGGCGTGCGCTATGACGATCACGACCGCTACGGCGGCCAAACGCTGTTCGCCGCGGGCGGGGTATGGCGTCTTTCGACCGGAACCGTGCTGCGCGCCAGCTATGGCGAGGGCTTCAAGGCGCCGTCGCTCTATCAGCTGTTCAGCGAGTACGGGAATGTCGGGCTCGACCCCGAGCAGGCGCATGGCTGGGAAGCAGGCATCGAGCAGCATCTGTTCGACCGCAAGCTCGTCGTCGGTGCGACCTGGTTCGACCGTACGACGAAGAACCAGATCATCTTCAACAGCTGCAGCTTCCCGGCCTCGACCGACCCGCTGTGCACAGTTCCCGGCAGCAATCCGGCGATCCCGCGCTTCGGTTATTATCTCAACGTCGCGCGCAGCGAGGCGCACGGCGTCGAGGCGGCCGCCGCGCTGACGCTCGGCGGGCTGACGCTCGACGGCAACACCAGCTGGATCGTCGCAGAGGACCGGTCCGAAGGCACCCCCAATTTCGGCAAATGGCTGCCGCGTCGTCCGCGCAATACCGCCAATGCCTCGGCGAGCTATGCCTTCGGCTTCGGGCTGGAGCTCGGCGCCGCGGTGCGCTGGTCGGGCAAAAGCTATGACAATGCGAGCAACGCGACCCGGCTCGACGATTATACGCTCGTCGACCTGCGCGCCGAATATGCGCTGTCGGACGCGGTAAAACTGTTCGCGCGCGCCGAGAATATCTTCGACGAGGAGTATATGACGGCGTTCCGCTACGGCTCGCTCGGCCGCAGCATCTACGCCGGCATCCGGGGCCGCTTCTGATGGCGGCGCTCCGCACAAGCGGGGCGTCGACGCTCTGGGTGTCGCTGCTCACCGCGGCGAGCAGCGTGACGACGCTCGCGCTCGGCTGCGCGACGCCCTTGCCGTCGCTCGCGGCGCTCGCGGCGGTGCATATGCGCCGCCGCGACGGGCTGGCACTGATGCTCCTCGCTTGGGCGATCAGCCAGTTCATCGGCTTCTTCCTGCTCGGCTATCCGCGCGACGGAAGCACGCTGGCGTGGGGTGTCGGGCTGGGTACCGCTGCGGTCGGCTCGGCGCTGGCGAGCCAGGCCGCGCTCGGCGCGCTCCGCTACCGTTCGGTCGCGGCGCGGCTGAGCCTCGCCTATGCGGCGGGTTTCACCGCGTTCAAGGCCATCATCCTCGGCTGGGCACTCGTTCTCGGTGGGGTGCACACCGCGATGGCGCCCGACCTGATCGCCGAGCAGTTCGCGCGCAACGCCGCGATCCTGATCGGCCTTTACGCGCTCTATCGCGCACTCGTCGCGGTGGGCGTTCCGGCGCCGCCGCAGGCGGCCCCGACCGCCTGATGCTGACGCGCGTCGACCCGGGGCCCGCGGTGGTGGTGTGCAACACCTGTCGGCACAGCCGCGAGTCCCGGGACGATACCGACGGCGTGCGCGGCGGCGTGCGGCTCGTCGAGGCGCTGACGCGCCTCAAGGCGGCAGAGCCGCGCTATGCCGGCATTGCGGTACAGGAAATGGCGTGCCTTTTCGCCTGCCAGGATCATTGCACCGTGCATCTCCGCGCCCCGGACAAGGTCGGCTATGTGCTCGGCCGGTTCGGGGGCGACGCGGATTCGGCGCGCGCGATCCTCGACTATGCGGTCCATTATGCGGCAAGCGAACATGGCCGCGTCCCCTTTTCGCTTTGGCCCGAAGGCGTCAAAGGGCATTTCATCACCCGCACCCCGCCACCAGGATTTGTCGCTGAATGATCTGTTTTGCTTCCGCCCGGGATTTCGAGACCGCACTGGCCACCCTCGCCGAGGCGAGCGCCGACGCCCGGAACGACGCGCTTGTCCGGCAGGGCGAACTCACCAAACCCGCGGGCTCGCTGGGCCGGCTCGAAGAGATCGCGGTCTTCTTCGCGGGCTGGCAGGGCCGGGCGCGGCCGCGGATCGATCGTGCACGCGCTGCGATCTTTGCGGGCAATCATGGCGTCACCGTTCACGGCGTCAGCGCCTTCCCGCCAAGCGTGACGGCGCAGATGGTCGCCAATTTCTCGGGCGGCGGCGCCGCGATCAACACGCTGTCGGCGGCGGCGGGGCTCGAACTGACCGTCGTCGCGCTCGATCTCGACCGGCCGACCGCCGATTTCGCCGCCGGTGCGGCGATGAGCGAGACCGAATGCCTCGACGCGCTGAACCGCGGTGCGGCGGTGGTCGACGCGGACCTCGACCTCCTGACGCTCGGCGAGATGGGCATCGGCAACTCGACCGTCGCCGCCGCGCTCTGCGCACGCAGCTTCGCCGGCGCCGTGCCCGGATGGGTCGGCCCGGGAACCGGGATCGACGGGCATGGTGTCGCGCGCAAGATCGAGGTGATCGAACGCGCGCTCGCCTTTCACGCGGATGCGCCGCGATCGGCGTTCGAAACGCTGCGCCGCGTCGGCGGGCGCGAGATCGCGGCGATCGCGGGTGCGATATTGCGCGCGCGGCAGCTCGGCGTGCCGGTGCTGCTCGACGGCTTTATCTGCACCTCGGCGATCGCGCCGCTCGCCGCCGAAAATCCGGCGATCGTGACCCATTGCATCGCCGGTCATTGTTCGGCCGAGCCGGGACACAAGCGCCTGCTCGCGCTGCTTGGGCTCGACCCGCTGCTTTCGCTCGGCATGCGGCTGGGCGAGGGAAGCGGCGCGGCGGTCGCGGCGAATATCATCCGCAGCGCGCTCGCGGCGCACGACGGGATGGCGACCTTTGCCGAGGCGGCAGTCTCGGGATCGCTGTGACCGGCTTCGCGCTCCACCTGCTGCGCCACGGCGCCCCCGAAACGCCGGGGCTGCTGATGGGGCGAACCGATGGCGCACCGACAGCCCAAGGCATCGCGGCCTGCACCGTAAAGACGGCCGGTCTCGGTATCGAACGGCTCGTCGCGTCGGACCTGCGCCGCAGCCGCGCGGCGGGCGAGGCGATCGCCGCCACCGCCGGATTGCCGCTCGCGATCGATCCGCGCTGGCGCGAACTCGATTTCGGGGACTGGGACGGCAAGGCGGCAGGCGCGGTCGATCGCGACGCGCTGGACCGCTTCCGGGACGATCCCGACGCCAACCCGCCGCCCGGGGGCGAGCGCTGGTCGGCACTGGTTGCACGTATCGCCGCCGCGATCGCCGACCTTGCCCCCGTCCCGACCCTCGTCGTCGCGCACGGCGGCGCAATGCGCGCCGCGCTCCACGGCCTGTGCGGCTTTGGCCAACACCAGCTCTGGGCGTTCGACCTGCCCTATGCCGCCCTCCTCTCGCTCCGCGTCTGGCCGGGCGAACGCCCGGGCGCCCAGATTACGGGGCTCGTCCCGTGAAAGGCCTGATCGTCGCGATCCAGTTCCTGACGCGCCTGCCGACCCCGCGTGTCGCGGCGTCGAGCGACGAATTCGCCGCGTCGATGCGCTGGTTCCCCGCGGTCGGGCTGATCGTCGGCGCGCTCGTCGCGGGCGCGGGCTGGGCGGGCGCGCGGGTCGATCCGTGGACGGGCGCTCTCGCCGCGCTGATCGTCTGGATCGCGGTGACGGGCGCGCTGCACCTCGACGGTCTCGGCGACATCGCCGACGCGAGCGGCGCCGCGCACAAGGTCCGCGGACGGCCGTCCGCCGTCGAAGACCGCGAGCGGCTGCTCGCGGTGCTCGGCGATCCGCACGCCGGCAGCTTCGCGGTCGTCGCGATCGCGCTGCAGCTGATTGCCAAGCTCGTGCTGCTCCATGCGCTGCTGGACCGGCAGGCCTGTATCGCAATCGCCCTTACCCCCTTTGCGGCGCGGATCGGGCCGCTGGCCTGGTCGCGCGCGCTGCCCGACCTGCACGCCGGGCTCGGCTCGCGGTTCCGTAACGCGGTGCGGCCGGTCGATTTCCTGATCTGGAGCGCCGCTCTCGCCGCGGCGGCATGGGTATCGCCGTCGCTGTTGGTCGCACCGCTCGTCTTCTTCCTCTGGGCCCGGTGGCTGCTGCACCGGATCGGCGGAATTTCGGGCGACGGGCACGGCGCGGGGATCGAGATCGGCGAAAGCCTGCTGCTTGCCGCCGCGCTGCTCGTCGGGCATTTCGCATGAACGGCCCCTGGACCTGGCACGGCGGGGGACTGGCAGCGGCAAGGCAGCGTTTCAGCGTGTCGGCGAAGGGGAGCGACTGGATCGACCTGTCGACGGGAATCAACCCGCATCCATGGCCCGGTGCCGACGCACTGGTCTTCGACTGGCAACGCCTGCCCGACCCGCAGGATCTCGCGCGGCTCGAGGCGGTCGCCGCCCGATATTTCGGCGTCGATCCGCGCCATGTCTGTGCCGTACCCGGCACCGAACTCGGGCTGCGCCTTGCGGGTTCGCTGATCGGCGGGCCCGCGTGCCATGTCGTTCCGGGCTATCGCACGCATGGCGCAATGATCGCGGGTAGCGTCGCGACCGGCTGGGCCGGGGCGCAGAACGCGGACGGAAACCTGATCCTCGCCAATCCCGCCAACCCCGACGGGCGCACGATCGCCGCCGATACCATGCTCGAATTGCTCGACCGCCGCAGCGGCTGGCTGCTGGTCGACGAAGCCTTTGCCGACGCCGATCCCGCCCTGAGCGTCGCGGCGTCGGTGGCCGACGGGAAACGGCTGATCGTCTTTCGCTCGTTCGGCAAATTCTTCGGACTCGCCGGCGTGCGCCTCGGTTTCATCCTTGCCCCGCAAGCGATCGCGACGACGCTACGCGAACGGCTGGGTGCGTGGCCGCTGTCGGCGGCGGCGATCGCGATCGGCACCGCCGCCTATGCCGACGCCGGCTGGATCGCCACGACGCGGCAGTGCCTGCCCGGGGACGCCGCCAAACTCGACACGATGCTGGCGCGCCGCGGCTTTCGCCCGGCAGGTGCCTGCCCGCTGTTTCGCCTGATCGAAACCGGCGATGCCGCCGCGCTCTTCGAACGCCTCGCGCGGCAAGCGATCCTGACGCGCCCCTTCGAGGATCAACCACGCTGGCTGCGCATCGGACTGCCCGGCGGCGCCGATGCGCTGGCACGGCTCGACGCGGCGCTCGCCGATGGCTGAACCGGTCGCGCTGACTGCGCTCGCGCTCGACGCGGCGATCGGCTGGCCACGCACGCTCTATCGCCGCGTCGGTCATCCTGTCGGCCTGTTCGCGCGCATCATCGACCGCTGCGAGGCGCGGTGGAACCGGGCCGAACATGCGTTCGCCAAGCGGCGCGCGCTGGGCGCCCTGACGCTCGGCCTGCTCCTGCTCGTTGCGGGCGGGATCGGCCTCGCGGCGCAGCGGCTGCTGCTCGCCGTCTTCGGCAACTGGGGGTGGGTCGGCGTCGCGATCCTCGCCGCGCCCGCGCTCGCGCAGCGTAGCCTGTTCGACCATGTCCGCGCGGTCGGCGAGCGGATCGATACGGACGATCTGCCCCGCGCACGCGATGCAGTCGGGATGATCGTCGGGCGCGACACCGCCGCGCTCGACGAAAGCGGCGTCGCGCGCGCCGCGATCGAAAGCCTTGCCGAAAGCCTTTGCGACGGCGTCGCCGCGCCGCTCTTCTGGCTGCTCCTGCTCGGCCTGCCAGGCGTCTGGGCCTACAAGGCAGTCAACACCGCCGACAGCCTGATCGGCCACCGCGAGGAACGCTGGCGCGCCTTCGGCTGGGCGGCGGCGCGGTTCGACGATCTCTTGAACTGGATCCCGGCGCGCCTGTCGGGCGTATTGATCTGCCTCGCGGGCGGCGGGGGCTGGCGAATTCTGTGGCGCGATGCGCACAACCACGCCTCGCCCAACGCGGGCTGGCCCGAGGCCGCGATGGCGGGCGTGCTCGGGCTTCGGCTCGCGGGCCCGATCGCCTATGACGGGGTCATGCACGACAAGCCATGGATCGGCGACGGAGCGAGCGACGCGGGCGGCGGGGCGATCGACCGCGCGCTCGTCATCTACCTGCGCGCTTGCGGCCTGTTGTGGCTGATCGCGGGAGGCGCGGCATGGCTGCGCTGATGCTTCAGGGCACCGGCTCCGACGTCGGCAAGTCGGTGCTCGTCGCCGCGCTCTGCCGGACGCTTGCGAATCGGGGGCTCCGCGTCCTGCCGTTCAAGCCGCAGAATATGTCGAACAACGCCGCGGTCACCGCCGATGGCGGCGAGATCGGCCGTGCACAGGCGCTACAGGCCATCGCCTGCCGCGCCGAACCGCATAGCGACATGAACCCGGTGCTGCTGAAACCGCAAGCGGACCGGACCTCGCAGCTGATCGTCCACGGCCGCGTGCGCGGGACATTGGGCAGCGGCAATTTCCGCGAAGCGCGCGGCGCGCTTATGACCGAGGTGCTCGAAAGCTACCGCCGGCTGCAGGGCCAGTGCGATATCGTGATCGTCGAGGGCGCCGGGTCGCCTGCCGAGATCAATCTGCGGGGGGGCGATATCGCGAATATGGGCTTCGCCCGCGCTGCCGACGTGCCCGTCGTGCTGATCGGCGATATCGACCGCGGCGGGGTGATCGCCTCGCTCGTCGGGACGCGCGCTGTGATCGACGCGGAAGACGCCGCGATGATCCGCGGCTTCCTGATCAACAAGTTCCGCGGCGACCCCGCGCTGTTCGAGGATGGCTATCGCGAGATCGAGCGGCGGAGCGGCTGGCAAGGTCTGGGCGTCGTCCCGTGGCTGGGCGCCGCGGCGCGGCTGCCGAGCGAGGATGCGGTGATCCTCGAACGCCCCGCCGACCCGCGCGAGGGGCGGCGGATGATCGCCTGCCCGATCCTGCCGCGGATCTCGAATTTCGACGATCTCGATCCGCTGAAGCTCGAACCCGGGGTCGAGGTCGTGATGGTGCCGCCGGGGCGCCCGATCCCCGTCGGGGCGGCGATGATCGTCCTGCCCGGATCGAAGGCGACGATCGCCGATCTCGCGGCGCTCCGCGCCGAAGGCTGGGATATCGACATTCGGGCGCATCACCGGCGCGGCGCGCTGATCGTCGGGCTGTGTGGCGGCTATCAGATGCTGGGCAGGCGGATCGCCGATCCGCTGGGGATCGAGGGCGCGCCCGCCGAGGTCGAGGGGCTCGGCCTGCTCGATGTCGAAACGGTGCTGTCGCCGGCCAAGATGCTGCGTCATGTCGAGGGAACGGCGCTTGACGCGCCGGTCGGAGGCTATGAGATGCATATGGGTGAGACGCATGGTCCCGGCACCGAACGCCCCTTTGCCGTGCTCGAAGGCGGCGGCCGCGACGGCGCGGTCAGCAGCGACGGTCATGTGATCGGCTCCTATCTCCACGGCCTGTTCGCGTCGCCCGGATTGCGTCATGCGCTGCTCGCTCGGATCGGCGTCGCAGGCAGCGGCCGCGACTATGCCGCCGACGTCGATGGCGCGCTCGACGATATCGCTGCCGAGTTTGCGCGCCACGCCGACATCGACGCCATGCTGCAGATCGCAGGGATAGACGCATGAGCGGATCGTCGCTGTTCGTGCTCGGCGGGGCGCGGTCGGGCAAGAGTCGCTATGCGCAGGCGCGCGCCGAAGCCGCGGGCGGCCATCCGGTCTTCGTCGCGACCGCCGAGGCCTTCGACGACGAAATGCGCGCGCGAATCGCGCACCACCAGGCCGATCGCGACGCGCGATGGCGCACCGTCGAGGCGCCGCGCGACCTGCCGGCCGCGCTCGATGCGCTGAATGGCGACGACGCGCTCGTACTCGTCGATTGCCTGACGCTCTGGGTGTCGAACCTGCTGCTCGCCAACGCCGATATTCCGCGCGCAAGCCGCCAATTATGCGATGCAATCAGCCGCTTCGATGGTACGCTGATCCTCGTCGCCAACGAGGTTGGACTCGGCATCGTACCCGACAATGCGCTCGCGCGGGCATTCCGCGACGCGGCGGGATTGCTCAACCAGTCGGTAGCGGCGACGGCGCGGGAAGTGGTGCTGCTGACCGCCGGCCTGCCCCTGACGCTGAAGCCGCGCCGGGGCTAGAGCGCCCGTTCCCCGAAACGTGCTGAATGGCGTGTTTACTATCGTCATGAAGCATATCCTCACGCAGCCACGTCAAATCGGGCCGCATGAGAAAGCATGCCCATCTTGTCGCTGGCGAGTCGCGATGGCTTCCTGTCTCGGTCGCCCTTGCCGCTGCGGCGCTGACTCCGTCGGCCGCCCACGCCTCATCGAAGCTGCTCAACGACAAATCGTTGGCGGCGAGCAAGGCTATGTGCCCCGTCGCGGCGGCCTATGCGCCGCCGGCGCGGGTCGATATCTCCCGCGCCATATTGGGCGGCACGCCGAGTGCACTCGACCGGATCCGCGCCGACCAGCAAGGCGCCGCGGCCTCCGGACCGGCTGCAGCAGCGCCGGTCGCCGCCGGTCTCGACGCCTTCGCCGTTCGGCAGACACTCGAGCCCGCCAGCCGCGCCCCGATCTCCTTCGCGCCTCCCCGGGGCTGCGGCGCGTCGTCGATCCTTGCCCCGCTCACCGAAACCGCGGAATATGATCCGGCCGCCGAACTCGGCACGCGCGCGATCCCGGTCAAGCGCACGCGCTTCGACGACCGCTGGGACCATGTCCGCCGCGCCGCGCCCGCCGGGCTGATGCAGGCCAAGCTGCACCGCGCGAATGTTTCGTCGGGGCTGAACGAGCGGGAGCTGCTCGCGCGCGTCAATCAATGGGTCAATCGCGAGATCGCCTATGTCGGTGACGATCGCAATTATCGTCAGCGCGATTTCTGGGCGACCGCCGAACAGACGATCGCGCGCGGCAGCGGCGATTGCGAGGATTTCGCGATCCTGAAGATGCAGATGCTGCGCGCCGCCGGAATCGATGCCGACCGGATGAAGCTGGTGCTGCTCCGCGACCTCGCCGCGAATGCCGACCATGCCTTCCTGCTCGTCCAGACCAATGCGGGCAAGCTGGTGCTCGATAATGTCACCGACCGGCTGTACGATGGCAGCGGGTCCAATTCGGTTCGCCCCGTGCTGTCGTTCAGCGAGAACCGGCGCTGGGTCCACGCCTATCGCGGCACGCAGCCTTCGCCGAATCTCGCGGCGCTTCCGGCGTCGGAGAAGAGCTATACGCTCGCGCTCAACAATCAGCGTTCGGTGAGCGCCGATCCGCTGACCTTCAAGACCGGTTTCAGCAGGTAGCTCAGCACCGATTTCTTGCCGGTGACGATCTCGACATCGCACAGCATGCCGGGGGTAATCGGTAGTCGCCGGCCGTTCGAGGTCAGATAGCTGTTCGTCGTTTCGACAACGACGGTGAAATAGGCCTGCCGCTCGACCTCGTCATAGATGCTGTCGGCCGACACGCGCACGACCTTGCCGTTGAGCCCGCCATAGATCGAGAAATCATAGGCGGTGACCTTGACGTTCGCGGGGTCGCCGACCTTGATGAAGGCGATATCGCGCGGAGTGACGCGCGTCTCGATCAGCAATTTGTCGCCCAAGGGTACGATCTGCATGATCTGTTCGCCCGCATTCACATAGCCCCCGAGCGTGTTGACAAGAAGGTCGTTGACCACCCCGCGCGTCGGCGAACGGATCTCTGACCGCGCGAGCCGCCCCGCGGCGCCACGGATCGTTTCCTGATTCACCGCCATCTTCGTCGTCAGCTGGCTGCGTTCGTTGAGCGCCTCCTGCTGGAAGTCGAAACGCGCGCGCGACACTTCGGCGCCCGCTTCGCGCACCGCGGCCTGCGACCGCGAAATCGCCTGCCGCGCCGCAGCGAGACGGCCCTGGATATCAACAACCTCGCGCTGCGCCGAAAGCAGCTCGGTCTGCGGGACAACGCCCTTCGCGGCGAGCGGTTCGAGCATCGCGACCTGTTCGCGCGCGAGGCGCAGGCTGCTTTCGAGCGATGCGGCGGTCGCCTGCGCCTCCCCCATGTCGCGGCGGCGCTGCTCGACCCCGGCCGAGAGCGCGGCGAGCTGGCTTTGCAGCGACGAGCGCCGCACCTCGGCGAGGCGTGCTTCGTCGCCGCAGTCGGCACCGCTGCAACCGACGCCACTCCCGCCTTCGCCGGCAAGGCGCGCGGCGCGCTGGGCAAGCCGCGCATTTTCGGTTTCGAGCTGGCCGAGTTCGGACTGCGACGTCGTATTGTCGAGACGCACGAGCAGCTGGCCCTTGGCCACCGTCTGCCCCGAGCGGACGAGAATCTCGCGGATCGTCGAGGGTTCGGCCGACTGGATGATCTGCACCTTCGACGACGGGATCACGCGTCCCTGCCCGCGCGACACTTCGTCGACACGCGCGATACTCGCCCACAGCAGGAAGAGGACGAAGCCCGCCGCCGCCGCGACCATGATCTGTTCGCTTCCGCGGAGTCGCTGCCAATATTGCACGATCGACATCTGTTATTTTCCGGGTTGGGCTTCGGGCGTGGCGGTCGCGCCCTGCTGGCTCGTCAGGCTGTCGAAGCGCGACTTGGCCTGCGTCGGGTCGGGAATGTTCGGAACCCAGCCCTTGGTGACGTCGACGCGGCCGCCGATATCATTGTCGGCGCGGTGGTCGGTCGGGTCGCGCGGCGGCGGGACGCCCTCGATCACGATCGCTTCGCCCGGCAGTACTTCGGCTGTCGCGGGGCCGCCCTGATAGAGCTGGCTGAAGGCGGGGATGAATTCGGTGCCGGCATAGGCATCGGAGAAGGCCCCGGGCTTCCCCCACGATCCGGGCCAGCGATAGAAGATATGCGCGCCGATCTGTTCGATCTTGGTGAGCTTGGGTGCCCAGCGCGGCAGGACATAGTTGGCGTGATAATGTGTCGCCATGCCGACGCTCGCCTCGACATGCCCCGCCAGCGCGGCGCGCGCGATCTCGGCCGAGCGACGCCACAACGCCGGCACCGGCGGGCGGCGCATCGACCCGTCGCACGCGAAGCTGAACTGGCAACCGGGGCGCGAGCTGCCCTGGTAGATGACGCCGCAAACGGTGTTCGGATAGGCCGGATGCTTCACGCGGTTGAGGATGACCTGCGCTACCGCCGCCTTGCCCGCGTCGGATTCGGTCGCGGCCTCATAATAGATCGCCTGCGTCAGGCAGCGCTGCGCGTTGGTCGACTGGGCAAGCGAGATCGTCGGCATGATGAAGGGCCGCGCGGCCTCGACCGGGAGCGCCGAAACCGGAAGCAGCGCGTTGCGCGCGACGGCGTCGGCGCCTTCGGCCGCCGGGACGACCGAGTCGGTCTCGGTATCGGTGATCAGCTTCGCGATCGCCTTTTGCTTCGCCGCCTTTGCGGTTTCGACCGGATCGGCGCTCCAGCCGGCAACCATGTCCTCGATGAAATGCGTCAGGCGGTCGTTCGACGAGGCGAAGAGGATCGCCGCCGCGAGCAGCCCGAACCCCAGCAGGACCAGCTTCAGGCTCTTCGGCGGACCCTGCCGAAGCGCGTCGTCATCAGCCCACGGCGCCTCCCCGGCACGCGCGGCGCCGGCACGCCCGATGTTGAGTTCGGGGATCATGATGCGGGTTCCCTGGTCGATCGCGCGAGGATCTCGGCGCGCGGGCCGTCGGCGACGATGCGCCCGCCGTCAATGACGATGATACGGTCGCACATCTGGAGGATCGCTTCGCGGTGCGTGGCGATGACGATCGTCTGCGACCTCGCCACGGCCTTGTCGAGCGCCTCGATGAAGAGCCGTTCGCTTTGCGTGTCCATCGCCCCCGTCGGCTCGTCGAGGAAGAGCAGGCGCGAGGGCGAGACGAGCGCGCGGGCGATCGTCAGGAAGCCGCGCTGCCCGCCCGAAAGCTGGCCGCCGCGTTCGCCCGCCCCGCGGTCGAGCCCGGTTTCGTCGCGGCCCATGAAGCGGTCGGCGCCGATCGACTGCAAGGTCGCGAGCAATTCGGCGTCGGTCGCCTCCGGCGCGCAATATTGCATATTCTGCTTGATCGAGCCGCTGAACAGCACCGCATCCTGCCCGACGAAGCGGAATTGCGACCGCAGGTAGATCGGCGAATGCTGGCGGCTGTCGAGGCCGTCGATAAAGATATTGCCCGCTTCCGGCGCATAGAGGCCGCAAAGCAGCCGCCCGAGCGTCGACTTGCCCGACGCGACGCGGCCGACGATCGCGATCCGCTCGCCCGCCTCGATCTTGAGGTCGATGTCGGTGAGCGATGGCGCGGCCGCGCCCGGATAGGTGAAGCACAGCCCCTCGACCGAAACATTGCCGGTGTCGATCGTCAGGTTCAGTGCACTGCTGCCCATGCGGCGTTCGTCGGCGGCCTCGATCATCTGCTGGATGCTCGCGAGCGTCGTGACCGCCTGGCGACCACGCGTCATCAGGAAGGCGAGCTGGCCGACGGGGGCCATCGAGCGCCCGGCGAGCATGACGATCGCGATGATCGCGCCCATCGAGATCTTGCCCGCATCGAAGAGGTAGAAACCGCCGACGACGAGCGCGAGGCTCGAAAATTGCTGGCCGAGCGTCGCAAGGTTGATCGCGGCCGCCCCCGTCCGGCGCATCGCCGCCTGCGTCCGCGCGCTGGTGTCGACCATCCGTCGCCACTGGCCGAGCACCTGCCCCTCGGCGGCGCAGCTCTTGACCGTTTCGGCACCGCCGATCGCCTCGACCAGCATAGCATGCTGGATGCTCATGTCGGCCTGATTGTCGAGCGACGCCTGCACCATGCGCCGCTGGAGAAAATAGCCCGCGGCACCCATAACGGCGATGATCGTCAGCGGGACAAGCGCGAGCCAGCCGGCGAGCACGGCAATCATGATCAGGAACAGGAAGAGGAAGACAAGATCGACGATGAGCACGATCGTCGTCGAGGCGAAGAAATCGCGCACCGATTCGAATTCGGACACGCGCCGCGCGAGCATGCCGGTGCTGCCGCGCCGGTCGGCGAGCGGCATGTTCAGCACCTTCGAGAAAATCTTCTCGGACAATTTGACATCGAGTTCGCGGCCCAGATCGTCGAGCAGGGTCGCACGGGCGAGACGCAGCGTGAATTCGATGGCGAAGGCGAGCAGCGCGCCGATCGCGAGCACCCACAGGCTCGACACCGCCTTGTTCGGGATGACGCGGTCGTAGACGTTCATCGTGAAGAGCGGCAGCGCGAAGCCGAGCAGGTTGATCATCAGCGCCGCGCCGAGCACCGGATAGAAGGAACGGCGCATCCGCCGCACCTCGCTCCAGAACCAGTGGCGCTTCGCCTGCTCGTCCCACGGCCGTTCCTCGGCGCGGATCGCGGTCGGATCGGCGGCGACCGCCACCGCCTGCCCGGCATAGCCGTCCTCGACCGTCGCTTCGTCGGCCCAGACCGGCGCGTCGGCGCCGGGTTCCCAGACCAGATACTGATCGTCCTTCGCTTCGAGCAGCACCGCGCACGATGCGTCCTTGCGGCGGACGATCGCGGGCAGGTCGCGCGCGAGGTTCCGGACCTTGCGCGCATGCAGCCGTTCATTGTTGATGAAGCAGAGATCGAGCGCGGCCTCGGCCTGATGAAAGGGGAGGAACCCCCTTTCATCGCGCGCGAGCGCCGCGAGCGCGCCGCGCTGGAAATTCTGGCCGAAATGCTGCGCAAGAAAAAGGATGCAGGCGACCAGCGGATCGCCCGGCGCTTCCTTGCCGATACGCGCAATCGAGGATTGATTCTGCACCATGTTCAAATTTCTTTTTAGAATCAATCCATTGATAAATTATTGCGGGTAACGGCGACGCTGGAGTTCGGCGGGTGCCGGCGGGCCGTAACCGACCTGTTCGCGCGCATAGACACGGCGCGATTCGGGCGCGGTCAGATTGAACGCATCAAGCAGGTTGTTGGTCGAGGCAAGTATCTGATAAACCGCGAACATCTCTGAAAAGCGTGCGGTCTCGGCGCGGACCTGGACGTTGAAGCGGGTGTTCTGCGCATCGAGAACGTCGAGCAGCGAACGGCGGCCGACCCGAAACTGGTCGCGGTACGACAGCAGGAGTTCGTCGGTCGCCTTGCTCTGGTCGACGAGGTCGCGGAACACGGCGGTCTGCGTCTCGCGAGCGTTCCACGCACGGCGCGTGTCGGCCTCGGCATTGCGTTCGGCCTCGTGCAGCCGGAAGCGGCTCTCGCTCGCGCGGCGCACCATCTCCTGGAACTTCGCACGGTTGATCCCGCCGTCGAAAATATCCCAGCGCAGCACGACGCGGCCGAGCAGGTCGTTCGTCTCGCCGCGGAAGGCGTCGATATCGTCGCCGATCCGGCCCGACAGTTCGAGATCGACCGTCGGAGCGAAATCGCCCTTGGCCTTTTTGGCTTCGGCATTGGCGGCATCGACATCGGCTTGCGCCTCGAGCACCTTGGGGTGTCGCGAGCGGGTGAGCCCGACGGCCTCGCTGAGGCTCGTCGGAAGCTTCTCGGCCATCGCCGGCGGCATCTGCACGTCGTCGACC
>JAGHZY010000089.1 GCA_017745175.1 Sphingopyxis sp. | reverse complement strand
GACATAGGCTTCGCCGACGACGACCGTGTCATTCATCGCGCCGCCGGTGACGGCGCCCAGCACCTCGACCTCGGTGATGCTGAGCCCCGCCGAAGCATACTGGCCGGTGGTCCAGAGCGTGGTCAGGTCGACGTTCAGAGCCGTGGCGCCGGCCACGAAATAAAGGGTGTCGCTGCCCGCGCCGCCGATGATCTTGTCGGCCCCGGCGCTCAGATAGAACGTGTCGTTGCCGTCGCCGCCGTCCAGCGTGTCGTCGCCAGCGCCGCTATAGAGGCTGTCGTGACCCATGCCGCCGATCAGCGTCACGCCCGTGGCGCCGGCCTTCATCGTGTCGGAGCCCAGGCCGCCGACGATCCGTTCGATGCCGCTCAGGGTGTCGCGCCCCGACGAGATGACGAAGACCGCGTTTTGCGACAGGTCGACGTTCAGATTGTAGTAGGTCTGGCTGTAGTCGGCGGTGTCGAAGCCGTCCCCGCCTTCCAGGATGTTGTCGCCGTTGCCGCCGTCCAGGGTGTCGTCCCCGGCGCCGCCGCGCAGCGTGTCGTTGCCATTGCCGCCGAACAGCTTGTTGGCGCCGTCATCGCCGGTCAGGACGTCGGCGAAGGTGGAGCCCAGCAGGCCTTCGATACCGATCAGCGTGTCCTGCCCCGACCCGCCGGTCGTCTGGGGACCGGTGACGGCCAGACTGACCGTCACCGCCGACTTGGCGTCGTTGTAGTCGACAAAGTCATAGCCCGCGCCGCCATCCAGCACGTCGTCCCCGGCGCCGCCGCGCAAGGTGTCGTCGCCACCGCCGCCCAGCAGCGTGTCGTTGCCGCCACCGCCGCTCAGCAGATTGGCGCCGCCGTCGCCGGTCAGCTTGTCGTCGAAGGCCGAGCCGGTGAGGTTCTCGATATTGAGCAGCGTGTCCGAACCGGCTCCGCCCGTGGCCTGAGGGCCCGAGATCGTCAGGTCCACGGTCACGCCAGCCGTCGCGTTGGCATAGTAGGCGGTGTCGACGCCCCCGGCGCCGTCCAAGAC
>JAGHZY010000088.1 GCA_017745175.1 Sphingopyxis sp. | reverse complement strand
AGGCCGACCAGAATGCAGTGCGCGAACAGCTGGCGGGCGATCGCCATCGGCTCGCTGGGGGTGGTGTAGCTGTCCCAGCGCAGCGGCATGACGATCCAGTACATCACGATCCACAGCACCACGCCGTAGAGCAGGCCCATGAGCCACCAGGGCTTCGTGAGCAGCGGGATGCGGGTGGCGGCGAGAATGTAGGCGGCAGCCATGACCGCCATGATCGCGAAATGCACCAGCAGGCCGAGCACGGGCCCCGCCGCGCTGTCGGCGATCGTATCGCCGAGCGGGCCGCTGGCGACGGTGCGCAGGACCGGCGTGACAGACCCGGCGAGGACGAAGGCGCACAGGATGTCGAGCGTGCCGGCCACGAGGGTTGCCCAGAGGATCGGTCGCAGCATGGTTTGGTCCTCCCTTTTGGGGGCGGAGCGTGGGACGAGGGGCAGGGCCTCGTCAAGGGGGACCCCTCCACCACGCCCTTCGGGCGCGGTCCCCCTCCCCATCGTTTCACGATGGAGAGGATCGCAGGACGGTGAGGCTTATTCCGATCCTCTCCGTTCGCGTAGCGAATGGGGAGGGGGACCGCGCCCGAAGGGCGTGGTGGAGGGGTCCCCCTTGACGAGGCCCTGCCCCTCGTCCCACGCTCCGCCCCCAAAAGGGAGGACCAAACCATGCTGCGACCGATCCTCTGGGCAACCCTCGTGGCCGGCACGCTCGACATCCTGTGCGCCTTCGTCCTCGCCGGGTCTGTCACGCCGGTCCTGCGCACCGTCGCCAGCGGCCCGCTCGGCGATACGATCGCCGACAGCGCGGCGGGGCCCGTGCTCGGCCTGCTGGTGCATTTCGCGATCATGGCGGTCATGGCTGCCGCCTACATTCTCGCCGCCACCCGCATCCCGCTGCTCACGAAGCCCTGGTGGCTCATGGGCCTGCTCTACGGCGTGGTGCTGTGGATCGTGATGTACTGGATCGTCATGCCGCTGCGCTGGGACAGCTACACCACCCCCAGCGAGCCGATGGCGATCGCCCGCCAGCTGTTCGCGCACTGCATTCTGGTCGGCCT
>JAGHZY010000087.1 GCA_017745175.1 Sphingopyxis sp. | reverse complement strand
ATCGAGAGCAAGGTGGCCAAGGGCGACGCCGCCACCGGCATCATCAACCCCAATGACCTGACCGCCTGGCGCCACGTCGGCACCGACACCAAGCAGACCGCCTTCTTCGGCGAAGTCTCGTGGAAGCCGGTCGACAAGCTGACCCTGACCGGCGGCCTGCGCCGCTTCAAGTACGACAAGACCGTCTCGGGTCAGGTGCTGATCAGCAACTTCATCACCCAGTCCTATGTGGGTCCGGCCGCCGAGGTCGACGCCAGCGCCGACGGCTGGGTCAGCAAGTTGAACGCCTCCTACCAGGTCACGTCGGACATCATGGTCTATGCGGTGGCGGCCAAGGGCTTCCGTCCGGGCGGCGCCAACAACGTGCCGGGTCTGGCCAGCGCCCTCTTGGCCTACCAGCCCGACAGCTTGTGGAACTATGAAGGCGGCATCAAGAGCCAGTGGTTCGATCGTCGCCTGACCCTGAATGCGGCGGCCTATCAGATCGACTGGTCGAACATGCAGATCTCGGCCACCAGCGCCAACGGCGCCTTCAGCTACCTGACCAACGCCGGCAAGGCGCGGATCAAGGGCTTCGAAATCGAGGCTACCGCCCGTCCGATCACCGGCCTGACGATCAGCGGCACCGCCGCCATCGTCGACGCCAAACTGACGGAAGACCAGGCCAACTCGACCATCCTGATCACCGGCTCGACCGGCCTGCGGGGCGATGAGTTCCCCAACGTGGCCAAGTACAGCGGCTCGGCCTCGGTCGAGTACACCTGGCCGCTGAAGGGCGAAATGAACGGCCTGCTGCGCGCCGACTACGCCTATGTCGGCGAGTCCGCCTCGCAGTTCCGTCCGACCTACGTTTACTACGAAAAGCAGGGCGACTACGGCTACGCCAACATCCGGGCTGGCGTCGAAGGCGCCGACTGGGGCGCCTATCTCTTCGTCAACAACGTCACCGACGAAGTTGGCCTGATGAGCGTGACCTCGGCGGTGAACAACCCCAAGCAGGTCGTCAGCATCAACCCGCGCACGGCCGGCTTCCAGGTTCGTAAGCGCTTCTAGAG
>JAGHZY010000086.1:980-2120 GCA_017745175.1 Sphingopyxis sp. | reverse complement strand
CGCAGGATCCCGGCTTCGAAACCGCGCTGGCCGGCGGCATCCACCGTGGTCGCACCCGCCGGCGCGGCCAGGCCGATGCCGACCGCGCGGATGATCCCGCCCTGGACCAACACGTCGGCGTCCTGCAGCGTGCCCTGGGCGCTGGCGGTGTGGACCGTCGCATTGCGGATCAGCAGTGCCTGTCCCGGCCCGGCGGCCTGCGCGAATGCCGGCAGTGCCACGAACGCGAACAGGGCGGCGCCGGCCAGCCGGACCAGCGGATACATGCGATGACGAGGGCTCACAGCGCACCTCCCGGGGCGGCGCCCGGCTGGCCGAGCATGAAGTCCGAGCGCGGCTGCCGCGCCGGATCGTCGCGGTCATACACGCGCGCGCCGTCGATGTAGACCTGCTCGGCCTGCGCGTAGGAACTGAACGGCGACTGGTTCCAGACCACCACGTCGGCCAGCTTGCCGGGCTCCAGGCTGCCGGTGCGGTCGTCCACGCCCAGTGCGTGCGCGGCGTTGGAGGTGAGCCAGCCGATCGCGCGCTCCGGCGCGATCTCGATCCCGGCGCGGCGCGCGTTGGCGATCACCTTGGCCGCTTCCTGGTTGAGCCGCTGGATGCCTTCCTCCGAGTCCGAATGCACGATCGCGCAGCTGTTCTTCGGCCGGTCGACCAGGGCGATGTTTTCCTGGATGCCGTCGAAGGCTTCCATCTTGAAGCCCCACCAGTCGGCCCACAGCGCGCCGCAGATGCCTTCCTGGGCCAGCCGGTCGGCGATCTTGTAGGCCTCCACGCCATGGTGGAAGGCGGCGATCTTGAAGCCGAACTCCTTGGCCAGGTCGATCATCGTGGCCATCTCGTCGGCGCGGTAGCAGTGGATGTGCACGCGGATGTCGCCGTTGATCGCGCCGGCCAGCGTGTCGAGCTTGAGGTCGCGCTTGCCGCCGGCGTCGCCGGAACTGTCGGCGCTGCCCTTGTCGTCCGACGACGACTGCCACCAGCGGCGCTTGGGCTTGTCCTGCGGCTTGCCGCTGTTCTTGCGCAGGTATTCGCTGGCGTCGATGAACGCGGCGCGGTAACCGGCGACATTGCCCATCCGCGTGGACGGGGCGACGCCCTTGCCGCCATAGACACGCTTGGGGTTCTCGCCGCAGG
>JAGHZY010000086.1:0-970 GCA_017745175.1 Sphingopyxis sp. | reverse complement strand
GCGTTCATCGACGCCAGCGAATACCTGCGCAAGAACAGCGGCAAGCCGCAGGCCATCTTCAGGCCCCACGGCGCGCCGGGGAATTTCATCGCCTGGTAGGTGGTGGCCGGCACGTTGCGCAGGGTCACGCCGCGGCCGCCGACCAGGTTGGCCGAGCCGGGCAGCACCTGCAGGGTGGTGATGCCGCCGGCCAGCGCGGTTTCGAAGCCGGGATCCTGCGGCCACACCGAATGCTCGGCCCAGACGTTGGCGGTGACCGGCGCGGTCATCTCGTTTCCGTCGCTGTGCGCCTTCACTCCCGGGCTCGGGTACACGCCCAGGTGCGAGTGCACGTCGATGATCCCCGGGGTGACCCACTTGCCGCTCGCATCGACCACGCGGGTGCCTGCGTCGGCCTGCAGGCTGGTGCCGACCTGCACGATCCTGCCGTCGCGCATCAGCACGTCGGCGCCATCCAGGCGCTGGCCGGTGCCGGTGAGCACGGTGGCATTGCGCAGCAGCACCGGCTCGGACGGCAGCGGCTTGTAGGTGCTGGGATATGGATCGTCGGTGAAGCGCGAGGCGGCGGTCGCGGCCGGCATCAGGCCGCAGGCGACGACGCCCGCGAAAGCGAGCAGGAGGTGGCGCATGGATGTCCCCGGAATGAACCTTGCTGGCGAACCTAAACGGCCGGCACCCGCCGCGCAATGTGCCGATGGGGATGGAGGGACGGGGCGCAGTCGCGGTTTGGCTGCCGTCGGGGCCGCGTTCTCGCCCTGGCCACGGTCAATGGCGCATGCTGCAGGCCCGATTTGTGGAAGGACACGGAATGGCGACGACGGCGGACGAAGTGCTGCGCTTCTGGCGCGAGGCCGGCATGCAGGCCTGGTTCAACGGCGGCGAGGCGTTCGACCGCCAATGCGAGACGCGCTTCCTCGATGCGCACCTGCTCGCCGCCCGGCGCGGCTGCGAAGACTGGATGGCGTCGGCC
>JAGHZY010000085.1 GCA_017745175.1 Sphingopyxis sp. | reverse complement strand
GGGCTGCCCTCGATCATCCGCCCGTCGTTCACGCTCGGCGGTACCGGCGGCGGCATCGCGTATAACCGCGAGGAATTCGAACATATCGTCCGCGGCGGCCTGATCGCCTCGCCGACCACCGAAGTCCTGATCGAGGAATCGCTCCTCGGCTGGAAAGAATATGAGATGGAGGTGGTGCGCGACCGCAAGGACAATTGCATCATCATCTGCTCGATCGAAAATGTCGATCCGATGGGCGTGCATACCGGCGACAGCATCACCGTCGCGCCGGCGCTGACGCTGACCGACAAGGAATATCAGATCATGCGCAACGCGAGCATCGCGGTGCTGCGCGAGATCGGCGTCGAAACCGGCGGGTCGAACGTCCAGTTCGCGGTCAATCCGAAGGACGGCCGCCTGATCGTGATCGAGATGAACCCGCGCGTGTCGCGCAGTAGCGCGCTCGCGTCGAAGGCGACGGGCTTCCCGATCGCCAAGGTCGCGGCGAAGCTCGCGGTCGGCTACACGCTCGACGAGATCATGAACGACATCACCGGCGTGACCCCGGCGTCGTTCGAGCCGACGATCGACTATGTCGTCACCAAAATCCCGCGCTTCGCCTTCGAGAAGTTCAAGGGCGCCGAGGCGACGCTGTCGACCGCGATGAAGTCGGTCGGCGAGGTGATGGCGATCGGCCGGACGATCCATGAGAGCCTGCAGAAGGCGCTGCGCGGGCTCGAAACGGGCCTCAGCGGCTTCAATTTCGTCGACCGCCTCAAGGGCGCGAGCCACGACCAGCTCCGCAACGAGCTGGCACAGCGCACCCCCGACCGCTTGCTCAACACCGCGCAGGCGATCCGCGAGGGGCTGCCGCTCGCCGACATCAACCGTGTCGCGGGCTATGACATGTGGTTCCTCGAACGCATCGCCGAGATCGTCGCCGCCGAACAGGATGTGTGCGAAAACGGCCTGCCGCACGATGCCGAGGGGCTGCGCAGGCTCAAGGCCATGGGCTTCTCGGACAAGCGCCTTGCCTATCTTGCGCTCCAGTCGGCGAACCTCCGCCCCGGATCGAAGCGCGCGACCGCGCGTGGCAGCGGGCTGATTCACGAAGCGGTGAAGGCGATGACCGGTGGCGTCACCGAGGCCGAGGTGCGCGCGCTGCGCCACAAGCTCGGCGTCCGCCCCGTCTTCAAGACGATCGACACCTGCGCGGCGGAGTTCCAGGCGCAGACGCCCTATCTCTATTCGACCTACGAAGCGCCGACCTTCGGCGAGCCCGAGAATGAGGCGAACCCGTCCGACCGCAAGAAAGTCGTCATCCTCGGCGGCGGTCCGAACCGGATCGGGCAGGGGATCGAGTTCGACTATTGCTGCTGCCACGCCTGCTTCGCGCTCGAGGAAGCGGGCTATGAAACGATCATGGTCAACTGCAACCCGGAGACGGTGTCGACCGACTATGACACGTCGGACCGTCTCTATTTCGAGCCGCTGACCGCCGAGGATGTGCTCGAAATCCTGCACGTCGAAATGTCGAAGGGCGAACTCGTCGGGGTGATCGTGCAGTTTGGCGGCCAGACGCCGCTCAAGCTCGCGCAGGCGCTGGCGGAGGCGGGGATCCCGATCCTCGGCACCTCGCCCGACGCGATCGACTTGGCCGAAGATCGCGAGCGGTTCGCGGCGCTCGTCAACAAGCTTGGCCTGAAACAGCCCGAGAACGGCATCGCGCGTAGCCGCGAAGAGGCCGTCGCAGTCGCGGCACGCATCGGTTATCCGGTGCTGACGCGCCCGTCCTATGTGCTCGGTGGCCGCGCGATGGAGATCGTCGACGACCAGGCGCAGCTCGAAAATTATATCGAGACCGCGGTGCAGGTATCGGGCGACTCGCCGGTGCTGATCGACCGCTATCTGCGCGACGCGATCGAGGTCGATGTCGATGCGCTCTGCGACGGCACCGACGTCGTCGTCGCGGGTGTGCTCCAGCATATCGAGGAAGCCGGCGTCCATTCGGGCGACAGCGCCTGCTCGATCCCTCCGTACAGCCTGTCGGCGGGGATCGTCGCCGAGATCGAGCGGCAAGCCGATGCGCTCGCGCGCGCGCTCGAGGTCCGCGGCCTGATGAACATCCAGTTCGCGGTCAAGGGCGACGAGGTCTATCTGATCGAGGTCAACCCGCGCGCCAGCCGCACGGTGCCCTTCGTCGCGAAGGCGGTGGGCTCGCCGATCGCCAAGATCGCGGCGCGCGTGATGGCGGGCGAGAAGCTCGCCGACCTGCCGAAGATCAACCGCGACATCGCGCATGTGGCGGTAAAGGAAGCCGTCTTCCCCTTCGCGCGCTTCCCCGGCACCGACCCGGTGCTGTCGCCCGAGATGAAGTCCACGGGCGAAGTCATGGGGATCGACAGCAATTTCAACCTCGCCTTTGCGAAGGCGCAGCTCGGCGCGGGCGACCGCCTGCCGACCGACGGCCGCGTCTTCGTGTCGGTCAAGGACAGCGACAAGCGACGCATCGTCGGCGCGGTGAGGCAGCTCGCCGACTGGGGCTGGAAGGTCATCGCGACCGGCGGCACCGCCGACTATCTTGCCGACGAGGGCATCGACGTCGAGCGCGTCAACAAGGTTGCCGAGGGACGTCCGCATATCGTCGACCGGATCAAGGACGGCGACGTCCAGCTGATCTTCAACACGACCGAGGGTTGGCAGTCGCTGCAGGACTCGCAGTCGATCCGCGCCTCGGCGCTCGCCGCCGACATCGCCTATTACACGACCGCCGCGGCGAGCGATGCCGCGACGCAGGCGATCGGGGCTTTGCGCGCGCACAGTCTTGAAGTGAAGCCGCTTCAGGACTATTATTGAGGGTACCGCTCCACCTCCCCGACATTACGGAAAAGCGGCGCAGCCGCCCGGCGAAGTTTCGCTGGCGCTGGATTATTGACGAAGGACAACAGGAAAATGGCAAGCGTTGAAAAGGTGCCGATGCTGGCAGAAGGCTATGAGAAGCTGAACGCGCAACTCGCGACCCTCAAAGCCGAGCGACCGCTGATCGTCGATGCGATCGAGGAAGCGCGCGCGCATGGCGACCTTTCGGAAAATGCCGAATATCATGCCGCCAAGGAGCGTCAGGGCCAGATCGAGGCGTCGATCGCCGACATCGAGGACAAGCTCAGCCGCGCGCAGGTGATCGATCCGCGCGATCTGTCGGGCGACAAGATCGTGTTCGGCGCGACGGTGACGCTGATGGACGAGGACGACAAGCCCGTCCGCTATCAGATCTGTC
>JAGHZY010000084.1 GCA_017745175.1 Sphingopyxis sp. | reverse complement strand
CATATGTCGCTCGTTCCCAACCCGTCGCATCTCGAAGCCGCCGATCCGGTCGTGCTCGGCAAGGTACGCGCGCAGCAGGTCGTGCGCGACGACCTCGAAAAGCATGAGCAGGTGCTGCCCGTGCTGATCCACGGCGACGCGGCGTTCGCGGGGCAGGGGATTGTGTGGGAATGCCTCGGCTTCTCGGGCATCCGCGGTTACAACACCGGCGGCTGTATCCACTTCATCGTCAACAACCAGATCGGTTTCACGACCAGCCCGCAATTTGCGCGCTCGTCGCCCTATCCGTCGGACGTCGCAAAGGGCGTGATGGCGCCGATCCTGCACGTCAACGGTGACGACCCCGAAGCCGTGACCTTCGCGTGCAAGCTCGCGATCGATTTCCGTCAGCAGTTCAAGCGCGACGTCGTGATCGACATGTGGTGCTACCGCCGCTTCGGCCATAACGAGGGCGACGAGCCTTCGTTCACGCAGCCGCTGATGTACGGCGTCATCCGTCAGCACCCGCCGGTGTCGCAGCTGTGCGCCGCGAAGCTCGAAGCCGAAGGCGTGATCGATGCCGGCTGGGCCGATGCCCGGCGCGCCGAATTCACGACGCGGCTCGAAGAGGATTTCGAGGCTGCGAAGAGCTACAAGCCGAACAAGGCCGACTGGTTTGCGGGCCGCTGGTCGGGGCTGCACGCTCCCGCCGATCCCGAAAACGCACGCCGCAACATCGCGACTGGCGTATCGGACAAATTGTTCGACGCGATCGGGCGCACGCTGACGACGATCCCCGCCGACGTCGAGGTTCACAAGACGCTCCGCCGCGTGATCGACGCGCGCGGCGCGATGTTTGCCGACAAGAGCGACGGCGAAGTGTTCGACTGGGCGACCGCCGAGAGCCTCGCTTTCGGTACGCTGCTCAGCGAAGGCTATCAGGTCCGCCTGTCGGGTCAGGATTCGGGGCGCGGCACCTTCAGCCAGCGCCACGCCGTCTGGGTCGATCAGAAGACCGAGGACAAATATGTCCCGCTGACCACCGTGCCGCACGGCCGCTTCGAGGTACTCGACAGCCCGCTCTCCGAATATGGCGTGCTCGGCTTCGAATATGGCTATGCGATGGCCGATCCGAAGAGCCTCGTGCTCTGGGAAGCGCAGTTCGGCGACTTCGCCAATGGCGCGCAGATCATGATCGACCAGTTCGTCGCATCGGGCGAGGCCAAATGGCTCCGTGCCAACGGTCTCGTGATGCTGTTGCCGCACGGTTATGAAGGACAGGGCCCCGAACATAGCTCGGCGCGTCTCGAACGCTTCCTGCAGCTGTGCGCCGGCGACAATATCCAGGTGTGCAATATTTCGACCCCGTCGAACTATTTCCACGTCCTGCGCCGCCAGATGCTGCGTCCGTTCCGCAAGCCGCTGATCATCATGACGCCGAAGTCGCTGCTTCGTCACAAGCTCGCGGTATCGCAGCGTTCGGACTTCATCGGCGACGCGCATTTCCGCCGCCTGATGTCCGACCGCACGGCTCCCGCCGACAAGGACGTCAGGCGCGTCGTGCTGTGTTCGGGCAAGGTCGGTTACGACCTGATGGAAGCGCGCGATGCCGCGGGCCTCACCGACACGACCGTGATTCGCGTCGAGCAGATCTATCCCTTCCCGGGTGAACCGCTCGCGGTCCGCCTGAAGCGGATGCCGAATCTCGAAGAGGTCGTCTGGGCGCAGGAAGAACCGCGCAACAACGGCGCCTGGTTCTTCGTCAACGAACTGATCGAGGACGCGCTGACCGAGGCGGGCAAGAAGGGCATGCGTCCGCGCTATGCCGGCCGCGCCGCTGCGGCGTCGCCCGCGACCGGCCTGATGAGCCGCCACCAGACCGAACAGTCGGCGCTCGTCGCCGATGCGCTCGGCCTTTCGGTTCGCGCCGAAATCCGCCGTACGAAGAATAAAGCTTAAGCCCCCAAGGAACTGCACCCATGAGCACCGAAGTCAAAGTCCCCACGCTGGGCGAAAGCGTCACCGAAGCGACGATCGGCGAATGGCTGAAGAAGCCCGGCGAAGCCGTCGCGCTCGATGAGCCGATCGCGAGCCTCGAAACCGACAAGGTTGCGGTCGAAGTGCCGTCGCCTGTCGCCGGCGTGATGGGCCAGCAGCTCGCAGCGGTCGGCGACACCGTCAACGTCGGCGCGACGATCGCGACGGTCGAGGCGGGCGGAGCTGCGGCTGCTCCGGCGCCCGCTGCGGCCGCTCCCACTCCGGCCAAGGCGGAAGCGGCCGCGCCGGCGCCCGCCGCGACTGCCGCCCCCGCGAGCGAGGGCGTTGACACGGTCACGACCATGTCGCCCGCCGTGCGCCGTCTCGTGCTCGAACATGGCGTCGATCCGACGAAGATCCAGGGTAGCGGCAAGGACGGCCGCCTGACCAAGGAAGACGTTCTCGCCGCCGCGAGCGCCGCGCCGGCCGTCGCGCCGGCTCCGGCCGCTGCGCCCGCACCCGTCGCGAGCGGTGCGCCCGGCCGTCAGGAAGAGCGTGTCAAGATGACGCGCATGCGCCAGACGATCGCCAAGCGGCTGAAATCGGCGCAGGACACTGCGGCGATGCTGACGACGTTCAACGATGTCGACATGTCGGCGGTGATGGCGACGCGCGACAAATATCGCGAAAGCTTCGAAAAGAAGCATGGCGTGCGCCTCGGCTTCATGAGCTTCTTCACCAAGGCGGTCGCGCTCGCCGCGCATGACATTCCGGCGGTCAACGCGCGGATCGACGGCGACGAGATCGTCTATCACAATTATCTCGACGTCTCGGTCGCGGTCAGCGCGCCGAACGGCCTCGTCGTGCCCGTCGTGCGCAACGCGGACAGCATGAGCTTCGCCGATATTGAAAAGGCGATCGCCGACCTCGGCAAGCGCGCCAAGGACGGCACGCTGACGATCGACGACATGACCGGCGGCACCTTCACCATCTCGAACGGCGGCGTGTTCGGCGGCCTGATGTCGACCCCGATCATCAACCCGCCGCAGTCGGCGGTGCTCGGCCTCCACCGCATCGAGGATCGCCCGGTCGTGCGCAATGGCGAGATCGTGATCCGTCCGATGATGTATCTCGCGATGAGTTATGACCATCGCCTGATCGATGGGCGCGAAGCGGTGACCTTCCTCAAGACGATCAAGGAAGCGATCGAGGATCCGACGCGCCTGCTGATCGACCTCTGACGGAGAAATCGATCTTGCCGTTCTTGATGTTCCTTGGAACCATCATGACATGGGTCGTGGCCGCAGCGGCAATTGCCGTCATCCATTCGATCGGCGCGAGGCAGGCAAATGACGATATCGATTTCTCGAGGCGGCGACAGAAAGAAGCTCCGTGGGTTATGTGGTCGACCAGGCTGATCACCGCGACGGCGATAGTTGGTCCTCCGCTCCTGTTTTTCTCATATGTGTATCGGCTCCTTCCCTGACAAAGAGTGCGCCGCAAACTTAGGTGACTATCATGGCTGATTACGACTACGACGTCCTTGTCATCGGTGCCGGCCCCGGCGGTTATGTCGCGGCGATCCGTGCGGCGCAGCTCGGCCTCAGGACTGCCTGCGCCGAAGG
>JAGHZY010000083.1 GCA_017745175.1 Sphingopyxis sp. | reverse complement strand
GAGCGGTCATTATGAGGCGATCATGCCCCCTTTGGCGAACGTCCGCAACCGGTCGAAACCGGCCATCGAGCTAAAGATAATTGACCGTCAGCGTGAAGGTGCCGCTGTAAGCGCCCGCGGGCTGATTCGCCGGAACATTGAGCGTGCCGCCGATATAATAGGCCTGCACCCCGCTCGGCAGCAACGTGCCGCCGAGCAGCGCGATGCCGCCGCCGCCGGTGCTCGCGGCGCGGACGAGGCTGGCTGTCATCGTCGGCGCGCCGCCGCCCGCGCGGGCAAGCGTGACCGAGGTGCTGCCCGATACGGTGATCAGCAATATGCCGCCGGTGCCCTGGAATATCGCGCGGCGGCCGTCATTGCCGACAAGCGTGGCGCCGCCGCCCGCGCTGCGCCCGTCGGTGACGGGGTCGATCGTGACGGTGCCGCCCGTCGGCCCGCTGAGCAGCGTGCCGAAATCGAGATCGTCGGTCTTGATGAGTGTGTTCGGGCGCACGACCGCGGCGTTGGCGGTGCCGCCCATGTCCGCAGCCTGCGCCGGTGCGCACAGCGCCGCGTTCGCCGCCACCGCGGCGATGATCAGGGCGCAAGCAGCCCCCCGACAGTTTCCGGTCCCTTGAATCCCCACAGATTCTGCTCCTGCCCTGCACATCCTGTGCCAGCCGGGCCTTCATCATCAATGCATGGGGGTAGTGAATCGGCCGTTTACTTCCGGCCCGCAGATCGGCCTTTCGCGGCGACGACGCCTAGCCCTTGTCGGCGATTCCGCCGATCAGGATGAAACGCCGGTCGCAATAGCCGCAGTCGGCGAAGCCGTCATCGGTGTCGATTTCGAGCCAGACGCGCGGGTGGCCGAGCGCTGCATCGGCGAGACCGTCGCCGGTGCCGTCACAGGCGATGCGGGTCTTGGGCGTGCGGACGATCTCGGGCGTGTTCTGGGTCATCGACCGCGCCCATAGCAAGGCCGCGAAGGCTCGGCAATCGGGTCCGCGTATGAGGTGAGGGCTGTGACGGCACCGGCGTGAGCGCCCGTCGGGCGCCACGGGTCCCCCGGTGCCGTCTTCCCCCCACAGGAAGCCCTAAAGATAGTTCAGCGTGATCGTGAAGGTGCCGCTGTAGTCGCCTGCCGTCTGGTTGGCGCCGACCTCCAGCGTCGCGCCCACCGGGAAATTATAGTTGCCGAGCGGCGAGGTGATTCGGAAGCGCGTCGGCGCGGTCGAGAGGATTGCGGTCGGCGTGCTGCCGATCGCGAAATCGCGCACGCGCATCCGCACACCCGGCCCGGTGAGCCAGATATTGTTCGACCCGAGCGAGATATTGACCTGGCGGTTGACGCTGCCGAGCCCTGCGAAGCGCGCGGGTTCGCCGCCACCCCCCGCGAGCGTGACGCCGCCGGTGCGGCTGCGCGACCCCTCGGGTCCGATCGTTACGGTGCCCGCGCTCGCCGACGGAATGATGTCGCCGAAGTCGAGATCGTTGACCTTGAAGAAAGAGAGCGGGCGAAGCACGATGGCTTCGACCTGTGACGGCGCACTGTTCTGCGCCATCGCCGGCGAAGCGGCGACGGAGGCGATCAGAAGCGCAAAGGCGGCTGGGCCGCGCTGCGTCGGCAGCGGGCGATTGATGTGGCTGGTCCTCACAGAAGCGGCTCTAGCGGCGAGTTTCCAATTTGGCGTTAATGCCGCGCTCACGAAAAATTAGCGGGCTTTCGCGAGCGCTGGTGCGCGGCTATGGAAGCGGCCATGAGTGAAGCCGCCATCCGCATCGACGCCGTCTCCAAACTCTATGCCGGCGGCAAGCAGGCGCTCGACAATGTCAGTTTCGACGTGCCGCGCGGCCAGATCTTCGGCCTCCTCGGCCCGAACGGCGCGGGCAAGTCGACGCTGATCAACATCCTCGCCGGCCTCGTCAACAAGACGGACGGGCATGCGAGCATCTGGGGGTTCGACATCGACGCCGATCCCCGCAACGCCAAATATTCGATCGGTATCGTACCGCAGGAGATCGTCTTCGATCCCTTCTTCACGCCGTTCGAGACGCTCGAGAATCAGGCGGGGCTGTACGGCGTGCCGAAGGACTGGCGCATCTCGGATAAGCTGCTCGCCGCGGTGCACCTCAGCGACAAGCGCGACGCCTATGCGCGGACGCTGTCGGGGGGCATGAAGCGCCGCCTGCTGGTGGCGAAGGCGATGGTGCATTCACCGCCGATCATCGTCCTCGACGAGCCGACCGCGGGGGTCGACATCGAACTGCGTCAGCAGCTCTGGGAATATGTACAGGGCCTCAACGATCGCGGCGTGACCGTGGTGCTGACGACGCATTATCTGGAAGAAGCCGAGGAGCTGTGCGACCGGATCGCGATCATCAACCATGGCAAGCTGATCGCGAACAAGCCGACCCGCGAGCTGGTCGACATGGCGCGCGAGAAGATCGTCGTCGTGACGCTCGACGCCGATGTCACGGTGCTGCCGACGCACCCTGCGTTCGAGAAGGTCGAGCGCGAGGGTGAGCGCGGGCTCGCGATCAGCTACAACAAGGACCGCATGAACGCGGGCGAGGTGCTCGCCGCGGTCAATGCGATGGGCCACGGCATCGTCGATGTCTCGACGCGCGAGGCCGATCTCGAGGATGTGTTCCTCAACCTGACGCGCAGCGCCGCCTGAGCGTCAGCGCCGCGTCAGGCGCGCGGCGACCCCGAAATGGTCGGACGGATATTCGCCGTCCACTGCCTCGCTGCCGATGATCCGCGCGGCGGCAACGGCGAAGTGCGCCGATTCGGCAAAAATATGATCGATCACGCGCGGGGCGTGGCCGCGGGCGGGGTTGAGCGTGGTCGGCACCGCGCCGGGCGCGAGCGCCGGGGTGAAGCGCGGCGGTCCCATCGCCGCGAGCCCCGGATCGTCGAGCGGCGCGTTGAAATCGCCCGTCACGACGAGCGGGGTGCCGTCGGTCGGTAGCCAGGCGAGCAGGTCGGCGATCTGCTGCGCACGCACAGCGGCCGCCTCGGGCTGCCAGGCGAGGTGCGTCGCAACGACATCGACGGGGCCACGGTCCGTCCGGACGCGGACGCGGATCGCGGTGCGGTAGTCCGAAAGCGGTTCGAGCTTGCGCCGCGCGACCTCGATCACCGGCAGCCGTGTCAGGATCGCATTGCCGAAACGCTTCGGCGCGCCCTCGGGATCGGGCGCGACGAAATGGACTTGCGCGTAGCCAAGCTCGCGCGCGATCGTGACCGCCTGATTGGGCAGGCCCTTGTCCCGGTCCTCAAGAACCTCTTCGAGCGCGATGATGTCGGCGCCGCGGAGCGCTGCGGCCAGCAATGGCAGGCGCTTCGGCCACTGCCCGCCCGCATCGTGCCAGATATTGAAGGTCGCGACCCCGAGTTCGCCGGTGCTGCCCGCCCCCATGCGATGCGCACAGGCTGCAAGCGGGAGCCCCGCCATGGCAGCCAGCAGCGCGCGCCGGTCAAGTTCCGCTTTGAGCATGGCGATAAATTCCCGTGGTCTGCGACAGCGATCCCCCTGTCATGCAGCGCCTTGCTGTGCAACAGAGGCGCCATGAGTGAATACGACGTCATCATCGTTGGATCGGGTGCCGCGGGCCTCACCGCCGCGATTGCGCTTGCCGATCATTGCAAGGTCCTCGTCCTCGCCAAGGGCGAACTCACCGGCGGGTCGACCGCCTGGGCGCAGGGCGGGATCGCCGCGGTGCTCGACGCGGGCGACACGTTCGAGAATCATATCGAGGATACGATGGTCGCGGGTGGCGGATTGAACCGGCGCGAGACGGTCGAGTTTGTCGTCGAGAATGCGCCGCACGCGATCGAGCGGCTCGTCGAGATGGGCGTGCCCTTCAACAAGGACGCCGAGGCGCTGCACCTGACGCGCGAGGGCGGGCATTCGCACCGCCGGATCGTCCATGTCGACGACGCGACGGGCTGGGCGGTGCAGGCGGCGCTGCTCAAGACTGCCGAGGCGCATCCGAACATCACGCTGCTCCCCGGGCAGGCGTGCATCGACCTGATCACGGGGCGGCACGAGGAGCGCTATTCGGGCTCGGGCCGCGTGTGGGGCGTCTATGCGCTCGACGAGAAGAGCGGCAAGGTGCGCGCGCATGTCGGCCGCGCGACGATCCTCGCGAGCGGCGGGGCGGGGCGCGTGTACCAGTTCTCGACCGCCCCCCGGGGCGCGACCGGCGACGGCATCGCGATGGCGTGGCGTGCGGGCTGCCGCGTCTCGAACATGGAAATGATGCAGTTCCACCCGACCTGCCTCTACAATCTCGACGTCAAGAATTTCCTGATCACCGAGGCGGTGCGCGGCGAGGGCGGCATATTGAAGCACCCCGTCACGGGGCATCGCTATATGCCCGATTATGACGAGCGCGCCGAACTCGCACCGCGCGATATCGTGG
>JAGHZY010000082.1 GCA_017745175.1 Sphingopyxis sp. | reverse complement strand
GCGCGGGCGGACGCCGTGGCGCGTGAAGAAACGGCTCGTCGCATCGAGGAATTCGCACGAGCGGCGCGCGATCATCGTTTCGGCGGCAAGCTCCTCGGGGCCGACCTCGATGCGCCCCGCGAGCGGATGATCCGACGCAATGAACATCGCGAGCGGCTCTTCGTAAAGCGGCACCACATGCTCGCCGCGTTCGCCGTCGCGGAGCGGCACCAGCGCGACATTGATACGCCCGCTGCCGAGCGCAGCACGCAGTTCGGAGTCGCTGTTTTCGATCAATTCGATCGCGAAGCCCGGGCGCAGCGCTGCCGCGATCGCCTGCAACAATTCGGCAGGCGCCGAGCGGATGATGCCCAGCTTGAGTTCGCTCGCCTGACGGTCGCTCTCGCGGCCGAAGCTGTCGGCAGCGCGAAAGCCGCGTTCGAGGTCGCGCGCGATCGGCAGGAAGCGTCCGCCCGCCTCGGTCAGCCGGATCTGGCGGCGGTTGCGGATGAACAGCGGGGAACCGACCAGCTTTTCGAGCTCCGCGACGCCCGTCGACAGCGCCGGTTGGGTAACGCGGATGCGCAGCGCCGCCTGCGTGAAGCTGCCGGCGTCAACGACGGCAAGGAACTGGCGGATGTGCGCACGCTTTATCATAAATTTTTCTTATCCAAAACTTCAACTCGTTTCAATTTCCATATGATGGAATTTTGATGCACACTCGCGCCCTGTCCGCCCTCTCGATCGATAGGTAATCCATGCGCGCCACCCCCGATTTCGATTTCGCGCTCGGCGAAACCGCCGACATGATCCGCGACACCACCGCTCGCTTCGCCGACGAACAGATCGCTCCGCTTGCTGCAAAAGCCGACGCGGACGACTGGTTCCCGCGCGACGAACTGTGGACGCAAATGGGCGAGCTTGGCCTCCACGGGATCACGGTCGAGGAAGAATATGGCGGGCTCGGGCTCGGCTATCTGGAGCATGTCATCGCGGTCGAGGAAGTGTCGCGCGCATCGGCTGCGATCGGCCTCTCCTACGGCGCGCACTCGAACCTGTGCGTCAATCAGATCCGCCGCTGGGGCAATGCCGGGCAAAAGGCGAAATACCTTCCCAAGCTGATCAGCGGCGAACATGTCGGCAGCCTTGCGATGTCCGAAGCCGGCGCAGGCAGCGACGTCGTGTCGATGAAGCTGAAGGCCGACAGGGTTCAGGGCGGCTATGTCCTCAACGGCACCAAATTCTGGATCACCAACGCGACCTGCGCCGACACGCTCGTCGTCTATGCGAAGACCAGCCCCGACGCCGGATCGCGCGGGATCACCGCCTTCCTGATCGAAAAGGATATGCCGGGGTTCGCCATCGGGCAGAAGATCGACAAGGTCGGCATGCGCGGTTCGCCGACCGCCGAGCTGGTCTTCACCGACTGCGAGGTTTCGGAAGAGCAGGTCATGGGGCCGGAGAATGGCGGCGTCGGCGTGCTCATGTCGGGGCTCGACTATGAACGCGTCGTGCTCGCCGGGCTCCAGCTCGGTATCATGCAGGCGTGCCTCGACACCGTCATTCCCTATGTCCGCGAGCGCAAGCAGTTCGGCAAGCCGATCGGATCGTTCCAGCTGATGCAGGCGAAGGTCGCCGACATGTATGTGATGCTCCAGTCGGCGCGCTCCTACGTCTACAACGTCGCCAAGGCGTGCGATGCGGGCCAGACGACGCGCTTCGACGCCGCGGGCGCGATCCTGCTGGCGAGCGAGAATGCGGTGAAGGTCGCAGGCGAAGCAATCCAGGCGCTGGGCGGCGCGGGTTACACCAGGGACTGGCCGGTCGAGCGTTACTGGCGCGACGCCAAGCTGCTCGACATCGGCGCGGGCACGAACGAGATCCGCCGTATGCTGATCGGCCGCGAACTGATCGGCGCAGGGGCGTGATCTGGCTCTGGCTGTCGGCCACCTTCATGGTGACGACGGCCATTGTTCATTCGGTGCTGGGTTACCGACGGCTGATCGTGCCGCTGCTTCGCGCCGGCGAAGGTCCGCTTGTCGATTCCATCGCGCGACGGATCGTCAGCTTTGCGTGGCATGCGACGTCGGTGCTGATGCTGATTTCCGCCGCCGCGGTCGCGTGGCCCGGTACGTCCAAAGGACTGCTCGTCGTCATTGGCGGCGGGTGGCTCGCCGCCGGGTTGTTCGATGCGGCCTATACGAAGGGTCGCCATATCGCATGGCCCGCGCTCAGCGGCGCGGGCATCCTCGCGCTGATCGGCGCGCTGGCCTGACCATGCGCGGGCTGGTTCATCATATCGACCTGACGGTTGCCGACAAGGAGCGCTCGCGCGCCTTCTACGATGTCCTGCTCGGCTTTCTGGGTTACCATCGCTCGGCTGACTACGATCATGGCAGCGACTGGGATCGCAAGGGCGAGCCCTTCCATTCGATCGGGATTATCGAGGCGCGTGGCGCAGGTGCGACCCGGGCGCATGATCGCACTTCCCCGGGTCTCCACCATCTCGCGTGGACCGCCGAAAGTCGTGCAGACGTAGATGCCCTGCACGATTTGCTACGCAGCATCGGCGCGACAATCCTCGACGCACCCGCCGATTATCCGCGCTACGGTCCGACCTATTATGCGATCTTTTTCGCCGACCCCGACGGGTTGAAGCTCGAATTTGTGTTCGGGGCCACGGGCGCATGAGCGCGCCCCTGCTCGACGCCCTGCAATATTATGGCGCCGCCGCGGCGACGCTCGCGGCGCTGCTCGTCTCGCTCAATCTCGGCGAGCGATGGAACGGCTGGGCGTTCGTCATCTTCGTGACGAGCAGCCTCGCGCTGATCGCCTGGGGGTTCCTGCAATCCGATAGCGAGGGCATCGGGTGGCAGAATGTCGCGCTGCTCTGCATCAATCTTGTCGGTGTCTACAGCCACCTGATCCGCAAGAAACCCGCAGCCAAAAATGAGGGCGGAGCTTGACGCCCCGCCCCGTTTCCCTGTCAGCCCCAGACGCGGACGCGCTTGTCGGGCGCGAGGTAGAGCTTGTCGCCTTCCTTGACGTCGAACGCCTTGTACCACGCGTCGAGGTTGCGCACCGTCAGCGCGCGATACATGCCCGGCGCATGGCCGTCGGTCGCGATGCGCGCGCGCATCGCCTCGGCGCGCATCTTGGTCGCCCACGTCTGCGCAAAGGCGATGAAGAAGCGCTGGTCGCCGGTGAAGCCCTCGATCACTGGCGCTTCCTTGCCGCCAAGCGACGCACGATACGCATCGTAAGCGGCCTGAAGCCCCGCCACATCGGCAATATTCTCGCCCAGCGTCAGCTTGCCGTTGACCGCAAGGTCGGGGAACGGCTTGTAGGTGTCGAACTGCGCCGCGAGCGCGGCGCCCGCGGCGTTGAACTTCGCCAGGTCCGCCGGGGTCCACCAGTTGCGCAGCGCGCCGGTGGAATCGAACGCCGCACCGTTGTTGTCGAAGCTATGGCTGATCTCGTGGCCAATCACGGCACCGATCGCGCCATAGTTGAACGCCGGGTCGGCCTTCGCGTTGAAGAAGGGCGGCTGCAGGATCGCGGCAGGGAAGTTCAGCGCGTTCTGCACCGGCAGGTTGACCGCGTTGACGGTCTGCGGGACCATCCACCATTCACCCTTGTCCATCGGCTTGCCGATCTTGGCGAGCTGGTGCGCATATTCGGCCTTCTGCCCGGCAACCTCGTTCGCATAGGCGTCGGTGCCGACCATGTAGCTGCCATAGTCGCGCCAGGTGTCGGGGTAGCCGACGCCGACCGCGATCGTCTCGACCTTCCTGATCGCTTCCTTCTTGGTCTCGGGCGCCATCCAGTCGATCGTGTTCACCCGGGTTGCGAACGCGGCCTTGATATTCTTCACCATATCGCCGACCTCGGCCTTGGCCGACGCAGGGAAATATTTGTCGGCATAAGCCTTGCCCACCGCATCGCCGAGATAGGTATCGAGCGCATCGAGCGCGCGCTTTTCGCGCCCGCGCTGCTGCGGCGTGCCCGCCATCGTCGTGCCGTAGAAGGCGAAGTGCGCGCTATCGATCGCGCTGGGCAGCACGCTGGCGTGGCTGTTGATCTGATGGAAGGCGAGCCAGTCCTTCCACGCATCGAGCGGTTCGGACGCGACGAGCGCCGACAGGCCGGTGATCGCGCCGGCGTGATAGGCGCCGAACTTCGCGGCGCCGTCGAGTTTGGCGGCGCTCATGAACGCGGGCCAGTCGATGCCGGGCGCCTTTTTGGCGAAATCGGCCTTCGCCCAGACGTCGGCCGATTTGGTGAAGTCCTCGCTCTGCTCGCGCGTTGCGTGCGCCTTCGCGATCTTGACCTCGAGATCATAGATGCGCTTCGCCTTCGCCGCGGCGTCGCTCTGGCCGGCGGCGGTCAACAGCTTGGCGATATAGGCCTGATAGGCGGTGCGGATGCTCGCCATCTTGGGATCGGCCGACAGATAATATTCGCGCTCGGGCATGCCGAGCCCGCCCTGCAGCAGATAGGGAATAACCTCGCCCGGGGTCGCGAGGCCCTGCGTCACGAAGACGCCGAAGAGATTCTCGGTCTGGAAATTGGTCGCGTTGAGCGGATCGACGTCAGCGCGGAGCTGCTCGCCAAGAACCTTCGACAGTGCGGCCTTGTCGCTGATCGCGGCAAAGCGCGCGAGGTCGGCGGCGACGGGCTTCATGCCTGCGGCGTCGATCGCCTTCACGTTGGTGAAAGCCTTGTAGAAGGCGGCGATGCGGCCTTCGTTGGTGTCCGCCGCCGCGTCGCCCTTGACGATCGCATCGACCAGCTCGCGGTTGCGTTTTTCGGTTTCGAGCTGCGCGACGTAAAAGGCGCCGATCGACGAGCGGTCGGCGGGGATTTCGGTCGCCTTGTCCCAGTTGCCGTTGGCATAGGCGTAAAAGTCGTCGCCGGGCTTCGCAGCGGTGTCCATTGCAGCCTTGCTGATCCCGAGATCAGTGCCGACCGTGTAGGCGGCGCTGCCTTCTTCTTTACCGCTGGTGCAGGCAATCGGGCCCGCAACGATCGCGGCAGTGGACAGCAGGATGGCGAAGACAGCTTTTTTTATAGGAATGGCCTTGTTTTTCGCGGGCAAGCGGGAGGCATAGGCCTGTGACGAAATGGTTTCAACGCCAACCATTTTCGGCCTGCTGCGCTTTTCAATCGACGAGCGGCGGGTTAGTTCCGAACCGAATTCAGGGAGAGACGATACAGTGAGCGCACCGGTTCTTGGCACCAGCATCAACGCGGACAGCGACGAATATCGCACCCGCAGCGCGCATAACCGCGCGCTGACCGACGCACTGCGAACGGCAG
>JAGHZY010000081.1 GCA_017745175.1 Sphingopyxis sp. | reverse complement strand
GGGTTACCTGACCCGCCGTCTGGTCGACGTGTCGCAGGACTGCGTCGTGATCGAGGAAGATTGCGGCACCGAACGCGGCATGGAAATGCGTGCGATCATCCAGGGCGGTTCGACGATCGCCTCGCTGGGCGAGCGCATCCTCGGCCGCACGACGCTCGAGGATGTCGCCGACAAGGACGGCAACATCATCGCGCCCGTCGGTACGCTGCTCGACGAAGCGACCACCGCACGGATCGAGGAAGCCGAGGTTCAGTCGGTCAAGATCCGCTCGCCGCTGGTCTGCGAAGCGACGCTGGGTGTTTGCGGCAAATGCTATGGCCGCGATCTTGCCCGCGGTACGCCGGTCAACATCGGTGAGGCTGTCGGCGTTATCGCCGCGCAGTCGATCGGTGAGCCCGGCACGCAGCTGACGATGCGTACGTTCCACATCGGTGGCGCGGCGCAGGTCAACGAGCAGTCGAACGCCGAGGCGATTTCGGACGGCACGATCGAATATCGCGACATGGCGACGATCGTCGACCAGCGCGGCCGCCGTCTGGCGCTGTCGCGTTCGGGTGAAATCGCGATCATCGACGCCGAAGGCCGCGAACGCGCGACGCACAAGCTGCCCTATGGTGCGCAGATCATGCACAAGGACGGCGAGAAGGTGAAGAAGGGCGACCGGATTGCCGAATGGGATCCGTTCACCATGCCGCTGATCACCGAAAAGCAGGGCGTCGTGAAGTATCAGGATCTGGAGGACACCAAGACCCTGATCGAACAGGTCGACGAAGCGACGGGCATCGCCCAGCGCGTCGTGATCGAATATCGCTCGGCGGGTCGCTCCAAGAAGGAAGACCTGCAGCCGCGCCTCACCCTGCTCGACGACCAGTCGGGCGAAGCCGCGCGCTACCTGCTCGCGGTCGGCACGATGCTGTCGGTCGAGGACGGTCAGGAAGTGCAGGCGGGCGACGTTCTGGCGCGTGTCAGCCGCGAAGCGTCGAAGACGCGCGACATTACCGGCGGTCTGCCGCGTGTTGCCGAGCTGTTCGAAGCGCGCATCCCGAAGGACAATGCGGTCATCGCGAAGATCAGCGGCCGCATTGAATTCGTCAAGGACTATAAGGCGAAGCGCAAGATCGCGATCGTTCCGGAAGAAGGCGATCCGATCGAGTATCTCATTCCCAAGTCCAAGGTGCTCGAAGTGCAGGAAGGCGACCAGGTCAAGCGCGGCGACGCGCTGATCAGCGGTTCGCCGAACCCGCACGACATCCTCGACGTCATGGGCGTGGAAGCGCTGGCCGAATATCTCGTCGCGGAAATCCAGGAAGTCTATCGACTGCAGGGCGTGAAGATCAACGACAAGCACATCGAGGTGATCGTTCGCCAGATGCTGCAGAAGGTCGAGATCACCAGCGGCGGCGACACCACGCTGCTGCCGGGCGAGCAGCTCGATTATCTGGAGATGATGGAATATAACGCCAAGCTGCCGAAGAACGGCGTGCCTGCGGAAGGCCGTCCGGTCCTCCTCGGCATCACCAAGGCGTCGCTGCAGACGCGCAGCTTCGTTTCGGCGGCGTCCTTCCAGGAGACGACCCGCGTTCTCACCGAAGCTTCGGTGCAGGGCAAGATCGACTCGCTCCAGGGCCTCAAGGAGAATGTCATCGTCGGCCGCCTCATCCCGGCGGGCACCGGCGCGGCCATGAACCGCGTTCGCGTCACTGCATCGTCGAAGGATGCGGCGCTTCGTGCCGCCATGCGCGCCGCGAACCAGGAGCATCTGATCGCCCCGGCGACCGCCGCTGAAGAGCATGCCGCCGAACTGGCGCAGGGCCCCGAAGCGGCGATCGGCGACGATCCGCTCGGCAAGGTGCAGGGCGAAGACTTCACCGCCGGTGAAGTCCTCGTCGAAGAGCGCCCCGAAGGCGAAGGCGAGGAATAAGCCCCTCGGCCCGACGGTCTCAAAGAAACGAGCCCCGCCGGAGCGATCCGGCGGGGCTTTTTCTTTGGCGGGGCGTCTGGATCGAAGGGACGTCCTTCCTCTCTTCGTCATCCCGTACTTGATCCGGGATCCACCACGGCGCCGAAGTCATGGACCCCGGATCAGGTCCGGGGTGACGATCGTTGGCAAGTCCGGCACGGGGCTTTTCCTTTGGCGCCAAGCTGATAGCTTGGCTCGCTCAAATGGGGAGGAGAGGGCGATGCGTACCTATATTCTGGCGGCGACGTTGCTGGCGGGAACGGTGCCTGCGGCGGCGCAGGACAACAGCAATATCGTCGGCGAAGTCGTCGTGACGGGCCAGCGCGCTTCGGCCGACTATCTGTCCGACGAACAGACCGTGGTCGGCCTGCGGCGTCCCGCCGACAGCGCGATCCAGCCGGTCAAATTCACTTCGGACTCGCGCGACGCCGATGTCCGCAAGCGCGAGATTCACGCGATGATCGAAAGTGCGATCCGCCGCGCCGATGCAGCCGCCGTCGAACTGGTTACCGGCGAGTTCGAGCTGACCCGGGTGACGCTCGCCAATTATCGCGACCTTGCCTTTTCGGGTGGCGGCCGGCCGGACACGAGCGAGATTTCGGTCTATGTGAAGGCGAAGCTCGGCGGCTCGGTCGGCAGCGCGCAGTCGCGCATCGACAATTTCGTCAAGGCCGTGCCGCCCGAGGGGCGCGCGCTGATGGAGCGCCGCGGCGCGATCACGCTGACGATTATCAATCCCGACCAGTACCGGCCCGAGATCGTCAAGCTGGTCGCCGCCGAGGCGCTCAGAACCGCGGGGACCTTCGGGCCCGACTATGGCGTCGAGGTGGCGGGGCTCAACGAGCAACTGATCTGGGCGCAGGCGAGCGCAACCGAAGTGTTCCTCTACATCCCCTATCGCTTTACCGTTCGCCCCAAATGAAAAGGGCCCACCGGGGCGACCGGTGAGCCCTTGGTCCTGGGAATATGCGGGCCGGTGCGACTGCGCCTTCAAGGCATCCGGCCCTTGGCTGTCCTATGGCGCGAGGATCGCGACGGCGAGGTACAGCAACAGAGGCAGGCCGAAGCCGAGGAGCGTCAGGGCAACAAAGGCGACGCGCGTCCACAAGACATCGATGCCGAACTGGTCCGCCATCCCGGCGCAGACGCCGAAGATCATCCCGTTCCGGCGATTCTTGCGAAAACCCTGGTTCATTTCTTTCCTTTCCATCCCGGCCCTGGGGCCGGCGTTTTCGGGTGAGGTGGGGTGGTCCGCCGATCAGACGATCAGCGAACCGACCTGCGCACCATTCTGGCCGACGATCGCGAGCAGCATCACCGAGGCATAGAGCGAGGCGAAAGCGGCAAGGGCGTAGCTCTTGACGGCGTTGACGTTGAAATGGGCCATGATTTTATCCTTCCTTGAACCTTCCATCCGGGCCATCCGGTGGATGCCGACACTTATGCAGGGACCGTGCCAATTCTGTTCATTAGCGGTTAAGTGCGGTTTTTGGGTTTTGGAAATATTATTTCAGCGTAAATTGTGCTTCTTGATGGTAAAAATTCCCATTGATCGGAAATATTTCATTTTGTCATTGGGCGCGCGGGGCTGGAAACGCCGCGAGGGGTGCGGTAGGCGCGGAGAAGGATGACGCTGACCCGCCTTTCGCTGACCGATTTTCGCAATCACGCCGGCGCGGACATGGCGGCCGCGCCGGGGCTCGTTGCGCTGCACGGCGACAATGGCGCGGGCAAGACCAACATATTGGAAGCGATCTCGCTGCTCGCGCCCGGGCGCGGCCTGCGCCGCGCCGCGCTGTCCGACATGGTCCGCGACGGCGCGAGTGGCGGCTTCGCGGTCTTTGCCGAGGTGCAGGCGGGGACGGACCTGCCGCCGGTGGCGTTGGGAACGGGGATCGAGCCTGCGCAACCGGGACGGCGGATCGTGCGCGTCAACGGCGCATCGGCCGCGGCGACCGCGCTCGGCGAATGGCTTGCAGTGCTGTGGCTGACCCCGGCGATGGACCGGCTGTTCGTCGAGACGGCGGGCAATCGGCGGCGCTTTCTCGACCGGCTCGTGCTCGCGCTCGACCCGCGGCACGCGCAGCACAGCAATCGCTATGAGGCGGCGCTCCGCGCGCGGGGCAAGTTGCTTGCCGACATCGCCAGCGCCGACCGGCAATGGCTGACGAGCCTCGAGGCGCAACTCGCCGAACATGGTGCGGCGATGGATGCGGCGCGGCAGGCGATGCTGGCGGCGTTGTCGGCCGAGCTCTCGGTGCAGCCCGATGCGCCCTTCGCGCGCCCGCTGCTGACGCTCGTCGACGCCGAGGGCAAGCCGCGCGGCGCGGCGCATGATGTCGAGGCGCTGAAGGCACTCTTCGCCGCGCGACGCCGGATTGACGCCGCGGCGGGCCGCGCGACCGCGGGACCGCACCGCGACGACCTCGACGCCGTCCACGCCGCGACCGGCCGCGCGGCGGCGCGCTGTTCGACCGGCGAACAGAAGGCGATGCTGCTCTCGCTGATCCTCGCGCATAGCGACTGTGTCGCGCGCGCGCGGGGGCGGCGGCCGCTGCTGTTGCTCGACGAGGTCGCGGCGCACCTCGACCCGCTGCGCCGCGCCGCGCTCTATGAGCGGCTGGCGCGGCAGGGTGGGCAGGCGTGGCTGACCGGGACCGAAGCGGCGCTGTTCGACGGCATGCCGGGGCCGGTCACGCGCTTCCGGATCGAGGGCGGGCGCATTGCGGCTGGTTAGCTATTTGCCCTGCGACCGTAATCGACCGGAAGTTGCCTCCTCAATCATCGTCATTCCGGCGCTGGCCGGGATCTCACCCTATCCGAATTCGGCGCCGGCGAGGTCCCGGCCTGCACCGGGAGGACGATAAGGAAACGCCCGCTCCCAAGCCCGAGCGGTCGATTGATTCAAAGAATCTCGTGTACCCGATCCTGCGGACGGCACAGCCTGACGCCCTTGCCGGTCTCGACGAAGGGGCGCTCGACATAGGCCGGGTCGGCGGCCATCGCTGCGATGATCTCGTCCTCGCTCGCGTCCTTGAGACCGCGTTCTCCGGCATCGGTGCCGCGCAGGCGCAGCGCGTCGTGCGCGGCGAGGCCGGCGTCGCCGAACAGCTGGCGCAGCTTGTCGGCGCTATAGGGATTTTTGAGATATTCGATCACGGTCAGCTCGACGCCGGGTGATTCCTGGAGAATCGCCAGCGTCTTGCGCGAGGTGCCGCATGCCGGATTGTGCCAGATGGTCGCTTTCATGCCCCCGCCCTAACGGGAGCTTGCAGCAGCGTAAACCCGCTATTCATGGCATATATGGCACATCTTCCCGCATGAAGGGGAACCACCAGCTTGCCTTTCGCGGCCGATGTACGACTTATGCAAAGTCGAGGGACCGCCAAAGGGCGGCCATTGCGGGGTTGCTGTTTACGTGAATGAATTGATCGATCGCAGGGTATTGCTGGCCGGGATCGCGGGGGCGGGAGCGCTGGCCGCCACATCCGCGCGCGCGCAGCTCCCGAACTGGATTCAGCAGCCGGCGGCGCCCTTGCCGCCGCCGGTCGATTATGTCGCTGTGGCGAAAAAGCAGCTCGCGATGCAGGGGCGCAATATTCCGCAAGCGGATCGCGTCGGCGTCGTCGATTTCGGCCTGCCGTCGTCGCGGCCGCGTTTCGCGCTGGTCGACATGGTCGCGGGCAGGGTCGACATGTTCCCCGTGACGCACGGCCGCGGATCGGATCCGCAGCACGATGGCTGGCTCAAGAGCTTTTCGAACCGCGTCGGCAGCCTCGCGACCTCGCGCGGCGCCTATCGCACGAGCGACTATTATTGGGGCGCCAACGGATCGTCGATGCGGCTCGCAGGGCTGGAGCCCGACAATTATACCGCCGACCAGCGCGCGATCGTCGTCCATGGCGCCTGGTATGCCGATCCGGCGCTGATCGCGACGCAGGGCAAGCTCGGGCGCAGCGAGGGCTGTTTCGTGTTCGGCGAGGAACTGCTGCCGCTGATCCTCTACAAGCTCGGCCCGGGCCGGCTGCTGTTCGCCGACCAGTTGAGCGTGCATCCGCCGCTGCCCAGGCCGTTCGACCTGCCGCCCGCCGACCCGCTGCCGGGGATGGAGAATTTGCGGCGCGCGAGCACGTTCAGCGGAACATTGCCGAAAACGGCGGACTGAGCCGCGAACGGCGGTTTCGGGGTGGGAAGCTGCCCCTTTTGTGCACCCCGGCGAAAGCCGGGGTCCAGCGCGGCAACATGCTAAGTTCACGTGGGAATTCTGGGCCCCGGCTTTCGCCG
>JAGHZY010000080.1 GCA_017745175.1 Sphingopyxis sp. | reverse complement strand
CTTCTGCATCGCGGCGCCTTTCCAGTCGGTGGGGGCGGTTTCCCTATTCATAAGCTTCGCGATACTTTTTGACGATGCGCAGTGCGACGATGTTGAGCAGCAGCGTGACGATGAAGAGGACGAGCCCGAGCGCGAAGGCGGCGAGCGTTTTCGCGCTGTCGAACTCCTGATCGCCGGTCAGCAGCTGGACCATCTGCGTGGTCACGGTGGTGACGCTGGCGAAGGGGTTGGCGGTCATATTGGCCGACAGACCCGCCGCCATCACCACGATCATCGTCTCGCCGATCGCGCGGCTGACCGCGAGCAAGATGCCGCCCATCACGCCCGGAAGCGCGGCGGGGATCAGCACCTGGCGGATCGTCTCGTTCGGCGTCGCGCCGAGCGCCAGCGAGCCGTCGCGCATCGCCTGCGGCACCGCATTCATGCTGTCGTCGGCCATCGAGGAGACGAAGGGGATGATCATCACGCCCATCACGATACCCGCAGCAAGCGCGCTTTCGGTCGAGGCGTTCGGAATGCCGAGCATCACTGCAAATTCGCGCAGTGCCGGCGCCACCGTCAGCGCGGCGAAATAGCCGTAAACGACGGTCGGCACGCCCGCGAGGATCTCGAGCAGCGGCTTCACCCATTTGCGCACCGTCGGCGCGGCATATTGGGTGAGGTAGACCGCGGTCATCATCCCGATCGGGATCGCGACGATCATCGCGATGATCGCGCCGATCAGGATCGTGCCCCAGAAGAGCGGGATGCCGCCGAAGGTATCGGGCTGCGGCGCCCCGCTTGTCGGCGCCCATTCGGTGCCGAACAGCAATTCGGCGGGCGAGACGAGACGGAAAAAGCGGATCGATTCGAACAGCAGCGACAGCACGATGCCGAAGGTCGTGAGGATCGCAACGAGCGACGCGAGCAGCAGGATCAGCATCACGATCTTTTCGACCCGCGTCCGCGCCCGGAAATCGGGGCGGATGCGCGTGAAGGCATAGAGCCCGCCCGCAAGCGCCAGTGCGAGCATCGCCGCGATGCCGATGATCGCATATTTGTGGCTGGCGTCGCTATAGGGCTTCACCAGCGGCGCCGCGGCGGGCAGCCGCACCGCGGCCTGCGACCCTTGTGCGACCGCGCGTGCGTCGGAGAGGATCGCCCCGCGCTCGAAGCCGAACTGCGGAAGGCTCTGCGCCGCCTCGCTCGACAGCACCTGGTTGGTGATCAGCGCCGGCGAAACCGACGACCACACCGCAAGGAACAGCGCCGCGGGGACGAACAGCCACAGCGCGACATACCAGCCATGATATTGCGGGCGCGAATGGAGCTTCGTCCCCGCGCGGCCGGCGAGCAGGTTCGACCGCGCGCGGCCGGCGAGCCAGCCGATCAGCGCGAGACCCGCGATCAAAAGCAAAAGGGCGGCGGCGTTGAAGGTCACGTCTCAGCTGTTCCAAAAATTCCCGTTCGCATCGAGCGCAGTCGAGATGCCGTGAAGGCATGCACCAATGATGGGTGTCTCGACTTCGCTCGACACGAACGGAGAGGGGGAGAGCGGTATCTTTACGTTACTTCAGCTCGGCGCCATTCAGCACGGTCATCGCCTTGCCGTTCGCCGCCGCGGTGTCGGCGATTGCCTTCGGCGACACGATCAGGCCCTTGGCGGCCAGATAACCGCCTTCGCCCGCGCCCTTCAGGAACTCGGCGACATATTCGGCGAGGCCGGGGACGACGCCGACATGCGCCTTCTTCACATAGATGAACAGCGGGCGCGAGCCGGGATAGCTGCCGTCGGCGATCGCGGCGTAGGTCGGCGAAACGCCCTGCACCGGAACCGCCTTGATCTTGTCCTTGTTCGCATCGAGATAGGAAAAGCCGAAGATGCCGAGGCTGGTCGGGTTCTTGTCGAGCTTCGAGATGATGAGGTTATCATTCTCGCCCTGCTCGACATAATAGGGTGCGCCGCGCAGCGTGGTGCAGGTCGCCTCATGCTTTTCCTTGTCGCTGTCCTTCAGCGCCTTCATCTCCGCATTGGCGTCGCAGCCCTTGCCGAGGATCAGCTCCTTGAACGCATCGTAAGTGCCGCTCGTCGACGGCGGGCCAAAGACCGAGATCGCGACGGCGGGGAGGGCGGGGTTCACATCCTTCCACGTCTTGGCGGTGTTGGGCTTGCCATAGGGGTTCGCCGCGAGCGCCTTGTAGACATCTTCTTCGCTGAGCTTGAAGCCGGGGCCACGCTGCGCTTCGCCGAGCGCGATGCCGTCGATGCCGACCTGGATTTCGACGATGTCCTTGACGCCATTCTTGGCGCAGGTGTCATATTCCTTCTTCTTGATGCGGCGCGACGCGTTCGCGATGTCGGGGGTGTCGCCGCCGACGCCGGCGCAGAAGCGCTCGAAGCCGCCGCCGGTGCCCGTGCTGTCGATCTTGGGCGTCTTGTTGCCCGTCGCTTCGGCGAACTTCTCGCCGACCGCGGTGGCAAAGGGATAGACGGTCGAGGAGCCGACCGCGCTGATATAATCGCGCGCGCCGCCGCCCGAAGACGCCTGATCCTGGCACGCGGAAAGCGCCAGCGCGCACGTCGCCGCACCAGCGACGCCAAGCATCTTGGGAGCAAATTTCTGGAACATCGGGAAATCCTGTCGGGGGTCGTTACCGAACCAAGCCGCCACCCCCGCGGCGACTCGCTGAGCCGCCAATGGGGGTTTTGTGTGACGCGTTTGTGACAGGAGGTGTCATGGAAGTGTCATTATTGCTGCGGCGTTGAGCGCTAAATCGATCTCTCATTTATAGTCAATTTGACTTTACTTCCTCTCTCGTTTTTAGCTCGCCGCTCAACGGGCAGGGGTAATAGAAGTGATTGAAGAACTTCTTGCGTGGGATGAGCTTGCTCCAGACGAAGGGAAGGGCCCCGCTCCGGAACCGCGCCAAATCTTCAAAGGACCATCTGATCTTTCGGCTTGCGGCAGGCCTAAACAACAAGTGGCGTCGTGTGCAGGACACGTAATGCGTTGGTGTTCAATCCTAATAATATCAATTGTCCCAACAAGTATGGCAACGGCACAGCATGATGCTGGCCCTCCGAATGAAAAATATGTTGGTGAAGGTAAGCTGCCAGACCTGTTTCGTGTTGCGAACCAAAAGTCGTGTATAAATGGGCACAATCCGTTCGCGGAAAATACGACTGCGCGCATTCGCGGTCTTGCGGAGCAGACGTTGGCGAATTATATTGCTCTTGCTGGATCCGCTCCAGAAGCGGATGTGCGTTCTGTATATACCAATAAAAAGAAAACACATGGTTGGGGTGATAATAGCTTTAAAATAAAACCTATATCTATTTCTTGGATACGTGATGGTGCGGCCGGTGATTTGGTCGCGGTTGATGATCCTCTGGCACATGTGATCGCATTGGCAGGTGCCAAGCATGAAAATAGTTTGCAGATGGAAGCCTTCTTGGTCAGCGGGGTCAAGATGACCGCGATGGGAGCATGGCGCATAATTGACCCCCGCGACCCTGATAGGATCTTGGGTCGCTACCGTGCCCGTTTTATTCGCGAAAATTCTCTTGGGGGGCAGGCGTGGAGTCTGATCAGCATGGAGGTTTTCACAAACCCCGATGTCCCAGCCGAAGTACTGCAATATTGTGCGGAACCTGGCGATGTTGAGCGCAACCAAAGGCGAATGCAAATCGAAGCTGCCGAGCGCGAGAGGCGGCAGGCGGAAAGGGCAAATCGACGGTGAGCAAATTAGCGTAGTCGTCGCAGAGTTGGCGTTTACGTGGAATGGGAATCGATCGAAGAAGGTAGGTGCAGAATGATCCTCATCACGGGCCACGTCATCCTCACCCCCGAGCATCGCGAGCGCATGATCGCGCTCGGTGCCGAACATAGCGCGCGGTCGCGGTCCGAGCCGGGGTGCCTCGCGCATAATTGCCATGTCGATGTCGAAAACCCCGACCGGCTGATGTTCGTCGAGGAGTGGGAGAGCGTCGACGCGGTGCGCACCCATTTCACGCTGCCCGCCTCGCGCGCCTTCGTCGCCGACATGCGCGCGCTGTCGCCGCAGCCGCCGGTGATCCGCATCTATGCCGCCGAGGATATCACCGCGACGCTGATGGGGTAGCGCGGGGCCTCGCGCCGATCCGCCTTCTGTCGTCACCCCGGACTTGATCCGGGGTCCCGCTCAACAACGTCGGCAAGCCGGACCCCGGATCAAGTCGGCCGAGGCGCGGGCCGCGTTCGAGGATGACGAAGTTGGGGGTGGCCTGCAGGCCATCCCCGACGCCTTCTCTCACGGGAGGCGCTCGAAAAACCGCTGTCCTACATTATCGCGCCGTGCCAGCGTCGCCGCCGCTCTTTCGCATCGTCGGCTTCCTCACACCGTTTTTCGCCCGCAAGCCGTGCGGCGGGTATCATTTTACCCGAGGGGAGCGTGACCTTTGGGACCTTTGGAATATTATTACGCGGGCGCATTCCCCGGCGCGGGGCTTGATCGGCGTCGCGGGATCGTTAGGGCAGCGTGATCGGCCCGTATCGCACCGGGCGGGTTACGGCTTGATTGCGGGGGCATATGAGCGAGTTCGAATTCATCATGTCGCTGTTCGGGCTGATCCTCGGCCTCGCGCTCGCCGAGGGGCTTGGCGGGCTGGCGCGGGCGCTGAAGGCCAGCCACCGCGTGCGGATCGGCTGGCCGACCGCGCTGCTCGGCCTCTTCGTGTCGGGCGACGTCGTCACCTTCTGGATGTACGGCTGGTGGATGCGCGACGCCTTGCCGCTGAACTGGCCGGTGCTGTTCGGCGGGTTCCTCGTCACCGCGACCTATTTCGTCGCCGCGAGCCTCGTCTTTCCCGACGATCCCGAGGCGTGGGAGGATCTGAACGCCCATTTCGACAAGCAATATCGCAAGGTGCTCGGCGGCGTCCTGCTCTGCAATCTCGCGCTGATCGCCGCGACCGCGGCCTTCTTCGGCCTTCCGGGCGCGGGCAGCCTGCGCGTCATCGTGCTGACCTGGTCCTTCTTCCCCGTCGCCGTGCTGGCGATCGCGGCAAAGGACCGGCGCGTGGCGGTCGCGTGCCTGATCTGGCTGATCGCACTCTATCCGCTCTCGGCGGTGTGGCATTGAGCCGACGCGATCCCCCGACCTGATCCGGGGTCAGCGGCGACGGATGGAGATGGGCCCCGGATCAGGTCCGGGGCGCACCTTCATTTCAGCCCTCGGTCGGCGTCGTGGTTGCTGCGGGCCCGGCCGCAGGCGCGGTTTGGGCGGCGGGCGCCGCTGCTGCCGCCGGAGCCCCCGCCGCGGCCGGTGCCACCACCGCAACCCCCGCCGCGGGCGCGAGTTGCGCGGTCGGGATCGCCACCGCGCCCGCCGGGATGACATAGGCGAGCGGCTCGTTCGTCCGCGCCATCAGATGCTGGCCGACGGGGATGATCGCCGACTTGCCGGTGACGAAGGCGCCGAACACGCCGACCGCGATCGCCGCACCGACCGCGGCGCCGGTGTTCCCTTCGCCCTCCTGCCGGTGCATGCCCGCCAGCGGCAGCCGGTGGCCGTTCGGCAGCGTCAGCTCGTTGAAGGTGACCTCCATCTTCGCCGATTTGCCGAATGCGCCCTTTCCGGTGCGCCATGTCACCGTCCCCATGCCGCGCGTGCCCTTGGGGATCACGACGACGCCATTGTGCATCACGTCGAAGACGGTGTGCATCGGGATCGTGTGCCCCTCGCGCAATTTCTTGCTGTTCGCCTCGGCATCGGGCGTCAGGATCACTTCGGTATAGGACGGCAGCATCAGCCCGGGTGCCGGCGCCGCGATGGCAACCGCGGGCGCGGCGGCAACTGCCGGGACCGAGGCCGGCGCCGTGGCGGTTTCGGCCGCTGCGGCAGGCTCGGCGGCAGCGGGTGCCGCGGCCTCCTGCGCCTGAACCGAAATCGAAAGCATGGTAAAAGAGACCGCAAAAGCGGCCGCGCCCCTCAGGTAATTCATCCATTTTCCCCCAAGCCGCAGAGTGCGGCCGGAGGTTACTTGCAAGGCTGTCAGTGCCTTGTCAATCGGGTCCGCAACAGGGGACGCGGCAATTACTTCAACAATGGCGCCAGATACTGGCCGGTGAAGCTGCGCTTCTCCTTCACCACTTGTTCGGGCGTCCCCGCAGCGACGATTTCGCCGCCCTTGACCCCGCCTTCGGGGCCGAGGTCGAGGATGTAATCGGCGGTCTTGATGACGTCGAGATTATGCTCGATCACCACGACGCTGTTGCCTTGGTCGACGAGTGCCTGCAGCACTTCGAGCAGCTTGCGGA
>JAGHZY010000007.1:96732-109220 GCA_017745175.1 Sphingopyxis sp. | reverse complement strand
GATGCCCGAGACCTTGAGCTTGGTCGAGGTGACCGAGCCGCGATAGCCGGTCGGCGCTTCGACGAGGCCGTCGGCGAGGCTTCGGCACATGTCCCAGAGCGGCGCGACCAGGCCATAGACATTGCCGTCATGCTCGACGCATTCGCCGACCGCGAGCACGGCGGGGTCGCTGGTGACCATATGGTCGTCGACCTGAATGCCGCGCCCGACGGCGAGGCCCGCGTCGCGGGCGAGGGCGACCGACGGGCGGATGCCGACCGCCATGACGACGAGGCTGGCGGGGATCAATGTCCCGTCCTTGAGCTTCACGCCCTCGACCTTGCCGGTGCCTACGATTTCGGCCGTGTCGGCGCCGGTCAGGATCGTCTGGCCGCGGGTTTCCAACGCTTGTTTGAGCAACCAGCCCGCTGCTTCGTCGAGCTGGCGTTCCATCAGCGTCGGCATCAGATGGATGACGGTCACTTTCATGCCGCGCAGACTGAGGCCGTGCGCGGCTTCGAGCCCAAGGAGGCCGCCGCCGATGACGACCGCGTCGCCGCCGGCATCGGCGGCCGCGAGCATCGCGCTGACATCGTCCATGTCGCGAAACGCGATCACGCCGCGCAGGTCCTTGCCGGGGACGGGGATGATGAAGGGATCGGAGCCGGTGGCGATCAGCAGCCGGTCATAGCTTTCGACGAGCCCGCGGCGTGTCGTCACCGTCCTGGCGGTGCGATCGATCGCCGCGACGGGGTCGCCAGCGATCAGCGCGATGCCGTTGTCGGCGTACCAGTCGGCGTCGTTGATGACGATGTCGTCGAAGCATTTCTCGCCCGCGAGGACGGGGGAGAGCATGATGCGGTTGTAATTGACGCGCGGTTCGGCGCCGAAGATCGTCACGCGGTAGCGGGTCGGATCGCGGGCGAGCAGTTCCTCGACCGCGCGGCAACCGGCCATGCCGTTGCCGATGACGACCAGATGCTCGCGCGCGTCGGTTTCGGCCTTGAGGGGGCGATGTTCCATCAGAGCGTCCAGTCCAATTGCAGCCAGAATTTATCGGTGTCGGTGGCAAAGCCGTCGGCGTCGTAGTGCGCGTAACGGGCGGAGGCGGTGCATTTGCCGAGCTTGGCGCTGGTGAGCAGGTCGATCTCGTCGCCATAGGAACGCGAGGCGCGGTCGCTGCGGTAGTCGTGGTACACCGCCTGCAGCGTCACGGCCTTGAGCGGCCCCACCGCCTTCCAGCCCCAGCCCGCGCTCGCATAAAGATCGCGCACGCCGTCGGGCGGGGTGACGAGAAATTTGTCGGCCCAGCCCTGAAATTTGAAGCCGGTGGCGAGCGGGGTCTGGAAGCTGGTGAGGGCGATTCCGTTGTCGGCGCCGAGTATCTCGTACCCGACGCCGACCCGGGGGCCACCAAAATCGACGGCAACGTCGGCAAGATAATAGTCGGCGCTGTAGTCGTTGGGGTTGCGGTGCCAGTCCGACTGACGCGCATAGCTGAGCTGGTACGCGACCTTCGCTCCGCCGATCGGCTGGCTGCCGTCGAGCCGCGCGCCGTAGCTCTGGCTCGACATGCGAAAGCCCTGCATCGCGGCTTCGTCCTGATCGACGAGATAGGCGAAGGCCACGATCTTGCCGACCGGCGTTGCGACGCTGACATTGCCGAAGACATTGTCGCCCGACACCGCCTGCTGCCGCGTACCGGCGCCGTCGATGCCCCAGATGGTGCGCACGCTCCACGCATAGGTGAGGTCGGCCTTGACGCCCTTGGCAGGCGTGATTTCGGCGCGCACCGCGTCGAAGCTCTGGCCGTTCTGACGGAAGGGCACCGCGCCGATGAAACGCTCGTCGTCGAGTGCGATCCGCTGGCGTCCGGCCGTCACCGTGAAGGCGGGGCTGGCATAGCGGAACTGCGCACGCGACAGGGCGATATTGTCGGGATCGGCGATCAGCGGCCGGGTCGCGGAACCATGCAGGCCGTCGAAATAATCATCGACGATTGCGAGATTGCCCTGACCCTCGACCAGCGCCGACCAGCGGCCGGCCTTCGCCTCGACCCCGGCGCGGAGGCGCAGGGTCAGGGCGTCGGCATCGGCGGCGAGGCCGTCCTGATCGACCTGTTCATAGCGAAGCCGGACTTCGCCGAGCGGCTTGAGGGTGACGGTCTGGGCGTGCGCCACCCCGGCCGGCGCGAGCGCCAGCAAGATCACAAGGGTGCGGGTCATGGTTAGATCCGCACGCCTTCGGCTGCGCCCCAGGTCGCGCGCCACTGGCCCTTCACGAAGAGCAGTCCGACCAGCGCGACGACCGCGAGCCCGGCGAAGATATAGAAGCCGGGGCCGAAGCTGCCGCTCCACTGCTTTGCAAAGCCAAGCGAGGAGGCAAGGTAGAAGCCGCCGATGCCGCCCGCCATGCCGACAAGGCCGGTCATTACGCCGATCTCGGTCGAGAAACGCTGCGGGACGAGCTGGAAGACCGAGCCATTGCCGGTGCCGAGCGCGAGCATCGCGATGACGAAGAGGCCGAGCGCGGCAGGCAGGGTATCGGCCTGCGGCACACCGGCGAGCGCGAGGGCTGCGACGACGAACACCGCCATCAGCGCGCGGACCCCGCCAATCCGGTCGGCGAGCGCGCCGCCCATCGGCCGGACCAGCGATCCGGCGAAGACGCACGCCGCGGTGCAATAGCCCGCGATGACAGGGGTCAGGTGGAACTGGTCGGTGAAATAGACCGGAAGCGAGGCAGCGAGGCCGACGAAGCCGCCGAAGGTCACCGAATAGAAGGCCATCAGCCACCAGGCATCGGCGGTCTTGAGCGGCTGGAAATAGTCGACCAGCTTCTTCGGTGCGGGCGCGTTCGGCGCATCTTTCGCCATCGCGAGATAGATGAAGAAGACGATCGTCAGCGGGATGCAGGCGAGGCCGAGGACGGCGTTCCAGCCGAACAGCTTGGCGAGGCCGGGGGCAAAGAGCGCGGCGAGCACCGTGCCCGAATTGCCCATGCCGGCAAGGCCCATCGCCTTGCCCTGATGCTCGGGCGGATACCAGCGGCTCGCGAGCGGCAGCGCGATCGCGAAGCTGGCGCCCGCGAAGCCGAGGATCACGCCGAGCGCGAGCGTGCCCGCGAAACTGTGCACGCCGAAGAACCAGGCGGCGAACAGCCCGGCGATGACGATGATCTGGCTGATCGCGCCCGAGCGCTTCGGCCCGATGCGATCGACGAGCAGTCCGTTGACGACGCGCAGCACCGCACCGGCGAGCGTCGGGACCGCAACCATCAGCCCTTTTTGCGCGGGCGTCAGACCAAGATCCTCCGAAATCGAGGGGGCGAGCGGGCCAAGGATGACCCAGACCATGAAGGCGAGATCGAAATAGAGAAAGGCGGCGACCAGCGTCGGCCAGTGCCCGCTCGCCCAGAAGCTCGATTTGGGCGCCGTGGCCCCCGTGGTTGCAGTCGTCATCGTCCGTCCCCTTCGTGTGACGGGCAATAAAAAAGCCGCCAGGACGGCGGCCATGCGGGCGCATCCTGACGGCTTCATTGCCTGTTGGGATTGCGGGGAATGGCTCCCCGTCCGCCTGCGGTTCGATCCCCTCGTTGGAACCGTCGCCGCCTTATCCTGCCCCGGCAGCCTTGCCGAGTGCGTCTAAGCTGCCTGATTCGCAGGTTTGCTGCAAGCGGTTATTTCGCAAGTGCAGCATAAAATGGAAAGCTAGGGAAGATCAGCGAGATAAGCTTCGATATCGTCGGGATCGAAGGCGCGGCCGTCGAAAAAGCGGTCGCTGCCGAGCGTCAGGCGGCCCTGCGTGGAGCCCGCACCGATCGGTTCGTCGAGCCCGCCTTCGAGCTTTGAGCTGGCGCCGGGCAGGGGTGCGCCGGAGCCGGCAAGAGCGGCGCGGTATACGTCGGGACGGAAGACGTTGCCGGCCGCTGCGGCTTCGGCGTCGTCGAAGGCCATATAGTCCCAGCGGACCATCTGCGAATAAAGCCACGCGGCCTGGCTGCGCCACGGAAAATTGGCGGCCTCGCGATACTGGAACATGAAGTCGGGATAATGGATCGGCTCGCCGCCGGGGATGAGCCGGATGCGGTCAGTGATTGCGCGCAATACGGCATCGCGTGGCGCGTCGAGATATTCGGGCCGCGCCAAGATGTCGGCGCTTTCCTCGGCCGCGCCGGGTTCGACGAAATGCGCCGCCGCCGCGTGCAGGGCGCGGACGAGTGCTTCGACGGCGTCGCGGCGTTCATCAAGAACCGTCTCGCGCATCGCGAGCACCTTCTCGACGCCGCGGCGCCAGATCTGCGCGGTTGCCAGCGCGATGTGGCCGACGCCGCGGTCGACGGCGATCGAATTCCACGGCTCGCCAACGCAAATGCCGTCGACCTCGCCCGCCGCGAGTGCTTCGGCGGCGAAAGGTGGGCTGGTGACGACGATTTCGATATCCTGATCGGGACGAATGCCGACGCCCGCGAGCCAGTAGCGCAGCATGTAGTTGTGGCTCGAATAGCGATGCACGACGCCAAAACGCAAAGCTTTGCCCGCCGCGACCCGTGCGTCCGCCACCTTCTTCAGCGCCGCGCCGATCCGGACCGGGTCGCCGAGCGCGTCGGTCAGGCCGGTCTCTGCTGCCAGCCTCGCCGAGAAAGTGACGGCATTGCCGTTGAGACCCAGGACGAACGGCACCGCGAGCGGCACGGCGGGGCGGTCCTTGCCGAGGGTCGTCGCGATGGCGAGCGGCGCGATCATGTGCGCGGCGTCGGTATGGCCATAGAGCAACCGGTCGCGCACCGTCGCCCAGGTCATGTCGCGGACAAGGTCGATGGCGACACCCTCGGCGGCGGCGAAGCCGAGTTCGTGGGCGAGAACCGGCAACGCCGCGTCGACGAGCGGCAGGAAGCCGATACGGAAACGCTCGCCGGTCATTCCATGTCCCCCATCAGCGCTTCGCTGGTCACGATCGCCTCGGCGATTTCCGAAATCCGGCGGTTGGTCCGCATCGCTTGTCCTCGGAGCAGGGCGTAGGCCTCCGGCTCGTCGATCTGCCGCCTTCTCATCAGGATTGCCTTCGCCTTGTCGATCACGGCGCGTTCGGCCAGCGCATTCTTGGCGTCGTCGAGTTCGCGCTGGAGCCGAGAAAAGGCCTGGAAACGGCGGACGGCGAGTTCGATCACCGGTTTGATCCGCTGTTTTGAAAGGCCGTCAACGACGTACGCCGATACGCCAGCGTCGATCGCCGCGCCGGTCGCCTCGGCGTCGCTCTGATCAACAAACATTGCGATCGGGCGAGCTAGGGCGCGCGACATGGAGAAGAAGTCTTCGAGGAGGTCGCGGCTAGGATTCTCAAGGTTGATTAGCACGACGTCGGGCTTGGCTGCTTCAATTTGTGAGACAAGCGGCTTGGCCGTGTCGACCAGGACGAGATCGTCGAGGCCCGCTTCGCGCAGACCGTCAGATATGACGGCCGCTCGCCCTGCGCTGGTGTCGATTATCGCGATCCTCATGGTCGCGCCTTTACGCTGCAGCGCACAAATCGACCAGTAGGTTTCTCATCGAAGTGTTTTTATAAGAAGGCAGCCTGAAGTCGTGTAATTATCTTGTGCGATTAAACAGGGAAAACTCGGCAATCCGGGTGCCCGAGCGTTTCTTCGAAGGCTATCTTGGCCGCAGGAGAATGATCATGGGAAGATCAGAGTTCGACTACTTGCCTCCACGCCCGGTGTGGAATGCAGGAAGATTTCCCTTGTTTCGCCGTTGGCTATTGACGTCAAAAAAAGGCCCCGCCGTCAGGCGGAGCCAGGGGCCGGGCGCGAGGCTCCGGAGCGCAGCTCGGACACGCCGTGCCCTGACGTCCGAGCATCCAATAGAATTGTTCAGCGGGCGTTCAGGGCCCGGCGACGTGAGCAACGCCGAATATTTGCGGCATGGTTACGCCGCCGATCGGAGACGGCCTTCCGTCGCAATCGGCCCTGTAACGGGAACGCCTCTTCCATTCCGGTTATCTGCGCAGCGCTGACGTCACGGGACGATGTTAGCGGCACTCTCATCGGGGCGCGGGCCGGTGTGGCTGGCCTAGGAGCTCCCCGCCGTCGACGGGAATGATCGAACCGTGAACGAAGCTTGCCGCGTCCGACGCCAGGAACAGGGCCACTTCGGAAACCTCGTCAATCTCGCCCCAGCGCCCGAGCGGACGTGACCGCTCCACCATCTCCGAGATTGCAGGCGTCTCGAACGCCTGGCGATTCATCGACGTCTTCATACCCGTCGGGCAGATGGCGTTCACGCGCACCCCGCTGGGGCCGTATTCGAGGGCGAGCGAGCGCGTCATCCCGATCTGGGCATGTTTGGCGCTGTTGTAGGCGAGTTGCAGCGGATAGACCCGCAGACCGGCGGTCGAGACGATGTTGACGATCACACCGCTCTGCTGGGCAATAAAAATGTTCAGCGCCGCACGCGAGGCGTGAAAGGTGCCTTTCACGATCACGTTGAAGCAGGCATCGAAATCCGCCTCCGACGATTCGTGGAAGGGCGTCATTCCGCGCCAGACACCGGCATTGTTCACCAATATGTCGAGCCGCCCGAAAGCCGCGATCGCTTCGGACGTCGCCGCTTCGACATCGTTCTTTCGGCTGACATCGCATTTCGCGAACAGTGCCTGCCCGCCCAGCTCGCGAATGAGCGCAGCGGTCGAAAGCTCCGGCCGTTCGTCGAAATTGCCGGGCGCCGTTTCCTCCACCAGATCGGCGATGACCACGCTGGCCCCGGCGCGGGCGAAGCGCACCGCGATGCCCCGGCCGAAGCCGGAGCTCGCGCCGGTGACGATCGCGACGCGGCCCTGAAGTTGCTTGTCCAACGGATGCCTCCCTAGTTGACGGTTCGCAGATGTTCGTCGAACCAGTCGCAGGCGAGGGCGACGGCGTCAGCCCAGAACTGGTTGTAGACGTCGTAGTGCTTGCCGGGAAACGTGTGGTAATGTGCGACGGCGTTCTGCGAGATTGTGTCGAAGACCGCTTTCCCGTTCGCCATCCGGTCAAAGAGTTCCTCATATTCGGCGTCGATGATGAGCGTCGGAGCCCTGATCTTCGCGGCCGCCTGAAGCGGCGAGTAGCCGAGCATCCGCGCGAGGTCGGGCGTACCGAGAAGGCCGGGCAAGGGGTCAATCCCCTGCGGAACAGAGGGATCGATCAGGCCCCGCGCCTTATCGCCGAGCCGCTGTCGGCACATGGGGAGAAATTCCGGGGCGGGTTCGTAGCTGCCGATCTGCCCCACGGCGCAGCGGATGCGCGGCTCGTTCGCGGCCACATGGATCGAGTGACCACCGCCATAGCTGGTGCCCCAGATGCCGATCCGTTCGGGATCGACCCGGGGGTCGCTGAACAGGAAGCCAAGGCCGTTACGGATATCCGTGGTCTGATCGAGCGGGTCGGTGATTTTGCGGAGCACACGCACGTTGAGTGTCTGCTCGCCGGCCTCCAGTAGAGGGGGCGTGTCGGCCGCCGGAATGATCTTGCCGTCGGACGTCCCCCAGCCCCGGTAGTCGATTTCGAGGACGATATAACCGCGCCGCGCGAAGGCGCGGGCATAGGGACCGAGCATCGGTCGCTCGCCGCCCCAGCCGTGACACAGCATGATCGCCGGCGCCGGGCCGTCGAGGCCTTCCGGGAAATAGAGCTCGGCTCCGATCCGCGACCCCTCGCTCCACAGCGCCACGGGTTCCTGGATGACGGTTCGATCTTCACCCACGGCTAATCCCCTTCCGAAAGATAGTTTCTATACTATTGGGTAGTATATTATACCATAAAGTAGATTTCAAGCATCAAACGCATCTGTGGGCGCGAGGGCAAAGGGCAGGCCCTCGACCAGCCATGTTTCGCGGATGTCGCGCAGCTGTGAGCGGCGAATCTTGCCGGCGTCGTTGCGGAGCGGTGCGTCGACGAATTCATAGCTTTCCGGGCGCTTGTATTTGGCCAGCCGGGCTGCAAGAAAATCCGCGAGTTCGGCGGGAACCGGACTCGCGCCGGGCTGCCGCTCGACAATCGCATGCACCGCGCGTCCGAGGTCCGGATGCGGCAGGCCGATGACGACGCAAGACGCCACCGCAGGATGTTCCTGAAGCGCCGCCTCGACCTCTGCCGGATAGATATTTGCTCCGCCGCGCACGATCATGTCGGCCCGCCGGTCGGCGATGTAAAGAAAGCCGTCGCTGTCGAACCAGCCCAGATCGCCCAGCGTTTCCCAGCCGCCGGGTAGCCGCTTCGCTTCCGCACCCAGATAGTGATAGGTGCCGTCGTCATCGACGTGAAAGTAGATTTCTCCCGTCTCGCCCGGCGCGCATTCGGACCCATCCTCCCGGCAGACCCTAATCGATCCAGGAACATCCGGCCGTCCTACTGAACCGCGATGCGCGAGCCAATCGACACCGTTGATGATCGTGCGCCCCTGATTCTCGGTACCGCCGTAGAGTTCCCAGATTTTCTCCGCACCGATCCAGTCGATCCACTTTTCCTTCAGCCAGCCCGGCATCGGCGCGGCGCCGTGCCAGACCGCTTCGAGACTCGAGACGTCGTAGGCCTCGCGTACCGCATCGGGCAGCGACCAGATCCGTTGCATCATCGTCGGCACAAGGTTCATCCATGCCACGCGATGCTCGGCAATGAGACGGAGCGCCTCCTCGGCATCGAACCTCTCCATGCTTACGACCGTGGCTCCCGCGAACAGGGCAAGATGGCTGTGGACGAAAGGGCCGCTGTGATAGAGCGGCCCCGCGTTGAGAACGACACCGTCGGCCGGCTGTCCGAGATAGGTTGCCTCCGGGTCGATGAGTGCGGGATGATGATCGACGATGACCTTCGGCCGGCCGGTGGAGCCGCCGCTGGCCAGCGCGCGCCAATGCGGAACGTCGGGAGGCGGCGGCAAAGGTCCCGGGTCGATGCCTGCGAGGTCGAGATCGACCGGCGCACACGGTGCGCCCGGCAACCAGTCGGACCGCTGTGCGACCACGAGGCTGGGCCGGACGAGGTCAATGATGGCCCGGGCCTCGATTGCCGGGAGCCTCGCCGAGATCGGATTCGGGATCGCGCCCAGCTTCCAGATCGCGAAGCTGGTCTCGTAGAAGGCGTTTGAATTGTCGAGCGCGATGCTGACGAAATCGCCCGGCCCGACACCAAGCTGCCCATACAGCCGCGCGCGGCGATTGCTGCGGATATCGAGGTCGCGCCAGGTCAATTCCTCCTTTCCGTGGCGCACCGCGATTGCGCCGGCGCTTTTTCGTTGTGCGTGATGGCTTGGTACCAGGCCCATGTGGATGGACGGCATGTTCAAAAGGCCCTGGATTTGGTCATCGGCTGCTCCGCCTTGGTTGGGTCGTTGGTTTCTATGGGCGATTCGGTTGCGGGCGCTGCAGTGCGCTTCGACAGTGCGGCCAGTGTGCGTTCGTGGGCCGACCGGTCGACGCGGTGCCGCGAGATGATGATTGCCGCAGCGGCATAGATCGCAGCCTGTACAAGGATGAAGGCAAGCCCGAGATCATGCAGGACCCCGGGCGCGACTGAGCCGGGCGTGCGGTCCGCCGGAAAGTCGACGACCGTCAGAATGGCACCGGACACGAACACGCCGATGCCGGAGACGGCTTTCATAACCAGGCTGAAGGCTGCCATCAGCAGGCCTTCCGACCGTCGACCGGTTCTGAGTTCGGCCTGTTCGGAAAGATCGGCAACCATCGATCCGACCAGAATCAGACACCCGATTTGTAGCGCCGCCGATATCAACCGGTCGCCCATCAGAACGGGCAGAAGGAACGGCGAGCCATTGTCGGGGAAAAAGCCGATCAGGCGCAGGGCGATGGGCGCGACCACCAGCACCCCGCCGCCGCACAGCATCATCACGAGCGTGGCTTTCTTGCCGCAGCGGCGCGATATCCATGGGGTGGCCGGCGCGGCCAGCAGGGCTCCGCCAAGCCATGGCAAAACCAGAAGGGGGAGCTGGCTGGACGGCAGGGTCCAGAAATAGGTGGCGAAATAGAGCGCCAGACTGCCTGCAACCCCACTCGCGGCAGCGGCGAACAGGGCAGCAAGCAGGATGATCAGGAAGGCGCGATCGGCCAGCGTCGACACCATTTCCCGCGCCATGATCGCAAGGCTGCCGGGGCGCTGCGCGGGCGGCGCGCGCAGATGGGGAATCTGGCTGTGGGTGCCCGCGGCCGAAGCCAGAATCGAAACGAATATCATGACCGCCGCCGCGGCGCCGAATCCGGGATAGCCGTCGGGATTCAGCTGTCCGACGGGGAACTCCGGCGTCGGGCGGAGAAAGATGCCATAGGCCATCATCGAGGCTGCGGCCCCGCCGATCAGGGCCATGAGCAGCCGATAGCTCAATATCGTCGTGCGTTCGTCGTAATCGCTGGTCAATTCGGCGGCCAGCGCTGCGCTCGGTATCTCGTACAGGGTAATGAAGGTGCGGACGAGAATGATGACGGTAACGAGATAGGCGAACAGCGCCGCCTGCGACCAGCCTGCCGGTGGTAGCCAGAGCATGAGGAACGAAATCGACGCTGGCAGCGCGGCGGCATACATGAAAGGATGCCGGCGGCCCCAACGCGACCGCCAGTGATCGGAAACCTGCCCGATAACCGGGTCGGCCAACGCATCGATGACGAGCGCGATCATTATCGCGGCCCCGACCATATCCGCGGGCATGCCGACGATCTGGTTGTAGTAGAGCAGCAGAAAGGCGGAAAAGGCGGTGTCCTTGACACCGAATGCGACCGTCCCCAGCCCGTAGACGAATTTGGTTCGGCGACTGAGCTGCAGCGTTGTGGCGGCTTTCGCCATGATCCCTCTCCTCCGACATGGCCGCACCCCGGCCGTTGCGGGACTGTCAGGCCGTGATCGACACCAGACGGTTGTGCAGTGGCGCGAGGAGGCGATCGATCGGCGGCGGGATGCTCGCCGGATCGCCGGTCATCTTGATCGACGCGGCGGGCGGGGCGTCTCCCGCGGCGAGCGGTACGCGCTTGCGCGCGTAGGAAGCGGCGGTCTCATAATCGGCTTCGATGCGCAGGTCGGCGTCTCCGCGCTCGCCAAGCGCCGCTTGGACCCGGCCGTCCGCAAGGACGAAATGCCAGGCAACACATGCGAGGGCGTCGCGCAGATGGAGCGGCGCATAGGTGAAGACCTCGCACAGGCAAAAGCTATGCCCGGCGAGCGACTCGCCCATTTCGGCCGCCAGTTCGTTGAGAATGCGCTCGGCCTGTTCCACCCATGCGGCGCTGCAAAACTCATGTTTCTTCACTTCGACCGACATAATCTCGCCTCAAATTTACCCATTGGACTTATATACTACTATCGGGTATACAAAAGTGCAAGCCGCTGAAAAGGCAGATGGCGGACATATCGGAAGGAGAGGGAGATTGGAGATTGGCGATTGGCGCGCGACACAGGGGTTGAACGGGCTTTACCGCGATATCCGCAAGCTTGACCTTGAACCCGCGGTCGCAGAACTGGACGCCTTCGGCTTCACCGTCGTTCCTGACGCGCTGCCGATCGAGCTTGTCGACCGCTGCCGCGACGCGATTCTTCGCACGGGCGTGGAGCGCTTCGGAACCCGGCTGGAACTCGAGAGCGAAAGCACGCATGTCGGCTGGAAGGGTCTTTTCTACCTGCTCGCGGCGGATCGGGCGTTCGAAGAGGTCGTGCTGAACGAACGCGTCCTCGCGCTGGTCACCTATATGCTCGGACCCGGATGCCTGCTCAGCAGCATCGTGAGTCATGTCAAGGGCCCTGGCGGCGACGAGATCCATCTTCATGCCGACAACACGGTGCCGGCGCCGTTCGCGAGCTACGCGCATGTCGCCAACGTCAACTATGCCCTGACGGACTATACACGCGCAGCGGGCGCGCTGGCCATGGTTCCCGGGAGTCACCGGCTTGCGCGCCAGCCGAACGCTGCCGAAAGCCGACTCGATGGCGATGCCGGCAATCCCGATGCGATTCCGATCGAGATTCCGGCAGGCTCGGCGGTGGTCTGGCACGGAAACACTTGGCACGGCTCTTATGTGCGGCAGATCCCGGGATTGCGGATCAATCTGGCGACCTTCTTCGTCCGTCCGCATATGGCACTGCAGGAGGACTACCGGCGCCATGTCCCCGATATTGTCGCGCGATATGGGGCGGGATCACGTCTCGCCCGACTTATGGGCGCCGACAACCTCGCGGGGTGGCTCGAAGACGGCCCCGATATGAAAAAGCTGGCCGCCGCCGGGGCGGGCCGGGCTGCCTGAGGCTTGCCCATGTCGGCGAAATGGAGCCGTCGCGCCTTCGGAGTAGCGTCCCTCGGTGCAATGGTCGCTATGGGTGCTACCGCGCGCGGCGCGATAATCGGAGACACAAGGATGAACCGATTCAAGACTCTCGATAATGCGATGAAGGCGGCGGTGGCGGACGGCCGCAGATGAGCCGCGGCGGTGGCGGCGGTAGACAAATGCCTCGAGGCGGCGGCGGCCGCGGTGGTGGACGCG
>JAGHZY010000007.1:0-96722 GCA_017745175.1 Sphingopyxis sp. | reverse complement strand
GCCGGACACCGGGCATCGTGACGCTCGTTGCCCGGCATGGCGAGGTGGAGCATTTGAGCGCGGTGGGCCGGCGCGACCTGGCGTGCGATGCGCCGATGGCGACGGACGCGATCTTCCGCATCGCCTCGATGACGAAGCCGATCACCGGCGCGGCGATGATGATATTGCGCGAGGAGGGGCTCTGGGATCTGGACGATCCCGTCGTCCGCCATGTGCCGGCGTTCGGACATCTCACCGTCCTCGAGGGGGACGGGCGGCGCGTCCCGGTCGGCCGTCCGATGACGATGCGTGACCTGATGCGGCAAACCTCGGGCCTCGCCTATGTCGTTCTCGATCACCCGGTCGACCGGCTCTATCGGGACCGCGACGTGCTGGATCCCGAAAGCGACCTTGCGGCGATGATCGGAAAGCTCGCCGATCTGCCGCTCGCCTTTCAACCCGGCGAACGCTGGTACTACAGCATCGGCGTCGATGTTCAGGGGTACATCATCGAACAGCTCTCGGGGCAATCGCTCGATGCCTTCTTCCGGGATCGCATTTTCGGACCGCTCGGCATGGCGGACACCGGGTTCCATGTTCCCTCGGACAAGGCGGACCGGCTCGCGGCGCTCTATATCTACGATGAGCGCGGTGTTCTGACACCGAAGGCGGATCGTCTGGCGCCGACGACGCCGCCGGGCCTGCTGTCGGGTGGTTCGGGGCTGTTTTCCACGGCCATGGACTATTTCCGCTTCTGCCAGATGATGCTCGACGATGGCATGTGGCAGGGAAGCCGGCTGCTGCGCCGCGAGAGCATCGAGGCGATGCGCAGCGACCAGATGCCGCCGGGCGTGGCCTATGGACTCTTCGGGCCCGAGCCCGGCGAGAGTTTCGGCCTCGACGTGGCGATAACCGTCGACCCGGCAGCGGCGCATACGCCGAAAGGTGCGGGCAGCTATTGGTGGGGCGGCGGATATGGAACCTGGTTTTCGATCGATCCGGCGAACGGGATCATTCTGATCGGGATGAACCAACTCACCGACAAGGCCGCCTATACATCTGCGGAACTGCGTACGCAGTCGGAGGCGCTGGCCTACGCTGCGCTAGTCAATCCCTGATCGCGGGCCCCGCAATCCCGCGCATGAAAATATCGATCTGCCGGTCGACGACTTCGCCCAGCCGCATGCCCTGCGCCTCGTGGATCCACATGTGGAGCCAGTTCAGGGCTCCGAACAGTGTCTGATAAAGAAAGAGCCGATCGGCTTTCCGGATCGTGCCGTCCGCGAAGCCGTCGTCGAAGATCTTGTAGACGTGCGCTTTTGCCCGGCGGCCGCGCTCGGCGAGCGCCTCCCTGTTCTCCGGCGACATGATCGCGTCGCGAACCAGTGCAAGGCATCGCCCATAGTCGCTCAAGCGGATTTCGGCATAGTCATGCATTGCGACGCGTAATTTCTCGATGCCCGGGCTGTCGAGCTCGGAGGCGCGCAGGAAGGCGCTCACCATCGCTTCGGTCGCGTCGTTCAGGATTTCGACAAGCAACATCTCCTTGCTTTTGCCGTAATAATAGATGGTGGGCTTGGTGACATCGAGCGCTTCGGCGACCTCGCTGAGCGTGCAATTCTCGAAGCCCTTTTCCTGAAAGAGCCGCGCTGCGGTCGCCAGCACGGCTTCCCTTTTGCGAATGGCCTCCTCCTTGCGGCTGCGCTTCTGCTCGACCCACGGGGAAACGATTTTTTTTCTCATCAATTCCAGTCCACCTTGTTCGCGCTGCGCTTGCAGCCGGACGTTTCAGCAAAGATACCAATGGTTAGCATGTTTTACCATCCGGAAGGAGATCGAAAAAGACCCGGTGTAGCGGAAGGTTCGATATTCTACCCATTGGTATTTTACTTTACCAAAAGATATGGTAGCCTACCAAAATAACAAGACTCGGTGGTCGGTCGCAAGCCTCGGCGCTGGCCGAACCACACGAGCCGGGAGAGGAAATGGCCAATGACGATCACGAATCGGGATTTGGGCGAATCGGGTGCATGGCGGTTTCGGGTCGCCATTCCCGCGCTCATGCTGTGCACGGCTCTGCCTTCCGCTGCGGCGGCCGCCGAAGATCCGCAGGGCGATGACGCGATCATCGTCACCGCAACCAAGCGTTCGGAGACGATCCAGGCCGTCCCCGGCGCGATCAGTGCCCTGTCGGCGGAGGATATCGAACGACGCGGCATCGTCGGCGTCGGTGATCTGCCGGCGCAGATGCCGAGCGTCCAGATCGCGAAGACCCCGGGCGTCTCGGCCATCTATATCCGCGGCATCGGCTCCAACATTCCGGGTGGCGGTCTGAGCGGCGGCGTCGCGACCTATGTTGACGGCGTCTATCAGGCGCATCCGTCCATGGCCGATCTGGCGCAGATCGATCTCGAACGCATCGAGGTGCTGCGGGGGCCGCAGGGAACGCTCTATGGCCGGAACGCGACCGGAGGCGTGGTCAACTTTCTCAGCCAGCAACCCTCGGACAAATTCGAAGGTTATGTGAAGGCCGGTTACGGGAATTTTGACGAGGTCACTGCGGGCGCGATGATCAATCTGCCGGTTTCGGAGCGTGTCCGCGCCCGCATGATAATGACCTATTCCGATCGCAGCGACGGATTCATCAGAAACGTCAACGGCGGACCCGACGCCGATTATGGCCGCGCCCTTGCCGGGCGGCTGCGGGTCGCCATCGACCTCGCGGAAAACGCTCGGCTGAACCTGATTCTCTTTGGCGGCTATGAACGCCAATCCCCTTATGCCCGTCCGACCAACCCGTCTCCCGCCCTCGGTCCGCTGGAGGTCTATCCGCACGGAACATTCACGACGGCACAGAATCGTCCGGGGATATTCCGGCGACGGGTAGGTGGCGGCGCGCTCGTGTTCGATTGGGACCTCGGCAGCGTCCAGCTCAAATCCACGACCGGCTTCACGCATCACGCGCCGATCCGCCGTTCCGAGGATAATGACACGACCAACGTCGACTTCGCGACCGTGTCGCGTGGCGCCTTCATCTCGGACACCTTCACGCAACAGCTCGACCTTTCGGGCGAGGCCGGCCGTATCGAGTGGCTCGCGGGCCTCTTTTACATGAACGACAAGATGGATCAGGACCTGAACGTCGCGCTGCCGCTTTTCGGCGCCGCTATCCTGTCGCATCAGGACAATGAAACCAATTCGCTCGCGGGCTATGCCGACGTGACCTACCATGCGAACGACCGGCTCAAGCTCATCGGCGGCGTGCGCCAGAGCCGCGACAAGATCGACTCGCGGGTTTCCAGCGTCGTATTCGGGGTTCCGAACGCCTGCACGCCGCTGCGCCCCGAGTTCTCGTCCACGACGTGGCGCGCGGGCCTCCAGTTTGAACCGGATTCCGATCGCAATCTCTACGGGACGGTGACCCGGGGCTTCAAGGCCGGCGGGGTCAACAGCTGCACATCGGTCGCGGGCGTAAACCAGCCCAATGTGTTCGCGCCCGAAAAGGTGACCGCCTACGAGCTCGGATACAAGACGCGCCTGCTGGATCGACGGCTTTCAATCAGTCTCGCCGCCTTTTATTACGACTATACCGATCTTCAGGTCTTTCAGGTCAATTCCGCGAATTTCACCTCGGACATACTCAACGCGGCGGCGGCGACCGTCAAGGGAGCCGAGATAGAGGCGACGGCCCGGCCGAGCGACCGCTGGACGTTCGATCTGGGCGCGACCTTCCTCGATGCGACCTACGATCATTTCTCCAACATCGACGATCTGAACCCGGCCGCAGGCCTGCAGAATCTGGCAGGCAAGCGTCTGAGCCTCGCGCCCAAGTCGGTCGTCTCGGTCGGCGCCGAATATGTGCATCCGCTGGGCGATCTCGGGACCCTGACCCTGCGCGTGGACGCGCGGTTCAGCAGCAAGGTCTATTTCCGGGAGTTCAACAGCCCCGCCGACGCGCAAAAGGCGTTCGGCGTCGGCAACCTGTATCTGAGCTGGGATCTGCCGCGGGCTGGGCTGACAACGCGTCTGTTTGTCCGCAATATTACCGACCAGGCCTATTATCAGTCGCTCGGGTCTACGGGCGTCGCGCTCGGCACGCGGGTCGTCAGCTATGCGCCGCGGCGCCAGTACGGCTTCGACGTCACCAAGCGTTTCTAGCGCCCCGCGCCAGACATCCTCTCGAAGACATCATTCCAAGGACAGGGGGCTCATGCGACAGGCGACTGCTTTTCATCCTTTCACCGGCTGCGACCTTCCCTGGCTCGTCGATCGCCAAGCCGCGCAAAGGCCGGACAAGTCCTTCCTGATCTGGGAATCCCATGCGGGGCCGCGCCAGACCCTCACCTATGCGCAATTTGCCGAGGAAACGCGCGCCTATGCGGCAGGACTGGCGGCAAAGGGCGTAAAGAAGGGGGATTTCATCGCCCTGCACATGGACAATTGTCCCGAATTTCTCCTCCTCTGGTACGCGCTTTCGCGGATCGGCGCGGTGACGGTGACGACCAACACGCGCTCGACGAGCGAAGAGCTTCAGTATTTCATCGCGCATAGCGGCGCGAAGGCCGCGATCACGCAGCCGCGATACGCTGCGCTGCTGCAGGCGGCCGGCCCCCGGCTGGACTGGATCGCCTGCACCGCCACGGACTGCGATGCCGCGCCGGTCGCGCCTCTTCCTTCGGGCCTTGTAGCATTTGACGATTTGCGCGGCGATCCGGTGCTCTCGTCCGCGCGTGCCGCCGAGCCGATGCTGGCCAACAGCGTTCAATATACCTCGGGCACGACGTCGCGGCCGAAGGGTGTGGTCTGGACGCACGCCAATGCCCTCTGGGGCGGCCGCGTAACGGCGTCGCACGCGCGGTTGACCGACGCGGACGTGCACCTCGTCCATTTTCCCCTCTTCCATACCAACGCGATTTGCTACTCGGTTCTCGCCACGCTCTGGTCAGGCGGCACGGTTGTGCTGACGCCGAAATTCTCCGCGGGCCGTTTCTGGGACATCGCGGCGCGCAATCGTTGTACCTGGGCCAATGTCGTGATGTTCACCTTGCGCGCGCTGGAGGCGCAGCCCGACCCGCCGCGGCACTGGTTCCGCTTCTGGGCCGGCGTCGGCGACCTCGCCCTGCCGCGCGATCGCTGGGGCATCAAGACGAACGGCTGGTTCGGCATGACCGAGACGGTCAGCCAGTGCATCGTCACCGATCCCGATATGATCGCGCCCGAAGGATCGATGGGCTGGCCGGCGCAGGAGTATGAGATTGCGATCCGCCGTGAGGACGGAACCGAGGTTTCGTTCGGGGAGACGGGCCGGCTGTGGATCCGCGGTGTGCGGGGGGTTTCGCTGTTCGAATCCTACCTCAACGATGCCGCGGCGACCGCGGCCGCCTTTGATGCGGACGGCTGGTTCGACACCGGCGATGAGGTGCGGCCGACGGCGGAGGGGCCGATCTTCTTCGTCAGCCGCGCCAAGGACATGCTGAGGGTCGGCGCCGAGAATGTGGCGGCCGTCGAGATCGAAACCGTCATTGCCCGCGTGCCCGGCGTGGTGGAGGTCGCGGTGGTGGGCAAGCCGGACCGCATGCTCGACGAAATTCCTGTCGCTTTCGTGGTCGCGACCGCAGCGGGCCCCGTGCTGGCGTCGCTAATCCATGCGACTTGCGACGAGGCGCTCGCAGACTTCAAGCGTCCGCGCGAGATAATTTTCGTGGAAGCCTTGCCGAAAGGCCTGCTCGACAAGACGCTCAAGAAGGAACTGCGCGCGCGGCTGTCCGGTTGACCGGCCGTTCCCGGCCGATCATAGCGGCGCGGCCTCCAGTCCGCCGTCGACGTTCAGGATGACGCCGGTGATATGCCGCGCGTCGTCGGAGGCGAGGAAGGCCGCAGTCTGCGCGACGTCGAAGGGGCTGGTGTGTTCCTGGCGCAGCGGAACCTTCGCGCGGCTCTTCGCCAACTCGATCTCGCGCGCTTCGGGGCTGAGCTGCCGCGCTTCGAGCCCCTTTTCGATCAGGGGGGTCTCGGCAAAGCCGATTCGCAGGCAGTTGACCCTGATGCCGTCGCGTCCGTAGGCGGCGGCGCAGGCGCGCGTCAGGGCCTCGACCCCCGCCTTGCCGACCGAATAGCCCACATTCGGCTGCTTCAGGAAGCGCACGGCCAAAAGCGAAGAGGTGTTGATGACGACCCCGCCGCCGGCCGCCCGCATCGCAGGAACGGCATATCGGATCCCCAGATAGGCGGAGGTCAGATTCTGGGCGATTTCGCGGTCCCACGCGTCAGGGGCGATTGCGTCCGGCGCGCCGATCGAGAAACCGACGCCGACATTATTGTGCATGATATCCAGCCGGCCGGTTCGGGAGACGACCTGTTCGACGACGGCAGCCATCGCGGCCGCGTCGGTGGCGTCGGCGCATAGCGGAAAGGCGTCGCCGCCTTCGTCCCGAATCCGGGCCACCGTCTCTTCAGCCCGCGCGGCTACGAAATCGACACAGGCGACGACCGCGCCGTCGCGGGCATATTGTGCCGCGCAGGCCTTGCCGTTGCTCCAGCCGGGACCGATCGTGCCGGCGCCGACCACCACCGCTGTTCGTCCGCCGAGCCGCATGGCGTGGTCAGGCTCTGGCCGCGAGGGCATCGGCCGGCGCCTCGTCGATCTCGTCCAGCGGCAGTTCCCTCGCAAGCACCTTGGCCTTCCATGCCTCATGGCGGGGAATATTGGCGTGGAACTCGGGCATCACTTCTCTGGCAAAAAGCTCGAGGCTCGCGCAGATATCCTCGTGCGTATTATGCCCGGCCTGATTGAGCAGGATGACCTGATCGATATGCGAGCTTTCGAACTTGCGCAGCTTGCGGCGCAGGGTCTCGGGCGACCCGATCAACCCGAACGACTGCATCGCGGCGATGGCATCGAGATTATCTGCCTTCCACTGCATATACAGGTCCCAAAGATTCGATGTGCCGTCTTGGTCGGCGCCGTCGATCAGCAGGGTCCGATAATAGCGCAGGCACCATTGGAAGAATGTTGCGCCCTCGGCCTTTTGGCGAGCCTCTTCGTCGGTTGGAGCGCACATGAACATGCTGACCAGCGCGATGTTCGGATTGACCGCATAATTGCCGACCCGGTCGAGGCGGTTGAGCAGGCTGTCGTAATAGGCCTTCACCCATGTGCGCGCGGTGTCCGCGTTGAGAAACTGAAAGCCGAGCGCGCCCATGCCCCGCATGCCGGCATAGGCTATCGCTTCGAGTTGCGAGCAGGCCAGCCAGAGCGGCGGGTGCGGTTTTTGCCATGGCTTTGGCAGCACGTTGCGGAGGGGAAGGTTGAAGTGGACGCCCTGATGTGCGGTGCGCCCTTCGCCGAACATCGGCATGATCGCCCGGACCGCTTCCTCCCAGATTTCCCGCTTGCGCTCGAGATCGACGCCGAAGGGCTCCAGTTCGGTGGGAGTCGAGCCTTCGCCGATCCCCAGTTCGACGCGGCCCTTGCTCAACAGATCGAGCGTGGCGACCCGTTCGGCGACACGCGCCGGATGGTTGGTCGTGAGCTGGATGATGCCGTGCCCCAGCCGGATATTCCGCGTGCGCTGGCTCGCCGCGCCGAGGAACACTTCGGGTGCCGACGAGTGCGAATATTCCTCGAGGAAATGGTGCTCGACCGCCCATGCATGGTCGTACCCAAGCCGGTCGGCCAGCTCGAGCTGGTCCAGCGCGTCGTGAAAGAGCTGCTGTTCGGAACCCGCTTTCCAAGGGCGGGGCAGTTGCAGCTCATAGAAGATACCGAATTTCATGGGTCAGCTCCGTTCGTGCTGATCGCCGAAGGCGGGCTTCGGCAGCTATCGAAGACTGTGACGTCAGTCCGCCGTGGCGGCTCCGTTCGTGCGATAATCGCCGAAGGCCGTGTCGCGGATGTCGAGCGCGCCGGTCACGCTGCGACGAAACTCCGACATGATCCCGAGCGAGGTATCCGTCGTGAGCGCCAGAGCCTGAATTTCGGTGCCCGCGCGGATCGCGGCGCGCATGCCCATGATCTCCATCGCCCGATGTACGCTACGCTTGTTGAGTTGCTGGACGTCCGCCGGCACGAGGGCGATCCGCTCGGCCAGCTTGAGGACTTCGGCCTCAAGGTCGTCGAGAGGAAAGGCGCGGTTGGCAAATCCCACGCGAACGGCCTCGGGGCCGTCGATCGGGTCACCGGTCAGCATCATCTCCATGGCCGGGCGCATCCCGCATAGCCATGGATGGAACTGACTATCGGGGGGACTGATCATCCGTACCGGTGGATAGCCCACTTGGACGTCCTCCGCGACGTAGACCAGGTCGCATGCCGTCGCGAGTTCGGTTCCGCCGGCAAGGCACCAACCGTGCACCTGCGCAATGACCGGCTTGGCCAGATCCCACATCCGGAACATGCCTTCGGTAACGTGGCGCGCCCAGATACCTGCGCCGTCCGCACTCTGCCACGGGAACGGGTCTCGGGCGCCGTCGGCTGAAAGATCGTAGCCGGCCGAGAAGCAGCCGCCGGCGCCGCGGATGATGGTGACCGCCACCCCCGGATCCGCGTCGGCTTCGTCGAGTGCGGCGAACAGCTGGCTCCGCAGCGAATTCGACAACGCATTGCGCTTGTGGGGCCGGTTGAGTGTCAACCGGAGAACCTTCGGCGCGGGTTTGTCCGCAAGAATCAGTTGATCGGCCATGTGCGCCTCCTGTGACGAACGGAATGAACGGGCGGCCGGCTATCCTGTCGCGCCGCCCGGAAACCGGCCGGCGCTCGCAGTTGTCGACGCCTTCGGGCTTGCCAAGCCCTATATGCATACTGTTGGGTATTCTATATACCGTCAAGTAGAAATTGTGTCGGAGACGACGGAATGAAGCGAGAAGCCCTGGACTTCGTCGGCGAGCGGTTCGGCAAAGGGAGAAAATTTGGGTGGCGACGGTCGTTGCTTGCTCAACCGCGAGCGGTGTCGATGACAGGCGCAATCCCGGTCCCTCTTGTCCGGCTGTTATGCCGGGCGCGACAAATCCCGAGACTTTCGATGCTATCCGATCATCCAGATCGATGATGGAAAAACGAGCTGGGTCGCCGCAACTGGTGCCAGTGTCTCGCGAATATCCATGGCGGCGTCGGTAATCCTTCGCAGGCTTGCGACGCGAATATCTGCTTATCCACTTTGGAATTGAAATGCCGCCAGTCCGCAAACGGCCAGAAGTCGCTATTCTAGAGCATCTCGTTTGCACCGCGAGGGTCGGCTAACGATCCAAGCCCTGATCGAGAAGAGTGATGGAGGGATACCCGCGAGCCGGATGACCCGCTTGGGAAGCGGTTCAGAGCCGGCTGTATCGCGCCGGCTCTGAACATATCTTGTCTTCAGAAGCCTTGGCTTACGCCGATGTAGAGCACCCGCCCACGCGGATCGTGGACGATAGGGTCGAAGCCGAGATTTAGCTGTGCGACCGGCGGCTTCTTGTCGGTGATGTTGATCGCGCCCAGCGTCAACTTGGTGGGGGACCCCAGCAGACTTTCGATCGTCAGATTATATTGCAAATCGAAGGTTGTCTGTGCCTTGATCGAGCGATCGGTGATGCCGGAACGATCATTGGTGTAGCCGCTGACATAATGGCCGAACGCCTGAAGCTGATGGTTCTCGAGCGTCCAGCCCAGCCCGAACTCGATCCGATTACGCGGGAGCGAGCGGCCGAGGTTGTTGAAGTTGACGCTGCCCGCACCGTCGATCACCGGGCCGCCGGGCGACAGGCGGACACGATAGTTGCGGATATGCGTCCAGGCGGCATTGGCCTCGAATTCGCCGATTCCCGTGCCGAAACGGTAACGGCCCGACACGTCGATGCCTTCGGTCTTGACTGACGAGGCGTTGATGAAGTCGAGTTTGACGAGCTGGAGATTGCCGAGCGTATCGCGCGTCACCTTGAGCTGTGCAGGCGTGCCGACAAGGCCCGCTGCAGTGTCCGCCCGTGCCTGATCGATGATCGGCTGGGGATTCTCCTTCACGATGAGGTTCGAATAGTCGAAACCATAGAAATCGACATTGAGCTCGAGACCCTGAAGCGGTTTGAGCGTCGCGCCGATATTGTAGCTGTCCGACTTTTCGGGCTTCAGATCCGGATTGCCGAAGGTCTGGGTGTTGGCGAAGACGAAGGTGCCGCCGTCGCTCACCGACGGCTGCCCCGCCTGCACCGCGACAAGCTGATAGATCGAAGGCGCGCGGAACGCCTTGCCATAGGAGGCCCGGAGCGACAGCGCGTCGAAGGGGCGGAAGAGCAGCGCCGCCTTGGGGCTGAAATTGCCGAAGCTGTCGACATATTTCTCGTAGCGTCCCGAAAGTTGAAGCTCGAGCATCTCGCCGAACGGCACCTTGACCTCTCCGAAGACCGACACGGTTTCCTGGTTGCCCGAAAAATCGGGCGCCTGGCCAAGCGTGATGAGTTCACCCGCATTGACATCGGCACCCCAGTCGTGACGGAAATGGTTGCGGCGATATTGCGCGCCGAGGGCTGCCGCAACGGTGCCGCCCGCCCAGTCGAAAACATCGCCCGTGGTCACGCCCTCGACCGTGACAAGCGAGGCCTTGCCCTGCAGGTCGGTCAGGCCGATGAGGCTGTCGATCAGCGCCTTGCTGTTTGCAGTGCCCGTGCCCAGCTGCGCCGAACCGAACGGATTATAATATTGGCAGGGCCCCGCGCCGGGCGTTCCGGTAGCCGGATTGCAGCCCGTGCCGCCAAGGCCGTTGAGCGCATTCTGGAGCGCCGTCGCCCGCGTGTCGGGCTTGTCATATTGCACATTTTGCTGGCTGTAACCGGCATCCGTATTCCATTTCCAGCCGAAGGAAAACTCGCCTTCGAGCCCTGCGGCCACGCGGAAGGTGTCATATTTGAAGGTCGATATGGACGGACCATAGTCGCTGCCGAGCAGGCGGCCGCGGAAACGGACGGCTTGGCCGAAGGGATTGTCCGGGTGCGTGGCCGGAACCAGCGGCGATACCGTCAGGATGGGGAAGGAGGGCGACGCACGCACCTTGGAGAAGGTGTTGGTGTAGGCGGCCTCGAGGTTGAGCTTGACCGCGTCGGTCAGTCCGACCTCGTAGGAAGCATAGAATTGCGCGCGCCGCTCGGTGGGCAGAAGATCGAAGGATTCCGAGAAATCATAGCGGCAGAAGGTATCCGCGGGCGAATTGCGATAGCTGTCCGGGAAGGCCGGATTGGTGCAGTCGGGGTCTGGCGCGAAGCGGCCGAGGCTCGGAACGAAATAGGAGCCCGGCTGACCGAAGCTTGAAACCGAATGCCACGACGGGCGCCCGAAGGTGCTGGCACGCGAAAAGCTGCGCTCGTTCGTGCCGAGGCGGCTGCTCGAAAAATAGGATGCCGCAAGCACGAGGTCGCCGCCGGCAACGTCGAATCCCGCAATGCCCTGAATCGTGAGCTGATACGCGCCGTCCATGTGGAGGTAGCGCGCGGAGATTTCGGGACGCTCGACATGGCTGCGCGTGATGAAGTTAACGACGCCCGCCACTGCATCCGAGCCATAGGTTGCCGCCGCGCCATCCTTGACGACTTCGACGCGCTGGAGCGCGATCAACGGGACGAGCGAGTTGATGTCGACAAAGGTGCTGCCATCGGTCGCGGCGACTGCGCTTAACGTCTGGCGACGGCCATTGAGTAGTACCAGCGTCGAGCCCAGCCCAAGATTGCGCAGGTTGAACTGCGCCGTACCCGACGTCAGCGGCTGGTTGAGCTGATCGACCTGCGCTTCGGAACCTGCATTGGCAGGAAGCGCGCGCACCAGTTCGGCGGGATTGGAAATGCCGCGCGCCGTGATCTGACCCGCATCGACGACATCGATCGGCGACGGGATCGCAGACTGGCGGATCAACGAACCGGTGACGATGATGTCGCCGCCTTCTTCGGGTGCAGCTTCTTCCGCAGCGGATGTTTCGACCGCCGCGGCATCCTGTGCAAGCACCGGTGCTGCCTGCACCAGCGCCAACGCGCATCCGGACAAAGCGGCACGGCGCAGATTGTCAATTCTCATATTATTTCTCCCTGTTGAAATTGATCGAGATCGGCGGGGAGGGCAGACGCCCTTCCGCGGGATTCAGGATGCGGCCATGTTTTGGATGACGAGCGCGCGGTATGGCGCGAGCCCCCAGCGTGCGAGGATCAGGCTCACGGGGCTGACGACGGCCGCGATGACCGCGAGCGCCGCGCCAAGATTAATCCCCCCAAAGAGCAGGTGATCGATCAGCGGCACGATCGCCGCGCCAAGCGACAGACCGATCAGGTTGTTGGCGAGCAGGAAAAGCGCGGCATTGGTCGCGCGCATCTTGTTGGGCGTCGTCAACTGTATCGCCGCGGTCGACGCGCCGAAAAAGCCGTTCTGCAGGAAAGTCGCGGGCGCGAAGAGCAGCAGCATCGCGGGCAGGCTTTCCATCAGCGGTGCTGCGACCGCCGGCAGAACCACTGCCCCCGACACGATTGCGACGACGCGCAGATTCGCGTCGTGCCGGCCGCGCGCCGCCAGTCTTTCGGCAAGCAACCCGCCGGTGATCGAGCCCGCGCTGCCGAGCAGCAGGTAGATCAGCCCGACATAATATCCCGCTTCTCCCGGCGAGAGGCCGAAGGAACGGATGAGCAGCGTCGGATACCAGCTCATCATGCTATAGCCGAGAATGCCCAGCAGTGACGAGGTGAAGTAGATCGGCGCGAAGGCGCGCCAGTTGGATGCCACATAGCGCAGCACCGTGGTAAGCGTCGGGCGATCGGGCGCGAGGTCGCGCGCCTGCGCCGCGCCGCGGCGGCGCGGCTCGGTTACCAGCATGACGAGCGGTGCGATGAGCAGCCCGGGCAGCGCCACGACCAGAAAGGCGAGCTGCCAGGATTTGAGCGTACCGAGGATGGGCAGCGTGGTCGCCCCGCTGCGCGCGACCAGATCGATGACGCTGCCGCCGATCATGAATGCTGCGCCCCCGCCCAGCGTGATGCCGAGCGAATAGATCGCCATCGCCCGTGCGAGCCTGGCGGGCGGAAAGGCGTCACTCAGAAAAGAATGCGCGGTCGGCGACAGCGCTGCTTCGCCAAGGCCAACCCCCATGCGCGCCAGGAATAGGGCCGTATAGCTGCCGGCAAAGGCGCAGAGCCCGGTGGCGACGCTCCAGAACGCAACGCCCGAAGCAATGATGCGCTTGCGGACCAGGCGGTCGGCAAGCATCCCGATCGGGACGCCCAGCACGGCATAGAGCAACGCAAAGGCAGCGCCCTGGAGCAGCCCGATCTGCAGATCGCTGATCCCCAGATCGCGGCGGATCGGATCGACCATCAGACTGAGTATCTGGCGATCGACGAAGGACAGGACATAGGCGAGAAGGAACACCGCAAGCGCGAAATGCGCCTGTCTTCCAGTCAGTGACGTGCCCGCGTCGCGACTCTGTTCGTGCATATGTCCCCCTGATTCCCGGGCGTCGATGGCCGCGGGCCTCGCATTCCGGCGATCATTTCAAGGGGCCGATGCGCCGCCCGGCACCATCAGGCCATTACCATTTGGGGGCAGGGGCGCAGTGCTTTGGCCATTTCACGCCCTCGCGTTGGCGGTCATGGTGACAGACAGCATCTGTGCGACGTCTTTTTTTGGTTTCTGCAAAGCTGGCTGTTCGCAAACGGCCAATAGCGCAAATGTCATTTCCTGCTCAACGAGGAGAGGGCTTGCCCTTTGTGCGGCTCGTCAGGTGAAACAGCCGGCAGCGACCGCAGCGGTATGTCCGGAATTGCCGTTCAGAGCGCCGAATGACAACAAGCACCTCCTCCTCTGATCGATAAGAAAGCTACCTTGAGCAAATGCCTGGTCTGGTGCGCATATTGCCTCTTCGCCAAAGATTGCGACCGGCCGCTTTTGCACAAAGGAAGCCGAAAGGAGTTCGTATGCTTCCGGCCAGAATACTGGGGGGTCGATTTCGAGCAATGCTCGCCGGCGTCGCGTTCGATCATGATTCCTTCGAAAAGGAGCGAGCGCAGGTTTCGCGGACAGCCTGACGCAGGAAGCGATGCCCTGCGTCGCCATCGAAGCGCGGGTGCCAGGCTTGGGCAACGAGGATCGTCTCCAGCGGCAGCGGCAGGTCGAAGGCGCGGAGATCATGCTTGAGTGGAGCGATGCCGTTCAGCACATGACGCGGCACAAGACCGATGAGGTCGGTGTGCGGAAGCGCGGTGATGGCGGACTGAAAATAGGGAACGATCAGCGGGACCCGGCGAACGAGTCCCATCGCATCGAGCGCATCATCGATCGGCCCCGTCGCGCGGCCCCGGCGCGAAACGCTGATCTGATCAAAGGCGGCGAAGCGTTCCGCGCTCAATTCGCCATCGAAAATCGGATGGCCGGGACGCGCCAGCCCGACATAATGATCGCGGAAGATCGTCTGGATGCGGACCTCGGGCCCCATCTCCCGAAGCGCGCCGATGTCGAGGTCGATCCGTCCTTCGCGCAGCGCGTCGTCGTCGCTTTCGCCCTCGGGTGCGAAACGCAGGACGACCTTCGGCGCCTCGGCGGCAATCCGTTGCGCCAGGGACGCAGCGAAGGCGGTGATGAAACCATCGTTGGCGCGGATGGTAAAGCGCCGGTCGAGCGTCGCGGGGTCGAGCATCGCTTCGGGACGCAGCAGTCCCGCTCCCGCTTCGACGATCCGGTGTGCCTCGATTTGCATGGCCAGCGCGCGCGCCGTCGGAACCATTTCGCGCCCGGCGCGGACGAGGAGGGCGTCGCCGGTGACGGCGCGCAATCGCGCCAGCATGCGGCTGGCGGAAGGGGTGCTGATCCCCAGCCGGTCGGCAGCGCGGGTGACGCTGCGTTCCTCGATCAATATGTCGAGTATGTGGAGCAGGTTGAGATCGACGGTCGGCATGATGTCGCTATGCCATCATCGCGCGGCGCGTACGAGCGGAAGCATGGGCACGCAAGGCGTCGACATCGATCAACGGAAGGCCGTGGGTTTGCGCGAAGGCGGCGATGGCTGCACCGCGCATCACGCGGCCATCGTCGTGGAAAAGTTCGCAGATCGCGGCGACCTCCGGCAAACCGGCGATCCCGCATAGTGCGAGCGCGGCTTCGGTATGACCTTGCCGCGCATCGAGCCCGCCCGCATGTCCGCGCAAGGGGAACATATGCCCCGGACGGACGAAGTCGCTCGATCGGGCGTCGGGATCGGCGAGGCCACGAACAGTCGCCGCCCGTTCGGCCGCCGAAATCCCCGTATGCAGCCCGGCGTGCAGATCGACGCTGACGGTGAAGGCGGTGGCGAGCGGGGCGTCGTTGACCGATACCATCGCGGGCAGGACCAGCCGGTCCGCAATCGCCGGGCTGACGGGCGCGCAGACGATGCCGCAGCCATGCCGGATCAGGAACGCCATTGCTTCGGTGGAGCAAAGTGACCCGGCCACGATCATGTCGCCCTCATCCTCGCGCCCGGCATCATCGGTGACGATGACGATGCCGCCCCGTGCAAAGCGTTCGAGCGCTGTTTCGACCGGGCTCATGCGTCGGCATCCCGATGATCGGCAGCGCCAAATTTCCAATAGCCCGCGGAATCGATCGAGGTGTGCAATATGCCGCGATCGAAGAGCAGATGGGTGAGTATGGCGCGCACCATGAAGGATTCGCCTGCCAGCCACACCTGCGGCGACGAGGGCAATGTCGCGTGCTGCATAGCAAGCTCGAGCTTGCCCGTCGTTCCCGGCGCCTCGGTATCGGAATGGACCCAGTGTACGGTCAGATTGGCGCGACTGGCAAAATGCTGCTCCTCGGCTTGGTCGGCGACCTCGGCAAAGACATGCGCGGCAACGCCTTCTGGTAAAGCCTCGACAATAGCAGCTATCGCCGGGAGCGCCGTTGCGTCGCCAATCAGCAATTGGGCGGATGCAAGCGGATCGATCCGGTATCCAGCCCGCGGGCCTGCCAGCTGAACGATATCTCCGGGGCGTGCCATGCCGGCCCAGCGCGACGCTGGCCCCGTATCGCCGTGCAGGACGAAATCGACCTCCATCGCGCCAGCCCCGGAATCGAAACGCCGTATCGTATAGGCACGGCCTTGCGGTTTCTCGCCGGGCTGCGCCGGAAAAAATATCTTCATCCATTGGCCCGGCATTGCAACCGGCAAGGCGTGAAGCCCGCCGCCGATCACCCTGATCCGGCGCATGCGCGGGGTGATATCTTCAATATGGGTGACGGTCGCCTGATGCAGCGTGCGGTTTTTCCGGGAGTTCATAACCATATCCTTTCACGCCCTTTTCGGCGCGCGCGCGAACCAGACGATCGTGAGCGCGGCCAGAAAGGCGAAGCTGGAGAAATAGAAAAAATCGTTGAGCGCGAGCATGTGCGCCTGCACGTCGAGGCCATCGTGGATCACGGCCCACGCCTGCCCCTCGCTGAGCCCGCCCTGCCGCATGGTTTCGATCGCGGTGCGCGTAGGCGCGTTGAACGGTGTCAGACTTTCGACCAGATGGTTCTGGTGAAAGCGCGTCCGCTGATCCCAAAAGCCCTGCGCGAGCGAGGCGACGAGGCTGCCCGACATCATCCGGATCGCGGTCTGCAAGCCCGAGGCCGAGGCCAGCTTCTCGGGCGGAAGTCCCGCGAGCGAGAGGCTGACGATCGGGGTGAGGAAGAAGCCGATACCGATGCCCTGCGCAAGGCTGATGAGCGCGATCGTGCCGGCGTCGACGTCGGTGGCCATGCCCGACCGCCACCACGCAACCCCGGCCCAGGCGAGGAAGGCGATGCTGGCGTAGAGACGCGCGTCGCCCTTTTGCACCCATTTGCCGAGAAAGGGCGCGAGGAAGATGCCGAACAGTCCCATCGGCGCCGTCACCAGACCCGCCCATGTGGAGCTGTAACCCAGGCTGGTCTGGAGCCAGAGCGGGACGAGCACCAGCGCGGCAAAATAGAGCCCGAACCCGACGGCAACCGCGATGGTCCCGACCGCGAAATTGCGATGCGCGAACAGCCTGAGGTCGATGATCGGATGATCTTCACCAAGCTCCCAGATCACCAGCGATATGAACCCGAGCGCTGCAATGACCGTCGTTGCGATGATGAAGGGCGAGGCGAACCAGTCGAGGATGCGTCCCCGATCAAGAGCAAGCTGAAGGCAACTCACCGAGAGTGCGAGCAGTATCAGTCCCCGCAGATCGACGGGCAGTTTCGCCGAAGGCGTGTCGCGCCCGCGGAGAAGCGTCGCGGTTGCGGTAACCACGAAAATCCCGACCGGGGCGTTGACAAGGAAGATCCACGGCCAGCTATACTGATCGGTGATCCATCCGCCGAGCATCGGTCCCGCGACGGGCCCCGCCATATTGGTCATCGCCCACATCGCCACCGCAAGCGTTCGCTTTTCGGGCGGGAAGATTGCGACGAGCAGCGCCTGGCTCAATGGAACGATCGGTCCCGAAACCGCGCCCTGGAGGATGCGGAAGCCGAGCAGGGAATCGAACGACCATGCGAGGCCGCAAAGCACCGAAGCGAAGGTAAAGGCGGCGACCGCCCCGACGAACAGCCGGACCAGCCCGAAGCGGCGCCCGAGCCAGCCGGTGAGCGGGATGCAGATCGCGTTGGCGATCGCGAAGGAGGTGATCGTCCATTCGCCTTCTTCCGAACTGACCCCCAGATTGCCCGAGATGGTCGGCACCGAGACGTTGGCGATCGTGATATCGACCACCGCCATGAACGAGGCGAGGCCCAGCGTCACCGCGGCGAGCGCCAGTCTGCCGCCCGACAGCGGCGTGATCGGTTGGGGTGTTGCCATTATCGCGCGTCGATGTTGGCCGCTATGACAGCCGCGACGCGGCGATCGGCGGCTTTGGCCTGTGCATCGTAGATATCGGTGCCGCCGACCTGCGCGGTGCGGCGAGGGGCGGCCCTGCGATCGCAATGGCCGGCATCGATCGTCACTTCAGTCGACATGCCGATCCGCAGCGGTTTCCTCGCGAGCTCCACCGGATCGAGCGCGATGCGGACAGGAACCCGCTGCACGACCTTGATCCAGTTGCCCGTCGCGTTTTGCGGCGGCAACAGCGCAAAGGCGGCGCCGGTGCCGGCTTCCATCCCGACGACGCGTCCGTGATAGACGACCGAGCGGCCATAGACATCCGCTGTCACCGTCGCCGGCTGGCCGGGGCAGATGCCCTTCAGCTGGACCTCCTTGAAATTCGCGTCGATCCACAGGCGGTCGAGCGGGACGACCGCCATCAGCGCCTCGCCCGGCGCGGCGCGATGGCCGAGCTGGATGCTGCGCTGCGCGATCATGCCCGATGCGGGCGCCAGAATGTGGCTGCGTTCGACCGTGAGCGCCGCGGCACGGACGCGTTCTGCGGCCGCCCGCACGCCGGGATGCGACGCCAGCGACGATCCGCTGATCTGGGCGAGCGCCTCGATCCGCGCCTGGCGTGCCGATGCGAGCGATGCTTCGGCGGTACGCACGGCATCGCCCGCGTGGCGCACCTCCTCGCCGGTCACCGCGCCGCTCGCCGCGATTGCTTTGCGCTCGCGCCAGTCTGCGCGGGCCTTGTCGAGGCCAGCTTGCGCCACGGTGATCTCGGCGCCGTAGCGCGCATCGGCGGCGAACAGGCCCCGGACGTTGCGCACGGCCTGTGCGAGCTCGGCCTCGGCCGCAGCAAGCTCGACTCTCGCGTCGGCCGGATCGATCTCGACCAGGGGTGTCCCGGCAGGAACAAGGTCGGTGTTGTCGGCGAGGACGCGGGTCACTGTGCCCGCGACCTGCGGCGTGACCTGGACGATATGGCCGCCGACATAGGCGTTGTCGGTCGATCTCAGGTCGCTGCCGGAGAAGAGCGTGTACAGGCCCCAGCCGCATGCGACGACGGCGATGCCGCCGCCGAACCAGAGAAGGCGCTTGCGGCGAATGGCCGCCGGTACCGGCGTGGCGCCTTCTGAAGATGTATCTGACATGGATTATCGCCCCTGTTGGGAAAAAGGAGAAAAGGAAGGCGGTGCGCCGCCGCCGAGCGCACGCACGAGCGCGGTTTGACCGATGGCCTTGCGAGCTGCGGATTCGATCACGGCACGTTCGCTGCGCAGCAGCGCGGTTTCGGCACCCAGCCTGTTCGCGGCGCTCGACAGGCCCCGCGTTTCGCGCAATCGATGAAGGTCCACGATACGTTGCCAATGCGCTACAGCGGCGTCTGCTTCGGCCCTGCGCGCCCGTTCGGCATTCAGCGCGGCCACGGCATCGGCGACCTGCTGGAGCGCGGTGGCCAGCGCCATATTGTACCGGCTGACGGCGGCATCATAATCGGCGGTGCGTCCGCGCAGTTCGGCGCGTAGCCGGCCGCCCTCGAAGATCGGCAGGGACAGGGCGGGGCCAATCCCCGCGGAGGCGCTGCCGACCCGAAGAAGATGGCCAAGGCCGAGGCTTTGCAGCCCCGCGAAGGCGGTCAGGTCGATATCGGGATAAAAGGCTGCGCGTGCGACCCCGATATCGTGCGCCGCCGCCTCCACGCCCGCGCGGGCGGCGGCTATGTCGGGCCGGTAGCCGAGCAGTTCGGCAGGGATCGCCGACATGGGAGCGGGATCGGCGATGGATGTTATCGCCGGGCGTTCGAGCCCTTCCGCAAAAGCGGGATCACGCCCCAGCAACGCCGCGATCCTGTAGCGATTGCGGGCAATCTCTCCATCGAGGCGCGCGATTTCGGCGCGCGCGTTCGTGACAGCTTCGCGTTCCTCGACCGCGTCGATGTCGGTCGCAAGCCCCGCGCGTTCGCGCTGGACCAGCAGGCCGGCGATATCGCGATGCCGCTCGAGTGCGGCCTCCGCCAGATCGCGCAAGCGATAGTCTGCATCGAGCCTGACATAGGCCTCGACCAGCGCGGTCCGCAGGAGGAGTATCGCGTCGCGCACCTCTTCGCCGGTGCCCGAGAGCCGCGCATTGGCGGCCAGCGCAGCCTGCCGGCGCTTGCCCCAGAAATCTAAGCGATAGCGGACATCGGCGCGCAAGGCGCCTTCGCTGCCGGGGCCGCCGGCATAAGGTTCCGGCCAAGTCGCATGATCGGGGAAATAGGCGCCGGATGCGCTGGCCGATCCGGTGACGCGGGGTAGGCGGTCAGACCGAACGGCGTCCAGTTCAGCGGATGCCTGCGCCAGTCGGGCCAGCACGGCCTCGATCGACGGCACCCCTTCGCCCACCGCCGAAACCAGCATGTCGAGTTGGGGGTCGCCATAGGGTTGCCACCAGCAATCACGATCGATCGCCTGCGCGGCGCGCGCCGCCGCTGCAATCATGGCCCCGGGCTGCAATGTGGCGATGTCGTGCGGCGCGAGCATCGGCCTGATGTCATTGCCCGCAGCACAGGCCGACAACGCTAGGCCCCCGGCAGCGGAGAGAAAAAGCGCACGGGGGTGTGTGAATGGATAGGCAGGCATGACGGCTCCCAATGAATGTCGGGGAATGCCTAGACGCGTCCGTGAGCCTCAAAAATGATCGAGACAGGAATGATATATTTCATTTGATGAAACCAGGCCGCCAAGAGGATGCTTCGGTGGTCAATAATGATGCCGCATAGGGCATGTCCGCTTGTCACGATTCGTGCCCAAGGGCAGTCTGGCGGCAATCGGCCATTTGAGCCCAAGAGCGGCGCGCCTGCAGCCCGAACCAACACCCCGACTTCGTAGAGATTCCCGATTATACGCGTGCAAAGGGGATCATATCCAATTACACGACGAATGGACGCGGACTTGCTGGCAACATTCTTGCGGCGACCTGACGAAGTTGCCGCGCCGTGGCAGTGTCTGCCTATCCGCCCTGCGACGAAACAGCCGAAATAATCCGGCTGCTGACGGAAAATGGCATCAAAACGAACCTGCACTTCAGCGGCGTTTTTTGGACCCAGTGTCCTTTAGGCGGTTTTTGTTTCAAACTCCGGCCAGGCTGATGCCGTGTGGCAATCCAATTCACGTCATGGGCCACTCGGTGATCATAGACGGACCGGCGGTGCTAACAATGGACAACAAGCGCCTTGCGCCGGCCCGCAAAGCGTCGTCCGGTGGTCGAAACTCTCCCCAAACAAAAAGATCGAGCCCCCATTGCGGAGGGTCGCTTCGACGGCCCCGAACTCATTAATGCGTTTGTTGGAGGACGGGTAGCGCCCGGAATTCTCGACTGCTTCGACCGCGACATCGAATTCCGTCTGCCATCGCTGCCCCCAGGTCGCGCCCTTCTCCGTGGCGTTGGCGGCAGCAGCTTCGTCCCCGCGGCGCGTCCGATTGGAACGATAACCGTTTGGCTCGGGCGAGCTCGGTGATCACCCTGCTGCCGATCCCACCGGTCGCCCCAAAGATCATAACGGTGCCATCAACAAAACGGCGTCCGTTCATCTCAGAACGAATAACCCGCGGATACCCCGAACCAGCGCGGCTTCTGATAGGAGACGTTATCGGCGAAATTGGTGATTATCGCCCCCGCATAATATTTCTGGTTGGTGAGATTCTGGCCGAACACCGACAGGCGCCAATGCGTGTCCGGTGAGCGCCATGCCACCGATGCATTGACCACTTCATAGGCCGGCTGTTTCACGCGATTGGTGAGTTCGACGAAATAGCGGCCACTGAAAAAAGCGGACGCATTGAAGGTCAGCACGCCGCCCGCGAATGCAGTGTCGTAGTTGGCGCCAATATTGATCGTCCAGCGCGGGGCGCGGATCAGGTCGTTGCCTGTAACGTCGACCGGCCCGACCGTCGAATTGCCCGCAGGCAGCCCGCCGACGAAAACGGGCACGTTGACCGATGCGTTGATGAAATCAACCACCTTCGGCTTCAGCAGCGACATGCCGGCATTGAGGCGCAGCCCCTCGGTCACGCGCGCACTTGCATCCAACTCGAAGCCGTCGACCTCCGCCTTGGGCGCGTTCTGGAGCAGGGTCACGATCTGGTTGTTGACAGTGGTGACCAGGCTCACCTGAAGATCGGTATAATTATAATGGAAGGCCGCTGCATTCACCGTGATACCCGGCGCCGGCTGCGTTTTGACACCCACTTCGAATGCTTCGATTCGCTCGGGATCGGCAGGGATCAGCGTACCGTTGACCGTGGTCGCGTTGAAGGTCCCGGCCTTGTAGCCCTGGGTGTACGACGCATAGACGTTCGATCCCCGGCCGAATTCGTAGCGGATTACCGCTCGCGGCGACCAATCGTCCCAGCTTGCCTTGCCCCGGGTGACGACATTGGTCGCGAGCGGCCGGTTGTAGGATTGTTTCCGATCCCAGCTATAACGGATGCCCGCCGTCAGGAAGAGATTGCCGATCGCTTCGTAGGTGGCCTCGGCGAAACCGGCGATCGCCTCCGACTTTTGCCCATAGACCAGCCGCGTCGTGCTTGTCGGCGAAATGCTGGTCAGCGGATCGTAGAGCGTGCGGCTCTGGAAGCCAGTCGCGCCGATCAGCCATGACAGCCGGCCGCCGGTATCGCTGGTGAGCGTGATTTCCTGATTATACGCTCTCCCGCGCTGCCGGAAGTCGTTGATCGACAGGCTGAGCGGCGAGATGTCGGTCACCGAATGCGAGAAGCCGTGCGTCTCCGACCACGATGCGAGCCCGGCGAGTACCGCGCCGCCGAGATCGATCGAGACATGGCCATCGACAAGATACTGGTTGAGCCGAAAGAACGGCACCGTCGCCTCGGACGTGGTATAGGGCTTGGTCGGCACACGCACGTCGATTGGCAGGTTGAGCGGATTCTGCGCCGCCGTTGCCCGCCGCGCCTGCGAGTTGCCGGCGAGCGGCTGGCCCGAATAGGTGACGTTGTCCCAGCTGTAATTATAGAGCCCGTTGAGCTGGATCTCGACGGTGTCGCTCGGCACGAACAGAAGCTTCGCGCGGATGATCGCCGCCTTGCGCACGCCCTGCCTGGTATCGAGATAGATGTTGCGGATATAGCCGTCGTCGCGCAGGCCCGTCGCAGCGACGCTTGCGGCCAGCTTGTCGACGACGATCGGGCCGCTCAGATAGGCCGTCGCTTTCACAAAATCATAGCGCCCATAGGTCAGGCTGGCATCGCCGGTCGTCTCGAAACTCGGTTTCTTGGTGACGATGTTGATGGCGCCGCCCGTGGCATTTCGACCGAACAATGTACCCTGCGGCCCCTTCAGCACCTCGATCCGCTCGACATTGGACAGCTCCTGCGCTGTCGTCGCCTGTTCAGGCTGGTAGACGCCGTCGATGAAGGTGGCCACATTGGGTTCATCGCCCGCGCTGGCGTTGCGGCTGCCGATGCCACGGATGGTGGGCTGTGAATTGTTGCTCGATTTCGCCCAGAGCAGGCCAGGGGTCGCGAGCGTCAGATCCTGGGTGGACGCGACACCGGCGGATGCGAGCTGGTCAGCGGTCAGTGCGGTGATCGAGATCGGCACATTCTGCAATGATTCCGAACGGCGCTGCGCGGTGACAACGATCTCGCCGCCGGTCATCGCCTGACCTTCGGGAGCCACCGCCACGTCGGCCGCGACGTCGGTCGATTGCGCATTGACGTGCGCCGGCACGAGCACCGACAGGCCAACCGATACGAGCAGAGCCGTTTTCGACATCGTCATCCCTCCCCATGCGTCACGATCGGGAATCGATCGTTTCGTGCATGTCAGCCGTGCCCCCGCATCCTGTGTCCCGGATGCTCGTGCGCGTTGTAGGGCGGGAACCTAGCCAGCACCCCATCGCACAGAAAATTGGAACTTCTGACGAGCTATTGCGGAAAAACCGTCGATGCTACCGACGCCGGATTATGCATAAACGGGCCCTGCACTGCTGCGCCGGCACCCGGCGCGTCGATGGAAGGACCCCGATGAACGCCCCTGCCACCCTTACCCGCAGCGGACTGGAAGGCACATTGCTCGATTGCGATGCGCATCTCTACATGGAGCCGAACGTGATGGAAGACATCGTCCGCGATGTCGGCGCGGGCTTCGTCATGGATTTCCTCAAGCGCTTCTCCGGTTCCCCCGACGACGTTGCCGGCCGGGCACGCAATCGCGATAATGTCTGGGCGGTCAAGGGCATCAGCGCGCTCGGCGCGACCGAAGCCGGGGATCGATTGGAGGCGATGGATCGCACCGGCATCGCCGCGCAACTCGTCTTTCCCAACACCGCGCTGATCGAACTGCGGGTGAACTCCCCCGCCGCGCGCGAGGCGTGTCGCCGTTACAATGATTTCGCGATCGCCTGGACCCGCCAGGCCGGCGGTCGTGCGCGCGTCGTCTGCCAGATCAATATGGGCGATCCCGAATGGGCGATCGCCGAACTGGCGCGCGTGCTCAAACTCGGTGCCAAGGGCGTGCTGCTGCCCTGCGCCGCCCCTCCGGGCGGGGTTTCGCCGGCCAACGAGATATGGGATCCGTTCTGGGCGATGCTCCAGGACGCCAATGTGCCCGCGCTGATCCACATCGCGGCGGGCGGCGTCGTCAATGGCGGTGGCCCCGACGATCCGATGCTTCCCCCGCGCGAATTCGCCTATGCCAAGTCGCTGCGGATGAATTTCGACGGTCGCGCGGGTGGCGAGGAAGCGATCGGCCCCTATTTCGTGCTCGTCGCGCATATGGCCGCGGAAGTTTTCCTGCTGACGATGGTGATGGGCGGCGTCTTCGACCGCTTCCCGCGCCTGGCGCTCGGTATCATCGAGGTCGGTGCCGGCTGGCTCGGTCCCCTGTGCGAACGCATGGACCAGCATGCCGATCTGATGGCAAAGGTTGGCATCACCTATCCCCTCAAGCCCAGCGAATATGTTCGCCGCAACGTGCGCGTGACGCCGATGTGGGCGGAGAATCTGGAGGCGATGGTGCAGCGCTACGGCCTTGCCGAAACCTATGTCTTTTCCAGCGACTATCCGCACATCGAAGGCAGCAAGGATCCGATCGGGAAGTTCCGCAAATGGACCGACCGGCTCGATCCGGCCTTCGAAAGGGCGTTTTACGTCGACAACGCGGCCATCCTGTTCCCGGGATGAGGCCGCGTGATCCAACGCGAGGTGAGGATGAGTGACAGGCGTACCCATTGGTCGACCGAGGCGTTGCTGCTCGGCTCGGGCATGTTCGCACCGCTGGCGATGAGTGCGCTCTCCCCCGTGCTGCCCAAGATCCAGCAGGCATTCGGCGGCACCGCCGACGCGGCGTATATGACCAAGGCGACCGTCATGGTCGTCGGCATCGCGATGATCATCGCGTCGCCGCTGAGCGGCGCGCTCGTCCGGCGGCTGGGCGCGCGCAGGCTTCTGGCCGGCTGCTATGCGCTGTTTCTGGTCGCGGGCGTCATGGGCAGTATAATGCCGACGCTTCCCGGCATCGTCGCAACGCGTCTGTTCGTGGGCGCCGCCGCCGCCGTGATCGTGGCACTGGCCATTTCGCTGATCGGCACATTGTACGAGGGTCGCGCACGCGAACGCCGCATCGGCGCCATTCACGGCCTCGGCGCCGCGCTGCTCGCCATGCTGGTGCCGACCTCCGGCCTGCTCGGCGATCTCGGCGGATGGCGCATGGCCTTTCTCGTCCATCTGATCGCGCTGCCGTTCCTGGTGCTCGCGCTGATCAGCCCCGACCTCGCGACCGTCCGGAAAGATCCCCGGCAAGGTGCGCGCGCATCCTCGTCGATCCGCCCTGTGCTCGGCATCGCGCTCGTCGCGATCCTTGCCGGTTCGATCACCTTCAGCATTCCCGTCTTCGAACCCTTCCGCCTCGTCGAGATCGGCGTGCGGAGTTCGGCCATCGCCGGCGCGATGTTCTCGATCACCGTCGGCTTCTCGGTTGCCAGCAGCTTGGCGTTCGGCGAACTGCGCCGGTTCGCGCCCAATGCGATCCTGTTCCTGCTCGCCTTCAGCCTCTGGGCGACCGGGCTGACAGTGGTCGGTTTCGCCACCACCATCCAGGGTGTGGCATCGGGCATGGTGCTGATCGGGTTGGGCGGCGGACTGGTCGGCCCGACGATCTTCTCGCTCGTCGCTTCGCTCAGCAGCGACGCCGATCGCGCGCGCAACACCGGACTGGTCAAGGGCGTCTATTATGCCGGACCGTTCCTGGGGCCGAGCGCGCTCCACCTCGCCTTTCCGGACGAGCCGGCTTCCACCAGCCTGTTTGCCTTGGCCTCCCTCGCCGGTCTGCTCGCCGTGGCGGCGTGCATGATGGCGACGCGCAGCAGAACTCGTGAGCTCACCGCATGACATATGAAAACCTTCGCGCGTCGGTGACGCGCGGCGCAAGCGACCTGTGCGATTTCTTCGCGCCGGGGCGCGGCATCGCTATCATCGGCCGCACCGACAATGACGCGGGCGTCGCCCGCCTGATCGCGCGTTACGGTGCGGACGTGAAACTGTGCTTCGTCAATCCGAAGGGCGGCGAGGTGGCGGGCGTGCCCGTCTATTGCACGGTCGAAGACGTGCCCGGCGAATTCGGCGTGGCGCTGCTGCGTGTCGGCCCAGCCAATGTCGTTCAGGTCGTGCGCGATTGCGCTGCGCACGGCATTCGCCGCATCGTCATCTTCAGCTCGGGCTTTTCCGAAACCGGCCTTGAGGGTGCGGAACAGGAAAAGCTCCTCGCCGCCGCGATCGCCGAGACCGGTGTGCGCGTCATCGGCCCCAACACCGCAGACAATATGTTCGAGCAATTCGCCGTGCCTGACGGGCATCGCGGCGGATTGATCGGTCTGGCGACGCAGAGCGGCGCGATGGGGCGACCGATCGTGGAGGGCATTGCGATGGGCGCGGCGTTCAGCCGCTGGATCACCGTCGGCAACGAAGTCGATATCGAGATGGCCGATGTGATCGGTCATTTCACCCATCACGATCCGGCACGCGTGATCGCCGGCTATGTCGAGGGCTTCAAATCGCTGCCGCGCCTGCGCGCCGCGCTGTCCGAAGCCAATCGCGCCGACAAGCCGGTAATCATGCTCAAGATCGGCGAAAGCGAACGCGGCGCGCGCATGGCATCATCGCATACCGGACATCTTTCAGGCAATGACGCGATCGTCCAAGGGCTGTTCGATCAGCATGGCGTGACGCGTGTCCGCGATCTCGACGAGTTGCTCGAGACCGCCAATCTCTTCGCCAAGCTGCCACGCGACGCGGGCTCGCGCACGGCGCTCTATTCGGTCTCGGGCGGCACCGCGACACTGATGGCGGAGATAGCGGGCCGTTACGAGGTCGATATGCCAGTGCTGGCGCCCGCGACGCAGGAACGGCTCTCCCGCCTGTTGCCCGGCTATGTCGCGATGACCAATCCGGTCGACAATGGCGGGCAGTTCACGATGAACGCGATGCCCGAGGATCGGCGTGCGGTGTTCGACGCCATCGCCGCCGATCCCTCGATCGACATGATCATTGTCGGCTTCAACGCGGCGTTCGGCATGCTCTCTGACAATATGGCCGCCGATGTCCGTGCCTGGGTGGAGGGCGGCGGCACCAAGCCCGTCATCGCAGTCTGGAGTTCAGTCGTCACCGACGGTGCGGGCTATGCCGATCTCGTCGCATCGGGCGTACCGATCTTCCGTTCGATCGACAAGGCATTCCGCGCGATCAGGGACTTCGGCGCCTATCGCCATGCGCGCCGCCACTTCCGCGATCGTTCGCCCATCGGGCCGTCGCTTCCGCTGGACGCGCTGGCAGTTCCCGGCGTGGTCGATGATGGCGAGGCTGCCGTCTTGCTGCGCAGTGCGGGCGTGCCGCTGACGCGACAGAAGCTGGCGACCTCTGCTTCCGCCGCGGCCGGCGCGCAGGCTGAAATGCCCTTCCCGCACGTGCTGAAGGTCTCGTCGCTGGACTTTCCGCATCGCTCCGATCTCGGCCTGGTTTTGCTCGATATCGACACCGCCGATGCCGCGCGCGACGCGTTCGAGACGATCGTCGCGCGCGCCTACGCCGCCAAGCCGGACGCACGGATCGAAGGCATATTGGTTCAGGAACAGATCATGGGCGGTGTCGAAATGCTGGTCGGGCTGACATATGATCCGCATCTCGGATCCGCGATCACCATCGGTGCGGGCGGCATCCATGCCGAAATACTGCGCGACGTCGCGGTTCGTCCGCTGCCGGTGGACGAGCAGGATATCTGCGAAATGGTCGAAAGCCTCAGGATCGCGCCGTTGCTTGCCGGCGCACGCGGGCGGCCCGCCGCCGATCTCGACGCGCTGGTGACGCTCGCGCTGGCTGTCGCCGGACTGGGTCTGACGGCGGGGCCTAAACTTGCGGAACTCGATCTCAATCCGGTGATCGCGCTTCCTGATCGCGCCGTCGCCGTCGATGCACTGATGGTCGCCGGATGAATGGCGCGCGCGACATCGCGATCGTCGGGATCGGCGTGACCGCGCAGAGCCGCGGATCGGGCCGCTCGGCGATCTCCCTGCTGATGGAATCGATCGGGCTCGCACTCGACGATGCCGGCCTCTCGATGCGCGACGTCGATGGTTATATCGGTTTCACCTTCCCCGCCGGCAACGGCCAGGGCATGAGCGACGGTAATGTCGCGCGGCAGTTCGGCCAGCCGATGACCTTGGTCGCCGAAACCTCGGGCGCGCAGGCCGTGCTGCTTGCCGGTGCGGCGATCCGCGCGGGCCTTGCCGAAGTGGTGGTGATCCCGGCCGGCGGATCGCAATCCCCCGGTATCGAAATGGCGACTTATACTCGGCCGACCTATGAGTTCACCGAATGGACCGGATCGATGACCCCGGCCCAGTTCGCGCTCATCGCCCGGCGCCATATGCACGAGTTCGGTACGACATCCGAGCAACTCGCCGCCGTCGCTGCCGCCGCGCACCGCCACGGCCGGCTCAATCCCGAGGCCGTCGCCTTCGGGCGCCCCCCGCTGGACGCGGACACGATCCTCGCGGCGCGGATGATCGCCGATCCCTTCACCCAGCCGATGTGCTCGCTCGTCAACGATGGCGCGTCATGCATCGTCGTCACCTCCGCCGAACGTGCGCGCGATTGCAGGAATGCGCCGGTCTGGTTGCTCGGCGGCGCGTTCGAGACGCGTTCCAACAGCTATTTCGAGGCGCCATCGCTGGGCATGATGGAAAGCAGGCCGCGCATGATCGACGGCTTCGCTCGGGCCGGGGTGGTGCATGACGATGTCGACATCGTCATGTGCTACGATCATTTCGCGCACGGCCCGATCATCCAGTTCGAGACTTTGGGGTTCTGTGCGCCGGGCGAAGGCGGCGACTATGTGCCCATGGCAATGCAGGTCGACGGCGCGCATCCCGGGTCGCTCGACGGGGGCAATCTCGCCTATAGCCACAATGGCGTCCCCTATAATTTCAAGCCGATCGAGATCGTCCGCCAGTTTCGCGGCGATACACCCGATCTGTGCCCGGGCTGGCGCGAAGGCATCCACACCTACGACCGCAATCTCTGCCGCAAGGTCCGCGACCCCAGGCTCGCCATCGGCTGCGCGCCGATGACCGACGGGCGCCACGGCTTCGCGATCCTGGCGAAGGACTGACGATGGATGCGCATTTCCTCGCGCCCCAACCGACGCCGCTCTCGGCGCCATTCTGGGAAGGTACCCGCACCGGTGAGCTGCGGCTGCAACAATGCGACGATTGCGGCGGCTGGCGATGGACGCCGCAAATCCTGTGCACGCATTGCTACTCCCCGCACTTCGGATGGGAAGCGGCGAGCGGGCGCGGCAAGATCTACAGTTTCACAACGGTCCATCGGCCGCCTGTTCCGACCTTCATCGCGCCTTATGTGGTCGCCGTGGTCGAACTCGACGAAGGCCCACTGATGCTGACCCGGATCGTCGATGTTTCGCCAGAAACGGTCGCGATCGACATGCGCGTAAAAGTGAAGCTAACTCCGCTCGACGAGACGATCACGCTCTATCCCTTTACGGCGGATTGAGAGCACATCAGCTATACGCTGCGTTGCCGGGGACAAGCGACTTTTCCCGTTATCGAGGCATAATCCGGAGCGCCGTCCGCAATCGCCGTCCATGCGAGCATGGCAAAGCAATCCGAGGGATGCATCAGCCACTGGATTTCTTCGCCATGTTCCTCGCAATGACAGTCTTGGGAGCCGGAAATAGTTCCCTCCAGCGCAGGATAACGGAATCCCGGGCATCGGAATGCCGCGACGGGGCTTGAACTTCAAACGATACTGGCCGCTCTCAATGCTTCCCGTGCTTCGGCATCGCGGCCAAGCTCAGCCAGCAACGCATCACTGTCCTGCCCCAGCTGCGGCGGCGGCGTCGCTGCCATCGTCCGGGATCCACCATAGACCAACGGGCTCGCCACTTGCGGGACAGCCTGTCCATCCGGGCTCACCATGCTGGTGAACAGGCCGCGCGCGACTACCTGGGGATCAGCTTCGACCTGTGCCAGATCGTTGACCGGGCCGGACGGGACATCGGCTGCAAGCAAGGCCGCGTACAGATCTGCTACCGTCCAGCGCGCGAAAAGCGGTTCCAGTATGCCGAGCAGTTCGGCGCGGTTCTCCAGCCGCTCACGATTTGTACGGAAGCGTGGATCTGTCGCAAGGTCGTCGCGTTCGATCGCGCGGCACATTCGTACATAACCCGCATCGTTCCCCGGCGCGATCATGATATAGCCATCGGCGCAGGCATAGCCGCCACCGGGCACACCGCCATTGGCGCCAGTGCCAATTGGTCGCGGCGGCGTACCCGACAGCGCATAGTGCATCGCCTGCTGCGCCATCACGGCGACGCCGCAATCCATCAATGACAGATCGAGATCGACGCCCGGACCAGCCTTGCCGCGTTCGATCAGCGCCGCCTGGATCGCGACGACGGCATAAAGGCCGGTGACGATATCGACGAGACTGGGCCCCGTTTTCATCGGCCCGCCACCCGGCATCTCCGGCGGATTGCCGGTCACGCTCATCAATCCGCACAATCCCTGGATCACCGGATCATAGCCGCCGCGCCCGACATAGGGGCCGGTCTGGCCATAGCCGGTGATTGAACAGATGATCAGTCCCGGATTGGCGGCACGCAGGGTGTTCGCATCCAACCCCATCCGCGCGAGTGTGCCCACCTTGAAATTCTCGACGAGGACGTCTGCCGTCGCGACCAGTTCGCGCAACAGCGCTCGCCCCTCTTCCCGTCCAAGGTCGAGCGTCAGCGAGCGCTTGCCGCGATTGGCGGCCAGGAACATCGCCGATGCTCCCGTCCATGCTCCGTCCTCGGCGGGCAGGAACGGCGGGCCGAAACTGCGGCTGTCATCGCCCCTTGCCGGCCGTTCGACCTTGATCACCTCGGCGCCGAGATCGGCGAGCAACTGCGTGGCCCAGGGGCCGGCGAGCACGCGGCTGAGATCAACGATGCGGAAGCCGCCAAGCGGGCACGGTGACGCTTGGGCAGTCATCCTTCGATGCTTCCGGCAAATTCGAGAAACGCGCTCTGCAGCGGCCCCTGATAGCTATCCTTCTTCCAGATGATTGTCGCGCGTCGCGGTACATCGAGATCGGGAACTTCCAGATCGATCAGTTCACCGCGTGCGAATTCGCCCGTCAGCGCGCGGCGCGACAGGCAACCAATCATACCACCGGCCCGCACCGCCGCTTTCACCGCATCGATGCTGTCGGCTTCAAAGACGATACGGATCGAGCTCAAATGCTTGAGTGCCTCCATGGTCAGCGAGATACGCTCGCTCGACATCGCCTTTTCCAACGCCCAGTCCTCCGTCAGCAGCTCGGTCAGGCATGCGCCGACATCGCGTACGCAGGGATGATCGGGCGCACAAAAGATGGCGAGCCGGTCGTCGATCCAGTCGCGCGTCTCGAGATCGCTGCGATTGGTCGGCGACCCGATGAAACCCATGTCGAGCGACATGCGGTGCACCTTTGCGATAACATCGATCGAAGCGGCGACGCATAGGTCGATCACGACGCCCGGATATGCGCGGGTGAAACGACCACACGCCTCCGACAATACCGAATGCGCAAGCGCGGGTGTCGCCCCCAGTCGCAGTCGTCCGACCAGCTCGTCGCCAGCGTTCAACTTCTCCAGATCTTCGGCCTGGCGCAGCAATGACGAGGCCCGCGCCTGAACTTGGCGGCCATAGCTCGAAAGCAACAGCCTTTTGCCTTCACGAGCAAAAAGATCGACGCCCAGATGCGCTTCCAAGTCACGCAGCGCCATGCTGGCCGCCGACTGGCTCAGCGCGATCTCGTCCGCCGCCCTGGCGATACTGCCGCAGCGCGCGATTGCCTCGAAAACAGCAAGCTGCCTCAGCGTGATACGAATGCGTCTTCTCCCGCTCCGTTGACCTTGACGCACCCGGTTGAGCATGCGGGCGAGTCTTGATGATCGCGCCAAGACTTAAGGAGCCTCCGCCCCTTTCGCTATCAGGTTTTGCTGAGGATTATCCTAAAAAGAACTGCTTTTGCACTTGTGCGGTGCTGGACCAGAATGGGCCCCGGACAATGATCGGGAGGAGCCTTGGATGATGGCCCGGATCGAGGGATTTTACGGCTCCAAGGCGGACTTCGCTGCACGCGCGCGGAATCGCGCCGATGTCTGGGGCACCAGGGGGGCCAGCGCATTGGGCGCCGGCGATCTGGACGACCGGTTGGCCGCGATGGACGCGACCGGGACCGGGGCGGTGTTGCTCCTCCCGAACACCGCGTCGCGCGAACTGCGCACGGCTGGAAAACCTCGATTCGCGCCTGCAGCCTCTATAGCGACCATGCTCTGGACTGGACGCTGCGAACACTGGCGCGGGCGCCGTCTGCCAGATCAACACGTCCGATCCGGATACCGCGCTGGCCGGGCTCCGCCGCGTCATCGTCGACGGCGCGCCGGGCGTGCTGCTGTCATGCGCAGGATGAGCATGCCTTTTATCGTAACAATGCAATCCTGCTCTTTCCGGAGATAAACCGATGACGATGCCCACCGATATCGGCGTGATCGATACCATGTTCGATCTGCCCTACGCCAGCCGCGACTGGTCAAGTCATTGGAGCGACCGGCTGCGGGACGACGACAGCCGCAACCAGCGCTTCGTTCATCCCGCAGGTTTCCTGTTCAAGGATCCGCCGCAGGTTGAACGCGGGCCCGATGCGATCGGCGACACACTGCGCGAAATGGACCGTTTCGGCATCGAAAAGGCGCTGATCAGCGTTGGCGATGCCGTGACCATCGAAGCAATCACCAGTTATCGCGACCGCTTCCTGGGCCATGTCATGATCGATCCTGCTGGCGGCGTTCCCGAACTCGCGCGATTGACCGAGATGCGCGAGAAACACGGCATCGCGGCAGCCAGCTTCTTTCCCTGCGGATGCGGCGTACCGATCAACGACAAGCGCGCATATCCGCTCTATGCCAAATGCGTGGAGCTCGGCCTGCCGATCTTCGTCAATGCCGGCGTGCCCGGTCCGCGGATGCCTTACGCGCCCCAACATGTCGAGCTGATCGACGAGATTTGCTGGTTCTTCCCCGATCTCGTCTTCGTGATGCGCCACGGCGCCGAACCTTGGGTGGACCTGGCGGTCAAACTGCTACTGAAATGGCCCAATCTCTATTATTCTACCAGTGCCTTCGCGCCAAGATATTTCCCCAAGGCGATCATCGACTATGCCAATACGCGCGGCGCGGACAAGGTGATGTATGCAGGCTATTATCCTTCCGGCCTGTCGCTGGAACGCAGCTTCGCTGAATTGCCCGCCGTCCCGTTGCGCGACGAGGTCTGGCCCAAATTCCTGCGTGAGAATGCCTTGCGCGTGCTGAACGCGGGTTGAAGCAATGACGAGCACCGAACCTGCCGTCTCGCTCGATCGCGATGGCGCGATCGCGATCCTGACCCTGTCGAACCCTGCGCGGCGCAACGCCTTCACGCCCGACATGCGGCGAAATCTTACCGCCCATATCAGCGCTCTGGCCAAGGACGACGCCTGCCGCGCGATCATCCTGACGGGCGAAGGCGCGCATTTCTGTTCGGGCGCGGACCTTTCGCGCATCGCCCCGGATGCAGCACCACCCTCCGCCAATGCGACACGTGAGAATATGAAGGAAGTCCACGGACTTGTTCGCGCAATCGCGGCCGGACCGAAGCCGGTGATCGCCGCGGTCGAGGGGATCGCTGCCGGCGGCGGGCTTTCGATCGCGCTCGCCTGCGATCATCTTGTCGTCGCCAAAAACGCACGGCTGATTACAGCCTTCGGCAAGATCGGCCTGATCGGCGATCTCGGCATCATGTGGAGCCTGCAGCAGCGGATCAGCCCGATCGCGGCGCGGCGGATGTTGATGGTCCCCACCGAGGTCGACGGCACTTCGGCCGTCGACCTCGGTCTGGCCGACGAACTCTGTGCGCCCGGCGCCGCGTTCGAAGCTGCACGCAACGCGGCCGCAGGCTTCGCCGCGCTTGCACCGCTCAGCGTCGCGCTGACGAAATCAGTCTATGCGGAGGGTGCCCAGTCACTGGAACAGGTGCTGCAGCGCGAGCTCGACTTGGTGCCGATGGTCAACCAGTCCGACTATTTCAAGCAAGCGGTCGCTGAATTCGCCAGGCGGAAGGGCACCTGATCATATCCTCTCATACAGTTTCGAGATTCGGCCGAACCGGATTGAATTCGTTAATTTGATCTGATTCGCCGGCCCTCAAAGCAGGAATCCCCGGGAGTCATGTGTGACACAAAAACTGATCCTGGCCGTGTCAGGCAGCCCTTCTCCGACATCGAAGACGGCCCGTGTCGTGGACCATCTGCTCGACAATGTCGTTTGCGAAGATTTCGTCAGTCACCATCTCAAGGTGCGGGACTTGCCGACGAAAGCCCTCTTGCGCGGCGATCTTTCCGATCCGCTGATGGCAGACGCCGTCGAGGCGGTTCAGCGCGCGCAGGGGGTGCTGATCGCGACACCCATCTATAAAGCGTCTTATTCCGGGCTTCTGAAGTCATTCCTCGACATCCTGCCTCAGTTCGGTCTCGCGGGGAAGGTTGTGTTGCCCTGCGCTACAGGTGGCAGCGTCGCGCATGTGCTGGCGCTCGACTATGGTTTTCGGCCCGTTCTGCAATCGATGGGCGCGCGTCACATAATCCAGAGCGTGTTCGTTCTCGAAGGCGATGTCCGCATCGACGGTGAGGCCTTTACGGTAGAAGGGCCGACAAGCGCGATGCTCAACGAGGCGGCATATCACTTCAGGTCCGCCCTCGGTCTCGAACCGGGACATGACCTACTCGGACATCCCAATCCGTCACCGGCGGCCATCCGAGCCTGCCACGCCCCATCTCTGCCACTTGATGTGAGACCGTAATGACCATGTCTCGTGATACGCGGTGCTATCCCGCCCTTTCGTCGATTGAGGACATCATCGACGAGCACGAAATGGCCGGATGTTCATCCTTATCGACGATGAGGATCGCAAAAACGAGGGCGACCTCGTATCCCCGGACAAATGGCGACCCCTAGCGCGATCAATTTCATGGCTTGTGCTTCGGGATGACCCACAGCGTCTTGTCGAAATCGAAGTCGATCCGCTCGGCGAAACGGAGCTCTCCCGGGGCGGACGAACACATGCGGCAACAGGCGAAGGGGCCACCTTGGTGTAAGGGTGGCCCTCGAACGCCGCGATGGCGCGTAGCAGGCCGCCTGCATCACTGGCGCTAGTGTGATCGCGGCACGGTGGACAGGCTGGGGCACAATCCGGGCGCCGCGAAGGTCGGCGGCAATGTTGCGCTCGGCTCGGGCCGTGGCGATGGCGCAGCGAAAATCTGGCTACATGTGCTGCGGAGGCGCTTGGCCGTTTCATAACGACCGTTGCTTTCCATTTTGCGGAGCATCATCAGAAGCTCCGGTGCCGAGATCGAGGCGATGGGGCGTTTGCCGATAGAATCGTTGATGAAGCCCGGCAACCAGCGCTTCTTCTTCATGGTGACCGCGGAGCCTCCTTCGCGCTCGAATTTCACCAGCCATTTGTCGGCAACAGCCTTGAAGCTGCTGGCTGCTGCGACGGCTGTCGCAAGCTTCTCCAAGCTGATTCGCGCGCCCGGATCTTCGCCCCGCGCCAAGACTTTACGGGCCGCATCGCGCTGCTCGCGGACTTCGGCAAGGCCGGTGTCGGGATAGACGCCGAACGCCAGCGTCTTCTGCTTGTCGAAATGGCGATAGCTCATCCGCCAATAGCGACGGCCACCCGGCGTCACATACAGAAATAGACTGCCGCCGTCGGTGAGCTTGTAGGGCTTGTCTCGTCCCTTCGCGTTCCTGATTGCAATCGCGGTAAGTGCCATGATGGTACCTCCTGATTCGGGAGGGTCGCGCTACCATCAAATACACCATCCAGATGGTGGTAACCGGTGGCACGCGGCCGCTCCATATGGGATACTTATGTCACAGAAAATCCGCAGAATTCAGCTAGTTATGGTATTTCCTGACATCCTCTGGGAGAGAATGTTGGTGACCCCTACGGGAATCGAACCCGTGTTTCAGCCGTGAGAGGGCCGCGTCCTGACCGCTAGACGAAGGGGCCTTGAGGGTCGGGGATATCATGAAACGGGGAGCCGACCGCTCCCGTGACCGATGGTGACCCCTACGGGACTCGAACCCGTGTTTTCGCCGTGAAAGGGCGACGTCCTAGACCGCTAGACGAAGGGGCCGTCTGATCGGTGAGCGGGCGCCTTAGACGTGCGTTCCGGTGCGGTCAAGCATGGCGACGTACGCCCGCGCAAAAATATTGCGCAGGGCTGTTTCGGTCGGCCACCCGGGCGGCTCTCGCCGGCCGCTAATCGGCCCAGGCCGCATCCTCCAGATGCAGCTCCGCCGCCGGCTGGTTGCCCCAGTTGTCGCGTTTCGCGCGCCCCGCGAGCCACAATTTGCGTCCGCGTGCGTGGAGCAGGGTCTGCCCCAGCTCGGTCGCAGCGCTGCGGAAGGCGACAGCCTTGAAGCGCGCGCCATCATCGCCCGAAACGATCAGGCGAATATGGTCGGTGCCGACGATTCCCGATTCGACGATTCGCACCGGCCCCGTGGCGACGCGCGGCGCGGGCCAGCCGGCACCATAAGGGCCCGCGCTCTCGATCGCGTCGCACCAGAGCGGACTGATCCCACGCGGGGCGAGCACTGCGTCGATCAGCAGCGACTTGTCGCCGCTCGCGCGCTCGACGTCGGCGGCGAGGCGGTCGTTGAGGAAGGCACCCAAGGCATCGACCTTGTCGGCGGCGACGGTCAGCCCCGCCGCCATTGCGTGCCCGCCACCCGCGACGAGCAGTCCCGTCTCCTTCGCGGCGAGGATCGCGGCGCCAAGGTCGACCCCGCTGATCGAACGCCCCGATCCCTTGCCGGTGCCGTCCTGGTCGACCGCGATGACGATGGCGGGGCGGTGCAGCCGTTCCTTGAGGCGCCCGGCGACGATGCCGATCACACCGGGATGCCAGCCCTGCCCGGCGACGATCGCGACGGGGGCATTGCCGCACGCGGCGCTCGCCTCGATCGCCTGTTCGAGTACCGCCGCCTCGATCGCGCGCCGTTCCTCGTTCAGCCGGTTGAGTTCGACCGCGATGTCGGCGGCTTCCTGCGGGTCCGATGTCGTGAGCAACCGCACGCCAAGATCGGACTTGCCGACGCGCCCGCCGGCGTTGATGCGCGGGCCGAGCGCAAAGCCCATGTCGCTCGCACTCGGCGGCCTGGTGAGCCGCGCGGCGTCCATCAGCGCAGCGAGGCCGGTGTTGCCGCGCCGCGCCATCACCTTCAGCCCCTGCGTCACCAGCGCGCGGTTGAAGCCGGTGAGGCGCGCGACGTCGGCGACGGTGCCGAGCGCGACAAGGTCGAGCAGGTCGATCAGCGCGGGCTCGTCGCGCGTCGCGAAAAAGCCGCGCGCGCGCAAGGTGCGGAGCAACGCCGCGCCGAGCAGGAAGGCGACGCCGACCGCGGCGAGATTGCCGTGGATCGCGGCATCGGGAACCTCGTCGAGCCGGTTCGGGTTCACCAGCGCAAAGGCCGCGGGCAGTGTCGTCGCGCATTGATGATGATCGACAACGATCACCTCGACCCCCGCCGCCCTGGCCTCGGCGATCGCGTCGAACGCCTGCGCGCCGCAATCGACCGTGACGACAAGCTTCGACCCCGCCGCGCCGATCTTCACCAGCGCGGCGCCCGACGGGCCATAGCCCTCCATCAACCGGTCGGGGATATAGGCGCCGACGGGCAGGCCGAGGCCGCGAAGCAGCCGTACGAGCAGGGCGGCGGACGTCGCGCCATCGACGTCATAGTCGCCGAAGATCGTCACCGCCTCCTTGCGCTCGACCGCATCGGCGAGCCGCGCCGCGGCGGCATCCATGTCGCGGAACAGCGACGGGTCGGGCATGAAGCCGCGCAAGGTCGGCGTGCGCTGGCGGTCGAGGTCGTCGCGCGTCACCCCGCGCGCGAGCAGCAATTGCGTGACGAGATCGTCGGGCGCGAGATTCTCGGTCGCCATGTCGGCGCTCGCGCGCCGCCAGTGCCACGGCTGGCCCTTGATCGACTGCGTGATCCCGAGTGCTGCCTCGCTCATGACCGCGCTCTCGCGGCGAGGATGCGCGTGCGCAGGTCGATTGCGGCGGCGAGCGGGATCGCGGGAATCTCGTGCGTCGCGAGCGAACTGCCGCCGGGCACGCCGAACACGAGCGTCGCGAGGCCCAGCGGGCGGAGGATGAAATCGCTCTTGAGGTCGACGCTCTGCACCGACGCGTGCGGCAGCAAGGTCATCTTGGGTTTCCACGCGCCGCGGCGGATCGCGACCTGTTCGCCGAGGTCGGCCCAGCGATGGAAGCGCGCCGCCCAGAAGGCGATGAGCGCGATCAGTGGCGCCGCGACGAGCCCGAGCCCGCCGACTTCATTGCCCAGATACAGTGCGACCCCGCCGCCAATCGTCGCGCACACAGCGCCGGTGATCGGCCCGAGTGCGACGATGCGGTGGCTATGCTGCCACGCCTGCCCGGCATCGGGGCGCCGGATCGCGACTTCGCTTAGCACCGGGTCGATCTCGCCGAGCTTGGCGAAGGGCACGACCTGATGGTCGCGCTCCTTCTCGCCGTCGCTCGCAAGGCTCTGCAGGCGCAGTTCGTGCCAGCCGAAGCGCTGGCGAAACCAGCCGGTGACGAGGATCGCCGCCTGCACGCGCTTCACTGGCACCGCGACGTCGGTGCGCGTCGTGAGGCCGCGCGTGCGGCGCAGCGCGCGCGGTTCGCGCGTCAGGCGGAAATCCCAGTTGGCGAAAAACATCGTCGCAATCCCGCTCGCGAAGCCGATCAGCAGCAGCGACAGCGCTGCGCCGACCCCCGCGATCCAGCGATGCGCGAGCAGCCATTGGTCGAGCCCATAATCCTCGGCGATATTGATCCAGTCCATCGGGTTGAAGACGTTGAAATCGAACGGCAACAGCCCGTCGAAAAACTGCATGCCCGCGCCGACCACGGCCAGCGCGGCAAGCGAGAAGTTGAACAGGCCGGCGATCAGCAACTGGCGCGGCGTCATCGCGAACAGCAGCCGGTCCTCGACGAAGGGAGGCGCTTCGGACGCATCGGCGGTTGCAACGGGTGCTGCCACCTCACCGCTGCGATGCGCTCGGATCGTCGTGCGCAGCGCCTGCGCGGAATCCAGCGCGATCGCGTCGAGGCTCGCGTCATTTTCCTTACCGCCTGCGCCCGTTTCGAACCCCACCTTGGCGATGCCGAGCGCGCGTGACACCAGCCCCTGTTCGATGCTGACGTCCTGAATGCGGTCGAACGGGATCGTCCGATGCTGGCGCGACAGCACGCCGCTTTCGATCACCACCTCGTCGCCGCCGACAAGAAAGCGGAAGCGCAGCCACTGGAACCAGGCGGCGGCCAGCGAGATTAGCAAAAAGGCGCCGATCGCGGGGACGATCCAGATCCAGTTGCCGGTAAAGCCCAAGGCCGCGACCGCGGGCAGAAACTGCAACGACCGCGGACCCAGCTTGACGACCGCAAGCGCCAGCGTCGCGGGATGCAGCCGCTGCCAGTCGGGTTCGGCTTCGGCTGTCGTTATGGCGACGGCGTCGTTCATGCGAAATCGGTCTGGATATGCCGGCGAATCGTCTCGCGCATCGCGGCGGCGAGGTCGGCGTGCAGCCCGGGCAGCGTCACCGTGCTGTTGTGCGTGCCCGACGTGTGGACGATCAGGTGCGACAGGCCGAACCAGCGCTCGATTGGCCCCTGTCCGACGTCGATATGCTGGACGCGCACGAAGGGGACGATCGTATCGGTGCGGAACAGCCATCCGCGCGCGACACGAAGCTGTCCTTCGCCGATCCTGTACCCCCAGCGCGCCACGCGCCGCGACGGAAAGGTCGCGATCATGACGACCGCGGCGAGCCAGGCGAGCGCGGTGATGAGGCCATAGGGCCCGTCGATGTGGCGGATCAGCAGTGCGTCGAAGATGCTCGCGCCGATCGCGAGCGGGATCAGATTGAGCGCCGTCGCAATGCGCAGCACCTGCGTATAGGCCGGATCGACCGGATCGAGACCTTCGGCGGCGTTGATGGCGTCGGGATCGAAGGGATCGGTCGGGTGCGCGGCGGGCGTGTCGGTCATGCTCGTCCGTTAGTCTTTCGGACCATCATGGCACAACCACATTGAAGCGCGGGTCCGCCGGCGGGTGGAGCGCGAACCATTGCAGGAATGCCGTGCGGTTGCCGTCGATCCGGATCGCGCCCGACTGGATCAGTGCGGGGAATTGCGCGCGCGCCATCATCGCTTCGTCGAGAATCTTGCGGTCGATCGTCACCGTTGCGGTCGGCTCCGGATCGGTCACGCCATAGCGCGGGAATTCGACCCCGCCGCCGACGACCACCGCGACCGTCTCCTTGCTGTCGGGCAGGACGAACTGGAACGTGCCTTTGACCGCGCTGCCCTTCGCGGCGTCGAAACGCGTCGCAAGCGCATCGAAGAAGATCGCGGTGGGGATTGCGCTGACGAAGCTGCGGCTCTGCCCGTTGCGCGTCGATGCCTCGACGGCATTGCCGCGCAGGCTCGCTGCGCCGGCGAGATAATAGTTCCGCCACGCGCCCGACTCGGCCTGATAGCCGAGCTGGTCATACGCCGATGCGAGCGCTGCGCGTGCTTCCTTGTCGCCGGGCTGCGCGAAAACGAGCTTGTTCAAAAGCTCGGCCGCCCAGCGATATTCACCTGCCGCGATCGCGGCCCTGCCCGCCGCGAGCAGCTTCTCCGCCCCGCCCGCGAGCGCGACATATTTGGGTGCCGATTGCTCGGGCGGAAGCGGGTTGAAATTCGCCGGATTGCCGTCCCACCAGCCGAAATAGCGCTGATACACCGCCTTCATGTCGTGGTTGAGCGTGCCATAATAGCCGCGCGTCGCGAAATCGGCCGCCTGTACCGGCGCCTCGGCGGTCTGGTCGGCGAGTTCGTGCAGGGTTGCGCCGCGGTTCGCGAGAAAGAGCGTGCGGTCGTGAACATAGCGATAGGCATCGCGCTGGTTCGCCAGCAGCGAAGATACCTCGCCCGCACCCCATGTCGGCCAATGGTGCGACGCCATCGCGACCTCGGCCTTGCCGCCCCATTTCAGCAGCATCGCGTCGATCACCTTCGACCAGTGCAGCGCATCGCGCACCTGCGCCCCGCGCAGGGTCAGCACATTGTGCAGCGTGTGCGTGACGACTTCGGTCGTATGCAGCGCCTTGTAGGCGGGTACATAGAAGACGAATTCCGAAGGCGCCTCGGTGCTGCCAGCATCGAGGAAATCGAAAACCAGCCCGTCGATCGCCAGCGACCCGCCCTTTTCGCCGACGGTCTCGGTCGGCTCCATATAGCCGACCGTTCCCGACGACAGCTTCGGGCCCAGTCCGGTATCGATCTGCCCTCGCTCGCCGGGCGGCAGGATCGCGCCGAACATGTAGAGCGCGCGCCGCCCCATCGCTCCGCCCGCGAGCACATTCTCCGACGTCGCCTCTTCCGAAAAGCCGTGCGGTGCGATGATGCGGATCTTTTCCGCCCTGACTCGTTCGGGGTTCACGATGCCGCCGACGCCGCCGAAATGGTCGCTGTGGCTGTGCGAAAAGATCACCGCCCTGATCGGCAGCCTGCCGCTCTTCGCCTCGACCGTGTCGGCGAACAATTTCCAGCTCGCGGCGGCCGCCTCTTCGGACAACAAGGGATCGACGATAATCCATCCCGTCTTGCCGCGGATGATCGTCATCACCGAGATGTCATAGCCGCGGACCTGCCAGATCTTGTCGGGTACAACCTCGAACAGCCCGTGCACCGCGTCGAGCCGCGCCTGCCGCCACAGCGACGGGTTCACCGTATCGGGCGTCTCGGCCTTGTTGAGAAATTCGTACGGCCGCCGGTCCCAAACAATCTTGCCGTCGGCACTCTGGATCACCCCGCCCGGAATTTCGGCAAGCTTGCCGCGCATCACGCTGGCCTCGTCGCGCGGATCGTCCAGCGGCAGGCGTTTGGCGATCTCGGCCTGCGCGGTACGCGTCGCTTCGCTGGCGGCATCCTGTGCGGTGGCGGTGAAGGGCAGGCTGCTCGCGAGCAACAGGGCGGTCAGTCGGTGCATGTCATGTCTCCCCCATATGTCGGGGCAGCTTGCGCCGCGAGCCGGTGCTTGGCAAGCATCGGCGCATGACCGACGCGCCGCACCTCCTTATCGCCTGGCACAGCCGAACCGGCGGCAGCCGCGCGCTCGCGGCTGCCGCGGCCGAAGGCGCGCAAATGGCAGAGCTTGTCGCGGTGGAGGATGTGACGCCGGACCTGCTGGAAGCTGCGGCGGGCTATCTTTTCGTTGGCCCCGAAAATCTCGCCGCGCTCTCGGGCGCGATGAAGGAGATGTTCGACCGCTGCTATTACCCATGCCTGGGAAAACTCGCAGGGCGTCCCTATGCGACGATCATCTGCGCGGGCTCGGACGGCGAGAATGCGCAGCGCCAGCTCGACCGCATCGCAACCGGCTGGCGGCTGAAACGTGTCGTCGATCCCGTCATCGTCAACACCGCCGCGCAGACGCCCGAAGCGATTCTCGCGCCCAAGACGATTGCAGCGGATCGCCTCGCCGAGGCTCGCGACCTCGGCGCGGCCATGGCGGAGGGGCTTGCGGCCGGAATTTTCTGAGAAGGACATCATTCACCGCATTGGCTGTATTGTGCAGTTAATACAGTCAATGCGGATCGGTCAAGTCCTGAACGCTTGTGGCCGCCTGTGGTCAGAGCTCGCCGCCGAGCGCACCATATTTCGCCTCGAACCCGGCCTTGTCGCCGCGCGCGAGATAGCCGGCCTGATCGACAAGATTGTCGCGGGCGATGCGGCCCTGGAAGGCGCCGAGCTGCGGATCGATCCGCGCGATGTCGGCGTCGGTCCAGTCGGCGATCTGCCGGAAACTGGCGACGCCGAGGCCATTGAGCAGCACGACGAGCTTGGGGCCGACGCCCTTCAGCAGTTGCAAATTATCCGCCTTGGCCGTGGTTGCTGCGGGAGCGGGTTTCGCGGCCGGCGCTGCGGTCGGTTCCTCGGGGACCGCCGCCGTTTCGGCGGGCGCGGGCTTGGCAGCAACCTTCTTCGCCGCGGGCTTCGCGGTCGGTTTCGCCGCCGGTTCCCTGGTGGCGGCCTTCTTCATCGCGGGCTTGGGCGCGGCTTTCGGTTTGGTCGCGGGCCTCGATGGGGCAGGCCGCGCGGCCTCGGCTACCGGCTTGACGAGCGGCGCCGCTTCGGGAGCCGAGGTCGGTTCGGGCGGGAGCGCTTTGGCGGCGGGTTCGGGCGCGGGCGGCGGCGCGGTTGGTGCGACGGGCCGGGGCTTTGGTTCGAGTGGTTTGAAGCGCGCGGGCTCGGCGGCAATGATTTCGGGCTTTGCCGGTTCGAGCGGCTTGGCTGGCTTCGCCGGTTCGACGATCGTCGGCGCGACCGCTTCGGGTTTGGAGCGCCCGAACAGCCACCAGAGCAGCACGACGGCCACGACAAGTCCGACGACCGCGATAATCCAGTTTTCCTGAAGCCAGGCCATGATCTTCTCCGCTTATGGGTTTCCCTCAGCCTATGCGGCCAAATATCTCGCGTCCAGTCGCCGTCACCCGGCTTCGCGCGCGACCTCGCGCCAGCCGATGTCGCGGCGGCTGAAACCGCTCGGGAAATCGAGCTTGTCGACGGCCGCATAGGCGCGGGCCTGCGCTTCGGTGACGCTTTTGCCCGTTGCCGTGACATTGAGCACACGGCCGCCGGCGGCGACGAGGATCCGCTCGTCGCGTGCGGTGCCGGCGTGGAAGACGCGCACGCCGCCCGCTTCGGCATCGGCGATGCGACGGATTGCACCGCCCTTTTCGGGGATCCCCGGATAGCCCCTTGCGGCCATCACGACGGTGAGCGCATAGTCGTGCGAAAAGGCGGGCGCTTCGGCTGCGGCGATGGTTCCGCTCGCGGCCGCGTGGAGCAGCGCGGCGAAATCGCCCTTGAAGCGCATCATCAGCACCTGGCATTCGGGGTCGCCGAAGCGGCAATTATACTCGATCAGCTTCGGGCCTTCGGCGGTGAGCATCAACCCGGCAAACAGCACACCGACATAGGGCGTGCCCTCGGCGGCGAGCGTGTTGACGGTCGGGCGGATAATGCGGTCCATCACGACCGCTTCGAGATCGGCGGTAAGCACCGGTGCGGGGCTGTAAGCGCCCATGCCACCGGTGTTCGGCCCCGTGTCGCCGTCGCCGACGCGCTTATGGTCCTGCGCGCTGCCGAAGGCGATCACATCCTTGCCGTCGGAGAGCGCGAAGAAGCTCGCTTCCTCGCCGGTCATATATTCCTCGATCACTACCTCGGCGCCCGCCCCGCCGAAGGCGCCGTCGAACATATCCGCGACCGCGGCTTCGGCGTCAGCGCGCGTTTCGGCGATGATCACGCCCTTGCCCGCGGCGAGGCCGTCGGCCTTGATCACGACCGGGATTGAAAAGCCGTCGAGGACCGCAAGAGCTTCGTCGGCACTGGTACAGCGGACATAACCGGCGGTCGGAATGCCGGCGCGCGCGCAGAGATCCTTTGTGAATCCCTTCGAGCCTTCGAGACGTGCGGCGGCGGCGCCCGGGCCGAAGGCCGGGATGCCGATCTCGCGAAGGCGGTCGGCGAGGCCCGCGACGAGCGGGGCTTCGGGGCCGACGACGACGAAATCGATGCTGTGCGCGCGGACGAAGGCGAGCAGGCCGTCGAGATCATCGGCGGCAATCGGCACGCATTCGGCGTGGAGTTCGATCCCCGGGTTGCCGGGTGCGGCATAGAGCTTGGCGCAGCTTGGCGATTGTGCCAACTGCCAGCTGAGCGCATGTTCGCGGCCCCCCGATCCGACCAGCAGGATATTCATGTCAGTCCCTTTTCCCGATACGGCGTCCGACGATGGCACCGAAGCGCGGCTGTTAGCCGACGCTGCGCCCGGCGACAATGCGCCCGCGCTGTCGGTCAGCCAATTGTCGGCAGCAATCAAGCGTACGGTCGAGGACGGCTTCGCGCGCGTGCGCGTGCGCGGCGAGCTGTCGGGCGCGAAGCGCGCGGCCTCGGGGCATTTTTATGCGGCGCTCAAGGACGATAATGCCCTCATCGACATGGTGATGTGGAAGGGGCAGGCGGGGCGGCTCGCCTTCCGGCCCGAGGACGGGATCGAGGTAATCGCGACGGGCAAGCTCACCACCTATCCGGGGCGTTCGAAATATCAGCTCGTCGTCGATACGCTCGAGGTCGCGGGCGAGGGCGCGCTGATGCTGCTCTTCGAAAAATTGAAGGCGCGGCTCGGTGTCGAAGGACTGTTCGACCGCGAGCGCAAATATGACCGGCTGCCCTATCTGCCGCGCACGATCGGCGTGGTGACCTCGCCGACAGGGGCGGTAATCCGCGATATCCTCCACCGGCTCGCCGATCGCTGCCCGACGCATGTCATCGTCTGGCCGGTGCTCGTGCAGGGCGACGGCGCCGCAGCGCAGGTCGCGAATGCCGTCCGCGGTTTTGATGCCATCGCGCCCGGCGGGCCCGTGCCACGTCCCGATCTGGTCATCGTCGCGCGCGGCGGCGGGTCGATCGAGGATCTGTGGGCGTTCAACGAAGAGGTCGTCGTGCGCGCGATCGCCGATTGCCGGATTCCGACGATCAGCGCGGTCGGGCACGAGACCGACGTCACGCTGGCGGACTATGCCGCCGACGTGCGCGCGCCGACGCCGACCGCGGCGGCCGAGATGGCTGTCCCGGTTCGTGCCGAGCTGCAGGCGCAGCTCGCGACGTGGAACGGGCGGATCATCGGTGCGGTGAACCGCCACCAGTCGTTGGCGAGCGAGCGGTTGACCGCATTGGCGCGGCATCTGCCGAAGCGCGACGCGCTTTATGCGCCGCAGCGCCAGCGGCTCGACGATGCGGGTGACCGTCTCGACCGCAGTCAGCGGCACCGGCTGACGGTGATTTCGGAACGCCTCGCGACGCGCGGGGCGGCCTTGCGTCCCGCCTTGCTCGCGCGGCGCTGGGATCGCGATCGCGCGCTGCTCGAAGGGCTGGGACGGCTGCTGACCTCGCTCGACCCGCGCGCCTTGCTGTCGCGCGGCTATGCGATGGTGCGCGATAGCGGCGGCGCGATTGTCACGACCGCCGCCATGGCGCGCGCCGCCCGGACGCTGCAGCTGCAGTTTGCCGACGGCGAGGTGCCGGTTGCGGTCGGCGGCGGCGATGGATCACCGCCGGCACCCAGGCCGGTGCGCAAGCCGCCGCCGGCGGAGCCCGGGCGGGGGCAGGGCGAGCTCTTTTGAGTTGCCGGGGGTGGTCGCAGGGCGCGATGCTGTTATAGTCGGGGCAGCAAATTTCCATCGAATGGACCGAAAATCATGTTGATCGCCAGCCGCAATCGCCTCGCCCGCCTCCAGTACGGCCCGAACGGCTTTCGCGTCCTCGCGCCTGGCGACCATGTGCTCTGCGCGGTCAGCGGGGCGCCGATCGGGCTCGACGAACTGCGCTATTGGTCGGTCGCCCGGCAGGAGCCCTATGCGACGGCGGCGATTTCGGTGCAGGCTGAACTGGACGCCGCGCGCAAGGCATGATGTCCGCAAGGGATTGGCCGCGGCACGGCGCGGCGCTGGCGCTCCTGATCGTTGCTGCCGGCGGCGTTCCGGCCGGCGAGGCCGATGCCCGGCCTGCGCGGCGCCCGGCGATGCAGTCCGTCACGCCGTCGCCCTCTCCGCCTGCACCGCTACGCGAGCCGGTTCGCGCAGATTTCGCATTAGTCGGCCTCGCCGAACAGGGTGCAGTGATGGTCGGGCAGGTGCCGGGCGCTGCGCGTGCGCTCACGCTCGACGGCAAGGCGATACCCGTCGCGGCTGATGGCCGCTTCCTGATCGCCTTCGATCGCGACGCTCCTGCCAGCGCGCGGCTCGTCGCGACGCTGGCCGACGGGCGCACGGTCGAACGGTCGATCGCCGTCGCTGCGGGCAGCTGGCGGCTCGAACATATCAATGCGCCTTATCGCGGCAGCGCGTCGAGCGACGCCGATTTCGAGCGTCGTCGCCCCGCCGAACTCGCGCAGATCGCTGCGGCGCGTAATATGGAGGTCGCGTCCGACGGCTGGCGGCAGAAATTCCGCTGGCCGGTGACGGGGCGGTTGTCGGGCTTCTTCGGATCGCAGCGCATCTATCAGGGCAAGCCGGGCAGCTATCATGGCGGCACCGACGTTGCGGTTCCGGCCGGAACGCCCTTCGTTGCGCCGGCCGACGGCGTCGTCGTGCTCGCGGCGAGCGCGCCCTTCACCCTCGAGGGGAATCTGCTGATCATCGATCATGGCATGGGCCTCAGCAGCGCATTTCTCCATTGCCAGCGGCTCGACGTGAAGGCCGGCGACCGGGTCCGGCAGGGGCAGCCGCTCGGAACGGTGGGGCGAACGGGTCGCGCGACCGGGCCGCATATGCATTGGGGGCTGACCTGGCGCGGCGCGCGCCTCGATCCCGGAAAACTGGCGGGGCCGATCGGCGGCTAGATCTTCGCCTCCGCGATGATATTTCGTAACTGATGAAACAAAATGTCGCGAATGACGCGCCGCAGCATATTGTATTTCACTGTTTTCCGCGTTTGTTGCAAATACGTCACAATGGCCTTTGAAACGACGGAAAGCGGCGGGAATTTCCTTTACTCGCGATGAACGAGCAGTCATCCCGCACGCTATCAGGGCATTTACGTGCCGGCTTTTGCCGTCGCGTCGGGGGTCCAGGTAGTTCATCCATCAGTAGCAAGGGACTGCACTGTGAAGAAAACTCAATATTCCAAGCTGAAGCTCGGCGCTGCGCCGCTCGTCATGGGCGTCGCGCTGGTTTCGGCTCCTGCCTATGCGCAGGACGCGCCGGCCGAAGACACGGCCGCCAACACCGAAATCGTCGTCACCGGCACGCTCATTCGTAACCCGAACCTCGAAAGCTCGTCGCCTGTCGCCGTGATCGGCGCCGACGAAGTCGCGCTTCGCCAGACCAACAACGCCGAACAGCTCCTGCGCGAACTGCCGGGCGTGACGCCGAACCTTGGCGGCAACGTCAACAACGGCACCGTCGGCAGCGCACGCGTCGACCTTCGCGGCCTCGGCGCGAACCGGAACATCGTCCTTCTCGACTCGCAGCGCCTCACGCCGTCGAGCTTCTCGGGCATCGTCGACCTCAACAACATCCCCGTCGCGCTGATCGAACGCGTCGACGTCCTGACCGGCGGCGCTTCGACCAGCTATGGTGCGGACGCGGTTTCGGGTGTCGTGAACTTCGTCACGAAGCAGGATTTCGCCGGCCTTGACGCCGTCATCAGCGAACAGATCAGCGAACGGGGCGACACCAACGTCTTCCGTGCCGACCTCGTTCTCGGTGCGAACTTCGACGATGGTCGCGGTAACGCCGTGCTGGCGCTCAGCTATCAGGAAGCCGATCCGCTCTATTTCGGTGCGCGTCCCTACGGCGAGTTCACCCTTTCGTCGGCGACCGGCGTGGCTTCGGGTGACTCGTTCACCTCGTCGCCGACCGGCATTTCGACCGCGACCGACGATTTCCAGATCGCGCCCGATGGTAGCAGTCTGGTGCCTTTCTACAACGCGTTCAACTTCAACCCGTTCAACGTCTACACGACGCCGTTCGAGCGCTTCAGCTTCTACGGCAAGGCGCGTTACGAAGTTTCGGACAAGCTTGAAGTCTATGCTCGCGGCCTCTTCTCGAAGAACCGCGTCAGCTCGATCATCGCGGCTTCGGGTATCTTCGGCACCGCCGGACTGACCGTTCCCGGCCAAAACCCCTATCTGAACTCGACGATCCGCAACCAGCTTTGCGGCTTCGCCGGGATCGCGCTGGGGCCGACGTGCGACAACAACCCCGCCATTCCGCTGCAGACGGTCTATCGCCGCTCGGTCGAACTCGGGCCGCGCATCAGCGAATATGTCACGACCTTCTTCGACTATTCGGCCGGCCTGAAGTACGCGTTCACCGATTCGCTCAAGCTCGACGTCTATGGTTCGTATGGCGAAAGCGAAAATGCCGAAACCCGTACGGGCTATGTCGCCAACTCGCGCGTCCAGCAGGCGCTGAACGCGACCAGCACCACGACCTGCCAGAACACGGCGAACGGTTGCGTTCCGCTCAACCTGTTCGGTCCCGCGGGCAGCATCACGCCCGAAATGGGCGCGTTCATTGGCGGCATCTCCAGCACGATCGTCAACCGCACCTCGCTGGCGCAGGTCCATGGCGTCCTGTCGGGCGATTTCGGCGGCGCGACCCTGCCGTGGGCATCGGAGCCGGTTTCGTTCGCGGTTGGCGGCGAATACCGCAAATACACCGCGCAGCGCGCGCCCGATAACCTCGCTTCGATCCCGGGCGAACTCGGCGGTGCTGGCGGCGCGATCCTTCCGCTCAACGGTGGTTTCGACGTCAAGGAAGCGTTCGGCGAGCTCATCGTGCCGCTCGTTTCGGACAAGCCCTTCTTCGACGAACTGACCTTCGAAGCGGGCGTCCGTTATTCGAAGTACAAGATCGACGCGGCTGGCGACCCGAGCTTCAATGCGACGACCTACAAGTTCGGCGTGAACTGGTCGCCGGTCGACGCGATCAAGTTCCGCGGCAACTTCCAGCGCGCGGTTCGCGCCCCGAACATCGGCGAATTGTTCGCGCCGGTGGCGACGGGCCTGACCAACTTGCTGGTTGATCCCTGCGCCGGTGCGGCTCCGACCACCAACGCCAACCTTCGTGCCGTCTGTATCGCACAGGGTGCGCCGGCTGCGTCGATCGGTGCGATCCAGAATCCGAGCGCCGGTCAGGCGAACTCGACGGGTGGCGGCAACCCGAACCTGAGCCCGGAAAAGTCCGACTCCTACTCGTTCGGCGTCGTGCTCCGCCCGCAGGATCTGATCAGCGGGCTCACGGTCACCCTTGATTATTACAACATCAAGGTGAAGGATGCGATCACGGCGGCGACGCCGGGTGACGTCATCGCGGCGTGCTTCGGTAACATCACCGCGGCTTCGGCGACCGATCCGGCCTGTACGGGCATCCGTCGTAACGCGATCAACGGCCGTCTCAGCGGTACCTCGACGGCGGCGAACCCGATCCTGGGTCTGCCGACGCCGCTCACCAACAACGGCCGCCTCTGGACCGACGGTATCGACCTCACGGTCAACTACCGCACCGATCTGGGCTTCGCCGAACTGCAGCTGAACTTCGCTGGCAACTATACCATGAGCTCGAAGTTCCAGGCGTCGCCGGGCTCGTTTGCCCGCGAGTGCACGGGCTACTACAGCACGAACTGCGGCATCTCGAACGGTCTGACCGTCGGTTCGCTGCAGCCCGAGTTCTCGTGGACCCAGCGCACGACCCTCTCCTTCGACAAGATCGATATCTCGCTCCTGTGGCGCCATATCGACAGCATGAAGTATGAAGGTCAGGCCGACGACTATCTCGCTCGCGGCTTCACCGCGGCGTCGCGCAACCTGTTCAGCGGGACGATCACGGGCAAGGGCGATCTGGTCGGCCGCCAGGTGAACTTCAACCGCATCAAGGCGTATGACTATTTCGACCTGACGGCGCGCTTCGCCTTCTCGGACAATGTTGACCTGACCCTGTCGGCGTTCAACGTCCTCGACAAGAAGCCCCCGATCGTCGGCTCGAGCGCCGGTTCGACCTCGTTCAACGGCGGCAACACCTATCCGTCGACGTACGACACGATCGGTCGCCGTTACGCTGCGTCGGTGCACTTCAAGTTCTGATCCGCACCGATCGGACGAAAAAGGATGGGGCGGTCTTCGGACCGCCCCTTTTTTTTACCGGCTGCCCTGTGAGACCGGGGTTCTAACCCGGACCGAGCAGCGGCGCTGGCAATGCCATGTCGATGCCCGCCGATGCAGCGACGGCTTCGGCCCAGCTGCTCACCTTGTCGATCTCGTCGGCATGGAGCGTCTCGGCCGCTGTCTGGTCCGCCGCACGCTGACCGCTCGCAAAGACCTTTCCGCTCTTTGAATCGCGCGCAAAGACGTCGGCGACGATCGACGCAATTCGGGTTTCGGCCAGTCCGACGCCGAACAGGCCGGCGAGCGCCGTCATTGCTTCGCCGGGGCGTGCGACCAGCGCCTCGCTGTCGAGCGTCCTGATCCGTTCGGGCCATTTCCGTGCCATGTCGCCGAACAGGCGGTGCTGCGCGAGCCATCCGACGGCCGCCGCCTGGAGGTCGGTGTGCAGCAGATAGTCGCGCGACTCGAAACCGAGGTCGATCATGCCCTCGGCGAGCTGGCGCGCAAGCAGTTCGCGAACCCAAAGCCGCCCCCACATGCCTTTCCGGGCGATCGACCCGAGGAAGAGGCGTAGCGGCGCGTGGAGCAGCACGGCCCTTGCGTCGGGGCGGATCGACAGGAGCGCCGTGGCGAGGCCGTTGACGATGTTGGACGGCTTGATGACGGTCGCCTCGCCCTCGATGAAGGGGCGTGCAAGTAGCCGAAGCGCGCTGTCGGTGACCGCCCCGATCTCTGCCGGATTGCCCCCGCGGTGCCGCCAGCCGACCATATCGTTCAATATCTGCGGTTCGCTCAGCGAATGGGCGACACCCGGGATGTCGAAAGCCCGTGCGAGCAGGGTCGAGCAGCAATAGGCCGAATGAAAGATGAAATGCGTCGGCGACGCGCCGTGCGCGCCGGCGAGCGCGTCGCTACGCTTCCATATCGCCGGAGCGTCGGTCGCCGCGAGATGTTCGTCGGTCAGAAATGGCACCGAACGGCGCAGCGCGCGCGGTGCGTTTACGAAATGAACGGCGTCATGCCCCTCGTCATAGCGGTGGGCGAGCCATTCCGGCGTCATCATCATTTGTCCCTTTCGCCGGCACCCGATGCCATGCGTTCCGTCTGCAACGATATCGCACCTGCTTCAACCACCGCCTTCGCTTGCGCCCGCGCGGCTAGTGGATTAGCCGGTCCTATGACTATCGATATCCAAGCGATCGAAGGGGCGCTGGCGACCGCGATGCAGGCGCGCCAGCGCGGCGACGCCGCCGGCGAACGCCGCACGCTCGATCAGGCCCTGCAACAATATTCGACTGACCCCCGATTGCACAATGCGCGGGGCATGCGCGCGCTCGCCGATCAGGATTTCGGACAGGCGCAGGCGAGTTTCGTCGCCGCCGTCGCCGCCGATCCGAAAGAACCGGCGCTGTGGCTGAACCTCGCGACCGCGTGCCGCGCGGCCGGGGACGACGAAGGTGAACGGCGGGCACTGCAAGGCGCGCTCGACATCGACCGCAGGCACTTCATTGCGCTGCTCCGTATCGCCGAACTGCACGAGCGGCTGGGTGAGGAAAGCGACGCGGCACAGCGGTGGAGCAATATCGTGCAGATGGCGAGCGCGATGCACGAGCGGCCGCTGCGGGTCGAAGAGGCGCTGCAGTATGGCCGTGCCTTTCTCGAACGGCACAATGGCGCGATTGCCGATGCCGTCGACCGCCAACTGGGCGCCGAACTGGCCGCCATGGGTGCGGCGGGACGCCGCTTCACCGCCTGTGTCGACAACAGCCTGGGTCGCCGCCGGATTTATCAGAATGAATGTGCGGGTCTTTTCTATCCGTTCCTCCCCGCCGACGAATTTTTCGACCGCTCGCATTTTCCCTGGTTTGCTGAAATCGAGGCACGTACCGACACCATTCGCAGCGAAGCGCTGGCGCTGCTTGCGAACGGCAATGAAGCCATCCGCCCCTATGTCCGGCAAGAACCCGGAACGCCCGAGAATAAATGGTCGACACTCGACAATTCGCTGAACTGGAGCGCCTGTTTCCTGTGGGAATATGGAGAGAAGAACGAAAGCATCTGCGCGCTTTGCCCCGAAACGGCTGCCGCGCTCGACGCGATCCCGCAAAACTGCGTTCCGGGTAAGGCGCCGTCGGCCTTCTTTTCGATCCTGAAACCTGGCGCACACATTCCGCCGCATACCGGCGTCACCAATACGCGCGCGATCGTCCATTTGCCGCTGGTCGTTCCTTCCGACTGTGCCTTTCGCGTCGGCGGCGAAACGCGCGAATGGCGGGTCGGCGAGGCGTTTGCCTTTGACGACACGATCGAGCACGAGGCGTGGAATCGCAGCGCCGAGCCGCGCGTCGTGCTGATCTTCGACGTCTGGAACCCCTATCTATCGTCCGCCGAACAGGATCTGCTAGCGCGCTTTTTCGACATTACGTCGCGCGATCGCTAGGCTTTGGGCCGTTGGGGGGCGGTTACATCTCATCCATGGCGGCTAGCGCCGAGCGGATGGATGCGAGTTCGGCGGCGTAATTTTTCCAGCGTCCCGACGACTGGTTGTGGATCGCCGAGCGCGCTTTCCAGTTGCTCGGGGTGCGAATGACGGGTGCTTTCGAATCTCCGGCTGCGGCCGGATCGACGGGAGGCAGGCCCAGATTGCGAAAGGCGTCGGCGATCACCGCATCGGGGGCGTGGACGAGCCGGTCATATTCGATCGTGACGATATCGGCGCCGAAAATCCGTTCCCAATGCGCCATCAGCCGTCGATACTGGCCGACATAGTGCAGCGCATCCTCGAGCCGGTCGCTGTAATTGATTGTCTCGGCGAAGTTCAGGAAGAAGATCGACAGGATGTTGTCGAGCGTGTCACGCCGGGTGTGGACGATGTGCGCAGCGGGGAAGAGCGTCTTGATCAGGCCGATATGCAGGAAATTGTCGGGCCGCTTGTCGGTGATATAGGCGGCGTCGGGGAAATTGGTGCGGATCGTCTGCAGATATTGGCCACGCAATTCGTCGAGTCCGGCGGCGGCCAGATCGCCGATCGCCGCCGGATACGGCATCAGTCGTTCGTGGACCATGGAGGGGATCAGGTCGAGTTCGCCGCCGATGCGGACGAGCGGGTGGCGGCCGAGCAATTGTTCGATCACGGTCGAGCCCGACCGGAACATGCCGCAGATGAAGATCATCTGCTCGCCATCGTCGGCCGTGGACGCGTTCGGGCGATCGGGGAAGGCCGCGACAAGCTCATCGACCAGCCGTTCCTGCGCCACGCGATTGTAGCGGCGCGATGCCGGGCGGATCGATTCGTTTACCCGGTTCGCTTCGGCGATCACGGCGAACGCATGGCCGTAGCGGCCGGCCGCGTCGAGGGCGTTGCCGAGCGCGAAAAGAAGTTCGGTGGCATCGTCAGGACTATCGGCACCGTTCCGCAATCTTGCTTCCAGGTCGCGGATCGCGGGTTCAGCTTCGCCCTTGTGGACACGGATCGCCGCCAGCCGCGCGCGCGCGCGGCCGTTGCCCGGCGCGACACGCAGTGCCTTGCGGTATGCGTCGGCGGCATCGTCGGCCTTGCCCATATCTTCCATCAGACCGCCGAGGTTGAGCCACGCGGGCAGGAATTTGGGATTCCTGTCCAGCGCCGCGCGAAGTTCGGCCTCGGCCTCGGCCGTCCGCTCCATATATTCGGAGAGGATCGCGGCGCGGTTGACGTGCACCGCCTCGGGGGCCGGGACATTGCGGCGCAGCGCCTCGGCATAGGCGTCGAGCGCCTCGGGATAGGCGCGCATCTGGCGCAGCACATAGCCGAGGTTGAACCAGCCGTCGGCGTGATCGGGACGGAGCGCGGTCGCCCGGCGGAGCAGCGCCGCGGCTTCCGAATGGCGTCCCTGTCCGATGCTCCGCCCAGCGGCGGCATCAAGCCGCGCCCACTCCTCGTTCACCCGAAGTGCTCCTATGCCGGCGCGAGTTTCAGCGCGCCGTCGCCTTCGTCGACCCTGATCGTCGACCCGTCCTTCACTTCGCCTTTCAGGATCAGATCGGCAAGCGGGTCCTGCAGATATTTCTGCACCGCGCGCTTCAGCGGCCTTGCGCCGTACACCGGATCGTAGCCGACGCGGCCGAGCCACGCGCGCGCGGCGTCGGTGAGGTCGAGCGTGACCTTGCGGTCGGCGAGCAGCTTCTGGACGCGCGCAACCTGGATATCGACGATCCCGCCCATATGCTGCTGCGCGAGGCGGTGGAACAGCACGATCTCATCGAGGCGGTTCAGGAACTCGGGCCGGAAATGCGCGCGCACCACCTCCATCACGGCGGGCTCGGCCTGCTCGACCGGCGCGTCGTCGGGAAGCGCGGCGATCGCTTGGCTGCCGAGGTTCGACGTCAGGATGATCAGCGTGTTGGTGAAATCGACCGTACGACCCTGCCCGTCGGTCAGGCGCCCGTCGTCGAGAACCTGGAGCAGGATGTTGAACACGTCGGGATGCGCTTTCTCGACCTCGTCGAACAGCACGACCTGATAGGGCCGGCGCCGCACCGCTTCGGTTAGCGTGCCGCCCTCTTCATAGCCGACATAGCCCGGAGGCGCGCCGACGAGCCGCGCGACGCTGTGCTTTTCCATGAATTCGGACATGTCGATGCGCACCATCGCATTGTCGTCGTCGAACAGGAAGCGCGCGAGCGCCTTGGTGAGTTCGGTCTTGCCGACGCCTGTCGGGCCGAGGAAGAGGAAACTGCCGAGTGGACGGTTGGGGTCCTGCAGCCCGGCGCGCGCGCGGCGGACGGCGGTCGACACGGCGCGCACCGCCTCGTCCTGCCCGATCACACGCTGGCCCAGCGTCGCTTCCATGCCGAGCAATTTCTCGCGCTCGCCTTCCATCATGCGGTCGACAGGGATGCCGGTCCATTTGCTCACCACCGCGGCGATATCGTCGGCGGTGACTTCCTCGCGCAGCATCGCGTTGCCCGCGGCGGCTTGCGCGGCCTCGAGCCTTTTTTCGAGACCGGGGATGGTGCCGTAGGAGAGTTCACCCGCGAGTCCGAGGTCGCCGGCGCGCTGCGCCTGATCGAGCGCCGAACGTGCGGCATCGAGCTCCTCCTTGATCTTCGCCTCGGCGTGGATCTTGTCCTTTTCGGCTTGCCACTTCTGCGTGAGTTCGGCCGACTGCTGTTCGAGGTTCGCGAGTTCGGCCTGCAAGGTCGCCAGCCGGTCCTTCGACGCGGCGTCGCTTTCCTTGCCGAGCGCGGCCTCCTCGATCTTCATCTGGATGATGCGGCGGTCGAGGCCCTCGATCTCCTCGGGCTTCGATTCGACCTCCATGCGGATACGGCTTGCGGCCTCGTCCATCAGGTCGATTGCCTTGTCGGGCAGAAAGCGGTCGGAGATATAACGGTTCGACAATGTCGCCGCGGCGACGATCGCGCCGTCGGTGATCCGCACGCCGTGGTGCAGTTCGTATTTCTCCTTGATGCCGCGCAGGATCGAGATGGAGTCCTCGACCGTCGGCTCGCCGACGAAGACGGGCTGGAAGCGCCGCTGGAGTGCGGGATCCTTTTCGACATGCTTGCGATATTCGTCGAGTGTCGTCGCGCCGATGCAATGGAGTTCGCCGCGCGCGAGCGCGGGCTTCAGCAGGTTCGACGCGTCCATCGCGCCCTCGCCCTTGCCCGCGCCGACGAGCGTGTGCATCTCGTCGATGAACAGGATGATCTCGCCCTCGGCGGCCTTCACATCGTCGAGCACGCCCTTCAGCCGCTCCTCGAACTCGCCGCGATATTTGGCGCCTGCGATCAGCGCGCCCATATCGAGCGCGAGCAGGCGGCGGTCCTTCAGGCTGTCGGGGACGTCGCCATTGACGATGCGGAGCGCGAGTCCCTCGGCAATCGCGGTTTTGCCGACGCCGGGTTCGCCGATCAGCACCGGGTTATTCTTGGTGCGGCGGGCAAGAATCTGCACAGTGCGGCGGATTTCCTCGTCGCGGCCGATCACCGGATCGAGCTTGCCCTCGCGTGCGACTTCGGTCAGGTCGCGGGCGAACTTCTGAAGCGCGTCATAGCGGTCTTCGGCCGAGGCGCTGTCGGCGGTGCGACCGCCGGTCAGCTTGGCGATCGCCGCGTTGAGTGCCTCGGGCGTCACACCTGCGTCGGCGAAGGCCTTGCCCACCGACGTGCCCGGAGCAAGCACCATCGCGAGCAGGATATTCTGGACAGTGACGAACTCGTTCCCCGCCTTCGCGGCGACTTGCTCGGCCTGATCGAGCAGCCGCACCGCATCATTGTCGAGGCCCGGCGTCTGCTGGGCGCCCGATCCCGACACTGCGGGCACCCTGGCGAGCAGCGCGTCGATGCCTTGTACGGCGCGGGCAGTGTCGCCGCCGCTCTTGGCGATCAGCCCCGCGGCCATGCCCTGATTGTCTTCGAGCAACGCCTTGGCGATATGCTCGGGTGCAATCCGCTGGTGGTTCATGCGGATCGCGATCGTCTGCGCCGCCTGCAAAAAGCTCTTGGCGCGGTCGGTAAATTTTTCGAGGTTCATTCAGAAAGCCCCTTTCTCGCCGGGCAAGATAGTGTTGCCATTGTGCAACACAAGGGCTTGCTTCAAGTTCCCGTTCGCATCGAGCGAAGGCGAGATGCCCATCGGTCGCACACGCCTTCGAGGTGTCTCGATTTCGCTCGACACGAACGGAATATTGCAAGGCCTGCTATTCCCCGCTTCGCGCAAGCTGGTCGAGCAGGCGCACGCCGAAGCCGCTCATCCCCCTGGGAACGAGCGGCGTCGCCTTGTCGGCCTGATTGACGCCGGCGATATCGAGATGCGCCCATGGAGTCGCCTCGTCGACGAAAAAGCCGATGACATGGGCGCCGAGGCTCGCGCCCGGGCCTTGGCTCGGCGCAATATTGCGGATGTCGGCGATGTCCGACTTCAGCTTCTCGGCGTAATTCTTGTGGAGCGGCATGCGCCACAGTTCCTCGCCGCTCGCTGTGCCCGCCGCGAGCAGCGCGGCGGCGAGCTTTTCGTCGCGTGCGAACAGGCCGGCATATTGGTCGTCGAGCGCGCCGACGATCGCGCCGGTCAGTGTCGCGATGTTGACGATCGCGCGCGGCTTGTAGGTCGCGGCGACATATTCATTGGCGTCGGCGAGGACGAGGCGGCCCTCGGCGTCGGCGTTGAGCATCTCGATCGTCTTGCCCGACATGGTGCGCGTGACGTCGCCGGGGCGCTGTGCGTTGCCGTCGGGCATATTCTCGGCGAGCGCCGCGACCGCGACGACATGCACCGGTGCGCGCGACTTTGCGAGCGACAACGCAGCGCCGACGACCGAGGCGGCGCCCGACATGTCGCCCTTCATGTCCCACATGCCCGCGCCGGGCTTCAATGAAATGCCGCCCGAATCGAAGGTGATGCCCTTGCCGATGAACGCCAGCGGCGCGGCGGGTGCGCCCGCGCCGCGATAGCGCACCGCGAGCAGGCGCGAACCGCGCGGGCTGCCCTGTCCGACCCCGACGAGCGTCCCCATGCCGAGCTTGCGCATCGCGGCCTCGTCGAGCACTTCGATGCTGACGCCGGGTGTATTGCCGAACGCCTCGCGCACCTGCGCGACGAAGCTTTCGGGATAGATGACGTTGGCGGGTTCGTTCGCAAGGTCGCGCGACAGGCGCACGCCGTCGGCAAGCGGTTTCCAGCGCCCTGCGAAGGCGGTCTCGGCGGCCGACGGGTTGGCGCCGACAAGCGTCACCGTGCCGGTCGACGGCGCCTTCCTGTCCACGGTCTTGTAACGGTCGAAGCGATACTGGCCGAGCGCGAAGCCGTAAGCGACATCGGCGGCCGAGCTGTCGCCGAGGGCGCCGGCGATGGTCACGGGATGCGCCTCGCTTCTGAGCTCCTGTGCCGCCTTGCCGCCTGCTTCGGCGAGCGCGAGCGACGAGGGGGCGGGGCCCGTGCCAACCAGCAGGATACGCGGATGCGCGCCGATACCGCGCAGCGACAGTGTCGAACCCGCCTTGCCGTCGAAGCTCGCCGCCGCGATCGCCGCAGTAACGGCCTGCCGTTCGGTGGCGGTCAGGGTCACACCGTCAAGCGGCGGCAGCGTGGCATCGGTCGTCATGATGACGAGCGCGGCACCCGCGGGCGCATTCGTTGCGAAGCCGATTGCCCGCTCGGCGCTGTTCGCCGCCGTCGCCGGGACGACCCCCGATCCGGTGACGGATTGCGCCATCGCGGCAGGCGCGAGGTCGAACGACAGGCAGGCGGAAAGGAGCAGATGTTTCATGCGCATGTTTGATTATTCCCCGTTGTTCAATAGCCTGCCCGGTGCATAGCCGCATGGCGTACACCCGCAAATCCGCCTCGACGAACGACAGTCGCTTGCCATCGGACGACATGGCCGTCACAAGTCGCGCGGACAGGAAAGGACCAACGATGCTGCGACGGATTTTGCTCGGCTTCCTGTTGCTGTTCGTCCTGACTGCGGTGTCGCTTGCCTTCTGGGAGCCGCTGACCGCCGAGGCGCCGGCTGCGCCCGTTTTCAAGCCCGCCGATGTCCGCATCGCGCGCGACGGCTTCGGGGTGCCGCATATCTTCGGGAAGACCGACGCCGATGTTGCCTACGGCGTCGCCTATGCTCATGCCGAGGACGATTTCTCGACGTTGCAGGAAGTGCTCGCGATGACGCGTGGCCGTGCCGGTGCGCTGCTGGGCGAGGACGGGGCGAAGATCGATTATGCCGAGGCGCTGCTCGATGTCCGGGCGACGACGAAGCGCGACTGGCCGCGTCTGCCCGGCGACGTGAAAAAGCTCTTCACCGCTTACGCCGCCGGGCTCAACCATTATGCCGACAAACATCCGGACGAGATACGCCTGTCGGGGCTGTTCCCGGTCACCGGCGAGGATGTCGTCGCGGGGTTCGTGCTCCGTTCGCCCTTCTTCTTCGGGCTCGATTCGGTGCTGGGATCGCTGGTCGAGGACAAGGCGCTCGCACGCGAGGGCGGGCCCGCGCTCGATGCGACGGGCAAGCTGGTTCCGCGCGCGCTGACCCCGGTCGGCACCGATCCTGCCGACAATGGATCGAACGGCATCGCGGTTGCACCGGCGCGGTCGACCGACGGCGCGACGCGGCTCGTGTCGAACTCGCACCAGCCGTGGACGGGCGGCGTCGCGTGGTACGAGCTTGTCGTCCATTCGGAAGAGGGCTGGGATTTCGCGGGCGCAAACTTCCCTGGGTCGCCCTATCCGTTCCTCGGTCACAATAAATTTCTCGGCTGGACCAACACGGTAAACCGGCCCGATTTGATCGACGTGTACAAGCTGGTGCTCGACGACAGTGGCGAAAACTACCGCTTCGACGGCCAGTGGCGGCCGCTTGAAAAGACGCGCATCTGGCTGAAGGTCAAGGTCGGGCCGTTCGTGCTGCCGGTTCCTCGCACGATCTGGCACTCGGTCCACGGGCCGGTGGTGAAGAATGACAAGGGTGCCTTCGCGATCCGCTATGCCGGCATCGACCAGGCGAATATGGTCACCCAATATTACCGGCTGAACAGGGCAAGGACTTTCGCCGAATGGCGCGCGGCCATGGCGGGGCAGGGTGTGCCTGCAACCAATTTCGTCTACGCCGATGCCAAGGGCAACATCGGCTTCTTCTACAATGCGATGTTCCCTGACCGGCAGCCGGGGTTCAACTGGCGCGGCGTTTTGCCCGGCGACACGTCGGCGGATCTGTGGACGCAGACGCTGCCGTTCGACCGCGTGCCGGCACTGGTCAATCCCCGCTCGGGCTATGTGATGAACGCCAACAACACGCCGTGGGTCGCGGCGGGGCCGGGCGACGAACTCGACGCCGCGGCCTTTTCGCCACTGCTCGGGATCGAGGACGACATGACCAATCGCGCGACGCGGCTGATCGAGCTGTTCGAGGCGTCGGGGCAGATCGACGCGGCGCGGCTGAAGGCGATCAAATATGACACCGCCTATGCGAAGACCGGCTATGCGAAGGCATGGATGGATCGGTTGCTCGCGCTCGATACGAAGGGTGACCCGGCGCTGGCGCAGGCGCAGAAGCTGCTGCGCGAATGGGACTGGAACCTCGACGGCAAGGGGAAGGGCGACGCGCTCGCGTTGATGGTGCTGCGCCCCGCGAACGGCAGCCATTACCAGCGCCGCGCCGCGCCCGACCCGCGCACCGTGCTGCGGGAAACGGTTGCGCATCTGCAGGACCATTTCGACGGACTCGACCCCAGGCTCGGGACCGTGCTGCGGTTGCGGCACGGTGAGGGAGCGAACCGTGTCGACCTGCCGCTCGACGGCGGCAACGACACGGTGCGCGCTTCGACGCTGTGGGACGCCGAGCCCGATGGACGGCTGAAGGTGCGCCATGGCGACAGCTTCATCATGTTCGTGACGTGGGACGCGCAGGGACGGGTGCACTCGGAATCGGTCCAGCCGTTCGGGGCGGCGACGACGCGGCCGCAAAGCCCGCACTATAATGATCAGGCGCCGCTGTTCGTGGCGCACAAGCTCAAGCCCGTGCTGTTCGACCCGGCGGCGCTGAAGGCCGGCGGCGCGCGCTTCTATCGGCCTTGAAAGCCCGAAAGCGCTGTCCTAAACCGTTGATACAGTGCCGTCCGGCACCCCGGTCGCAAGCGGGCCGATCAGACCCGCCTCCGAACAAGAGGATGTTCATGCCCCGTTTTCATCGCTTTGCCCTTGCCTTGGCGGTTACCACTTCGCTTGTCGCCGCGGGTCCGGCGCTCGCCAAGCCCCGGGCCGCGAAACCCGTGCCTGTCGCCGAACTGGTGAAGGCGGTCGACATTCCGTACCAGAGCTTCACGCTCGACAACGGCTTGCGCGTGATCGTGCACGAGGATCGCAAGGCGCCTGTCGTTGCCGTCTCCGTATGGTATCGTGTCGGGTCGAAGCACGAGCCCAAGGGCAAGACGGGCTTTGCGCATCTGTTCGAACATCTGATGTTCAACGGGTCGGAAAATGCCCCCGGCGACTTTTTCGAACCGCTGCAGCAGGTTGGCGCGACCGACAGCAACGGTACGACCTGGCTCGACCGCACCAATTATTTCGAAACGGTGCCGACGGGCGCGCTCGATCGCGCGCTTTTCCTCGAAAGCGATCGCATGGGGCATCTGCTCGGCGCGGTGACGCAGGAAAAACTCGATAACCAGCGCAGCGTCGTCCAGAACGAGAAGCGTCAGGGTGACAACAACCCCTATGGGCTGCTGTGGTACGAGGTTCAGGAGAATCTCTTTCCGAAGGGGCACCCCTATCATCACAGCACGATCGGTTCGATGGCCGACCTCAATTCGGCCAGCCTCGCCGATGTGAAGAAATGGTTCACCGACAATTATGGTCCGAACAATGCGGTGCTCGTGCTCGCGGGCGACATCGACGTCGCCACGGCGAGGGCCAAGGTGCAGGAATGGTTCGGCGACATTCCGCGTGGCCCGGCGGTGCGGGCGCCCGCGACCTCGATACCGCGCTTGCCCGCGCCGCTTGCCAAGGAGGTCAAGGACCTGATCCCGACGACCCGCATCTACCGGATGTGGGCGATTCCGGGGCTCAACGATGCCGAGGCGGTGCCGCTGCAAATGGCGATGACCGTGCTCGGCGGTCTGTCGTCGTCGCGCCTTGACAATGCACTGGTGCGCAAGGATCCGGTTGCCGTGAGCGTTTCCGCGGGCACCCAGCCCTTTGAGGATGCGGGCATCCTGCTCGTCCAGGCCGATGTGAAGCCGGGGATCGAACCCGCGCTCGTCGCGAAGCGGCTTGACGAGGAGATTGCGAACTTCCTCGCCACCGGCCCGACTGCCGACGAGCTGAACCGGACTGCCGCAAGCTATCTCGGCGGGACAATCGCGGGGCTCGAGTCGGTTGGCGGTTTCGGCGGCAAGGCGGTCACGCTTGCCGAGGGCGCGCTCTATTCGAACAATCCCGCCTATTACAAGGTCGAGCTCGACCGGATGGCGAAGGCGACCCCCGAACAGGTCAGGGCGGCGGCGCAAAAATGGCTGTCGCGCCCGGCCTTCTCGCTGACCTACACGCCCGGCGAACGCACCGAGGGCGGCGAGAACCGCGGCGGCGCGGTTGCCGAAGGCGAGCCCGACGCGTCGTTCGGACCCGCGCACTACTGGAATCCCGCGCTGGGCGACGTCGGACCCGCCACGAACGGCGAGGCGTCCTTCGCCGACCGGTCGCAGCTTCCCGCCGTTGCCGGTCTCGCCGCGCTCGATTTCCCGGCCATCGAACGGACGAAGCTGAAGAACGGGATCGAGGTCGTTTTCGCGCGCCGCACGGCGGTGCCGACAGTCAACGTGGCGGTCAGCCTCGACGCAGGCTATGCCGCCGATCCGCACGGCGCGCTCGGTACCCAGTCGCTGATGCTGAGCCTGATGGACGAGGGGACGACGAGCCTCGATTCCATCGCCTTTGCCGAGGCGAAGGAGCGACTGGGGGCGCAGATCAGCGGGAATGCGAACGCCGACGAAACGATATTCAGCCTGTTCGCGCTGAAGCCCAATCTGGGCGCGTCGCTCGGCCTGCTTGCCGACTATGTCCGCAATCCGGCCTTCGACGGCAAGGAGCTGGAGCGCGTCCGCGCGCAACAGCTCAACCGGCTGAAGGCCGAACTCAACAATCCGAACGCCGTCGCATCGCGGCTGTTGATGCCCGTGCTTTACGGCGCCGACCATCCCTATGGCATTCCGCCGTCGGGGCTGGGCAATGCGAAAGCCGTGACAGCGGCCGCCCGCGACCAGATCGCGGCCTTCCATGCGACGTGGATCCGCCCCGACAATGCGCGCATCTTTGTCGTTGGCGACACCACGCTCGCGGAAGTGAAGAAGCAGCTCGACGCGACGCTGGGCCAATGGAAGGCGCCGGCTGCGGCGAAACCCGTCAAGCATTTCGAGATTGCGATCCCGGCACCGAAGCCGCGCATCCTGTTGTTCGACCGGCCCAAATCGCCGCAGTCGGTGATCCTGGCCGGCAAGGTTCTGGAGGCCAGGGGCGGCGACGAGCTGGAGGTGCTGCGTTCGGCCAACGATATTTTCGGCGGCAGTTTTCTCTCGCGTTTCAACACCAATCTGCGCGAGACGAAGGGCTGGTCCTATGGCGTGCGCAGTCGTATCTCGGGCGACAAGGACCGTTTGACCTGGGTTGCCGCGGCGCCGGTTCAGGCCGACCGGACGGGCGATTCGATCAGGGAACTGCAGAGCGACCTCAAGAGCTTCCTCGGCGACAAGGGCGTGACGAGGGAAGAGCTCGAGCGCACGATCAACGGCAGCGTCCGCGAACTGCCCGGCAGCTTCGAGACATCGGGCGATGTGCTCGGCGGGCTCCGCCAGATCGTGAAATTCGGCCGTCCGGACAATTATTACGAGACGCTGCCTGCGACCTATGAAGCAATGACTGCGGCCGAAATCGATGCGGCGGCGCGGGGCGCGCTCAGCATCGACGATCTTGTCTATGTCGTCGTCGGCGATGCGGCGGTGGTAAAACCGCAGCTTGACGGATTGGGTCTGCCGGTAGAAACGGTGTCCCTCGATAACTAACATCAGTTTCAGTAAGGAGAGCCCTTATGTCCCAAGTCGATGGCAGCTATGATTGCGTAACCAAGTCGCCGATGGGCGATCAGAAGTCGGTTTTCACCGTTAATAGCGACGGCGGCAGCTTTACCGGTCAGAATGCCGGTGCGATGGGTTCGCTCGATGTCGAAAATGGCAAGGTCGACGGCAACACGCTGACCTGGACCATGAACATGAAGGTGCCGATGCCGATGACGCTCGAATGCGAAGCGACGATCGACGGTGACGCGCTGACCGGCACGATCAAGGCTGGTGCGTTCGGTTCGATGGCGATGACCGGTACCCGCCAGGGCTGAGCTTCAGTCCGGAAAGACGCGAGGGGCCGTCCTGCCGGGCGGCCCTTTTGCCTTGCATAGCAATGCCTTTTGCCTTGGGGGCTATCCAAAGCGGTGGCAGGGGCGCATAGGCATTGCCATGCACAAACCGGCCCAATCCCCCCAGCGGAGCCTGCCGGGCGACCGCGAAATGGTGGTCATGATGGCGATGGTCATGGCGCTCAACGCGCTCGCCATCGATTCGATGCTGCCCGCACTGCCAGCGATCGGCGAGGCGCTGCAGGTCACGGTCGCCAATCACCGCCAGCATGTCATTTCGATCTACCTGCTCGGCATCGGGTTCGGCTCGCTGCTCTATGGCCCGCTCTCCGACCGCTTCGGGCGCAAGGGCGTGCTTGTCCCGGCGCTGTTCGCCTATCTCGCGCTGTCGATCGGTTGCGGGCTGGCGACGAGCTTTGAAATGCTCCTCGCGCTGCGCTTCGTTCACGGGCTGGTCAGCGCGGCGCTCGGCGTGATTGTCGTCGCGGTGATCCGCGATTTGTTTTCGGGCGATGCGATGGCGAAAAGGCTGTCGCTGATCTTTCTCGTCTTTATGATCGTCCCGATCATCGCGCCGACGATCGGCGCGGGAATCGCTGCTATCGCGGGCTGGCGCGCGATTTTTATCGTGCTCGCGGTGATGTCGATCGTGATGCTGTTCTGGCTCCGCCGCCTGCCCGAGACGCTCGATCCCGCCGATGTCCGGCCGCTCGACCTCAAGACGATGATCGCCGGCTGGGCAACGGTGACGCGGCACCGCCGCGCCGCCGGCTATATGATCGCGTCGGGGATGATGCAGGGTGCGCTCTACGGCTATCTCAACAGCAGCGAGCAGATCATCGCCGAAGTGTTCGGTGCGCGGGCAATGTTTCCGTTGATCTTCGCCTGCGTCGCGGTGGGCATTGCAGTCGCCAATTTCTCGAACGCCGCGATCGTCGAGCGTTTCGGCGCACGTCGCGTGTCGCAGTCGGCGGTCTTCGCTTTCATGGCGACCTCGATCCTGCAGATCGTCGCGGCGCTGAGCGGGGCCGAGACGCTGTGGATGTTCACCGCGCTGATGATGGTCAATGTCGGCCTCGTCGGATTTATCGGCAGCAATTTCGGGTCGATCGCGATGGAGGATTTCGGCCATATGGCCGGCGTCGCCTCGTCGTACCAGAGCTTCGCCAAGACTTTGCTCGCCGCGACCGTCGGCGCGACGATCGGGCAGCAATATGACGGTACGACGCTGCCGCTCGCCTATGCCTTCCTGATCAGCGCGGTGGTCGGTCTGGCGCTCGTCTTCTGGGCCGAGCGGGGCAAGCTGTTCACCCGGCCGGGAACGGCGCCCAAGTCACCCTATTGAGCGGCAAAAGAAAGGGAGCCGAAGCCCCCTTTCCGTTTGGCGTTTGTGCCGTCAGTTGAACGACGGTGCCGGCGGGACCGGCGGCGGCGGTGCGTCGGCATCGTCTTCATGCACTTCGACATGCCCCAGGCCCACATGGCTGCGCGAGCGGCTGTAGCCGAAGTAGACCAGCAGGCCGATTGCAGCCCAGACCAGGAAAAGGACGATGCTTTTGTAATCAAGGCTGACGAATAGATAGACGCAGCCCAGAATCGCGAGCGGTGCAATGAGCCACACCAGCGGGGTACGGAACGGTCGGTGGCGGTTCGGCTCGGTTCGGCGGATCACCATCACCGCAATCGACACCGCGGCGAATGCAAAGAGGGTCCCCGAGTTCGAGATGTTCGCGAGCTGGCCAACCGGGAAGAAGGCCGCAAACAGCGCGACTGCAACGCCCGTTATGATCGTGATGACGTGCGGCGTATTAAACTTCGGGTGGATCTTCGAGAAGGCCGACGGAAGCAGGCCATCGCGGCTCATGACGAAGAAGATACGGGTCTGGCCGAACATCATCATCAGGATGACCGACGGCAGTGCAAGGCCCGCAGCGAGACCCAGCAGATTGCCGATCTGCGGCCAGCCGATCTCGCGCAGCGTGAAGGCCAGCGCTTCCTTCGAGCAGACGACGTCCTTGAAGCCTTCCGCCGCGCGCGTCACGCATTGCGCCGCGAGTTCACGGCTGCCCGGCTCGAGCACCGCGCCTGCCGCGGTGGTGACCGGCTGCGCGCTGAGGCCCGGTGCGCCGATCACGCCGGCGGCGACGAGCAGATAGAAGATGGTACAGATCAAAAGGCTGCCGATCAGGCCGATCGGCATGTTTCGCTGCGGGTTCTTGGTCTCTTCGGCCGCGGTGGAGACCGCGTCAAAGCCGACATAGGCGAAGAAGATCGACGCCGCCGCCATCGAGATTCCCCAGAAGCCGGTCGGTGCGAAAGGCGAGAATTGTTCGCTGTTCATGACCGGTACGGCGAGAATGATGAAAACGGTGAGCGCCGTAACCTTGATCACAACGAGAATCGCGTTGACCGTCGCGCTTTCCCGGGTGCCGATCACGAGCAACCAGGTGACGAGTCCGGCGATAAACATCGCGGGCAGATTGATCGCGCCGCCATCGAACGGGCCAGCGACGAGCGTATCGGGTATGTTGATTGACAGGGTCGCTTCCAACAACCCGACGACATAGCCTGACCAGCCGACCGAGACGGCACCCGCCGCGACAGCATATTCGAGAATCAGTGCCCAGCCGACCATCCACGCGATGAGTTCGCCCATCACGGCGTAGCTGTAGGTATAGGCCGAGCCCGATACGGGGACCATCGACGCCATTTCGGCGTAGCAGAGCGCCGCGCAGGCGCAGACGAAACCGGCGATGATAAAGCTGATCATCATGCCGGGGCCGGCCTTTTGCGCGGCTTCGGCGGTCAGCACGAAAATCCCGGTCCCGATCACGGCGCCGATCCCCAGCATCGTCAGCTGGAAGGCCCCGAGCGTGCGCGTAAGCGACTTTTTCTCCGCTGTCGCCAGAATGGCATCCAACGGCTTTACGCGGTCAAATAGCATAATCTTCCCCTTGGGGACGGCTGAACTGCCGCCCGTCTTATGGCGGGGCAGACTAGCCGCTCTGCGCGTCAGCGCAACTTAATTTCACGGGCCGGTGCGGCTTACCGTACGGTAAAGCGCACGCGGTCAATCATTCGGCCGCCCGGATCAACAAGCGTGAGCATATGCGTCCCCGGATGCGGCAATATCTGTTGCCCCGCATCGGCGTCGCCGAGCGGCCTCTTGTCGAGAATCAGCCGATATCCCGTGACCGAGCCGCTGACCGTGACAGCAAGCCGCTGACGGTCGATCGGGATGTCGGGGTCGAGCGCGTAGACGCTACCGCTGACCGGGCTGGTGATGCGCGGGCGGCGCGCGGCCTGCGGTGCGGCGGCCATTTCACTTTGAGCGGTGCCGGCAAGGAAATATTCGCGGCGCGGGGGTTCGCGAGTGCCAGGCAACGTGATCTGGCGCGCCTCGACGCCCCCCGGCATTGCGGGCGGTTTGCCGGGATGCCCGGTGTGGAGTGCGAGCATCACGTCACGCCAGACGGGTGCGGCGCCCGAGGTACCCGAGACCGCGCGCATCGAATCGCCCTCGAGATTGCCGACCCAGACGGCGACGGTGAAGCGGTCGGACCAGCCGATGCACCAATTGTCGCGCATGCCTTTCGAGGTCCCGGTCTTCGCCGCCGCCCAGAAGGGGAGGCGGAGCGCGCTGTCGGCGCCGAAGGCGTCGGTGCGGGCGGAGGCGTCGGCGAGGATGTCGCCGACGATGAAGGCGGCGGCGGGGGTGACGATCTGGCGCGGAACTTCACGATCATCGCGCATATCGGTGAAGTGGACCGGCGACCACTTCCCCATATTTGCGAATATTCTGAAGGCGTTGGCCTGTTCGACCAGCGAGACTTCGGCCGATCCGAGCGCGAGTGAAAATCCGTAGTACTCACCGTCCTCGACGAGGCCGTGGTAGCCGAGGGCCCAGAGGCGGTCGCGGAATTGCTGGACGTCGTCGATGACAAGCGCGCGGACGGCGGGAACGTTGAGCGAGCTGGCGAGCGCGTGGCGGACGCTGACCGGCCCCTTGAAGCTGTGGTCGTAATTCTTGGGGACATAGAGCCCCGAGGCGGTGTCGAGCTGGACCGGGCTGTCGTCGAGGATCGATGCGGCGGTGAGCCAGCCATGCTCGATCACCTGCGCATAGAGATGCGGCTTCAGGGTCGAGCCCGCCTGCCGCCGCGCGTTGGCGCCGTCGACCGACGCCGCGGTCGATTTGAGGCCGACGCCGCCGACATAGGCGAGCACCTCGCCGGTCGCGTTGTCGAGCACGACGACGGCGCCGTCGCGCACGCGGTCGGCGCCGAGCCCGGCGAGCTGGCGGCGCAGCGCGACGATCGCGGCGGTCTGGATGCGACGGTCGATCGTCGTCGTGACGCGCTTGCCGGGCTGGTCGAGCAGGCGCACCGCGAGGTGCGGCGCGAGCGCGGGGTCGAAACGCGCGGCATGTTCGCCCGAGACGAGCGTCGCCGCGGCGGCGCGGATTGCCGCACAATCCTTCGCTTTTGCAATGCGGCACGCGCGGTGGCCGAGCGCCTCGGCTCCGGCGGCAGGGTTGGGGAGGAGGCCCGCGAAGAGCGCGGCGTCGGTGCGGTTCAGCTCGGCAGGCTTCTTGCCGAACAGGCTTTGCGCGCCGGCGCCGATCCCCTGCGCCTCGCCGCGCAAGGGCACGAGGTTGAAATAGGCCTCGAGCATTTCTTCACGCGACCAGTTGTCGGCGAGTAACTCCGCGGCGCGCATCTGGCGGAGCTTGGTCCGCCAGTCGCGCTTGCCGGGTTGCGCGAGGCTGGGATCGAGAAAGGCGGCGAGCTGCATCGGCAGCGTCGAGGCACCGCGCGAGCGGTCGCCGGTCCCCCCCATCGTCAGGCGCGCGCGCGCGGCGCTCGCGATCGCGAGCCAGTCGACCCCGCCGTGCGACCAGAAACGGCGGTCCTCATTCTGCACGACGGCGTCGCGGACGGCGGGGCTGATATCCCCCAGCGGCACCCAGGCGAGGCGGCGGCGTTCGAAATTGACGCGCTCGCTGTCGAGCAACTGGCCGTCGCGGTCGTAGAGCCAGGCCTCGCTGGATTTCCAGCCGGCGCGGACCTTCTCATACTCCGGCATCGCCGGCGGGCGCGTGACGAGATGCGCGATGGTGACGAGGACCAGCAACGCGAGGGCCGTCCACGCCAGTGCATCGAACCAGCGGCGTTTGCGGGGGAAATTCATCGATCTGCCTAGCCGATGGGGATCTGCGCAGGCCTCTCAACACCCGTTCGCATCGAGCGAAGTCGGGATGCCCATCGGTCGTGTGTGCCTTTGGGGTGTCTCGACTTCGCTCGACACGAACGGAGGAAGGAAGGGCGGGGATGCATCACTGCCCGACGCTGGCTATCGTCATCGGCGCGTTCGGCCACTGGCCGCGGATCGCGGGCGAATACATCGCCTCGACGCGCGTCGGCGGCAGCGTGAAGCGGCCCGAGCCGTTGAGGCGGACGACATATTCGACCGTGTGCGTGCCCGCGGGCATCCAGCCGAAATAGCCGCGCCAGCTGTCCTTGCCGCGTTCGACATAGCTCGGCTGCGCGCCCGATCCGCTGGCCTGCTGGGCGAGCATTTCGGACTGGCCGCCAAGATTGCCGACGATCGTCGCGCCGGGGGCGACGGGGTCGTTGATGACGACCCACGTCCGGCCCGCGGCCGCGACGACCTCGATCCGCACCTTGATCACATCGCCGCGCGTCAGCCGGTCCTTGTTCGCCGCCTTGACGATGCTGACCGAGCGCTTGATCCGGTAACCGGCGTTGAGCGGTTCCTTGAGCGGGACCGCGGCCTTGACGCTGACGGTGGCCCATGGCGTGCCGGTGCCTTCGTGCTTCAGGCTCATTGTCGCCGCGTTCAGCGCAACGCGGAGCGGCGAGACGGGCTCGGCGGGCAGCGGCCAGCTTTGCGAGGCGGTGCCGCCCGCAAGGCCGATGTTGGTGACGCCGGTGATCGCGCTCGCCGGATAGAGGTCGGCGAAGCGGCGGACGGTGACCGCGCCCCACGCGTTGGCGGGGGTGGTGTCCCAATGGCCCTTGCGCTGGCGCTGCGCGACGCCGACCATCAGCTTGCCCGCGTCATCCTCCCAACCCTTGCGGCCGAGCACGGCTTCGAGCGCCTTGATCGCCATTTCGTCGCCGCTGGTCATCATCCACCACGGCGCTTTCGCGTCGTCGACGAGGTCGAGGCGCGTGCCTTCATAGACGAGGCGTTTGCGAAGCTCGGCCTCGGCCGCGGTGCGCAGCGCGGGAGCGTTCCGTACCCCCGGCGTCTTTTCGAGCGCGACGAGCCAGTCGGCGAGCGTGCCCGTCGCCATATCGACTGGCGCGACGTCGATCGCGGCGGCGAGGCTGGCGTTCGAGGCATTGCTCCGGGCGAGCGCCGCCAGCGCCGCGATGCGGACGGGGCGCATGTCGTATGGGCCATAGCCCTTGCGCGTCAGCCGCCCTTCGACGACCGCCTGCAGCGCCTTGACCATCTTCGCCTTCGATGCCTCGGGGATCGCGAAGCCGTTCGCCGCGGTCACGTTCATGACATAGGCGGTGAGTTCGATCGAGCCGGTGAGATTTTCGTTCGGCCAGTAGCGGAGCAATCCGTCGTCATCGAGATAGGTCGGCATCGCGCCCGCGAGCGCCTGCCACCGTCCGACATCGCCGAGCGCGACCGCGCGCGACGTCTGTTGTTCGAAACAGCTGTAGGGGTAGGCGGCCATATAGTCGCGAACGCCGGTGAGCGGCGGCGCGAGCGTGCCCGCGAGCGCGACATCGACATATCCGCCGGGCAGCGCGCCCGCCGGAATCGCGATCGGCAGCGTCGTCGCGGGGCCGACGCGGAACAGGCTGGCGGCCCAGGTTTCGACCGGCACCGCGGGTTCGACAACCTGTTCGAAGACGAGGCGGTCGCGCGCCTTGCCGCCCTTGGCGACCGCATCGACGGTCCATTGAATCGGGCCCGTCGCTTCGGGGGCGGTCATCGACCAGCTGATCGGCACCGCGCCGCCCGCCGGAATGGTGACGGTGAGCGGCGGCGCGGTCGCGACGGCGGGCGACAGCGTCGGGGTCGCGGTGACCTCCATCGGCTGGTCGGTGCCGTTGCGCAGCGTGAAGCGCGCGTCATAGGTGTCGCCGCTACGCACCAGTTCGGGCATGCCGGCGAAGACGCCGAGATCCTGCACGGTGCGCACGCTCGTTTCGCCGGTGCCGAAATATTGCGAGCCGTCGGTGGCGATCGCGACGAGGCGGAAGCCCGAGAGATTGTCGCTGAGCGGCACGTCGACCATCGCGCGGCCCTTGGCGTCGAGCGGGACATTGCCCTTCCACAACAGGACGGGGCGGAAATCCTCGCGCGTCAGGCCCGAGAGGTCGCCACCGCCGCCGCCGCCCGGTTCGAGCGCCTTGCGGCCATAGTGACGCTTGCCGACGACCTGCATCTGCGCGGTCGAGGTAAGCACGTCGAGCGTGCGTTCACCCATCATCGCGTCGATGACCTGCCAGCTTTCGTTGGGCGCGAGCTGGAGCAGCGCTTCGTCGACCGCGGCGAAAGCGACGTCGGCGTTTTTGGGCGCCTTGCCATCGGGGGTCTTGACCTCGATCGCGACCTTGGCGGTCTCGCGGACCGAATATTTCTCCTTGTCGGCCTTGACCTTGACGCCGAGCTGATGGCCTTCCCAGCCGACCTTGATGCGCGCGATGCCCATACGGTAGCTCGGCTTGGCGAGATCGACCAATGCCGTGGGGGGAGCGCCTTCGCTATTCTCGATCTTGAAGCCGACCGCGCGCTTCATCTTGCGGAACCAGCTTTCCCCGCCGGTCACGCGGCCGCGCACCGCCATCACCGAGACATAGACGTCGGGTGCGTAGGTCGCGGGCAGCTTGACCTTCACTACGGGGTTGGTGCCCTTGAGCGGCACGACGAAGCTCGACAGCACGCCTTCGCGTTCGACGGTGACGAGCGCGGTCGCCTCGCGGAAGGGCATGCGGACCTGGAAGCTCGCGGTATCGCCCGCGGCGTAACGCGGCTTTTCGGCGATCACGTCCATGCGGTCGCCATTGTCGCCGCCGAACCACCAGTCATTGTCGCCGGCGAGCCAGACCGAGCGCACCGCGCGCGCTTCGTTGCCATCGGCGTCCTGCGTCGTCGCGACGACGGTGACTTCGCCCGAGACGCCGGGCGCCATCGCGCAGCTCGCGCGGCCGAGCTTGTCGGTTGTCGCCGAACAGGTCGCGTCCAGCTTCGTCGTGCGCATCTGGTTGTCATAGGCGTAGAAGCCGCCGATCAGGCGGCGCCGCGCGGTGATGATCTCACGGTTATAGACTGCGACCGATATGCGTTTGCCGGCGATCGGCTTGCCATCGAGGTCGAGCGCGATGAAATTGAGGCGCAGATCATTGTCGCGCATCAGCCAGCCGTCGGTCTTGACGCCGAGGCGAACGGCCGAGGGATAGAGGGTGATGCGGCGGCTGGACGTCAGCGTCTCGCCATTGGCGTCCTCATAATCCATTTCGGCGGCCATCAGCGTCGGTTCGGTGATCGGCTGATCGACCGTCACGCTGGTCGTCGCGGCGCCATTGGCGTCGAGTTTCAGCGGCACCGAACGCGCGAGCGGCAGTTCGGCCGAGGGTTCGTCGCCGCTGTCGTCGAGCTGGACGACGCCTTCCTTCACCGGCTGGCCGTCGAAGTCCCAGTCGCGATAATCTTCGGGCGGCGACCAGGATGAGCGGAAATTGGTGCGCAGTTCGACCGGAATATTCGGCGCGGGACCGCCCGACAGATAACCGACGAAGAGGTTGAGCGGCACGGCGGCGGGACGCACGAGCGCGGTCTTTGGTCCGGTGATCGTCGCCTTCATCGTCGGCAGGCGATATTCGTCGACCTTGACCGACTGGCCCGACCAGATCGTCTTGTCCTCGCCGTCCTTGTCTTTCGTCACGAAGACGAGTTCATAATCGCCCATCGGCGCCGACGCGGGGACGTTCCATGTCGTGTCGCCGCTGCCGCTCGCGGCGATCGCGAAGGGCATTTCGAATTCGGTATCCGAGCCGCGGTGGACCAGGCGGAGCTTGCCCGCCAGCGCCTCGGGGGTGCGGAAGCCGGTGCCGACCGGGCGGCGCAGGATGTGCTTCATATGCACGGTCTCGCCCGCTTTCACGAGCGCGCGGTCGAAGACGGTGTGGAGAATGTCGCTCCGTTCGGACCAGCCATAGGGGAGGTCGAAGTCATAGGGACGGATGCCGCTGCCCCAGTCGGTGAGCGTGAAGCTGAAATCATCGCCCGAGCGTGCGCTGACCATCAGCGCATGGCCCTCGCTGCTGGCCGGGTCGGCATCGTCGCGGCAGCTCGAATAGGTTTCGGGCTGCGGCAAACCGCCCGCGAAGGCGAGGCGCCCCGCCTTGTCGGCGGTGCCGCGCGCGAGCAGGCGGCCGGTGCAGGCGTCGGTGACGCGGATTTCGGCGCCCGAAACAGGGAGGCCGGTGTCGAGCGCGGTGACCCACGCGAGCGAGCCTTCGCGGCCCCATTTGAAGTGCACCGCCATGTTGGTGACGAGCGCCGCGGTCGCGACATAGCGCGTCGCCCTGCGGCCGAGCAGTGCGGCGCCCAACTCAGGACTCGCGATCTCGACGACGTGGAAGCCCTTTTCCGACAGGGGTATGCCGACGACCTCGAACTCCTTGCCGCCGCCCGGCGGGGTGAGCTGCAGGTCGCGGCGCTCGCCGCCCGACGGCGCGCCGTCGAACACCGACTTGCTGCCGGTGTAGTTGACGGTGACCGCCTTGCCCGCGGCGTTCTTTTCCTCGCGATAGTCGGTGTCGTCGGCGTCGGCGACGCGCTTCAGCCAGCGCGCGATCGCGGCATCGTCGTCGCCGACCTTGAGCGCGGTCGCGGGCATTTTGAGGTTCGACTGGACGAGGCTGTTTTCGACCCCGCGGACGGTGACGGGGAGCACGCCACCTTCGCCCGCCTCCAATATGCCGAACTCGGCGGCGAATTTGACGAGCGGCGGGGCGCGGTCGATGTGGAATTTCAGCGGGAAGTTCGACTGGTTCTGCAGCTTGCGGCCACTCTGGTCGGTGATGCCCTCGGGCAGCACGAGCGTCGCGTCGACATTCTGCGGCAGCGGACCGGCGAAGCGGACCGTGGTGAGCCATGCGTCATTCTTGTCGTCGTCGTCGATCTTGGGCGTCAGGCGCTTGCCGTCGGCAGTTTCGAGCGTCGCGGCGAGGATGGTCGCGCGCGCGACGGGCGACGCGAAGCTCAGCGTCACATCCTTGACCGGGTTGCAGCCCGCCTGCGGGTTGATGCGGCTGCACGACATCTTCGCCGTGAAGGCCGGGCGCACGTCATGGTCGAAGCGCTGGTCGCGGCCCGCGGTGCGGCCGGGCACACCCGCCTGCGAAATACGCGCATCCCAGACGAGCGCCATTTCGCGGCCCGGGGGCAGCGGACGGCGGCATTTGACGGGGACGATGCGATCGAGCGCGGCCTCGCGGTCGGCGCCGGCGGCGGGGAAGCGCTGCGGCAGGCCGGCGTCCTCGGTGAAAGACTGGCGCGACCAGCTGTTGTCGCCAAGCCCGCTCAGGATTTCGGTCGCCGTCTCGCGCGGCAGCACGTCGAGCGGGATTTTCTCGCCGATGCCGTCGACCGCGCAATAGCCGAAGCGGCCGACCGAGGCGCGATCGGCGGCGACGTTGGTCGCGACGAGGAAGATCTGGTCCTCCTCGATATCGCCGTCCATTCCGCCCGCGAGCACGGCGCGCGCCGAGGGGCCGCCGGTGTCGAGCGCGAAGCGGCTGTTGCCCGCGACCGACACGCCGCGCGCGGTCTTGAGCCCGTCGCGGAGCTCGACGTGGCAGGCGAGCCCGCCGGGGAGCGGCTTGTCGAATTCGAGTACCCAGGTGCGCGTATCGACCCAGCGGCCGGCTGCGGGCAATTTGCAATCGTTGGTCGCGGGCGCGGGGGCGCGGGGATCGCCGAGCGGCACCATGTCTTCGGAGAAGCGCAAGGTGAAGCGCGTGATCGTGCCGTCGCCGGTACCCGAACTGCCCGGCGTCGCGAGCGTGACCTGCGGCACCGTGTCGGCGGTGGCGGTCGCGGCCATCGCGAGGGTGAGGGGCAGGATCAGCGCCAGTTTCGCCTTGCCGGCCAATGCTGTAGCCAGCGCGCGCCATCCCTTGCCCATCGTCAACTCCCCGTTTCGGTCCGGACTTTATCCTGCTGGAAACAGGGGGCAGAGTCCACCCGTCGCCGTATGCGGCACACGGTTAGTCGCAGTCGGCGAAATTGCTGTGACCGCCGTCATAGACGGCCGCGAAAATCTCAGCGCGCGAGCATCGGCCCGAGGGGCTGTCCGGCGAAGATATGGACGTGGAGGTGCGGGATTTCCTGATGGCTGTCGAGGCCGACGTTGGCGAGCAGGCGGTAGCCGGGGGCGACGAGGCCCTGATCGCGCGCGACCTTGCCGACCGCGCGGACGAAGCCCGCGATTTCGGCGTCGCTGCCGCGTTCGGAGAAATCGTCCCAGCTCACGTACGGGCCCTTGGGGATCACGAGGATGTGGAGCGGCGCCTGCGGATTGATGTCATGGAAGGCGAGGGCGAATTCGTCCTCATAGACCGTCTTCGACGGCAGTTCGCCACGCAGGATGCGCGCGAAGATATTGCTGTCGTCATAGGGGAGGGTCGCGTCGATCGGCATCGGGATTCCTTATTTGCGGGCGGCTTTTTCGGCGTGGCCCGAGGTGCCGTGGCGGCGCCCCAGTTCGGCGGCGATGTCGTCCCACGCGAGGCCGCGTGTCGCGAGCAGGATCGAGAGGTGGAATATGAGGTCGCTCGCCTCGCCGACGAGCGCGGCGTCGTCCTCGCTGATCGCGGCGATCACCGTCTCGACGGCTTCCTCGCCGAGCTTCTGCGCGATCTTGCCGCGGCCCTTCGCGGCGAGGCTCGCGACATAGGAGGCACCGGCATCGCCCGCCGCAAGCCGGTCGCGGATGACCGCCTCGAGCCGTTCCAGCGTTTCGCCCATTGCCTTGCCCATCGCGCGATCCTTTCGCCCCGCCCTTCGCAGGCGTGCGTAGCGGCGTGCGCGGGCCCCGACAAGCGATGAAGCGCCCCGTGAAAACTTACCGCCGTGTAAACCATATCGAAACGCCTTCGGGGATATTTTTCGACGCGCCGGGGGGCGGATCAACTTCCAGTTCGGACAAGGATGAAGGAAATGGACACCCGTTCCCAGGTGTTTCTGGCCGCAACGGCTTCGGCGATCGCCCTGACGGCGAACCCCGCGATGGCGCAGGATGCGGGCGGCGAAATCATCGTCACCGGATCGCGCATCGCGAAGAGCGAATTCACCAGCGCCGACCCGATCCAGATCATCGACCCCGAATCGGCGAAGCTGCAGGGGCAGGTCCAGCTCGCCGACGTGCTGCAGTCGACCCCGGCGGCGCAGGGATCGATCCAGATCACCTCGGCGATCTCGAACCGCTTCGTCGCCAATGGCGGCAACGATGTGCAGAGCGTGTCGCTGCGCGGGCTGGGCGCCGAGCGGACGCTGGTGCTGATCAACGGTCGCCGCGCGGGCCCCGCGGGCATTCGCGGCGCAGTTGCACCCTTCGACCTCAATGTGCTGCCGTTGTCGGTGGTGCGGCAGGTCGAGATACTCAAGACCGGCGCCTCGTCGATCTATGGCTCGGACGCGGTCGCGGGCGTGGTCAACATTTTGACCCGTAACGACCTGAACGGTTTCGAGGGCGGCGGCTTTTCGTCGATCACCGAACATGGCGGCGGCGAAAGCCATGGCGTCGATGCGAGTTTCGGGCAGAAATTCGACCGCGGCCATATCTTCGCGACGGTCGATTATTTCCGCCAGCAGAACCTCACGCGCCGCGACCGCGGCTTCCTCTTCTGCTCCGAAGAATATCTGAAGCGCGAGGCCGACGGCAGCCGCGCCGATATCGTCGATTTCCGCACCGGGCGCCCGGCGTGCAGCAGCACGCAGGCGAACATGATCGTGTTCAGCGATTTTTCGGGGGTCGACGAGAATGGCTTTCCGACCTTCGGCCCCGGGCTGATCGCGCCGAACGGGCAGGCGATCTTCGCCGGCCAATATGGCAATGAATTCGCGGGCGTCGGCATCCCGATCAACGCCTACAACCCGATCGGCGTGTTCGGCCCCGCCAATTTCTTCGGGGTCAATTTCGACGGGCCATCGACGGGTGCGCTCAACCAGTTCGAGCCGGTCGAGCAGGATTCGGACGTGTTCTCCGACGTGCGCCGCGTGAGCGCCTTCGTCGAGGGCGCCTATGACGTGACCGACGGCATTACCGCCTATGGCGAATTCCTGTTCAGCAACCGCAAGTCGCACAACAACGGTTTCCAGCGGATCGAGCTCCAGCAATTCACCGGCGCGTCGATGCTGCCTTTCTTCCTCTGCGATCCGACGCAGTATAATTGCGACCCGAACGACATGGGCGATCCGCTCAACGCCGAGTTCGGCGGCAATCTGATTCTGCGCCCGCGCGTGCTGGTGAAGTCCGAAAGCGAAGCCGACGTCGATTATTATCGCGGCGTGTTCGGGCTGCGCGGCGACTTCGGCGGCGGGTGGAAGTGGGACGTCCACGGCCAGCACAGCCGCTCGGACGCGAGCTATATGCAGGATGTCATCTATCAGGATGCGATCGCGTCGCAGACCTTGCGCACGCGCTCGTGTGCGGGGACGGTGACGGCGATCCGCGGGGTGCCGTGCATCGACATCGACTTCACCGATCCGCGCGTGCTGCGCGGCGACTTCACGCCGGCTGAGCGCACTTTCCTGACGGGGCGCGAGACGGGGCGGACGCTGTTCAAGCAGACCTCGGCGGAGGCTCTGCTGACGGGGAAATTGTTCAACCTGCCCGCGGGGCCGGTCGGCGCGGCGTTCGGGGCGAATATCCGCCGCGACGAGATCAGCGATACGCCGGGCGAGGCAACGCTCGCCGGCAATGTCGCCAATTTCACGACCTCGGGCATCACCGCGGGGCGCACCGTTTCGAAGGAGCTGTTCGGCGAGGTCGAGGTGCCCTTGCTCGAAGGCCTGCCGATGATCGAGCGGCTGACGCTGTCGGGTGCGGCGCGCTACACACATGTCGAGGCGACGCGCCGCGACGGGGCGGGCGACAGCTTCAGCGACACGACGTGGAAGGTCGGCGCCGACTGGGCGGTCACCGACTGGCTGCGTTTCCGCGGCACATGGGGCACCTCGTTCCGCGCGCCGGCGCTGTTCGAACTCTTCCTTCAGGATCAGACGGGTTTCCTGGGTCAGCAGGCAATCGACCCGTGCATCCAGACCGCGGCGCGGCTCGCGGCGGGGGCGATCAGCCAGCGCATCTTCGACAATTGCGCAGCCGACGGCATCGCGCCCAATTATGCGGGCGGGATTGGCCCGGCGACGATCGTATCGGGCGGCGGCATCGGCCGGCTCAAGCCCGAAACCTCGACTGCGAAGACGGTGTCGGTCATCCTGACCCCGGACCTGTCAGGCGCGCTGTGGGGCGGGCTCGAGACGCGCCTCGCGGTCGATTATTTCGACATCAGGGTGAAGGACGAAATCACCCTGCTCGGCGCGGGCAACATCCTGCGCGGCTGCTATGATTCGGATGTCGCCGACGAGCCGCTGTGCGGGCTGTTCACGCGCGTGGCGGCGGGTCCCGACCGGCAGAGCGTCGCGAGCGTCACCGACCGCTATGTCAACATCAGCCGCCAGCGGAACCGCGGCGTCGACCTGTCGCTCGCTGTCGATCAGGATCTCGGCAAGCTCGGCGCGCTGACCTTCCGCGCGCAGATGACGTGGCAGATGAAGGACAAGGTTTCGCTCTTCCCCGGCACCGAGGTCGACGACAATGGCAAGATCGGCAATCCGAAATGGGTCGGCGATTTCAACCTCGGCTGGATGAAGGACGGCTGGACGCTCTTTTACGGGCTCGACGTCACCGGCGCGGCGTCGAACGCCGAGGATCTGCTGCGCGCGCAGGGCGGCGATGCGTGCCGCACCTCTGGCTTCCGCCCGGGCGGGCGCTTCTGCCCCGACGTCAGCGTGCCCGCGACCTTCTATCACTCGCTGTCGCTGAGCCGCGACGTCGCCGAACGTTTCCGGATTACCTTCGGGGTCGCGAACCTGTTCGATACCCCGCCGCCGCGCGTGTCGACGGTGGTTACCGCGACGCCGCCGGTGATCGGGCAGGCGCCGGCGTTCGGCACGCAATATGATTATCTGGGCCGGCGCTTCTTCGTGGGGGTGCGCGGGAAGATTTGACAGTCGGTTTGGGGTGGATTCCGGACATTCGTCATCCCGGACTTGATCCGGGATCCATCGCAGCGCTGAAGTCATGGACCCCGGATCAAGTCCGGGGTGACGATATTGGTTAGGTCCGTAATCGGTCGCTAACCGCCGTTCACCGGGCGACAGCACTGGACAAGCCCGCCCTCCTCTGGTGAAGCGCGGGCATGGCCGAGGTCAAACTGCATCCCGACTGGCTCGCGCGTATCGGCGGCGAGTTCGAGCAGCCCTATATGGCGGCGCTCAAGCGATTCCTCGCGGACGAACGCGCAAAGGGGAAGGCGATCTTTCCGCGGCCGCGCGACTGGTTCGCGGCGCTCGACGCGACGCCGCCGCAGGACGTCCGCGTCGTCATATTGGGGCAGGATCCCTATCACGGGCCGGGGCAGGCGCACGGTCTCTGTTTCTCGGTCCAGCCCGGCGTTCGGACACCGCCGAGCCTCGTCAACATCTACAAGGAAATGCAGAGCGACCTCGACATCGCGCGCGCGCCGCACGGTTATCTCAAATCCTGGGCCGAACAGGGCGTGCTGCTGCTCAACAATTGCCTGACGGTCGAGAGCGGCATGGCCGCGTCGCATCAGGGCAAGGGGTGGGAGAAGTTCACCGACGCGGTCGTCGCGGCGGTCGCCGCCGATCCGGCGCCCAAGGTCTTCATCCTGTGGGGCAGCCATGCGCAGAAGAAGGCGGCGAATGTCGCGGGGCTGGGGGCGGGAAGCCCGCACCTGATCCTGCGCGCGCCGCATCCCTCGCCGCTGTCGGCGCACAACGGCTTTTTCGGGTCGCGGCCGTTCAGTCAGGCGAATGCGTTTCTTGAGGCGCAGGGGCGCGGCGCAATCGACTGGCGGCTTCCCGATCGGGTGGACATCGCCGCCGCATGAACCTGCTGTCCGATCCGCTGACGCTGGTCGTGGTCGCCGTCGCGGTGATCCTGCTCGGGCTCGCCAAGGGCGGGCTGTCGGGGGTCGGGGCGCTCGCGACACCGCTCGTTGCGCTCGTGCTGCCGCCGACGATCGCTGCGGCGCTGCTGCTGCCGATCCTGATCGTGCAGGACGTCGTCAGCGTGTGGTCGTTCCGCAAGACGTGGGACGGATGGGTCATCGCGTGGATGCTGCCCGGTGCCGCCGCGGGCATCGCCGCGGGCTATGCCTATGCCGAGCGCGTCGACGAGGCGAAGCTGATGGCGGCGCTCGGCGCGATCACGCTGGCGTTCGGCCTCTATCGGCTGTGGGTCGAGCGCGGCGGGCGCGTCGTCGCGGCGTCGACCTCGCCGGGCTGGGTCGGCAGCCTGTTCGGGGTCGCGACGGGCTTCACCAGCCAGATCGCGCACGCCGGCGGGCCGCCGTTCCAGATGTGGGTGACGCCGCGCCGCCTGCCGCACCTCGTCTTCGTCGGGACGAGTTCGATCCTGTTCGCGGCGATCAACTGGATGAAGGTGCCCGCCTATATTGCGCTCGGCGCCTTTCCGCACGAGGTGCTTGTCGCCGCCGTGCTGCTGATGCCGCTCGCGATCGGATCGACGCTGCTCACGGTGCGATGGCTCAAACGGATCGATGGCGCGCGTTTCTATGCTATCATCTATCTGCTGATGGTCCTGCTCGGCGCCAAGCTGGTGTGGGACGGGCTCGCGGGCTGACGTGGAGGCGGATCGATGGTGCAGGCACTGTGGAACGGCGCGGTGATCGCCGACAGCGACGACACGGTGGTCGTCGAGGGCAATCATTATTTCGCGCGCGACGCGGTCGATGCCTCCGTCCTGTCCGACAGCGCGACGACGAGCGTCTGCCCGTGGAAGGGCGTCGCGCATTATCATCATGTGACGGTGGACGGGCAGGTGAACGCCGACGCGGCCTGGTACTATCCCGACCCCAAAGAGGCGGCCGAAGCGATCCGCGGTCGCATCGCCTTCTGGAAAGGCGTCGAGGTCGGTTGATCCCTTGCCCATGACCGATGCCATCCGGATTCTGGTCGATGCCGACGCCTGTCCTGTGAAGGACGAGATTTACCGCGTCGCATGGCGGCACGAGGTGGCGGTGAAGGTCGTGAGCAACAGCCGGCTGCACATACCCGAGCACCCGCTGATCGAACGGATTGTCGTGTCGGACGGCTTCGATGCCGCCGACGACTGGATCGCCGAAGCGGCGAATCCGAAGAGCATCGTGGTCACGGCCGACATATTGCTCGCCGACCGGGCGCTGAAGGCGGGCGCGAGCGTGCTCGGCCCGAACGGCAAAGCCTTCACCATGGCATCGATCGGCCCCGCGATCGCGACGCGCGCGATCATGGCCGACCTGCGCGCGGGAATGGATGGCCGGACGGGCGGCCCGCCGCCCTTCTCGAAAGCCGATCGCTCGCAATTTCTGCAGGCGCTCGACGCCGCACTCGTGCGAATCAAGCGCGGATAGAATTTTCTTTTGTTTCTTTTCAGTGGTTTGTGAAATTTATTCGGGCGAGTGATGGCGATCACGGCCGGGCGCGATGGCGCGCGGCATAAGCAGCGCATCGGGAACGACCCGAACCCAATTCGACGATTTGAACCGATATTGAAAGGAAATGACATGAACAAGAAGCTGATCCTCGCCCCCGTTCTCGCGCTCGCCGTCCTCGCCTCGGCGACCCCGGCGATGGCGCAGTCGGCACAGCCCGCGCAGGGCAGCATAAGCCTGAGCGCCGGACCGATCGACTATCTGATCGGCCTGCTGCTGCCTGCGGTGCAGAAGGTTCGCGAAGCCGCGTCGCGCTGAGGCACCGTCCGCTTTTCGTCTCCGGTCCGGCCCACCACACCGGTCCGGAAACCACAGCCCTCCCGCCCCCGCGACCCCGGGCGGGAGGGCTGACTATTTTCGGCGTGACGCGGCGGTCAGTTGCCCGCGCGGCGGTGCATCACGAAGGCGAGCAGCAATATGGCGGTGATCACGCCGACGAGCATGCCCGCGGTGGTCGTTACCATCGTGATCGATCCCGCCGGATCGTTCGAGTTCCACGCCCCGCTCCGCGTCCGGTCGATCATCCACCACGCCCCGGCGACGACGATCAGGTCGAGCAACACCAGCCCGAGCAGCGCACGCGTCGATTTTTTCATGAAATTCCTCTCCCCCGAACTCCGCCAGCTTTCTTCGCTGTGCGGTCCTTGCCGGGCATGTTAGCTTCGGCTCTCGGGAAATTCCACAGGAGTCGGAACCATGGCAACGCTTCCCACGATCATCCTCGTTCACGGTTTCTGGGGCGGCGCGGCGCACTGGGCAAAGGCGATCGTCGAGCTCGACCGGCTGGGGCATAAAGGCATGCGCGCGGTCGAACTGCCGCTGACCTCGCTCGCCGGCGATGCCGAACGGACGCGCCAGATCGCGGCGCAGATCGACGGGCCGGTGCTGCTCGTCGGGCACAGCTATGGCGGCGCGGTGATCACCGAGGCGGGCACCGCGCCGAATGTCGCGGGGCTCGTCTATATTGCCGCCTTCGCGCCCGATGCGGGCGAAAGCCCCGGCGCGCTGACGCAGCAGCATCCGCCCGCGGGCGCCGCGAACCTCGCGCCCGACGCCGACGGCTATCTGTGGATCAGGCCCGACAAGTTCCACGAAAGCTTCTGTCAGGATCTCGATGCCGACGAGGCGCTGGTGATGGCGGTGACGCAGAAGGCGCCGCTCGCGTCGACCTTCGGCGAGGCGATCAGCGAACCCGCGTGGAAGGTCCGGCCGAGCTGGTATCAGATTTCGGGCGCCGACCGGATGATCGACCCCGCGAACCAGACGATGATGTCGGGCCGGCTCGGCGCGCGCAAGGTCATCACGCTCGATGCGGGGCACGCCTCGCTCGCCTCGCGGCCCGCCGAGGTCGCGGCGCTGATCGACGCGGCGGCGCGCAGCCTCTAGTTGACCCGCGCCCCGATGGGAGGCAGCATCGGGCGATGGCGCGCGAATATACGAGCTTTGCCGAATTCTGGCCCTTTTACCTGCGCGAGCACAGCAAGGCATCGACGCGCGCGCTGCATTATGTCGGGACGAGCCTCGTCGTGCTGATCGCCGTCGCTGCCGCGCTGAGCGGGCGCCGGGGCTGGCTGATCGCGCTGCCGGTCGCGGGCTATTTCTTCGCGTGGGTCGCGCATTTCGGCGTCGAGAAGAACCGGCCGGCGACTTTCACCTATCCGCTGTGGAGCCTTGCGGCCGATTTCCGCATGTGGGCGCTGTGGCTGACGGGAAGGCTCGGGCCCGAGCTCGACCGCGCGGGGGTGTTGCGGGAAAATCGATCAGACTGACCGGACACGCCCGCTGGCGCTTGTTGCGAATCATTCTTAAATTAGCGTTTCGTCCTCCGGAGAAGTGCCATGCCCACCGACCTGATCAAGACCTTCACCTATCTCGCAATCCACCTGACGATCGGGTTCAGCGTCGCCTATGTGCTGACCGGATCGGTCGCGCTCGCGGGCGGGATCGCGATCATCGAGCCCTGTATCAATGCCGTCGCATTCTTCTTCCATGAAAAGGCGTGGAAGCGCGTCGGTGCGCGGCGTAAGCTGCTCGCCGCCTGAGGATATCGAGTCTCCGGCGCCCTTTCCGTTTCGTCCCCCGAAGGAGATACGAGCATGACCGTCAACCGCGCATCCGCCCGCTACGAAGGCTTCGGCAAGGAGGGCAGGGGATCGATCACGACCAAATCGGGCGTCCTCGATGCACAGCCCTATGGTTTCGGCACGCGCTTCGAGGGCCAGCCGGGGACGAACCCCGAGGAACTGATCGCGGCGGCGCACGCGGCCTGCTTTACGATGGCGCTGTCGTTCGGGCTCGCGCGCGCGGGCTATAGCGGCGACACGCTCGAGACGAGTGCGGCGGTGACGCTCGAGCAGCAGGACGGCGGCTTCACAATCACGAAGTCGGCGCTGACGCTGACCGGCAAGGTCCCCGGGATCGGCGCCGACGAATTCGCGAAGATCGCCGAAGAGGCCGAGAAGAATTGCCCGGTGTCGAAGCTGCTGAACTGCGAGATCACGCTCGAGCACAGCCTCGAAGGCTAGGCGGCGTTTCTGAGCGGTGGAGGCAGGGCGTCGTCCATGAAGTCGAACGCGCGCTGCGCGGGCGCAGGCAGATACCAGCGCTGCAGAACACGGTGACGGCTGTGGCCGACATGGCTTTCGATCAGCACGAGTTCGCGCGGTGTCCAGTTCCACGCGGCCGGCACCGGGGCGAACGGATGTCTGCCATAGCCGAGCGTGATGTGCGGCCGGAGGCCCGAGCGGCGATACCAAGGCTCGATCCCGTGCGGCGCGAGCAGCGCGACGAGCGCCTCGTAAAGCTGCCGGATGCCGGCGATACTGCCGGCCGTGACCAGTTCGGCCCCGGCATCCGTGCTGACGATGCGGCCGAAGGGAATCGGGCCCGCAGCGGGCAGCCCGGCCTCGAACGCCTTTGCGACGCGCTGGCGCAGAAAGGGATGCGGCACCGCCGTCTCGTCGATCGTGCAGAGCGTGAGGTGATAATTTTGCGGCTTCAGCCCCGCGAACAGGTCGCCCGAAACGGGCGGCAACTGGCGCGCCAGCCAGCCGGCGCGGTCGGCGGCGACCTGAAAGCCCAGGAAATAACGGAACATCGGGTCCATCGTCCATTCCTCCGAATCGGATCAATGTTCCTGTTATGTTCCAGATTCGGCCAAGAGTCGAATCCTGTCCGCACCGATGGTGTCGGCGGCACGGTAGCGAAGAGTCAGCCCTTTTCGCCCGCACAGTCGCCCTTGCGCTTTTCTTCCTTGCCGCCGGCGAGGAACCAGCGTGCTTCATTCGCCATGGCGGGATCGTTGACATAGCAGACATCGGTCGCGCCCGTCGCGGGGTCGACGAAGACGGTCCACTGATGCTCGCCACATTTGTGCTGCTGGCACGCCCACGAAGCGACCTTGCCGTCGATCATGTTGATCGGCGCCGCCGGACCTGCGGTAGTGGTAATCGCAGTGCGGACGTGCGCGTCGGTCACCGTTGCCGCAATGCCGGCCTTGACGAGCGGATGGTCTTCGAAGGCAACGCCGTCGACCTTGTCGAACGGATATTTGCCGACATAGGCGGCGAGGTCCGGTGCGCCCGCCTTGGCCGGTGCAACCGCCGCCGCCGGCGCCTTCGCCTCGCCGGTATCGGCCGTCGCCGCCGGGGCCGTCCGCGTCACTTTGTCACCGGGCGTTGGCGCAGTCGCGGTCTTGTCGGGACCACAGGCGGACAAGGCCAGCGCGCCACCGCCGATCAGCAGGGCGGCGGCGAAGGGCAAGCGGGAAAAGCGCATGACATATCTCCTGCGGGAACAACGGTCGACTATCGACGCAATGCGATGCCAAGACAATCGGCCGCGCGGCGCGTGTCAGCGGGCCGGGGCGTCCTCGACCGGCATCCGTGTGACGTGGATATAGGCCGCCTGCCAGTTATTGCCGTCGCGGCGGAAAATGTCGGTGAAGCGGATGCGGACGCGAAAGGGCCGGCCCGCCGAACGGCCCGACAGGATCGTTTCGGCGCTTGCGAGGCCGGCGCCGCTGCCGAGCGGCAGGATCACGCGGTCCTTCAACGCCACCGGATCATAATCATCGTCGGGTCCGGTCCAGCCGTCGATGAAGAAGGCTTTGCCATAACGCTTGCCGCTGCCATCGATGAAGACGAGGTCGTCGGCGACCATGGTTTCGAGCGCGGCGCGATCCTGCGCGATCTGCGCCGCGTCGAAGGCGTCGGCAAAGGCGCGGAGGCTCGCCACGTTGTCCGCTGACGCATCGGCAGCAAGTGCGGGAGCTGCCATGCCGAAAGCCAGCGCAATCGCTATCGTTCGTCGCACGGCGTCTCCTTCCCTCGCTTTGCCACCTGTTATTGCGCCGGGCGGCAGTCCTTCAGCCAGATCACATGCTTGTACTCGTCGAAATCCTCGACCGTGCCGGTCAGCTTGATGCTCTTGTTCGGCTTGAGCTGGAGTGAATAGGCGGCCTGTCCGGGCGCCATATAGCAGACGATGTCGGTCTTGAACGGCGCCTGGTTCGGCAGGCGGATCGCCTGCTCATAGGGCTGGGGGATCTTGTAGCCGACGCGGAAATCCTTGCCGTCCTTCGTGACATAATCGACGAGGCCGTCGATCGTGAACTGCTTGCCCTTGTAGCGGGTGAGGATGCCCGCGGCGTTGCGTTCGGTATCTTTCGACACCTGCTGCGAAAAGCTCAGCGAGTTCATCTTGACCGGTGCGGCGGCGACGGTGGTCGCGGTAGCGCCCTTCTTTGCCGCGGCGGCGCCCGCCTTGCCGCCCTTGATCTGGTTCAGGATGCTGCACATTTCGGCCTTCGCCGCATCGCTGCCGACCGACTGGCCGGCGCGCAGCTTCGCCTCCATCACCACCGTACCGATCCCGCCGGTCTGCGTCGCGGTGATCTGGATCGGAAAGGCGCGGACGGTGCCGGTCATCGGCTGTTCGATCAGCATCGAACCATATTCGGCCTCGTCGGCCATGATGTCATAGCCCTTCGCCGCGACGATGCCGCGCATCTGGCCGATCGCCACCGCGGGCGGCAGGTCGGCGACGGTCACCGCGCCGGTAAAGCGCAGGCCGGTGATCGGGTTGCCCTTCTTGACGAAGGCTTCCTCGCAGGTCGCGGCGTTCGCGGTGCCGGCGGCGAAAAGCATTGCGGGCGCGAGCGCGGCCGCGAGGCGGAAACGGGGCGTGATGTGCATCGGGGGCTCCTGGGCTATTATATGGTCTGCGACCTTATGTTGTCGGACAGGTCTGCCGCAGCCGGCGCCTGCCCGCAATGGCCAAGTTACCGGGATGATGGTGTTTTGCGGGACAGGCGGTTGTCGCCGATCGGCGCTTGACCTCAACCGGGCTTGAGCTTTCATAAGGTGGGACGACTGATTCGCGAACGGAGCCTTGTCCATGCTGCACTATCCCGCTGCCTCCCCCGCCGACCCTGACGATGCGGACCATGGCGAACCCGCTGTTCCCTTTCTCGAGCGCTATCTGGCACGGATCGGTTATGCGGGACCGGTGGCGCCGACGCTCGATGTGCTCGCCGCGCTGCAGGCGGCGCATATCGCGGCGATCCCGTTCGAGGCGATCGATGCGCTGACCGGCGCGGGGATCGATATCGGTGCCGCCGCCGTCGATGCGAAGCTGATCGGGCAGCGGCGCGGCGGTTATTGCTTCGAGCAGAACGGCCTGTTCCTCCGCGTGTTGCTGGCGATCGGGTTCAACGCCGAGGGGCTGCTCGGCCGCGTGCGCTGGATGCTGCCCGACGATGCGCCGCCGACGCCGCGCACGCATATGGTCGTGCGCGTGACGATCGCCGGGCGGCCGTGGCTCGCCGACGTCGGCTTCGGCGCAGCGGTGCCGCCGCAGCCGCTGGCGATGGACAGCGAGGAGCCGCAGCCGACGCGGCACGAAAGCTATCGCATCGTGCGGCATGGCCCCGAATGGCAGGTCGCGGCGCTGATCGAGGGCGAGTGGCGCACGCTCTACCGGCTGGAGAATGTGGCGCCGCCCGCGATCGATTACGAGCTTGGCAACTGGTACACCTCGGCGCATCCCGACTCGCATTTCCGCCACCAGCTGATCGCAGCGCGCACGACCGCCGAGGCGCGCTACGGCCTGCGCGACAACCGGCTGACGACGCGGCTGACCGACGGGCGGATCGACCGGCGATACCTCACCGCCGACGAGATCGGGCGCGCGCTGGCGGAGATTTTCCTGCTACCGGTGCGGCCGCACTGGCGCGCCGCGATCGAGCGCGCTGCGACGACGGAGATCGTCGGCTAGTCGCACCGCGGCTTGACTCGCCGCCCTCATGGCTTTCTCATGCTCCGACAAGACAATAGCAGGAGCGGAAGCCATGGCCCTTGTTGCATCGCAGCGGGTTTTCGAGCGCCTGAAGGTCGCGCCCTTGACGCCGTCGATCGGCGCCGAGATTTCGGGGATCGATCTTGCCGGGGAGCAGGACGAGGCGGTGATCGCCGAGATCCGTGCCGCGCTGCTCGCGTACAAGGTGATCTTCTTTCGCGACCAGTTCATCACACCCGGACAGCATATCGCCTTTGCGCGGCGTTTCGGGCCGCTCGAAATCCACCCCGCGACGCCGAAGGGCCAGCCCGACCCCGAAGTGCTGCATATCGCGCACGGACCCGATTCGCGCGGGCGCGAGAATGAATGGCATTCGGACGTCACGTGGCGCGCCGAACCGTCGCTGGGATCGATCCTGCGCGCGATCGAGGTGCCCGAGGTTGGCGGCGACACGCTGTTCGCCGATATGGCGGCGGCGTTCCGCGCGCTGTCGCCGGCGATGCAGGAGTGGTGCCGCTCGCTGAGCGCGGTGCATGATATCGCGCGCGTCTTTGCGCGGCGGCTGGGCAAAAGCATCGAGGAATTGCACGAGCAATATCCGCCGCAGCTCCACCCGGTGGTGCGCACGCATCCCGAGACGGGCGAGCAGGCGCTCTACGTCAACACCGCCTTCACCAGCCATATCGAAGGCCTGTCGGCAAAGGAAAGCGCGGGGCTGCTCGCGCATCTCTACGCGCAGGCCGCGGTGCCCGAAATCCAGTGCCGCTTCCGCTGGCGTGCGGGCTCGATCGCCTTCTGGGACAATCGCGCCGGCCAGCATTATGCCGCGTCGGACTATTTCCCCGCGGTGCGGCGGATGGAACGCGTGACGATCGCGGGCGATCGGCCCTTCTATCGCGACGAACGCTGAGCGCGGGATGGCAGATCCCCAGCCCGTGCTGCTGTCGGGCGGTAATCCGCAGATCGCCAAAGGCTATGGCGACGCGCCGGTGCAGGCCTATATCGCGGCGATGCCGGGGTGGAAGTCGGCGGCCTGGGCGCGGCTCGACAGGTTGATCGAAAAGACGGTCCCCGGGGTCGCGAAGGCGGTCAAATGGAATTCGCCCTTCTATGGTCCGCCGGGGCAGGGCGACGAGCCGGCGCTCTGGTTCCTGAGCATCCATTGCTTCGACCGCTATATCAAGGTGGCCTTCTTTCGCGGACAGTCGCTGACGCCCGTACCGCCGGTCGCGTCGAAAAGCGGCGACACGCGCTATTTTCATATCCATGAAGACGACAGGGTCGACGAGGCGGCGTTCGCCGACTGGGTGAAACAGGCCGCGGCGCTGCCGCCCGAGAAGATGTGAGGGAAGACGAATGGCGGCGGAACTGATCGACGCGAAGATCGCGGGGCTCGGCGACTGGCGCGGCGCGGCGCTCGCGAGGCTGCGCGCGCTGATCCATGCCGCCGATCCGGAGGTCGGGGAGACGGTGAAGTGGCAGAAGCCGTCGAACCCGGCGGGCGTGCCCGTGTGGGAACATGCCGGCATCCTCTGCACCGGCGAAACCTACAGGGACAAGGTCAAGCTGACCTTCGCCAAAGGGGCGGCGCTCGCCGATCCGGCGAAGCTGTTCAATTCGAGCCTCGACGGCAACACGCGGCGCGCGATCGACCTGTTCGAGGGCGACACGATCGACGAGACGGCGTTCAGGGCGCTGGTGCGCGCCGCGGTCGAGGCCAATCTCGAAAAGCCGGCGAAAGCCAGGAAATAGCGCGCAAACCGGCACTCCAGATTCTTGTTTTACCGCGTTTTCCAAGTCGTCAGGTGATTCCACCTGACTTGAAAACGCTCTAGGCCGCGCGGCAGAATCCGGGTTCGCCGCGGGGCAGCGGCCAGCGGCCGTGCACGATATGGCGCGCCTCGCCGACCACGCTTTCGACGAGCAGCATCTCGGCGGCGATCCATTCGACCGGATCGATCGCCTCGGCACCGAGCCCGTCGCCGCGATAGTTGATCGTGACGCGGAGTTCGGGCGGCAGGTTGAACCATCCGAAATCATGCCGGTGAAAATATTCGGCGAGCTGCCGCTGGAATTCCCATGCCGCGGCAAGCGGCACGGAACTTCGCAGCACCGTCGCCTTGCGGCACTCGATCCGGTCGAACCGCACGGCGAAGGCGTCGGCCCCGAACCCGTCGAGCCCGCGGATCACGAGTTCGAGGAAGCCGGCGGGCGCCCGGTCCAGATCGACGAACGCGGCAAGCGTCATATGCAGCAGACCGGCCTCGCGGCCGCGATCGTTCCGCGGCAGGGCGTCAATGCGCGCGGCGACACCCGCGGGGGGCTTGACCATCAGATAGAGCGGACGTCGTACGAACATTCTGCGCAGCATGGTCGGTTCCTCCTGATGGCGAATCGGCGGGGTGAACAAGGGCCATGTTGTTAGAACAAATAAAGAACAAATGCCAGCGTGCGAAAGCCGGCAGGGGCTTCACCGCGCGGCCGCGCGCGGTTTCATGTGCCACAGCGCGTTGACGATCACCCAGCGTTCGCCGAACCTGCCCATGTGGAAATAGTCGACGAACCACGGCGTCTCGACGCGCACCGCGGCGGCGTCGCCCGCGACGTCGAGGATGCGGCACGAGCGGTTCCACTCGGCCTTCGGGGTCCTGAGCGCGCCGCGCTTCGTCAGGTCGACGAGTTCCTCGCGGCTCATGCGCTGGAGGCCGAGCCGCTCGTCGGGGGTGTCGCCGAGCACGCGGCGCTTGGCGAGGTCGGGGTGGAGCGCGCGCTTCACCCGCGCGGGATCGCCCTCGAGCTGGCCGTCGACATAGTCGAAGCAGGTCGCCTCGATCGCGGCGAGATCGGCGGGCGATGCGGCAGGAACGGGCGTTGCGGTGGCGGCGGCAAGGGCGAAGAGGGTCGTCAGCATCGGAGCTCCCGGGGCGGATGGTTGAACGGTCGGCGCAGCGCGGCCGGAGCCCGCGGCGAAATGCCGCATGCGCTACATTTGTAGCGTGCTACATATGTAGCGCCGGTCTGGCAAGCCGCTAGTCGATGATCTCCGCTTTTCCCCCCGCCTGCAATTGCGCGAGATGCGCCTTCATCTGCGCGAGCACGTCGGGCGGATGCGGGGTCCAGCTTTCGACCTCGCCGACGATGCGCAGCGGCGACCGGCTGCGATAGCTGCGCGTCGGGTTGCCGGGGAATTTCTTGTCGGTGAGGTTGGGGTCGTCGAACCAGTCGCCGGTGGGCTCGACGATATAGATGCGTTCGCGTCCCGCACCGGCGGCGAGTTCGCAGCCCCAGACCGCCGATTCGAGCGCGGCCGAAAAATAGATCCACGAGAGCGGCTTTTCGGTGGCATAGTTGCTCGTCCAGCCCGCCGCGAGCAGGTCGCCGGCGGCGAGGTCGGCGCGCGTGCCGTGGTAGAAGGTCGCGCCCGCGTCCGGTCCGGTCGGGGAGGCGCCGGTGGGGTTCGCTGAGTCGGTCATCGCTGGCTCGCTTTCATTGGGAGGGACAGACTGGCGGAAGCTGGATCAACTGTCATCCCCCGTTCGGGTTCCACAGCGCCGAAGGTCTCAAAGGTCACGCTCCCCCTGGGTAGAATGATACCCGTCGGCCGGATCGGCGCCGTCCGGCGCGGGTGCGAAGGCGGCGGGGTCGATGCCGAGCGCCTTCGCCATTTCCGCCGGGTCGGGAAAGCCGGGGGTGCCGTGCTTGTCGGTCGCGAGCAGCATGTCCTGAAGCTGGAGCAGCATGCGCGTGAACCACAGCGCGCGGTGGTCATAATGTTCGGTCGGCCGCACCGGCGCCTCGCGCCAGGCGCCGAAGCGTTCGGGATCGCGCAGGCGGAGCAGCCACATCGCGAGCCGTTCGGGATAATAGATGCGCTCGCCCACCTGTTCGCCCCGATAGAAGATCGGCCGCGCGACGCCGTGCACCGCGCGGCTGAGCACCGCGTCGCCGAGCCGCCGCACCCCGACGTCGAGCGCGGCATCCCAGGCGAGGCGAAACGCCTGCGCGTCGGGGTTGGCGCGCAGCCGATAGGCGGAGCGCGGCGCGAGCCCGACCGCCTTTGCCGCCTGCGTCACGCACGCGGTTTCGGCGAGCGCCTCGATGAAATCGAGCTGGCGGTCGGGCGTCCAGCCGTCGTGGCGCCGGCGCAGCGGCACGGGAACATAATCGGGAACCGCGGCGCGCCTTTTCGCGCGGCCGGCGGCGGGGCGAGGGGGGATTTTTTCCTGCTTCATCCCGCAGGATGAACCAGATGCGGATTTTTTAGGACAGCGATTTTCGGGGCCGGGCGTACGAAATAGGACGGCGCGCCACGGTCACTCGATATCGTCGGAGGGATCGAGCCGCACCACCCATATCGGACGGCCGTCGGGCGAGAGCGCGATGTCGTGGCTGGGGACCATGTCGGCGCCGGTCTCGATCCAGCCGCGCCCGTCGCATTTGGGACAGGGGACGCGGATCGAGCGGTGGCTGACGAGGTCGATCTGGCTGTTCCACTGGCCATGACCGCTGCACAGGGGGCACAGCAGGTCGAGGTCGCCGGTGCGGTGGCGGACCGAAATGCCGTCGAGCGCGTGCGGATCGGCGGGGCCGGCGCAATATATGATGTTCGAGGGGTGCGACATGACGGGCCTCCCAATGCTGTCCGGCGAGGATAGGCGCCGGGGCAGACGTCGGCAAGCGAGCGAAATGCGACCTTTAACCCATCGTCATCCCGGACTTGATCCGGGATCCATAGCCGCACCATCTTCGTGGACCCAGGATCAAGTCGGGCGAGTCACGTGCCTCGACCGAGGGTGACGAAGCCTGGAATCAAATCGCAGCTAACCGCCCCACCCTGAAGCCGTCAGCCCGCACTCCCGCGCAGTTTCCAGCGGCCATGTTCGACATGGGTGGTCTTGCCGACGATGCTTTCGGTCAGGATGATCTCGTCGACCGTTCAGCCGATCGGCGGCATCTTCTGGGCATTCAGCCGGTCGCCGCGATAGTTGATCGTGATGTGCGGTTCGGGGGTGGTGCCGTCCATGATCGGCGCCTTTTCGCGCAGCAGATGATTGACCAGCGCCTTCTGGAACGCCCGCGCCTCGGCCAGCGGATCGCGCGTTCGCAGCGTCACCGCCTTGCGATTTTCGATCCGGTCGAAGCGGAGCGCGAAGGGCGCCGCGGCGAAGCCGTCCAGCGCGGCGATGGTCGCGGGCAGCCACTCGGGCGGCGCATAATGGAGGTCGTAGAGCGAGATGAGCGTGACATGGAGCAGGTCGGGGCCGCGCCCGGGATCGTTGCGCGGCAGCGCGACGATCGCCGCCTGCACCTCCGGCGGCGGCTTGGCCATGACGTAGAGGGGGTTCCGGGCGCGCATGGGTGGGAGTGTAGCATGGGGTGGGGGTGACGCGAATATTCCATCCCGTAACTCGGAATCTGCAGTCGACTCCGATATCAACCCTATGCCTTCGTGTCCCGTTGAGCCACCTCGACTAAGAGTTCAACGTATCCCACGAGATCCGCAAGCGAGTCAGCCTCGTGCTCTGACACAAACTTAAGCATCTCAATCGAATCTCGGGTTTTTCTAAACTCGGTTCTTTTATCTGTAAGACCGGTGAAACAATCAGCTAACAACTTTGCAGCGTCTACCTTTTTGAGCCACGCTGGGTTGACTATGCTGCCGTTCCACACAGCGCGGGCCTTGTATTTTGCGTCATTACCGTTTGCTTCGAGAAAAGCTCTAGCCTCGTCGGCAGAAATTTGTGTCCCGTCCGCTTTGGAAAGAGCGTAGGAAATCGCTTCTGGTACGAGGAGGTAGCACTCAAGGCATCGGCGCGGCAGGAATTTGAGTTTGCGCTTTGAGCGCTCAGCTTTCTGCACAGCGTCATCCGAATTCCCTTCTCGATCTAAGCCAAATGCAAGGCCTTTGATCAATGGCGCGACGGAACCGGCGACATGCTGATATATCTCCGTTATAGATCGAGAAGATCGATTGGATGCGTCGAAATCCGACGCTGATGATACTGTAGAAAATCCGATTCCTTCAGGGACCGAATTTCTAAATTTCCTCAATAGATATGGGAATGCGACAAGTTCGGTTTCCCCTTCCACCCAGATCATTCGCTCATGCGAAAAGACGTCCATCATCGAAAATCCGAGTTCGGAAGCTACTAATCGAATTCCGGAAACATCTCGCGCCGAAACCTTTTGGACACTCGATAGATACTCTTCCTTCTTGATCATCAGCACCGAATCGGCGCCTATGGAATTAATTACCTCAGACGAGTGGGTGGATATTATATACTGATGATGAGAGTATTCCGATTTTAGAATCGATATTAGCCTCTTGGTCGCGGAAGGGTGTAGAAATGTGCTAACCTCATCTATAACGATTATACATTGATTATTTGTCGCTGCAGCAGTTATTATTGAAATAAGTTGCCCTATTCCAGTCCCGCTTTCATTTAACTTGAAGGAGTTTTCCGATCTCGAATTGTCGTCTGTAGGCCAAATGATAATCTCTATGTTATTTCCATTTGGCGTCGCGCTAATGGATTTAATGCTCTGAGATATTTCTGAGACGTGGCTTACAATTTTATTGAAGATCGCGGGACGTGCCGTTTGGAGGTGCAGAAGGACGTTTGGAAGGTTGCTTGCGTTGGAGGTTAGCGTTTTTTCATCTCCAAATTGAACGCTGCCTACATGCAGGCGTTGCGGTTCAAGATAGAATATGCTTGCTTCTTCGTTAAATGAAAAAATTCCCGCGAGATTATCTTGCTGAACGGTAATAGAAGTTACTGACCACCCTTCGCCAGAATCTTGAACATTAAAGCAACGTTGATTGCTCGGGTTTCGGAAATCTGAAAGCGATGATCCGTTTCTAGGATAGTATCCTTGTGATGTTGTTCGACTTATTTCTAGAGTTAGCGACAATTTGGGGTCGCGTAGTAGCAAATTAACTCTCTCTGCTGCGGCTTCTGGATTCCCTTCTGGGAAGGTTGGCCGACTACCTGCGAGCATATGCCGTCGAAATAGCTCCGCCAGCGTGATTTCTACGTCAAAATCCAGTTGAGAGGCCGGAAGTTCGTTGGGCCTGTTTCGATCCTTGTTCCTATGTGGCGAATTTGTAAAATTGGGAGAAAACGCCTTTAGGAGTGACGTTTTTCCGGAGTTGTTTGCTCCGACAAAAACGTTGAAGCCAGGGCTGAGTTCAATCCAGCCAGAGTCATCGAATGAATAGTAACTCTTGAGAGAAAATCGCTTAATCCACATGTTCTCGCCCCGACGTCTATTTTCCGTCGGGCGTGAAGTAGCATATCAACAAGCAAATGAAAGTTTGTCGCGCGAGGATAACGCTTAATCATGCTCCCGGTCACCCGCCCCCATATACAGCTCGCGCCCGGTTTCCTCATAAACCTCGCTCATTTTCGCCATGCCCTTTTCGGCCTCTTCGGCGGCGATGAAGCCGGCGCTGTCCTGATTTTGCAGCTTCGCGAAGTCGCGGACTTCCTGGCTGATCTTCATCGAGCAGAATTTGGGGCCGCACATGCTGCAGAAATGCGCCGACTTGGCGCCCTCGGCGGGGAGCGTCTGGTCGTGGTACTGCTCCGCCG
>JAGHZY010000079.1 GCA_017745175.1 Sphingopyxis sp. | reverse complement strand
GGGTGAGGCTGGCGAGGACGCGCGTGACCGTCTCCTTGAGATTGGCCTGGATGGCCGCATCCACGGGGATGATCGCGTTCTTGTCCTCGATGAAATCGCCCAAGTGGCTGTCTTCCTCATCGCCGATCGGCGTTTCGAGAGAGATCGGCTCCTTGGCGATCTTCATCACCTTGCGCACCTTCTCCAAAGGCATGGAGAGGCGCTCGGCCATTTCCTCCGGCGTGGGCTCGCGGCCTTGCTCGTGGAGGAACTGGCGGCTGGTGCGCACCAGCTTGTTGATCGTCTCGATCATGTGGACCGGAATACGGATCGTGCGGGCCTGGTCGGCGATCGAACGCGTGATCGCCTGGCGGATCCACCAGGTCGCATAGGTCGAGAACTTGTAGCCGCGGCGATACTCGAACTTGTCGACCGCCTTCATGAGGCCGATATTGCCTTCCTGGATCAGGTCGAGGAACTGCAGGCCGCGGTTCGTATATTTCTTGGCGATCGAGATCACGAGGCGCAGGTTCGCCTCGACCATTTCCTTCTTGGCAATGCGCGCTTCGCGCTCGCCCTTCTGGACCATGTTCACGACGCGGCGGAATTCGGTCAGGCTCATGCCCGCCGCCTGCGCGATTTCCGAAATCTCGATACGGATGCGGTCGACCGCGCCGGCTTCATTCTCGGCGAAGGCGGCCCATTTCTTGTCGATGCCGCTGACGCCGTCGAGCCAGTTCTCTTCGAGCTCGCGTCCGACATAATTGTCGAGGAACGACTTGCGCGGCACCTTGTGGCGCTCGGCAAGGCGCAGCATCTGGCCGCCCAATGCGGTCAGACGACGGTTGTAGCTGTAGAGCTGGTCGACGAGATATTCGATCTTGGTGCCGTGAAACTGCACGCTTTCGACCTGCGCGGTGAGCTCCTCGCGCAGCTTGTGGTACTTCTTCTCCGACGCCGCGGGGAATTCCTCGCCGCCCGAGAGCGATTCGAGGCGTGCTTCCTGCAGCTTCTGGAACGCCTTGAAGCTCTTGGTGATATTCGCGAACTTCTCGAGCGCGTCGGGCTTCAGCAGCTCTTCCATCGCGGCGAGGCTGAGCGTGTTGTCCTCCTCGTCTTCCTCGAAATTCTCGCGCTTGCCCGACGAGCCTTCGCCGTCCTCGTCGTCGCCGTCGGCCGAGGGTTCTTCCTCGACCTCGTCCTCGTCCTTGAACGAGACGCCGGCGGTCTTCTCGCTGATCTCGCCGTCGTCCTCGGCGCCTTCCTCGTCGAGGTTTTCGGGCGCGGGGTCCTTCGACAGCATCGCTTCGAGATCGACGATCTCGCGCAGCTGCATGTCGCCATTGTTCAGCGCGGTCGACCAGTCGATGATCGCGTTGAAGGTCAGCGGGCTTTCGCAAAGCCCGAGGATCATCGTGTCGCGGCCCGCCTCGATACGCTTCGCGATCGCGATTTCGCCTTCGCGCGACAGAAGTTCGACCGCGCCCATTTCGCGCAGGTACATGCGAACGGGATCGTCGGTGCGATCGACCGTTTCCTTCTTCTTCTCGATCGCGGGGTTCGATACCGATCCGGTGCCCGCCGAAACATCGACCTCTTCGTCCTGTTCCTGCTCGGCCTCTTCCTGGACGTCCTCGTCGCTCTCGACGATGTTGATGCCCATGTCGCTGATCGCCGACATGATGTCCTCGATCTGCTCCGACGACATCTCGTCCTGCGGCAGCGCCTCGTTCAGCTCGTCATAGGTCAGGTAACCGCGCTTCTTGCCGCGCGCGATCAGCTTTTTGACATCGGCCTCGTTGAGGTCGATCAGCGGGGCGTCGGTATCGGCTTCGTTCTTGGTGGCCATTTATTCTTCCTGCCTGAAGGGCATTTGCTGGTCGTTACTGGCTGCTGCTCTCGGACAGCGCGGCCAGGCGGCGGGTCAGTTCTTTATCCATGGCGTACAGCTTCTGCTGCCGCGCGAATCCTTCGTCATCCATCGTGCGCTGGAAATCCGCGGTGGCCTGTGCCAGCCGCGCGCGGATTTCGGGCTGGGTGACCAGCACGCCGATATATTCGTCAAGGTCGCGAAGCGCGGTTTCCCGCGCCGTTGCGGCCTCGTCACTGCTTTCCAGCCTGCGATTGAACGAGAAGTGCATTCCGTCGGCTCTGAGCAATGTCGTCGCCCTATTATACACTTTCATCGGCTCCAATATGGCAAGCAACCCCTCGCAATCAAGCCCTTCCCGGCACATCGCGCTGTCAAGCATCACGCCGAGCAGTTCGGCGTCGCCTGAATCGCTCACCGGCAGACGTGCCAGCGCCTCCTCGTTGCGCCGGAGCGCCTCGGGATAACGCAGCAATCCGCCGATCAGCGCCGCGACATAAGGCGCCGAAATCCCGGCCTGCCCGATGGAACGCGTTTCGTCGGCCGGAGGTTGCAACCGGGGATCGGGCGCGAAGCGGCGCCCTGCTCCGCGCGGCGGGTTCGGCGTCCACGGCTGGCGCGGTCCGCGCTCGGCCTGTTTGCGCGCAAACAGCGCGTCGAGCCGTTCGCGGAACGCTTCGCGATAGTGGTGGCGGACGTCGGCATCCTCAATCGCGTCGGCATGGGCGAGGAGGCGCGTCTTGAGCGCGGCACGTTCCTCGGGGGTCGCGAGCGGTCCCGCCGCGACTTCATGCGCCCAGAGGCGTTCGACGAGCGGTTGCGCGCCCTCGAGGATTTCGACGAATCCCGTCGCGCCGCGTGCACGGACGATATCGTCGGGGTCCTGCCCGGGGGGAAGCGTGGCGAAGGACAGGCTGAAGCCGGGACGGAGCAGGGGCAGCGCGCGCATCGCGGCGCGCATCGCGGCCTTCTGCCCCGCGCTGTCGCCGTCGAAGCAGAGCACGGGCACGGGCACCATACGCCAGATCATGCCGAGCTGGTTCTCGGTGAGCGCGGTGCCGAGCGGGGCGACCGCATCGGCGATTCCGGCCTCGGCGAGCGCGATCACGTCCATATAGCCCTCGACGACGATGATCCGGTTCGTCTGCCGCGACGCGGGGCTCGCCTTGTCGAGATTGTAGAGCGTGCGTCCCTTGTCGAAGAGCGGCGTGTCGGGCGAGTTCAGATATTTGGGCTCGCCGTCGCCGAGGATTCGTCCCCCAAAGGCTATGACACGCCCGCGCGCATCGCGGATCGGGATCATCAGCCGGCCGCGGAACCGGTCGTAAGGCTCCTTGTCGTCGACCGCGATCAGCATGCCGGACTCCACCAGCATCGCGGTCGGGAATTTCTTGAGCGCTTCTTTCAGCGCGCTGCGGCTTTCGGGCGCTAGGCCGAAGCCGAAGGCCTTGCGTGTCGCCTCCGAAATGCCGCGCTTTGCCAGATATTCGCGCGCAGGTGCGCCGTTACTGCTGCCAAGCTGCTGGATGAACCAGTCGGCCGCCGCCTGCGTCACGTCGCGAAGGCTCGCCTGCTCCTCGGCCTTTTTCGCGGCGCGCGGGTCGGGGGCGGGAACCTCCATCCCGGCTTCGGCGGCAAGCTCCTTCACCGCGTCCATGAACGACAGCCCGCGCTGGTCGGTCATCCAGCGGATCGCGTCGCCGTGCGCCGAACAGCCGAAGCAGTGGTAGAAGCCCTTTTCGTCGTTGATCGTGAAGCTGGGCGTCTTCTCGTTATGGAAGGGGCAGCACGCCTTGTATTCGCGGCCGGCGCGCGTGACCTTTACGGTACGGCCGATGAGGGTCGACAGGGTGACGCGCGAGCGGAGTTCGTCCAGCCATTGCGGGGTGAGGGTCACTTAGCTCTCCTCCCGCCTTTAACTGCCGTCCCATATCCGTTCGTGTCGAGCGAAGTCGAGACACCCATCGTGGGCGCATGCCCTCCCGGCATCTCGACTTCGCTCGATGCGAACGGAAAGGGAGGGCGTTCGCGAGGGGGCTTGGCGAAATGGCTCACAGTTTCCCAATCGCCACGTATCAAGGCTTCCTTTTTCGCGCGCGACCATTTCTTGATCCGCAATTCGGCATCCAATGCTTCGACGCGCGTTGTGAAATCCTGCGACCACATCAGGCGCACCGGCAGGCGGGATGATGTGAAGCCTTCGATTACACCTGACTGATGCTGGCCGATCCGATACTCAAGGTTGTCCGTGTGCCCCGTGTAATAGAGCCCGTCGGCACAAAGCAGGATATAGGTCCAGAACGCCATCCAACCTCTCTACCCGTTCGCATCGAGCGAAGTCGAGATGCCCATCAGGCTTACGTTGTCCCGATGGGTGTCTCGACTTCGCTCGACACGAACGGGAATTAAAGAGGGCGGCCCTTGGCCGAAAGATTAACTCAACGCCGCCTTCACCCAGCCCGACGCCTTGCTCATGTCGAGCTGGCTGCCGAGCCGGTCCTTCACCGCCGCCATCACCTTCCCCATATCCTTGAGGCTCTCCGCCCCAAGCTCGACCACGATCGCCTTGATCGCCGCCATCGCTTCATCGTCGCTAAGCTGCGCGGGCAGGAAATCCTCGATCACGACGACCTCGGCCGCCTCGATATCGGCCAGTTCCTGGCGGCCGCCCTGTTCGTACATGGTGATCGATTCGCGGCGCTGCTTGACCATTTTCTGGAGTACGTCGGTGACGAGCACATCGTCGTCGGCCGGCGCGGTGCCGGTGCGGAGCTCGATGTCCTTGTCCTTGATCTTGGCCAGCATCAGCCGGATGGTGCCCAGACGCGCCTTGTCGCCGGCTTTCATCGCGGCGACCTGCGCAGCCTTGATGTCGTCACGAATCATGCGTGTCCCCATGCGCTGCAAATTTCGGAAAGACCCTCCCTAGCGGGAAGATTCCAAATCCGATAGCTTGTGAATCACTTTTTTGCCTCCTACTTGGTCGGCCGTTTAGCCCCCCGTCCGGAGCATGTTGAATGGCACCTGCCAACCCCTCTGCCGCGCCCAAAAGTCAGCCCTCGGGCGCGACTGGCGTCCTTGTCCTTGCCGATGGCACGATCCTGTGGGGCGTCGGTTACGGCGCGAGCGGCGCCGCGGTGGGCGAGATTTGTTTCAACACGTCGATGACGGGCTATCAGGAAATCCTGACCGACCCGAGCTATGCGGGGCAGGTCGTCACCTTCACCTTCCCGCATATCGGCAATGTCGGCGCGAATCCCGAGGATATGGAGCGCGGCGTGCACGGCGCGCTCGGCGCGATCACGCGCGAGCTGCCGACACAGCCGAGCAACTTCCGCAGCGTCCAGACGCTCCCCGAATGGATGATCGAACAGGGCGTCATCGGGCTTGCGGGCATCGACACGCGCGCGCTGACGCGCCGCATCCGCGACGCGGGCGCGCCGAACGGGGTGATCGCGCACAGCCCCGACGGCCAGTTCGACATCGACGAACTGCTCGCCAAGGCGCGCGGCTGGGCGGGGCTCGAGGGCATGGACCTTGCGAAAGCGGTCAGCCGCACCGACACCGGCGACTGGACCGGCGGCGCGTGGACGCTGGGCCACGGCTATGCGACCGAGGACGGCGGCGAGCGGCCGCATGTCGTCGCGATCGACTATGGCGCAAAGGACAATATCTTCCGCAACCTCGTGAAAGCGGGCGCGCGCGTCACCGTCGTCCCCGCGACCGCGAGCCTCGACGAAGTGCTGGGGCATAATCCCGCAGGCGTGTTCCTTTCGAACGGCCCCGGCGACCCCGCGGCGACGGGTGATTATGCGGTGCCGGTGATCCAGGGGTTGCTCGAGCGCAACGTGCCGATCTTCGGCATCTGCCTCGGCCACCAGATGCTCGGCATCGCGGCGGGCGCCAAGACGGTGAAGATGCATCAGGGCCACCGCGGCGCGAACCATCCGGTGCAGCGGGCCGAAGATGGTGTGGTCGAGATCACGAGCATGAACCACGGCTTCGCGGTCGACGCCGCGACCTTGCCCGTCGGCGTGGTCGAAACGCACAAAAGCCTGTTCGACGGATCGAACTGCGGCATCGCGATCACGGGCAAAAATGCGTTCAGCGTGCAGTACCACCCCGAGGCGAGCCCGGGGCCGCAGGACAGCTTTTATCTGTTCGAGAAGTTCGTGGGTGGGTTGAAGTGAAAGCGGCATTGCTCGCACTTCCGATCATATTGACGGCGTCGGGCTGTGCAACGGCGCAAAGTTCCGGATTTCGCTTTCAGCCTACACCTCTACCCTTGGTTGCGATCGAAAGGGAGTGCGGACTTCTCGGGCATTTCTTTTATATGATGGCGGAAGATGAACTGATGCTCATGCCAAACCCCGAAGAGCGATTTGAAGCGGTCGCGTGCGCGATGGAGGCACTGCAAAAATCGGAATTCTCCAAAAATATGAAAATGGGCTTCGTCGGTAACGAGATGTCCGCAACAGAAGAACAGAAATAATGCCCAAAAGAACCGACATAAAATCCATCCTCGTCATCGGCGCCGGCCCGATCGTTATCGGTCAGGCGTGCGAGTTCGACTATTCGGGGACGCAGGCGATCAAGGCGCTGAAGGAGGAGGGCTATCGCATCGTCCTCGTCAACTCCAACCCGGCGACGATCATGACCGATCCCGACCTTGCCGACGCGACGTACGTGGAGCCGATCACGCCAGAGATCGTCGCGAAGATCATCGCCAAGGAGCGCCCCGATGCGGTGCTGCCGACGATGGGCGGGCAGACCGCGCTCAACAC
>JAGHZY010000078.1 GCA_017745175.1 Sphingopyxis sp. | reverse complement strand
ACGCCGAACTGCGCGCCGCGCGGGCCGAAGGACGTGCGGAGGCGGTCGACGCGCCAGTCGTCGTCCAGCGCCCGTGGTGGCGGCGCTGACGCTTCGCGCTTGGCATCGCGCCCGCTCTGCGCTAGCCTCTACTTAACGTTTACGTAAAGGGAGGGTTTGCCATGACCGCGGGCCGAGATCTCGACATCATCGTCTATGGCGCGACAGGTTTTACCGGTCGTCTCGTCGCCGAATATTTCGCACATCATTACAAGGGCCGCAAGGATGCGCCCCGATGGGCGATGGCGGGGCGCAGCCTCGAAAAGCTCGCCGAGGTGCGCGACCTGATCGGCGCCAGCGAAGGGACGCCGCTGATCGTCGCCGACGCGAGCGATCCGGCGAGCCTCGACAGGATGGCGGCAAGCACGGAGGTCGTACTCACTACCGTCGGTCCGTATCAGCTCTACGGCAACGAGCTCGTCGCCGCCTGCGTCCGCGCCGGCACCGCTTATGCCGACCTTTGCGGCGAGCCCGGCTGGATGCGCGAGATGATCGACGAGCATGAAGCAGCGGCAAAGGCTTCGGGTGCGCGCATCACCTTCAGCTGCGGTTTCGACTCGATCCCCTTCGACCTCGGCGTCCATTTCCTGCAGGCCGAAGCGGTGAAGCGCCACGGCAAGCCCGCGCCGCGCGTGAAGGGCCGCGTCCGCAAGATGGCGGGCGGTGCGTCGGGCGGCACGATCGCGAGCCTCACCGAGACGCTGAAAGCCATCGCGAAAAAGCCGTCGCTGGCGCTGCTGCTCAAATCCTCCTTCGCGCTGACCCCGGGTTTCGAGGGTCCGTCACAACCGACGGGTCTGATCCCCGAATATGACGGCGCGACCGGCACGTGGACCGCGCCGTTCGTCATGGCCCCGATCAACACCAAGAATGTCCACCGCACCAATTTCCTGCTCGGCCATCCGTGGGGCGAAGACCTCGTCTATGACGAGATGGTGATGACGACGATCGGCGATGCGGGCAAGGCGATGGCCGAAGCAATGGCAAAGGCAAACCCCTTCGACCCCAGCATCAAGCCCGGCGACGGCCCGAGCAAGGAACAGCGCGAGAGCGGCTTCTACGACGTGCTGTTCATCGGCGAATATCCCGACGGTACGAGCGTCCGCGCGTCGGTACAGGGCGACCGCGATCCCGGTTATGGCTCGACGTCGAAAATGCTCGCCGAAACCGGCATGACGCTGCTCCAGGACAAGGGCGAAGGCGGCGTGTGGACGCCCGGTGCGCTGCTGGGCGATGCGCTGATCGAGCGCCTCACCGCGAATGCCGGACTGACGTTCCGGCTCGAAGATTAACTCCCTCGTCCGTTCACCCTGAGCTTGTCGAAGGGCCGTCCTTTTCTTGCAGCAAGTAAGGACGGTGCTGCGACAAGCTCGGCCCGAACGGGAATTTTTCCGGATTATCAATGACCGAAACGAAGACCAGCGCCCTGGACACGCTCCTTTCCACCCTCCGCACCGAAGAGGGCGTGGCGAAAGCGCATATCGACGAAGGCTGGATGCAGGGCCGCACCGCCTATGGCGGGATCAGTTCGGCAGTCGCACTCGCAGGCACGATGGCGCTCCACCCGACCGAGGTACCGCTGCGCTATGCGCAGATCAGCTTCGTCGGCCCCGTCGGCGGCGACTGCACCGTCGGCGCGCGCGTGCTGCGCCGGTCGAAATCGTCGCTGTTCATCGAAGCCGGCGTGTCGAGCGACCAAGGCTTCGGCACCGCCGCGGTCTTCGCCTTTTCGGGCGACCGGACAAGCCATCTCGACCACAACCGGCTGACGATGCCCGATGCCCCCGCACCCGAAACGCTGGCTCCCGTGCCCGAGCATCACGCGCGCCCGTCTTTCACGCGCCATTTCGACATGCGCCCGACGACCGGCCCACGCTTCGCGTGGAAAAGCGAGGTCGGCGAATATCTCACGTGGGTACGCTTCGTCGAGCAGCCCCGATGCCATCCCGCGGTCGCGCTGCTCGCGATGGGCGACGCACTGCCCCCCGCCGCCATGGCGCTGTTCAGCCAGTTCGGGCCGATCAGCTCGATGAACTGGACGGTCAACATGCTCACCGGCACGCCCGCGACCGACGACGGCTGGTGGCTGCTCTCGGCGAAGACCGGCTATGCGCGCCACGGCCTGTCGGTGCAGGACATGATGCTGTGGAACCGGGCCGGTGAACCGGTGCTGAGCGGCAGTCAGGCGATCGCGATCTACGCCTGATAGTGACCGGAAATGATCGAGAGTCACTTGGGGCCGCTTTCGACCGGTTGCAGGCGCGCCATCGCTGAGCCATGATGCAGAGATGAGCGACGAGCATTGGACCTATCAACAATGGGAAGACGCCACCGTTGAGAAAATCGCGACACAAGGCGCAGCAGTAGCGGAAGAGCATCGCGCAGATTATCTTCGTGTCCAAGTGCGCGCCGCTATCAGGCAGGCAGTGCGGCACGGCCGGTCTGGTGCCACCGACGACGAACCCGTGGTCGCCTGACGACCGGAAGCCCTATCCATCATAGTCACCCCGGACTTGATCCGGGGTCTCGCTTGAGATCGAAGCTGGTGGGTGCGTCAAAAAGCGGGATTCCGGATCAAGTCCGGGATGACGGATGGGGATAAAGGAGTGGCAGCTCAGCACCCCTGAACCCGGCCTTCCCGCCATCGGCCGCCGGCGCCGTCGCCCTACGCCTGAACCGGCAGTTCGATCATCGCATCGAGCCCGCCACCGGCCCGGTTCGCGAGCGTCAGCGCCCCGCCCTCGCCGTCGGCGATGTCGCGCGCGATCGACAGGCCGAGCCCCGCGCCGCCGGTCGCGCGATTGCGCGACTGTTCGCCGCGCGCAAAGGGTTCGACCAGCGTGCGGATCTGCTCGTCGGTGAGTCCGGGACCGTCATCCGAAACGATGATCCGCGCCCGTCCGGCCGCGGCGGTCACCGACAGCCGCGCACGCACGCCATAGGCAATGGCATTGTCGGCAAGATTGCGCAGCGCGCGCTTGAGCAGCATCGGGCGGACCAGCACATGGACATCGGCCACCTCGCCCGCCACGACATCCTTGTCGCGCTCGCGATAGTCAGCCGCCAGTTCGCCGATCAGCTCGCGGAGCGGAACGCGCTCCTGCACCTCGGTCCCCGCACCCGAGCGGGCGAGCGCCAATATGTCGCTCAACATCGCCGTCATCTCGTCGATGCTCGCGATCATCTTGTCGCGCAGCCTGTCGTCCTCGACGCCCTCGACACGCACGCGCAGGCTCGCGAGCGGCGTGCGCAGGTCGTGCCCGACCGCACCCAGCATCCGGTCCTTGTCGGACAGCATCGTCGCGATGCGCAGGCGATAGGCGTTGAAGGCGGCGATCAGGTCGCGGACGTCCGACGGCCCCTCCTCGTCGAGCGGCGTCGTGTCGCGCAGCGCCGGATTGGCCCGCGTGGCGCGCGTCAGGTCACGCAGCGGCCGCGCGGCGCGCCACGCGATCAGCATGACCGGGACCAGCAGCAGCAGGTAGAGCGACAGCGTCTGCCAGACAAGAAACCCCTGCAGCCGGTTGCCGCTGGGGGCGATACGCGTGCGCACCGCGAAATAGCGGCCTTCGACCTTCGCAACGACGATAACCGCGCGATCGGGGAAAGCGGGTCGCCGCAATCGCTGGCGTTCGCGGGGTGGAAGCATCCAGGCGTCGACCGTGTCGGGCCGGATATTCGTCTCGTTCAACAGTCCCCGGACATAGTCGGCGAGGTCGGGCAGCCGGACGGCGCCGACGGGCAGCGATGGCATCGTGTCCGAAATCACGAGCTTCTGCGCGCGCTCGCGCGCCTCCTCATCATCCCGCGATCGCCGGAAATCGCCGCGCCGGTCGCGCTCGATCGCATCGATCACGCGCGCGACCGCCATGCCGCCGCTGTGCGCCAGCGCCTGTTGCCGCATCCCGCGCGACAGCAGGACGAAATTGATCGCCTGCGCGACGAACAGCATCACCGCGACCGCGAAGACGAGCTGCCCGATCAGGCTCCGGGGCCACAGGCGCAGCTTCACGCCGCCGGACCCATCCGCTTCACCTCGCACGCCAGCGTATAGCCCCCGCCCCACACCGTCTTGACGATCTGCGGATGCGCGGCGTCAACCTCGATCTTCTTGCGCAGCCGGCTGACCAGATTGTCGATCGCGCGGTCAAAGATATCGGCCTCGCGTCCGCGCACCAGGTCGAGCAGCCGGTCACGGCTCATCACCTGCCGCGGATGGCGCACCAGCGCGTGGAGCAGATGATATTCGCCCGACGACAGGACGACTTCCTCGCCTGTCTCGTCGACAAGCACGCGCTCGACCTCGCGCAAGACCCACGGCCCGAAGGCATAGCTCGTCCCGCCCGCGTCGAGCGCGCGGCCGCCCTGCTGCGTCCGCCGCAGCACGGTGCGGATGCGCGCGACCAACTCGCGCGGATTGAAGGGTTTGACGACATAGTCGTCGGCGCCGATCTCCAGCCCGATGATGCGCTCGGTATCCTCGGCGCGCGCGGTCAGCAGGATGACGGGAATGCTGCTCGTCTCGCGCAGATGGCGCGTCAGCGACAGGCCGTCCTCGCCGGGCATCATGATATCGCTGACGACCAGATCGACCGTCTGCGCGCGCAACACCGAGCGCGCCTCGGCGGCGCTTGCGGCGGCGGTCACCGCAAAGCCCTGCGCGGTCAGATATTCGCCCAGCGGTTCGCGGATCGACGGTTCGTCATCGATCAGCAGGATGCGGGGTATGTCGCTATTGGTCATCGAGCTTTCCACAGGAATAACGCTAGTTCGCCCACCGGCCACGGGGGCCGGTGGGCGATAGCTGGCAGGGACCGGCGGCAAAGGCAATGCCGGGAGGGGGGATGGCCTGTCGTTACCTGAAAGACCCCTGCCAAATGCCTATTCGTTCGTCGGGGCGGCCGGGGCTGCACCGCCACGCCTGGCGCGCCATGCGTCGCGCTGCGCCTTGCGTTCCCCGGGCGTCACCTGCCCGTCCCTGTTGGCATCGGCCGCGTCGAAGCGCGCCAGCGCCGCGGTCCGGAACTCGGCCTCGCTGATCGCCTTGTCGCCGTCGGCATCGGCCTTGCCCATCATCATGCCGCGATGACCACCGCGCTTGCCGTGATGGCCGCGCATGCCGTGGCGCCCACCGTCGCCGGCTTCGCCCGCATCGGCGCGCTTCTCGCCGCGTTCGGCACGCTTCGCCGCACGGTCGGCACCATGCTGGTCCCATTCGGCCTTGCTGATATTGCCGTCCTTGTTCGCGTCGAGGCGCTCGAACATCTTCGCCTGCATCGCGGTCCGCCGGGCGGCACGGTCGGCGGCATCGAGCTTGCCGTCCTTGTTGGCGTCCATCCGGGCGAACATCTCGGCGGCCCGCGCTTCGGCTTCGGCGCGGGTCTGGGTCGAATTACGGTCGGCGCCGCCGGGGGCGGCAAGAACGGGCGCGGCAACCAGCGCGGCGCCCAGCGTCAGCAGAGATATTTTCCTGATCACGTAACGAACTCCTTCGAGGGAGCGCCGGGGAGAGATCGGCGTCCGATGAGAGCCTTCTGGGCGCGATTTGTCCCAGCATGTTGCCGGACGGACGAAAAATTGTCGCAAAATGTCGCAAAAACGGGACCTCGTTCATATTGCGGCAAGCGGCGGGGCCCCCGCCCCGGAAACAGATAAGCCCCGTCGCATTTCTGCGGCGGGGCTCCCTGGACTTCGTCCGAAGACAGAAGTCCAATTCCACTCTCTCTTTCGATCAAGCAGACAGATGAAACGCGGCGGGTCCGCGATGGTTCCCGCCCCGCCCGATTTTTCAGGTCGCCTTGCGCGCCGCCGCGGAACCCATGATCAGGAACAGCACAACGAGCGCGAGGCCGACGAAGAACAGGATCTTTGCGATACCCGCAGCCGCTCCGGCCACGCCGCCGAAGCCGAGTACCCCGGCGAGCAGCGCGATCACCGCGAAGATCAAGGCCCATTTGAACATCTGACGTCTCCTTGTATTGGCGCGCGGCACCGGCTTCGAAAGCGCACAGCTCTCGAGGGGGAAACGGCCGGTGGCCACGCCTCAAATCTCCGATTGTCGATACGAAGGCATAACGATGTCGCCGCGCGAAAGTTCCTGTCCTCGGGTAGATACCCCCTTGCGTATCGCGTCAGCGATGCGTTTATGCATCCATCGTTCGACGGAGATTTCATGCGCATTCCATCGCCCGCGCGGCGGCTCGCCGCAGCCGCCCTGACGCTTTGCATTCCCGTTTCGGCCAGTGCCCAGCCGGCGGCGGCACCCGCAACGCAAGGCACCGCTTACCTCAACAAACAGATGGCGGCGCTCGCCGAACGCGGCGGCGCCGACGGCTGGCGCGTGACGCCGAGCGGGCTGCGCTGGCGCCGCATTGCGGGCGACGGCAGCGGCGCGCGTCCCGGCCCGACCGACGAGGTCACCGTCCATTATGTCGGCACCTTCGCCGACGGCCGCGAATTCGACAGCTCGGTCCGCCGCGGCGAACCGACGACCTTCCCGCTCAACCGCGTGATCGAGGGCTGGCAGGAAGGCGTCGCGCTGATGGGCGTCGGCGACAAGGTCGAACTCGCCATCCCGTGGCAGCTCGCCTACGGCCCCGACGGAAAGGGCCCGATCCCCGGCGGCGCGACATTGCTGTTCACGGTCGAGCTGCTGGGTGTGACGCCGGCGAGCGGATGAGCGAAATCGTCGCGGTTTGCCGACCCCGGGGTCAGGCGGGCTTTTCGCGGAAGACAAAGAGCAATCCCGCGAGCACCAGCGCCAGCCCTGCCATAGCGGAGAGCGACATCGGGTTGTCCAGCAGCAGCCAGTCCATCGCGGCCGTAACGCCGGGAACAAGGTAGAAGAGGCTCGTGACATTCACGAGATTGCCGCGGGCGATCAGGCGATAGAGCAGCAGGGTCGCGCCGACCGAGATGACAAGCCCCAGCCACAGCACCGGCAGGATGAACCCCGCATTCCAGCTGGCGTGAAACGGCCCGAAGGGAGCGATGGCGCCGGCAAACGTCAGTCCGGCGAGATACTGGACCGGGAGCACGATCCACGGCGCCTGCCGTTCGCGCTTCTGCAGGATCGATCCGGCGGTAATACCGATCAGCGATAGCGCCGCGAACAGCAGGCCTGTCGCATTGAAATGCGCGGAAACCAGCCCGTCATGAACGACCAGCACCAGCCCGGAGAGCGCGCATCCCAGCCCGAACATCCGTGCCGGCGTCGTATGCCGTTCGGTCAGGAACAGTGTCAGGATCGGCTGCACACCGAGAAGGGTTGCGAGCGCGCCGGGGGTCAGCCCGTTATCGAGCGCCAGAAGATAGCAGGCCGAATAGAGTCCTGCGATCAGCAGTCCGACGAGGACGGCCCGCCTGCGGGTGCCGCGTGCGGGCAGCAGGGTCCGGTGCCACATCGCAAAGGCGGCGAGCGCCACCAGCGCGACAGCATAGCGGAAGATCAGCAGGGCGAAGGGCGAGCCATGGTCGAGCCCGATTCTGGAAACAATGGCGCCGCTGCTCCACAGCAGCACAAACGCGGTCGTCGGCACAAACGCCGACAGAGGACGATTGAACATGAAGAATCACCTGAAATATGTGAGGCGCGCGCCGCAGCGCGCGGTCCGGCCGGCGTCAGCCGGCCGCGATGGGGCCGCGCGGCGGCGGAGGCGCGCCGGCGAGCCCGGTAGTCCTCGTCACATCAGGTGGCGAAATGGCAAAGGATGCGGACGCCAGCGAACCTGCGATATAATGCGTGAGGGCGGCGTACGCGGTCATGCCGACGGACTATCGCGTGCATCCGCAAGTATGCTTCTGTTGGAGGGTAGCGGGAATCACACTCGCCATCCAACATAATGTAATTAAATAGGAATTTTACTCCTCATCTTACCACTACCCGCATCGATACCCCCATTCGTTTTTGATGAAAAAACGGAATCAAACCCGAACGTCATCGACAATTTTCTTAGCCAAATCGCCCGCACAGTTTTTAGC
>JAGHZY010000077.1 GCA_017745175.1 Sphingopyxis sp. | reverse complement strand
GCGTAGTTATTATGCTCCTCGATCCCCGTCGCGACCGCGAAGACATTGGGGTCGAAGATGATGTCCTCGGGCGGGAAACCGATCGTCATCAGCAGCTTGTAGGCGCGCTCGCAAATCTCGATCTTGCGCGCCTCGGTGTCGGCCTGCCCGACCTCGTCGAACGCCATCACGACGACCGCGGCGCCATAGGCCATGCATTTCCGCGCATGGGCAAGGAACTGCGCCTCGCCTTCCTTCATGCTGATCGAATTGACGATCGGCTTGCCCGGAACGCATTTCAGCCCCGCCTCGATCACGTCCCATTTCGAGCTGTCGATCATCACCGGAATGCGCGCGATGTCGGGCTCGGCCGCGATCAGCTTCAGAAAGGTCGTCATCGCATATTCGGCGTCGAGCAGACCCTCGTCCATATTGACGTCGATGACCTGCGCGCCATTTTCGACCTGCTGGCGCGCGACCTCGACCGCGGCGGTATAATCGTCGGCGAGGATCAGCTTCTTGAACGCCGCCGAACCGGTGACGTTGGTGCGCTCGCCGATGTTGACGAAACTGGAAGAGGCGGCGGTGGTCATCGGAATATCCTGAAACAGAGCATTAGGCAGCAAGCGGACGGGCAAGCACGAGGTCGTCGTAGAGCTTGCCGCCGACATTGAACTGACGCGTACCGAGGTCGGCGAACCCCTGCTTGCGATAGAAGGCGATCGCACGCTCGTTGCGGGCATAGACGCCGAGAAGCAGGCGCCGATAACCGCGGGCGGCCTCCAGCGCCTGCTTCATCAGCGCCGCGCCGAGCCCGCTGCCGTGAAAGCGCGACAACGAATAGATGCGCTTCAGTTCGATGTCGCCGTCGAGCGCCGCGGCAAGGTCGGGCTTGCTGACAAGCGCGAAACCGATCGGCGCGCCGCCGGGCTGCGCCTCGGCGAGCCACACCCGCGCACCGCCTGCAAGATGGGCGCGATAGGCCGCTTCGGCGTGCTGCGCGGCGCAGTGACCGACGATCGCATCGCCGTCGAGAATGCCCGCGAAGGTTTCGAGGAAGGTCGCCGCGCCGATCAGCGCGAGCGCCGCCGCGTCGTCGGCTCCGGCTTCCCGGATCGTCCATACCGGAATGTCGCGCATCGGGTCAGGCCGCCATGGTGAAGGGCTCGAGCCCCGCTAGCCGCGTGCGCACCGGCACCTCGGGAATCATCCGCCCCGGCAGGCCCTCGATCGCGCGCGCCATCGCCGCGATATGCGCCGGCGTCGACCCGCAGCAACCGCCGAGGATATTGACCTGGCCATGCTCTGCCCATTCGCGGACAAGCCCCGCCGTCGTGTCGGGCAGTTCGTCATATTCGCCGAGTTCGTTGGGCAGGCCCGCATTCGGGTAGACCATCACCAGCGCGTCGGCGAGATCGGACAATACTTTCACATGCGGGCGTAGCTGCGACGCCCCGAACGAGCAGTTCAGCCCGATCGTCAGCGGCTTCGCGTGGCGCACGGCGTACCAGAAGGCCTCGACCGTATGGCCCGACAGGTTGCGGCCGCTGAGGTCGGTGAGCGTCATCGAGATCATCAGCGGCAGTTCGCGTCCGATCTTTGCCTCAGCCTCGAGCGTTGCGGCAATCCCCGCCTTGGCGTTGAGCGTGTCGAAAATCGTCTCGATCAGGATGAAATCCGCCCCGCCATCAGCAAGAGCAACGACCTGTTCCAGATAGACGTCCTTCAGCTCGTCGAAATCGATCTCGCGATAGCCGGGATTGTTGACGTCGGGCGACAGCGACAGCGTCTTGTTCGTCGGCCCGACCGCACCCGCGACGAAGCGGCGGCGACCGTCGAGCGCTTCGTATTTTTCGGCCGTCGCGCGGCCGAGGCGCGCGCTTTCGCGGTTGATGTCGGCAACCAGCGCCTCTGCGCCATAGTCGGCCTGGCTGATGCGGTTCGCGCTGAAAGTATTGGTCGACACGATGTCCGACCCCGCGGCGAGATAGGCTTCGCCGATCGCCGTAACGACGTCGGGACGCGTCAGCGCGAGGATATCGTTATTGCCCTTCTGATCGTGCGACAGGCCGAGCGTGCCGGCATAGTCGGCCTCGGCAAGCTTGCGGAGCTGGATCTGGGTGCCCCAGCCGCCATCGGTGAGCAGGATGCGTTCCTTCGCCGCCGCCTGCAATGCTTCGCGTGCACTCGTCATGCTGCCTGATCCTTTGCCGCCGAAACCGGCCGCAGCCCCAGCAGATGACAGATCGCATAGCTGAGTTCGGCCCGGTTGAGCGTGTAGAAGTGGAAATCGCGCACGCCGCCGGCGTAGAGGCGGCGGCTCATTTCGGCGGCGATCGTCGCCGCGACAAGCTGGCGCGCGCCGGGATGATCGTCGAGGCCTTCGAACAGCGACACCATCCATCCGGGAATCGCGGTTCCGCACATGTCAGCCATGCGCTGCGTCTGCGACACGTTCGACACGGGCAGGATACCCGGAATGATCGGGGCATCGATACCCGCCGCCGCCGCCGCATCGCGAAAGCGCAGGAAACTGTCGGGCGAGAAGAAGAATTGCGTGATCGCGCGCGTCGCCCCGGCATCGAGCTTGCGCTTCAGATTGTCGAGATCGGACTGCGCGCAATCGGCGTCGGGATGCACCTCGGGATAGGCCGCAACCGAAATGTCGAACGGCGCAATCGCCTTCAGTCCCGCGACGAGTTCGATTGCATTGGCGTAACCCTCTGGATGCGCGCGGTACGGCGCTCCGCCCGGCACGTCGCCACGCAGCGCGACGATATGGCGCACGCCTGCATCCCAATAGGCCCGCGCGACCTCGTCGATCTCGGCGCGCGACGCCTCGACGCAGGTCAGGTGGGCGGCGGGCGGCACCCGGCTTTCGGCGGCGATGCGCGCGACCGTCGCGTGGGTGCGTTCGCGCGTCGATCCGCCGGCACCATAGGTCACCGAGACGAAGCTGGGGCCGAGCGGCTCGAGCGTGCGGAACGTATCCCACAGCTGCGCCTCCATCTTCTCGGTCTTCGGCGGAAAGAATTCGAAGCTGACGCCGATGTCGCCTTCGAGATTGGCGAACAGCGGCGATGCCGCCGCGCGGCGCGCCTCCGCCAGCGAGTTCAGATTCGACGTCATGCCGCAAGCCTTTTGCTTTGCCCGCCTTCGCTGGCGGGGGGTTGATCTTCATCGCTGCGACGGCGGCCGAGCCATAGCTTCACGGCCAGTTCCCCGCCTTCGAGCGTTTGGGTAGTTTCGAGAAGCAGCCCTGCGGAGGCGAACCAGCCGCGGATCTGCGCATCCGAAAAGCCGAGACGGGCGTGCGCCGCGAGGTTGCGCAATTCCTCATCCTCGTGCGGCGCGAAATCGACGACGAGCAGATGCCCACCCCCGCGCAGCACGCGGCTCGCTTCGGCGATAACGCGGTCGGGCTCGTGCGCGAAATGCAGCGCCTGATGGATGACGATGCTGTCGACGCTCGCATCGGCCACGGGCAGGTTCAGGAAGTCGCCTTGGAGCAGGTCGACGGGCACCGGCTGCCCTTCGAGCTTGGCGCGCGCGATGCGCAGCATTTCGGGGCTGCGATCAAGCGCGGTGATCCGGCGCGCGGTCGGCGCGAAAATCTCCGCCATCCGGCCGGTGCCGGTACCGATGTCGAGCAGATGGCCGAGCCGGCGATTGTGCATCATCGACAGCATCGCCGCCTCGACCTCGCTTTCGGCGACATGACGCGACCGGATCGCGTCCCATTCGGCGGCATGTTCGGCGAAATAGCGTTCGGCCGCGGCAACACGTTCGTCACGCACCGCCGCGAGGCGCCGCGCGTCGTGTGCGATAACGCGTGTCTCGCGTGCCGAGAAAGGCCATTTCTCGGCCTGCCCGACGATCTCGCCGATCGGCCCGCCCGCGGCGATGCGCAGGAAGACCCAGCTTCCCTCGCGCCGACGCTCGACGATGCCGGCCTCGACAAGGATGCGAACGTGGCGCGACACCCGCGGCTGGCTCTGGTCGAGCACGACAGCCAATTCGCCGATCGCGAGTTCCATCTCGCGCAGAAGCGCGACGACTCGCAAGCGGGTCGGATCCGCGAGGGCGCGGAAAATGTCGATCAGTTCGCTCACGAAACTACATATAAAGCTTTCTTTATATCTGGTCAACCAAGCGCCGTGCCGCGATTTCTGCCGCACACGATCCCGCGGCGTGCGAATTGCGACGAAACGCGCGGACAAAAAAAAAGAAGGCCGTTGCACGGCATTTGGCGAGGGGTTAATTCTGCGCGCGATTGGCAAAGCCCGGGATCGATCAGTTCCTGTGCCGATCGATCAGTTCAAACCGAGAGGGGTATTCCCATATGAAGAAATCGATCACTCTGTCGCTCGTCCTGGCCGCCTCGATGGGCCTCGCTGCTTGCGCCGAAAAGGCTGCCGACGATACGGCCGCCGCGACCGAAGACGCCGCTGCGACCGTCGAAGGCGCTGCTGATGGTGCGATGGAAGCCGCTTCGGGCGCTGCCGACGCGACCGCCGCTGCCGGCGATGCCGCCGCTGCCGCCGGCGCTGCGGGCGAAGCCGCTGCTGCAGGCGACGCGACCAAGGCTGCCGACAAGGCAACCGAAGCTGCCGGCGCTGCCAAGGAAGCGACCGACGCTGCCAAGGCCGCAGTCGAAGAAGCCAAGAAGTAAGTTTTTTCCGGCCTTTCGGGGCCGAAGGAACAGGAAGGGGTCGCCGGTTCGCCGGCGGCCCCTTTGCTTTGGGACAGATATCAAGCAGCGCGGTTGCCAAGCTCCTGATCCGCCGTTAACTCTCGCTTCCATGGCCGGCCGCCCGGCCATTGCATTTGAAAGGAATACCCATGCGCAAGATGATCATCGCCTCGATGGCCGCCGCCGCTTTCAGCCTCGCCGCCTGCTCGGAAAAGACGCAGGACGCCGCTTCGGAAGCCGCGACCTCGGCCGCCGATGACGCCGCCGCTGCCGGCGATGCCGCCGCCGACGCCGCCGCTGGCGCCGCCGACGCGACCGCCGCTGCCGCAGGCGAAGCCGCCGACGCGACCGCCGATGCTGCCAAGGACGCCGGCAACGCCGTCGAGGGCACGGTGAAGGCCGCAGGCGACGCCGCCGACAAGGCGGGCGAAAAGATCGCCGAAGAAACCAAGAAGGCCGAAGCCAACGACAAGAAGTAAGTCGTCGGCACGCCTTCGGGCTGTTATCGAAGGGCTCCATCCTGCCGGGTGGGGCCCTTTTTCATGGGAGCATATGATGCGAAACCTCTGGCCTGCGGCCGCTCTGCTGGGCTTGCTTGCGGCGGGATGCAGCCGCACCGACAACGAGCCGGGCCCCGGCGGGGTGACGGTCAGCGAGGCGAAGGCGCTCGACGATGCTGCCGAGATGCTCGAAAGCCGCGACAGCGCGCCGGCCGCCGAAGATGCGCCGGCGACAGCGGATGCCGCCAAATAGGCTTTCCTTGCCCGGTCGCCGGGACTAGATTGCCGCCGTCCCGCAACTGGCGCTGAAGATGGAGTCCCATCGGGAAGCGGGACCGATCAGAGGATCGACAAGAGCCGCGCGCCTGGGTGATCCACCGCCAGCGCAAGGACATCCGCATGACCGATACCTCCGCCACCCATATCGTCTTCCTGCTGTTTCCGGGCATAACGCAGCTCGATTTCACAGCGCCCGCGCAGGCGCTTTGCCGGATGCCCGGCGCGGTGCTCGCGGGCGCCGCGGCCAGTCTCGACCCGATCGCGACCGACAGTGGTTTCTCGATTCTGCCGACGCATGATTTCGCGAGCGCGCCGCAAGCCGACATTCTCTGCGTTCCCGGGGGGCACGGCGTGACCGATGCGCTGGGCGACGCCGCAACGATCGGCTTCATCGCGCGGCAGGCTGCGGGCGCGCAATGGGTGACGAGCGTGTGCACCGGCGCCTTCCTGCTCGGCCGCGCCGGATTGCTGGCGGGCCGGAGCGCAACGACGCATTGGGGCTATACCCACCTCCTGCCGCTCGTCGGTGCGCGCCACGAAAACGCCCGCGTCGTCGAGGACGGCAATGTCGTGACGAGCGGCGGGGTGACCTCGGGGCTCGATTTCGCATTGACGCTGATCGCGCGCCTCAGGGGTGACGCGGTCGCGCAGGCGATCCAGCTCGCGATCGAATATGACCCCGCCCCGCCCTTCGCCGGCGGCCATCCCGACCGCACGCCCGAGACCGTGACGGCCGGACTGAAGGCCCGCGTCTATGATGCCGCCGCGGCGCGGATGGAGGCGATGCTCGGGACCTAGCGGCAGTCGGCGAGCGCGATCTCGTAGAGCTTGGGCCAGTTCTTGCCGGTCACGAACAGCCGCTTTTTCCGTGCATCCCACGCGATGCCGTTGAGCACGCTGTCGGTGCCGCTCGCACCCGCATCGGCCTTGAGCGTCGACAGGTCGACGAGCGAGACGACATCGCCCGTCGCGGGATCGATGCGGACGATGAAATCGGTCATCCAGACATTCGCCCACACCTGCCCGTCGATCGTCTCGAGCTCGTTGAGCATCGCGAGCGGCCGGCCGCCGAAGCGCACGGTCACGCGTTTCTGCTCCTTCATCGTCGCGGGGTCGAAGAAACGGAGCGCAGGCGTGCCGTCGCTGAGGACCAGGCTGTCGCCCACCATCGTCAGCCCCCAGCCCTCGCCCTCATATCGGAAGGTGCCGACGGGTTTCAGGTCCCTGATCGACCAGCGGTTGCCGATCCCGCCCTGCCACGTAACGCCGATGATCTGGTCGCCCCAGCGCGTGATCCCCTCGCCGAACTGGTCCGGCGGGAGCTTCGTCCGGGCGAGCGCCTTGCCGGTCTCGAGATCGAGGCGGGCGACACGCGACTCGCCGTACTGGCCGGTGGCTTCATAGAGATGCCCGTCGTGCCAGAAGAGGCCCTGCGTGAACGACGATGTGTCGTGCGGGAAGGTCTTGACGATGCGGTAACCGCAGCGTTCGACCGGTGGCGGGGCGGGCGTCGCTGCAACCGGCGGGTCGGCGAGCATGGCGAGAGCAAGGACCAACATCATCGCCGTCCTAGCTATGCCGACGGCGATGAACTGGCAATGTCCCGGCCGGCCTATTTTCACGACCATAGCCTCCTCCCCGTTACCCCGGATCAAGTCGGTGCTTATGCCATCAAGACAAATGGGTTTGTGATCCCCGGCGAAAGCCGGGGCCCATGCTCTCATCTGGGCCCCGGCTTTCGCCGGGGATCACCATATTTGTCCGAAGGGCATGGTCTCCGATCAGGTCCGGAGTGACGGGGAGTTGGAGCGCAACAAGAAAAAGGGCCGGAGGATCGCTCCTCCGGCCCCGTTTCCCGTTGGCTGAGCGCCGAACGGTACGGACTTAGAAGTCCATGCCGCCCATGCCGCCCATGCCGCCGCCGCCCATCGGCATCGCCGGCTTGTCTTCGGGCAGCTCGCTGACCGCGGCTTCGGTGGTGATCAGCAGACCCGACACCGACGCGGCGTCCTGAAGCGCGGTGCGCACGACCTTGGTCGGGTCGATGACGCCGGCGGCCTTCAGGTTTTCATAGACGTCGGTCGCGGCGTTGAAGCCCTGCTCCTGGTTGTTTTCACGCAGCAGGTTGCCGGCGACAACCGCGCCGTCGTGGCCGGCGTTGGCCGCGATCTGGCGCAGCGGTGCTTCGATCGCCTTGCGGACGATGTCGATACCGCGGGTCTGGTCGTCGTTGGCGCCCTTCAGGCCGTCGAGAGCCTTGGTCGCATAGAGAAGCGCCGTACCGCCGCCGGGGACGATGCCTTCCTCGACCGCAGCGCGGGTCGCGTGCAGCGCGTCGTCGACGCGGTCCTTGCGTTCCTTCACCTCGACTTCGGTCGCGCCGCCGACCTTGATCACGGCAACGCCGCCGGCGAGCTTCGCCAGACGTTCCTGCAGCTTTTCACGGTCATAGTCGCTGGTCGTGGTTTCGATCTGCGCGCGGATCTGTTCGACGCGGCCCTTGATCGCATCATGGTCGCCGGCACCATCGACGATGGTGGTGTTGTCCTTGTCGATCGTGACGCGCTTCGCCTGGCCGAGCATGTTCAGCGTGACCGACTCGAGCTTGATGCCGAGGTCTTCGCTGATCATTTCGCCGGCGGTCAGGATCGCGATGTCCTGCAGCATCGCCTTGCGGCGATCGCCGAAGCCCGGCGCCTTGACGGCCGCGACCTTGAGGCCGCCGCGCAGACGGTTCACGACGAGGGTCGCGAGCGCTTCCCCTTCGATGTCCTCGGCGATGATCAGCAGCGGACGGCCCGACTGCACAACCGCTTCGAGGATCGGAAGCATCGACTGGAGGTTCGACAGCTTCTTTTCGAAGATCAGGATGTACGGATCGGCGAGTTCGACGATCATCTTTTCGGGGTTGGTGATGAAATAGGGCGACAGATAGCCGCGGTCGAACTGCATGCCTTCGACGACGTCGAGTTCAAACTCGAGGCCCTTGGCTTCCTCGACGGTGATCACGCCTTCCTTGCCGACCTTTTCCATCGCTTCGGCGATCTTCTCGCCGACTTCGGTGTCGCCATTGGCCGAGATGATGCCGACCTGTGCGATTTCCGAGGTGCCCGCGACGGGGGTCGAACGGCCCTTGAGGTCTTCGACGACCTTGGTGACCGCGAGGTCGATGC
>JAGHZY010000076.1 GCA_017745175.1 Sphingopyxis sp. | reverse complement strand
GTGAAGTTCGAGAAGGTCGAGCAGCCCATATAATGGAAGATCGGCCGGCCCTTGTACGAAAAGCGCGTCGTGCCGTCGGGCATCAAGCCCTTGCCCTGCGTCGCGCGGATCGCGGTGCAGAGGTTGGTCTTGCCCGAAAGGCAGCTTTTGCACTGGCGGCATTCGGGGGTGTAGAGCGGGATCACATGGTCGCCGGGGACAACGCTCGTCACGCCCGCGCCGACCTCGCGCACCACGCCCGCGCCCTCATGCCCCAGCACGCTCGGAAAGATGCCTTCGCTGTCGAAGCCGTCGAGCGTGTACGCGTCGGTGTGGCAGATGCCCGTCGCCATGATCTCGACCAGCACCTCGCCCGCCTTCGGGCCTTCGAGGTCGAGTTCGACGATTTCGAGCGGCTTCTTCGCTTCGAACGCAACGGCGGCACGGGTCTTCATGGGGGCCTCCTCCAGATATCTGCTGCGCAGCCTGTTACACCGATCGAAATCCGAATAAAGGGGCCAATCGGCAATATATTATCCCAAGGGTGAGATAATGAGCGCATGGGAAGGCATCGACGAGATCGTCGCGATCGCCGACGCGGGCAGCTTCGTCGCGGCGGCGGCGCGGCTCGGCACCTCGACCTCGCACATCAGCCGCGCGGTGATCCGCCTCGAAAACCGCATCGGTGCGCAGATTTTCGTGCGCACGACGCGCCGCGTCGTCCCCACGCCGGCGGGCCGCACCTTGATCGAACAGTTCCGCACCCTCATCGCCGCGCGCAACGATGCGCTGTCGGCGGTCAGCGACGACGGCGCCCCGCGCGGCGAGGTGCGGATGACCTGCTCGATCGCGATGGGCGAGCGTTTCGTCGCGCAGATCGCGCGCGATTACGCCTTCGCTTTTCCCGACGTGACGGTGACACTCGAACTCACCAACCGCGTCGTCGACCTGCTCGCCGAGGGCTTCGACCTCGCGATCCGCACCGGCACGCTCCCTGACTCGGGGCTGGTCGCGACGCGCATCGCGTCGCGCAGCCTCTATCTCTGCGCCGCGCCCGCCTATCTCGCGCGCGCCGGAACCCCTGCGTCGATCGACGATCTCGCACGCCACGAATGCCTGCCCGGCGCCGCCCCCGCCTGGCATTTCCGCGCGCAGGGCAAGGACGTCACCCACCGCCCCGCTGGCCGCTGGCGCTGCAACAGCGGCACCGCGGTCACCGAAGCCGCGCTCGCGGGCCATGGCGTCTGTCAGCTTCCCGATTTCTATGTGATGCCGCATCTGCAAAGCGGCACGCTCGTCTCGCTCCTCGACCAACTCCGCCCGCAGGAGGAGCCGATCTGGGCCGTCTATCCGCAGCGCCGCCATCTGCTACCGAAGGTGCGGCTGCTGATCGACAAGCTGCGCGAGGAATTGCCGGGAGCGTTGCCGCGGAGTGGGTAGGGTAATCTGTCACGCGCGCACCCGCAAAAAGACTATTTCATCCCTGCAGCTCGCCGCTTGAAGCGCCACATCACGCCAGCGAGGAGAACAAGAAACACGCCACCCAAAACTGCCGAGACTTTGGCAGTCGTGACCCTGCCTCGATCAACGAAGCCCTGTCTCGCCCAGCTTTCGACTGTTTGAGGCATGATCAATCCGTCAAAGTGAGTACTGGGTTCGGCTGAAATCGTCAGAAATCCAGTATCCGCCAGCCCGCTTGGTCCGAGCGCACCGATACAGCCGCCCGCGATGGGCAATTGAAGGAGCTGAAAACTTCTGCCCTGGCCTTTGTGAGTTTTGATCACCCAAAATGCCCCGCCATCGCGATCATCCGGACTGGAGAGGATGACCCCCTCGTACACGCCATCAGCATTCTCAAACTGTTGTCGTGCGCTCCCATCGATTTCTTTCAATGTCTTCGGGACGTCGGCCACCTCGCATGCCACCGCATTTGCAAAGCCCGGAAAAGCTGCGACCAACGGGATCAGCAGGCGAAACAATGACGTTTCCATTCGGTTCCCCTCAGCACTCCACCACGCTGACCGCCAGCCCGCCCTTCGACGTTTCCTTATATTTGTCGCGCATGTCGCGGCCGGTTTGCAGCATCGTCGCGATCACCGTGTCGAGGCTGACGACGTGCGTGCCGTCGCCGATCATCGCGATGCGGCTCGCGTCGATCGCCTTGATCGCGCCCATCGCGTTGCGCTCGATGCAGGGGATCTGGACGAGGCCGCCGATCGGATCACAAGTGAGGCCGAGGTTATGCTCCATGCCGATCTCGGCGGCATTTTCGACCTGCGCGTTGGTGCCGCCCAGCGCCGCGGTCAGCCCCGCCGCCGCCATCGAACAGGCGACGCCGACCTCGCCCTGGCAGCCGACCTCGGCGCCCGAGATGCTGGCGTTGCGCTTGTAGAGCGCGCCGACCGCGCCCGCGGCGAGCAGGAAGGTGCGCACTCCGGCGGCGTCGCCGCGATAGCCGCGGCGGTAGAAGCGGATCACCGCGGGGATGATCCCCGCCGCGCCGTTGGTCGGCGCGGTGACGACCTTGCCGCCCGCGGCATTTTCCTCGTTCACCGCCATCGCCCACAGGTTGATCCAGTCCATCATCGCGAGCGGGTCGATCAGATTGGTTTCGTGGCGGTTGCGGATGTCGTCGGCGATCTGCGGCGCACGGCGCTTGACCTTGAGCCCCCCGGGCAAAATGCCCGTGCTCGAACAGCCCGCATCGATTGAGGCATCCATCGCCTCGGCGATCGCATCGATACCCGCCGTCACCTCGTTCGGCGGGCGGTGCCGCACTTCGTTGGCGAACATCATTTCGGCAAAGCTGAGGCTCGACGCCTTGCCCATCGCGATCAGGTCGGCGCCCGAGGTAAAGGGATAGGGCAGTTCGACCTCATCCTCCGCGCCGCGGCTGTTGCGCCCCGCCTCGTCCTCGTCGACGACAAAGCCGCCGCCGATCGAGAAATACATTCGCTTGGCAAGAATCTCGCCGTCGCTGTCGCGCGCGGTGAAGCTCAGCGCATTGCTGTGGAAGGGCTGGCGCTGGCGCATCTGGAAATGCAGGTCGCTTTTGGGTTGAAAGCGGACGCGCTGGCGACCGAGCAGGTAGATCGCCCCCTCGCTCTCGGCGCGGTCCCAATGCGCCCTGATCGCGGCGAGGCTGGTCGAGGCAGGGATTTCGCCCGCGAGCCCCGCGACGACCGCGGTGTCGGCGGCGTGCCCCTTCCCCGTCAGCGCGAGCGAACCATAGAGGTCCGCCTCGACATGCGCCGTCTTTGTCAGCAGGCCCTGCTCGTCGAGCCACACGGTGAAACGCCGCGCGGCGACCATCGGCCCGACCGTATGCGAGCTCGAGGGACCGACACCGATTTTGAAAAGTTCGAAAAGGCTGATCGTCATGGCGGCGCTATAGGCGGATCGCGATCGTCGGGATAGGCCGGGAGGGCCAATTTTCGTTACGACATAGCGTCATCCCGGCCTTCACCGGGATGACGCTATTCGAAACTTATGCCGGATAGGCCCAGCTCGTGTCGCGCGCGAAATTCTCCGCAGCGAAATCCCAGTTGAGCAGTTCGTCGACCACCGCGTCGACATAGGCCGGACGCAGATTCTTGCGGTCGATATAATAGGCATGTTCCCACACGTCGATCACGAGCAGGGGCTTGATGCCCGCGGTCAGTTCGGTGCCCGCGTCGTGCGTGTCGGTGACCGACAGCGCGCCGTCGCGCGAGACGAGCCACGCCCAGCCCGACGCGAAATGGTTGACCGCGGTTTCCTTCAATTTCTTCTTGAGCTCGTCGAGCGAGCCGAAGTCGCGATCGATCGCGGCGGCGAGATCGCCGGCGGGCGTGGTCTTCACCGGGCTCAGGCTTTCCCAGTAAAAGGCGTGGTTCCACGATTGCGCCGCATTGTTGAACAGGCCCTTGTTGCCCGAACCTTCGGCGTGGTGGACGATTTCCTCGAGCGGCTTCGACGCGAGGTCGGTGCCCTCGATCGCGGCATTGACCTTGTCGACATAGGCCTTGTGGTGCTTGCCATGGTGCGTCGCCAGCGTGTCGGCCGAGATATGCGGTTCGAGCGCATCCTGGGCGTAAGGCAGCGGGGGGAAAGCGATCGTCATGACAGTCTCCATTTTGTTATAAGGTCTTCGCGGCCTTTAACTCGGTATCGCGCGCACGGGTTGCAACCCCGTGACGGCAATTTTTCCGGCACATTTTCAGGTCACCATCGCCTGCAGCGTTGCGATCCGGTCGGCCTCCTCGGCGGGCTTGTCGCGGCGGATGCGCGAAATGCGCGGGAAGCGCATCGCCAGCCCCGACTTGTGGCGCTTGCTGCTGTGGATCGAGTCGAACGCGACTTCGAGCACGAGCGACTTCTCGACCTCGCGCACCGGGCCGAAGCGGTTCGGCGTATTGTCGCGCACGAACTTGTCGAGCCATTTCAGCTCCTCGTCGGTGAAACCCGAATAGGCCTTGCCCACGGGGAGCAGTTCGCCCGCATCGGACCAGCAACCGAACGTATAGTCCGAATAGAAGCTCGCGCGGCGTCCGTTGCCGCGCTGCGCATACATCATCACGCAGTCGGCTGTGAGCGGATCGCGTTTCCATTTGTACCAGAGCCCCGCACGCCGCCCCGCCACATAGGGCGCGTCGCGCCGCTTGAGCATCAACCCCTCGATCGCCGCGTCGCGCGCGCCCGCGCGGCGCTCGGCGAGGTCATCAAAGTCCTTCGCATCGATCACCTGCGACAGGTCGAAATGGCTGGCGGCGAGCCGCGGGATGAAGGCTTCGAGCTGCCGCCGCCGTTCGGTCCATGGCAAGCCGCGCAGGTCGTTTCCGTCGACACCGAGCAAATCGTAGACGCGCACGAACGCCGGATAATCGGCGAGCATCCTTTTCGACACGACCTTGCGGCCGAGCCGCTGTTGCAACGCGTTGAAGCTCGCGGCTTCTCCACCTTGTACCTCGCCGCGCACGAGCAGTTCGCCGTCGATCACGGCATCCTGATCGAACGCCGCGATCAGTTCGGGGAACGCTCCGCTGATCTCTTCGCCGCCGCGGCTGTAGATGCGTGTCTCGCTGCCTCCGCGCACGATCTGGACGCGGATGCCGTCCCATTTCCATTCGGCGGCATAGTCGGCGAGGTCGATGCCTTCCGCTTCCAGCGGATGTGCGAGCATGAAGGGGCGGAAGAACGCGACGTCGTTTAGGTCCGGCCGTTCCGCCCTCCCCTCGCCCCAAGCGAAGAGCGACGCATAGGGCGGCGGGATCGCGTGCCATAGCTCCTCGACGTCGTCGATGGGCACGTCGAACGCCTGCGCAAACGCCTGTTTCGCGAGCCGCGCCGATACCCCGACGCGCATACCACCCAATGCGAGCTTGAGCAGCGTATAGCGCCCGTCGGCATCGAGCCGGTCGAGCAGCGACGCGGCGACTGCGGGGGCATCGCTGCGGGTGGCGGCGAAGAGGGCATCGACCGCCTCCGACACGCCAGGCTCCGCCTTCTTCCCCGGTGCGTCGGGCCACAGCAGCGCCGCCGTCTCCGCCGTATCCCCCACAAAATGCCGCGACAGGCGAAACAATTCCTCATCAACGCGGGTCGCCAGCAAGGCCCGCACCGTCCCCGCCTTCACCGCCGGAAAATCGAGGCTCCCGGTCAGCGCCGCGATTGCCCAGCCGCGATCGGGGTCGGGGGTGTGGCGCAGATAATCGACGATCAGCGCGAGCTTGGTATTGCGCGAGCGCGTGTAGATGAGCCGGTCGATCAGGGCCGCGAAGCGTTTCACGCCTCTTCCTCCAGATCGCGGCCGACCAGATGCAGCGCGCGCGCCTTGCGCTGCACGAGCTCGCACCAGCGCAGCAGCCCGTCCTCGCTTCCGTGGGTGATCCATGTCTCCCCGGGGTTCACCTCGGCAATCGTCGCGGTGAGTTCATCCCAGTCGGCATGGTCCGATATGACGAGCGGCAGTTCGACCATCCGTTGCCGCGCGCGCTGGCGCACCCGCATCCAGCCCGATGCCATCGCGGTCACCGGATCGGGCAACCGCCGCGACCAGCGATCGTTGAGCGCCGCGGGCGGCGCGAGGACAATCTGCCCCGCCATCGCGGCCTTGCCGGTCTCGCTGACCAGCCGCAGTTCGCCAAGATCGACGCCATGCGCCGCGTAGAGATTGCACATCTTCTCAAGCGCGCCGTGGATGAAGATCGGCGCCTCCCACCCCGCACGGCGCAGCTCGGCAATCACGCGCTGCGCCTTGCCGAGCGCATAGGCGCCGACGAGCACCGAGCGGTCGGGCTCGGCGCGCACCGCGCCGATCAGCTTGGCGATCTCGCCCTCGGTCGGCGGATGGCGGAACACTGGCAGGCCAAAGGTCGCCTCGGTGACGAAGATATCGCACGGCACGACCTCGAACGGCGCGCAGGTCGGGTCGGGTCGCCGCTTGTAGTCGCCGGTGACGACGATGCGTTCGCCCGCATATTCCATCAAAATCTGCGCGCTGCCGAGCACATGCCCCGCGGGATGGAAGCTGAAGCGCACCCCGCCGCGCTCGAACCCGTCGCCATATGCATAAGCCCGATTATGACTCGCCCCGGCGTCGACGCCATAGCGCAGCGCCATGATCGCGAGCGTCCCGGGGGTCGCGAACACCGCACCATGGCCGCTGCGCGCATGATCGGCGTGACCGTGCGTCACCGCGGCGCATTCGACGGGGCGCGACGGGTCGATCCACAGGTCGGCGGGCTTGACATAGATGCCGCCCGGATGCGGCTCGATCCAGGTCCCGGTCTTCGCCATCAGGCCACAAGTTTCCGCGCGCGGATCAGGTCAGCGACGAACATCTCGCGTTCCTTCGCCGCACGTTCCCGGTCGGGCATCCGGAGCAGAAAGGACGGGTGAACCGTCGCGATCAACTTGCTCCCGCCTGCCAGCTCGTGCAGCACACCGCGCATCGACCTGATGCTCGCGCTCTTGCCCGTCACCCCGCGCAGCGCGCTGGCACCCAAGGTGACGATCAGTTCGGGCTGCACCAGCGCGCGCTCCTTGTCGAGCCACCAGCGGCAGATGTCGATCTCGCCAGTCGTCGGATTCTGGTGCAGCCGCCTTTTGCCACGCGGCTCGAACTTGAAATGCTTGACCGCGTTGGTCAGGAACAGCCGGCGGCGCTCGAGCCCCGCCGCCTCCAGCGCCTCGTCGAGCAGCTGTCCCGCCGGGCCGACGAACGGCCGTCCCTGCAGATCCTCCCGATCGCCAGGCTGCTCGCCGACGAGCATGATCCGCGCCGCTTTAGGCCCCTCGCCCGTCACCCCCTGCGTCGCGTTGCGATAGAGCGGGCAGCGCGTGCAGTGATCGACCGCGCGCGCGAGCTCATCGAGCGTCTTTACATCATCGTCGAGGGCCGGTTCGTCGGGCACGCGCGTTCGCCATTTATCGGTCAACGGGTTCACAGGCGAAACGGCCGCCTCCCGCAGGCGTTCCACCCGCACCCGAGACAGGTCGGCAGGCATGGCGGGCTTTTCGGGAATCGGTCCGATGAACATGCCCCACGCCTAGCATGAGAACATAGAAGGAACAAATATCATGGTCAGGATCGCGGCCTCCGCGGTCAGGCATCGCGCCACCGTGCAGGGAGCGTGATCCCGACGATCAGCCCGTCGGGCTCCCAGCGCCGCTCGATCGTGCCGCCAAGATTGTTCCTGACGCTGCGTTCCATCAGCAGCGTGCCGAAGCTGGTGCGATCGGGTGCGACCACCTTGCGATCGCCGCCGCTTTCCGACCAGGTCAGCCGGAACATGCGGTCGCCGGTTCCTTCCCCGTCCTGCGTCCAGCTTACCTCGACCCGGCCATTGTCGCCGGTGAGCGCGCCATGCTTGACCGCATTGGTCGCGAGTTCGTTGAACAACAGCGCCATTGCGACCAGTGCGTTTTCGGGGAGCAGCAGGTCGGGGCCCGACCAGCGGATGCGCGAAAAGCTCGCCTCGACCTCGCGCATCAGCGCATGCATCGAACCGGTCATGAAATTCGACCCGAGCAGGACATTCTGCGCCCGGTTGAGCGCATCGAGCCGGCTGCTGATCCGCTCGACATAATCGTCGACATCGCGCGCGGCGTGACGCGTCAGCGAGATGATCGCGCTGACCGTCGCGAACAGGTTGCGCATCCGGTGATGCAGCTCGCGCATCAGGAGGTTGGCATTTTCCTGCCGGCTCTTCTGCTCGGTGATATCGATGCTGACCCCGGTCAGCATCGCGTCGTCGGAATGCACGACCCAGTCGCCGCGCACCGCATTCCAGCGCACACCCCGTTCGGGATTCACGACGCGGTATTCGGCCGTATAGGGAATCCTGTTGGCGACCGTTTCCTCCAGCAGCGTACGCAGCGCCGGGCGGTCGTCGGGATGGACAATGTCGAAAAAGCCGTTGCCGGTCGCCAATATCGTCTCGAACCCCGAGCCCCAGAGTTCGGCGCCGGCGCCCTGCGTGCTCAGCCGGTCGGTCCGCGGGTCATATTGCCATGTGGCGATTCCCGAGAAATCGAGCGCGCGCTCGAGCGTCCGGCGCGCCTCGTCGCGCTCGGCGCCGATCCGGCGCAGGTCGGCCTCCGCCATGATGATGCCGGCGAAATCCCCGAGCCGCGCGAGCTCGACGTCGCTCGGCGCCGCGCGCTCGCGGCGGTCGATCACGCACAGGCTGCCGAGTACCGCCCCGTTATAGGCGCGGAGCGGCACACCGGCGTAGAAGCGAAAACCGGAATCC
>JAGHZY010000075.1 GCA_017745175.1 Sphingopyxis sp. | reverse complement strand
GGCCGGCCGGGCCCGCAGGCGCGGCCGGCGGCGGGCTCGGCCTCGGCATCGCCGGAGCGCTGGCGGTCGGCGGCCTCGTCGGCCCGGGCGGGGTCGCTGGCACCGGCCTGCTCGCCAACACCGGCGATCCCGCCGCCACCAATCCGGTGATCGGCAATGTGCTCGTCAAGACGGGCGGCCTCGTCAATGTGATCGCCGACAAGGGGTTGCTGCTCGCCAGCGCGGTCGACAGCAAGATTCCGGGCAACACCAACCTCGTCGGCACCGTCGTCGGCGTCGTCAAGAGCACCGGCGTCGCGCTCGTCCAGACGGGAAGCGGTCAGCAATATCTGGTCGACGGCCTCACAACCGCGCCCGGGCAACTGGTCACCGCGACGATCGGCAAGGCGACCGCGATCGGCAGCCCGACCGCCTCGCCGCTGATCGGTGCAAGCATCCTGTCGCCCGGACAGCAGAATGGCAGCCTGCTGACCGTCGGCGTCGGATCGGGCGGACAGCTCGTCACGCTGCAGCCCGGGACCGGCGGCAATCTGCTCGGCGGTGCCACCGGCGGCCTGACCGGCGGCGCACCCGGGAGCCCCGCAGCGACCCCGGTCACGCTCGTCAGCAATGTCGTCACGACGACGACCGGCGCATTGGCGCAGGTCACCGACGGCCTGACCGGCGGCGCGCCCGGCGGCGCTACCGCCGTCGATCCGGTCACCGGCCTCGTCACCGGCGTGACCGGCACCGTCGGGGGCGTCCTCGGCGGCCTGAAACCGAAGCGCGGCGACTGAAACCGCACTCCATGCGCAACCTGCGCAACGCCTGCGCCGCGGCGATGGGAGCCATGCTGCTCTCCGCCGCGGCACTCGCGGCCCAGCCGGCGGCAACGCCGCTCGATGGCCGCCCGCCGCTCGCCCCCGACCGGACGCGCGACCCGCTCCCCGACCCCGAAGCGAAACCGCTCTCGCTCGGTAAGGTCGAACCCGGGGCGCGGCCCGACGTCGTCATCCGGGAAATCCGCTTCGCCGGCGCGGGCGTACCCGCCAATGTCGGCCGCGCGGCGCAGCGCTTCGTCGGCAAGCCGGCGTCATCCGGAAATCTCGCGAAACTCGCGGCCGCCATGACCCGCGCCTACAACCGGTCGAGCGTCGCACTCTTCACCCTCGTCATCCCCGAACAGGATCTCTCGGACGGCATCGTCACCGTCGCCTCGGCCGAAGGCCATGTCGGCTCGGTGACGCTGAGCGGCGAGCGCGACAGCGGCCCCGCGCCGCTCGTCGCAAGGATGGCAAGCCGGCTCACCGGGCAGCGCCCGCTGCCGCGCGCGCGCTTCGAACGCGCACTCGGCAATATCGCCGATATTCCCGGCGTCACCGTGACCCCCTCGCTCGCGCTTGGCACCGGACAGGGCGCGGTGGCGCTCGACCTCGCGGTCGACGCGAAGAAGCCGACGCTCGGCCTCGGTTTCACGACGCGCACAAGCCAGTTCGTCAACGACGGCATCGTCGAAGCGAACGCCCGCGGCACCAGCCTGCTTCGCAGCGGTGATGAAACGCGCCTCAGCGGCGCTGCGGCGGTCAATTTCAGATCCCTGCTCTATCTGGCGGCGAGCCATTCGACGCCGATCGGCGCCGGCGGCACCCGCGCCGAAATCTCGGGCGCCGCGCTCCGCACGCGCCCGCGCGGGCTGGCGATCGACGGCGAGGCGTGGAGCGCCGGCTTCGGCGTCACTCACCCGCTGATCCGCGCGTCGCGGCGCAATCTCGTCGCCTCCGCCCGTCTCGACTATCTCGATTCGAAAAACGCGCTTTTCGGCTCGACGATCGCGGCCGAAAGGACGTGGACGGCGAGCGGCAGCCTCGCCTTCCGGCTCAGCGAGGACCGCACCGTCGTCGGCGCGCGCCTTGGCGGCGCCAGAGGGCTCGGTTTCGCCGGGGCACGCGTCGATCCCGGCGTCGGCGAGACCGGCTTTGCCTATGCCGACGCCGCGATCGAGGCGAACCGGACGATCGGCAAGGCATTCGTCGCGCGCGCCGCCGCAACCGGGCGCTGGACGCGCGACCGCCTGCCCGCCGCGCAGCGGTTCACCGCCGGCGGCGCGACCTTCGGCCGGGCGTTCGACGATGCGCTCGTCAACGGCGACCGCGGCTATGCGGCATTCGGCGAGTTCGGCTTCCGTCCCCTGCGCAGCGGGCGCTTTTCGAAAAGCGAGATATACAGCTTCGTCGACTATGCCGACGTCACCCTGCTCGGCCGGACGGCGATCCCCCGCACCGGTTTCCAGCTCGGCAGCTGGGGCGGCGGCGTGCGGCTCTCCTACGCCGAGAATGCGACGATCGGTATCGAACTCGCCGATCCGTGGAAACAGCCGGTACCGGGGTTCGATCAGGACTTGCGCGTCGCGCTCAGCTGGAAATTATCGATCCGTCCCTGACCGCTGGCCCGAGCGCGGCAGCGGAGGCGTACAGGTTTTCGGCGAGCGGATAGAGTTCGCGTTCCTCGCGCTCGATGCGCATCGCAAGCAGGTCGAGAACGATCTTCGTCTCGCGGCAAAAGCCGGGCCAGTCCGCCGCGACCCGCTCGCGCATCCACTTATTGTCGTAAGCGACGAAATCGGCCGCGAGGCCGCCCATTTCCAGTTCGAATTCGCGCGTGATCCGGATCAGTTCGGCGTCGCCCGCCGCCATCAGCCTGGGGTACAGGATCCAGTCCTCGCATTTCAGGTGCCGTATCAGCGCGTCGCGCAACTGGCCGCGCGCCGAAACCAGATCGTCCGAAGCCGGCGGATACGGCGCGTCGGTCATGTCGAGGATGATCCGCGACAATGTGACCAGCGCCGCATGTTCGGCGCGCAATCGCTGCATCTCGCGGCTCATGGGCAGTTGCTCCATCGATGCGAGCGGTCCCTCGATTGCCATCATAAGCCGGCAGCCATGAAAGGAAAGTGAATCGCGACGCGGCGAAGACCAATCCTTGCCAAGGCACGGCCAACACTCCCTTGCCGCGCCGTCTGGCGAGTCGCCGGCGAGACGGATTGACGTCCCGGCAGACGAAGCAACAATACCAATAAAATACCAAAATATCAGATATCGCGCGTGATCCGGTGTTCTATCGTACCAGAATGAGCTTGACGTCTAGATTGGTATGTATAAGTTTCCCCGGAAATCGGAACGATAATCGATCTTCGATCAAAACGAGGGAGACAAGACATGACCAATGCAAGATATCTGCTTGCATCCGTAAGCGCCGGTACGCTGCTTTGCGCGGCGAATGCGGCGCACGCCCAAACGCCCGCTCCGGCCACCGACAGCGCGGCCGAGACCGAAATCGTCGTCACCGGTATCCGCGGATCGCTCCGCGAGGCGATCGACGCGAAGCGCGACCTGTCGGTAATCGCCGACGTCGTCACCGCCGAGGATGTCGGCAAATTCCCCGACAAGAATGTCGCCGAGGCGCTCCAGCGCGTTCCGGGCATCGTCGTCAACCGCGAGTTCGGCGAAGGCGAGCGCGTCTCGCTGCGCGGTACCGCGCCGAACCTCACCAAGACCCTGCTCAACGGCCACAGCGTCGCGACCGCCGACTGGTTCATCCTCGACCAGGTCGCCTCGACGCGCAGCTTCAACTACCTCACCCTGCCCGCCGAGATCATCGGCCGCCTCGAAGTCTACAAGAGCCCGCAGGCCGATGTCGAGGAAGGCGGGGTCGGCGGCACGATCAATGTCATCACGCGCAACCCGCTCGACCTCGAACCGCTCACCCTCTCGGCCTCGGTGCAGGGCGTCTATTCGGACCTGTCGGGCAAGTTCGACCCGCAGGTCTCGGGGCTCGTCAGCTGGAAAAATGCCGACGAAACCTTCGGCGTCCTCGTCGGTGCCATCTATCAGAAGCGCCGCACGCGCCGCGACGGGCTCGAAATCTTCGGCTATCGCTCCTTCCCCGTCGGCGGCGGGCAGAGCGCGCTCGTCCCCACCTTGATCGGATCGACGATGTTCGAGCAGGACCGCGAACGCTACGGCGCCAATATCGGCATCCAGTTCCGCCCGTCGGACGAACTCGAAATCAACATCACGGGCCTCTATTCGCGCTTCAACGCCGACAACTTCAACCAGAATTACATCGCATGGGGCGAACAGGCCCTCGGCGGCGGCGGAACGATCTCCAACGCCGTGGTGCAGGACGGCGTCGCGGTCGCGGGCAATATCGCCTCGGCCACGGGCGGCACGACGGGCTTCGGTACCGTCTATGACGCGATCGACCGGCAAGCGGTTGCCAAGACCGTCTCGGCCGATTTCGACCTGACGTACCGCCCGACCGACAGCCTCTCGGTCCATTTCAAGGCAGGCTGGACCAAGGCGAACGGCGACACGAGCAACGAGAATTTCATCGAGTTCGCAGGGCCGGGCCGGTTCAGCTATGACCTGCGCAGCGGCCGCCCCGAGGTCAGCTTCTCGAACCCGAACCCGCTCAATCCCGCGGGCATCCGCCCCGACTTCGCGCGCATCCAGTCGGTGACCAACGACGACGAGGAGAAATATTTCTATCTCGACCTCGAAAAGCAGGTCGAATGGGGCCCGCTCACCGCGCTCAAATTCGGGGTCAAATATACCGACCATGACCGCGTCGCCGAACGCTTCGCGACCAACGGCGGTGTCTTCACCCCCGGACTGCGCTGCGGCGCAGTCGCCTGCACCTCGGCCGATTTCGCGACCGGCAGCGGCATGCCCGGCGACTTCCTCGACAATATCGCGTCGCCCGGCACGCTCCGCGACTACTGGCGCGTCGATCCCGCCAAGCTGCGCGCGATCTACGGCGCACAGACCGCGCCCGGCACCGATCGCTTCCTCGTCCCCGGCAACAGCTATTCGATCAACGAAAAGGCGTGGGGCGGCTACGGCCTTGCGAAGTTCGGCGGCGAGGGCTGGCGCGGCAATGTCGGCGTGCGCGTGATCGAGACGAAGCAGACGTCGGACGGCTTCATCATCGGCGGCGCGAACCCGCAGTTCACCAACCCGTTCGGCGGCTTCACCCCGTCGACCGCGAAACGCTCCTACACCGACATCCTGCCGAGCGCGAACCTCTCGGTCGACCTGTCGCCGCAGGTCGTGCTGCGCTTCGCCGCGGGCAAGACCGTGACGCGCCCCGACTTCGTCGACATCACCCCCGGCGTCGACCTCAACGGCACGCTGCTGACGGGCCGCGGCGGCGATCCGAACCTCGATCCGTATCGCGCCAACCAATATGACCTGTCGATCGAATGGTATCCCGACCGCGAAACGATCGTCGCGCTCGCCGCCTTCTACAAGGATATCCAGTCGTACATCGTCAATACGACCTCGACCGAAGTCCTGCCGGGCGTGTTCGTGCCGGGGTCGCAGCCCGCGGGCTGCGTCGCGGCGGGCGGCGCCAATCCGAACCTGTTCAACTGCCCCTATCAGATCAACCGGCGCAGCAACGGCGACGGCGGGCGCAACCAGGGCTTCGAATTCCAGGTGTCGCGCCCGATCTGGGGCGGCTTCGGTGCGGTGGTGAACTACACCTATTCGGACGCCAAGGCGAACAATGGCGATCCGATCCCGGGCAATTCGAAGCATTCGCTCAACCTGACGGGCTATTTTGAAAACGACCTCGTCAGCGCGCGGCTCTCGTACAACTACCGGTCGAAATTCTTCATCGATATCGACCGCGCCGCGCCGCTCAACCAGGCCGCGCTGTCGTCGCTCGACGCGTCGGTCAGCGTCAACATCACCGACAATATCGCGCTCACCGCCGACGCGATCAACCTGACCAACGAGAAGATCGAGCAATATTCGGGTACCCGCGACCGCCCGCGCGCGATCTATGACAATGGCCGCCAATTCTATGTCGGCGCGCGCCTGAAGTTCTGACGCGCCGGACCGCCCGCGCTATCGTGCCGCGGCACGATAGCGCGACGGCGGCACCCCGAACCGCCGCGCGAAGGCGGTCGCGAAATGGCTCGGCGTCGCAAAGCCCGTCGCAAGCGCGATTTCGGTCACCGGCTCCTTGCCATGGCGCAAAAGACGCGCGCCCTCCTCGAGGCGCGCGCGCATCACATACTGCCAGGGCGACAGCCCGAATGCCTGCTGAAAGGCGCCCGTGAAGCGACGGACGTCCATGCCGACGAGCGCCGCCAGCGCGTCGAGGCTGTGCGAGGCATCGAGCTGGCTGCGGACCGCATCGGCGAGCCGCGCGCGCTCGGCCATCGACAGGATTCGCGCCCCCGGAGACCGGCCGCGACGGCCGTAGCGCCGAAGGAGGTGGCGCTCCAGCCTCTCGCCGACCGCGTGCGCCGCCAGCGCCGACATATCGTCGCCACCCCCGCGCATCAGCCCCGACAGATGCACCGCCGCGTCCGAAATCACCGCGTCGCGATGCTGTACCCGCGCCGCGAACGGCGCATCGGCCAGCAGCGGCAACGGCACATGGATTTCGACAAACTCCGCCCATGCGCCCTGCGCCAGCGCGGCATAGCGGCATCCGGCCGGAATCATCCAGATGTCGCCCGGCGCCGGTAACGCTGTTCCCGACGGTCCGGTCGAAAATTCGCAGTCCATCCGGTCGAGCCGGCCCGACAGATGGACGACGATCATGTGATGCTCTTCCTCGAACGCCCAGTCGGTGGGCCGACCCAGCCTCTCGGTCGCGGCAAGCACGTCGAACGGTCCGAGCCGGGCCTGATGGCGCGTGACGACATCGCGCGGCGAACGCGGCCGGATGCCATCCCAGACATGCAGTGCGGTTTCGGTCACTCACCCACCTTGCCAGGGCGCCGATATTGTCCCCACGACTCATGCGGCCTGAAAGCAAAGGCTGCGCCGGAATTTGAAAGCGGGCAAGATCAAAGCCCGTTACCCCTCGCCGCCTCCCCTTTCCCCTCAAGGAGACATTGAATGGCGGACCATAGCATCAAAGGTAAAACGGTATTGATTGCCGGCGGCGGCAAGAATCTGGGCGGCCTCGTCGCGCGCGATCTGGCCGCGCATGGCGCGAAGGCGGTCGCGATCCACTATAATACGGCGGCTTCGGCAACCGAGACCGAAGAGACGCTCGCCGCGATCCGCGCCGCGGGCGCCGAGGCGGTCGCCTTCCAGGCCGATCTCACGTCGGCAGCGGCGATGGAAAAACTCTTCGCCGACACGATCGCCGCGGTGGGCCGCCCCGACATCGCGATCAACACGGTGGGCAAGGTGCTGAAAAAGCCCTTCACCGAGATCGGCGAAGCCGAATATGACGAGATGACCGCGGTCAATTCGAAGGCCGCCTTCTTCTTCCTGAAAGAGGCGGGCCGCCATTTGAACGACAATGGCAAGATCTGCACGCTGGTGACCTCGCTGCTCGGCGCCTACACGCCCTTCTACGCCGCCTATGCGGGGACCAAGGCGCCGGTCGAGCATTTCACCCGCGCCGCATCGAAGGAGTTCGGCGCGCGCGGCATCTCGGTGACCGCGATCGGCCCCGGTCCGATGGACACGCCCTTCTTCTACCCTGCCGAAGCCGCCGATGCGCAAGCCTATCACAAGTCGGCCGCAGCGCTGTCGGCCTTCACAAAGACCGGTCTCACCGACATCGCGGATATCGTGCCGTGGATCCGGATGCTCGTGTCCGAAGGCTGGTGGATGACCGGCCAGACGATCCTCGTCAACGGCGGCTACACCACCAAGTAACCCCTCCCCCGGCCGCCGCCCCGGCGGCCGGGACAGCCGGGCGGACGGCGCACCGCCGCGCCGTCCGCCCCTCGACCATTTCGGAGGGGGGGGGCGCCTTCAACCGGCCGACCGCCATTCTCCGGGCCGCAAATCCCCGATCTCCCATGTCCCGATCCGCCAGCGCACCAGCCGCAGCGTCGGAAAGCCGACCGCAGCGGTCATGCGGCGGACCTGGCGATTGCGGCCTTCGGTGATCGTCAGCTCGAGCCAGCAATCGGGCACGCTCTTGCGATATCGCACCGGCGGGTCGCGGTCCCAGAGCGCCGGCGCCTCGATGCGACGGACGGTCGCGGGACGCGTCGGGCCATCGTTGAGCCTGACGCCGCGGCGCAGCGCTTCGAGCGCGGCGGCATCGGGCTCGCCCTCGACCTGTACGAGATACGTCTTCGGCATCTTGTGCTTCGGCGACGAGATGCGTGCCTGCAGCGCGCCATCGTCGGTCAGGACCAGCAGGCCTTCACTGTCGCGGTCCAGCCGCCCCGCGGGATAGACGTCCGGCACGTCGATATAACCGGACAGCGTCGCTCGCGCGCCTTCGGTCCCGCGATCGGTGAATTGCGACAGGACGCCGTACGGCTTGTTGAACAGGATCAGCCGTCCCAACGCTTGGACTCCCGCATAATGGAGGGGCGCCAGTCAGTGCGGACCGCCAGCGCGGCGCCCTCATGCGCTTGGTCAGGCGTCAATTCAAGCCATCGTGGCCGACCGGCCGCCGTCCCGTACCCGATCCGCCGATACCGGCGGTCAGAAAGTCGACGGTTGCGCCGCGATGCCGGGGCGGGCGTTATCGCCGGTATCGCCGCGCGCATTGACCGCCTCGACGGTCAGCGCCAGCGGATACAGCTCGGCGTCCTCACGCTCGATGCGCGCCGCGAGGGCGCCGAGGATGACGTTGGTCGCGGCCGAATAGCCAGGCCAGTCGGCAGCGATGGCGTCGGGCAGCCACCGCCGGCTATAGTCGGTGAACGCCTCGGAAATATGCCCCATTTCGTCGACATAATTCTGCGCCGTATCGGCCAGTTGGCGATCATCGCTGGCGAGAAGCGAGGGATAGAGCACCCAGTCCTCGCGCTTCAGATGCGCGATCAGCTCGGTGCGAAACCGCGTGCGGACGGCGTTGAAATCCTCGCGCGCTTTTGCCTCTTGCGGAAACGGGCCCGCAACATGCCGCCCCAGATGGCCGGCGAGCGTGAGCAGCCCGCGATGCTCGTTCCGCAACCGCTCGATTTCCACGCCCATCGTCATCGCCGTCTCCTCCCTGCCGAAGGATATGACGCTATGCTGCCCCGATGAAAAAAGCATTGAACCGCCGGTAACGCCGCGTTCACAAAAAACGCAGCGCACCCCGGGCGGTCGCGACGGGCGTTACGCCGCTTCCTTCTTGCGCGACGCTTTCTTGCGCTCGTGCGGATCGAGCAGCGCCTTGCGGATGCGGATATTCTTCGGGGTCACCTCGACCATCTCGTCGTCGTCGATATAGGCGATCGCCTGTTCGAGCGTCATGCGGCGCGGCGGGGTCAGACGGATCGCGTCGTCCTTGCCCGTCGAACGGAAGTTGGTGAGCTGCTTCGACTT
>JAGHZY010000074.1:7745-10211 GCA_017745175.1 Sphingopyxis sp. | reverse complement strand
CGTCGGAGATGCGGTCGACGATCGCCTCGTCCTCGCCGTCGAACCATTTGGGAATCCAGCCGAACGCGCCCGCCAGCGCGACCGCGATTCCTGTCACGTCGACGGTGCGGATGGTGCCGTCGGCAATCCCGGCGGCCACATAGGTCGGGAAAACCTCTTCGGACCGGCGGGCGAGCGCGACGATGTCTTCGCGCGCATCGGGTTCGAGCGCATCGATTCCGGCAAGCGGGACGAGCGGCGAAAATTCGGCGCGCGCATTCATTTCGACGAGTAGCCGAAAACCCGCCACGGCGCGCTCGAACCCGTCGCCTTCGAACGCCTCGATCGCGCCGATCACCCTGTCGCCGAGCGCGAAGGCGCGGCGATAGCATTGTGCGACGAGGTCGGGCTTGTCGGTGAGATAGTGATAGACGACGCCTTTGGTCGCGCCGAGCGCCGCGCCGATCTCGTCGAGCGAGGTTGCGTCGATGCCCTTGCGATTGAACAGGCGCGACGCGATCCGCAGCAACTCCTCGCGCTTCATCGCCGCGGCGTCGCCGCGGTCGAACGGATTGCCGCGCTCGCCGCGCAGCGCAGCGATGTCGATACGCGGTAGCGCGCCGGGGGGAGAGGGAGCTGCGCAAATGCCGTCGCGGATCAGGTCGATCGCCGCGGCGCAGATGCGCGGGCGCATCGTGCCCGGGTCGTCGCCGCTCCACCGTGGTGCGAGCGGCACCCACGACACGATACCGATGAGCGCTTGGGCGACGATCCGCGCGTCGCACGGCCGGATCGCGCCGTTGCGCTGTCCCGCTTCGATCAGGTCGACGAGCTGCGCGAGATTGCCCGCCGCCAGCGCCTCGATCGTCGCGTGCTGCTCGTCGTCCAGATAGGCGACTTCGCTGAGCACCGCTTCCTCGACGCGGCCCGGATCGAGGCTGCGCGTGATGAAGGCCGCGATCCGGTCGAGCGCGCTGCCACCGGTCTGCGCCGCCGCCGCCAAGTCGCGGCCGAGCGCTTCGCAAGCGCGGCGATAGCATTGGAACACCAGATCCTGCCGGTCATCGGCATAATAATAGAGCGCGGCACGGGTGAGGCCGAGCGCCGAGGCGATGTCGGCGAGCGAGGTCCCCGAAATGCCGCGCGCATTGAGTTGCCGCGCGGCTTCGTCGAGCAGCCGGTCGCGGCGGCTGCGCTTCTGCACGATCTGCAGGTCGGGTTCGGTTCGCCGCTTCGCATTCATCGATGATTCTGCCCTTTCGCATTTTTACATACCCATATGTAGAATTGCTTGACAAGTCCAATTTTGCATGGCGTGATGCATGCATACTCATTTGTTAAATCTGCATGAGACGGATTCGCGAACGGGAAGGCGGGCGAACGGCCCGGTTGGGAGGATGGGATGACCGATATTTCACGCAAGCTGGCACGCCGGAGAGCGGTCTTGTTACTCGCTTCCGCGGCGTGGCTGCCGCTGGCGGCTCATGCGCAGGAGGCGCCCGATGCCGCCGAACAGGAAAGCATCGGCAGCGAACCGATCATCGTCACCGCGCAGCGCCGGGCCGAGCGGCTCACCGACGTCGGCATCGCGATCGATGCGCTGTCGGCCGAAGCGATCGCCGAGGCGCGGATCAGCCAGATCGAGAATCTGGCGCAGGCGGTGCCCAATGTCGACATCAAGGAACAAGTGCCCGGCGCGATCCCGGTGGTGACGATCCGTGGCATCGGACTTGACGATTTCAGCGCGACGAACAGCCCGTCGGCGGGAATATATGTCGACGAAATCCCGCTCGTGTCGACCGCGCTGATGAGCAGCGAAATCTATGATCTGGCGCGGATCGAGGTGCTGAAGGGGCCACAGGGTACGCTCTATGGCCGCAACTCTACCGCGGGGGCGATCAACATCATAACCGCGCGTCCGGGCAATGACTTTGCGGGGGCGCTGACCGCCGGATATGGCAATTACGGGACCTTCGAGGCCGAAGGCTTCGTCAATATGCCGCTGTCCGAGACGCTCGCGGCGCGGTTTTCGGCGCGCACGGTGCAGCAGGCGCGGGGTTTCTGGAAAAGCCGCCTGCTGCCCGGCGAAACGCTCGGCGAGCGCGACATATTGACCGGGCGGCTGCAACTGCGCTGGCAGCCGTCGAGCGATGTCGACGTCAATCTGAAGATCGAAGGGCTACGTTCGCGATCGGAGCTCGGGCAAGGGGAATTCTTCGGGACGGTCAATCCGCTGACCGGCGGACCTTGCGCGCCCTATCTCGCGGGGCGGCCCGACAACAGCCAGTGCACCGATTTCTTCGGCTACACCGATACCGACGGCGATCCCTTCCTCGGCGACTGGGCGCGCGACGCCTTTTATGACATCGACAGCTGGGACGCGACGCTGAAGGTCGAGGCCGATCTGGGCGCGGTCAAGCTGACCTCGATCAGTGGCTATCGCTGGCAGGACCGCGGCTTCGACGTCGATTCGGACGCAACGCCGGC
>JAGHZY010000074.1:0-7735 GCA_017745175.1 Sphingopyxis sp. | reverse complement strand
GCAGAACGACAGGACCGAGCAATTTTCGCAGGAACTCCACCTGTCGGGCGAGACGGGGATCGCTGAGTGGATCCTCGGCGGCTTCTGGTCGCACGACAAGGTGACCGTATTCACCCCGGGCAACCACCTCGACCTGTTCGCGACGCAGACGGTGATCAACGCGCGGCAAGAGACCGATGCGACCGCGATCTTCGCCAATATCGACTGGCATGTCGCCGACCGGCTGACGCTGGTGACCGGGCTGCGCCTGACGCACGAGAAGCGCAGCTATGTCGGTGGGACGACCGACCTCAACCCGCTCGGCTTTTCGCTGCTCTGCATTCCCGCCGGGCTCTGCGCGCCGGGGGTTCCGGGCGCGGTACAATTGAGCTTCATCGACGACCGGATCAAGGACACCAACCTCACCGGGCGGATCGCGCTCGAGTTCAAGCCGTCGGATGACAGCCTGATCTATGCGAGCGTCGCGCGCGGACGGAAGAGCGGGGGTTATTTCAGTGGCATCACGACGAGCAGCGGCGAGCTCGCACCCTATCGGCCCGAGGACCTGACCGCCTATGAAATCGGCGCGCGCGCCGAACTTGCGAACCGCACGCTGCTCGCCGATGCCAGCCTCTTCTATTACGACTATGACGACGTGCAGACCTTCATCCGCGTCGATTCCGGGCCGATCACGATCCAGAAGCTCGGCAATATCGCCAGCGCGCGCGTCTATGGCGCCGATTTCGATCTGACCTGGCTGCCAGTGAAGGGGCTTAGCCTGTTCGCGGGCGTAGGCTTGCTCGACACGCGGCTCGGAGCCTTTGCGACGACCGCGGGGACGATTCCGGCGGGCAACAAGCTCCCCAACGCGCCCGATTTCACCTTCACGGGCCGCGCGCGGTACGAATTCGCGGTCACCTCGGGAATCGATCTCTCGATCAGTGGCAGCGCGCATTACAGCGACGGCGTCTTCAAGGATGCGACGAACAACCCGGTGATCGCGGGCGACAGCTATTGGCTGTTCGACGCGCGCATCGGCATCGCCGCCGCCGACAAGGGGTGGGAGGTTGCGCTGTGGGGCAAGAATCTCTCCGACAACCGGCACGTCGTGCAGGGCCTTGACACCGGTGCGCTCGGTTTCGGCAACCGCACCTATAATGCACCGCGTACCTATGGCGTGAGCGCGACGGTGCGCTTCTGATGGGCAAGGCGGCGTTCACCGACCGCTTCGCCGGCATCAGCGAGGCGAGGCTGGAGCTGATCGCGCATGTCGAGGCGCAGCTCGGCCCGACGCACGACCTGCGCGATGCGCCGTTCAGCCGCTGGCTGATCGTCGACGTGATCGGTGCGCGGATGGAGGGCCCGCGCATCCGCGCGTCGCTTCAGGGCAGCGCTGCGGCCGACTGGGTCAGCGTCGGCGCGGGCAGCGATATCGGCGCGCTCGACGTGCGCGCGACGATGAAGACCGACGACGGTGTGCTCATCTTCTCCGAATATCGCGGTCGCGTCCGCTTTGGTGCCGACGGGCTCAACCATGTCGTGACCAGCCCGCGTTTCGAGACCGGCGATCCGCGCTACGCCTGGCTCAACGGGCTGCAATGCGTGGGCAAGGGCGTGTCGAACGCGCGCGAGCGCTGGTTGCGCTACCGGCTCTACGCCGTCGTCTGAAGAGGAAGTGACCATGTCTATCAACCGCCAGCTCCTGCTCGCCCGCCGTCCCGAGAACCGCGTCTCGATCGATCACTTCGACGTCGTCGAGGCTCCCCCGCCGCCGGTCGAGGACGGCGAGGTGCTTGTGCGCACGCGCTTCCTTTCGGTCGACCCGACGAACCGCGTATGGATGAAGGATGTTCCGCAATATATGCCGCCCGTCGCGATCGGCGAGGTGATGCGCTCGGGCGGGCTGGGCGAAGTCATCGAATCGCGGCTTGACGGCTTTGCGCGCGGCGACCTCGTGTTCGGGATGACCGGGTGGCAGGACTATGCGGCGCTGAAGCCGGGCGGCGCGCTCGGGCTGGCGAAGGTCCCGACGCTGCCCGGCATCACGCCCGAAAAATTCCTCGGCATCTGCGGTCCCAACGGTGTCACCGCTTGGGCCGGGATGATCGACGTCGCGCGGGTGGGCGAGGGTGACGTCGTCATCGTCACCGCCGCGGCAGGATCGGTAGGATCGGCGGCGGGCCAGATCGCCAGGCTGAAGGGCGCGCGGGTCGTCGGCATCGCTGGAGGCCCCGCAAAGGCGGCGAAGCTGGTCAGTGATTTCGGCTTCGATGCGGGGATAGACTATCGCGCCGACGATTTCGCCGACCAGCTCAAGGCGGCGACCCCACGCGGTGCTGACGTATTATTCGAAAATGTCGGCGGTGCGATCATGGAGGCGTGCACCGCGCGGCTGAACCCTCGCGCGCGGATCGCGCTTTGCGGCATGATCTCGATCTACAATGGCGGTGGCAGCGCGCGCCATGACTGGTCGGTTATGCTCGCCAAACGGCTGCGCGTCGAGGGGTTCAACCTGATCGATTGCGGCCCGATCTGGGCGCAGGCGGTGCGCGATCTTTCCGGATGGCTGGCGGCGGGACAGATCCGCGACGAGGAGACGATCGTCGACGGGCTCGAACAGGCGCCCGAGGCGCTGAACATGCTGTTCGACGGAACCAATGTCGGCAAATTGCTGGTGCGCGTATCGTGACCGCCCGTTTCGCCGACAAGACCTTGCTCATCACCGGCGCCGCCTCGGGCATCGGGGCGGCGGTCGCGCGGCTCGCCGCGGCAGAGGGCGCGGCGAGCCTCGTTCTGATTGACCGCCATGGCGAGGGGCTTGCTGCGCTGGCTGGCGATCTGGACTGCGCGGTGATCGAGGCGGTGGGCGACGTTGGCGATGCGGCTTTCTGGATCGGCCTCGAAAAGAGGATCGCAGATCGCGTCGGGCACCTCGATTGCGCCTTTGCCGGGGCGGGTATCGGGCACGAGATGCGCCCGGTTGCCGAGCTCGACCCGGCAAGCTGGTCGCGCGTCCTCGCCGTCAATCTCACCGGCGCCTTCCTGACGCTGCAATCGAGCCTGCGCGTCATGCGCGACGGCGGCGCGCTGCTGCTCATTTCATCGTCGACCGGGGTCAAGGCGTCCGCGGGCACCGCCGCCTATGGTACGTCGAAGGCGGCGTTGATCCATCTGGCGCGGGTCGCCGCGCTCGAAGCGGCCCCGCGCGGCATTCGTGTCAATTGCATCTCGCCGGGCGGGGTCGAAACGCCGCTATTCCGCGGCAACGGCTTTTTCGACGCGCTGATCGAAAAGACCGGAAGCGAGCGTGGCGCCTTCGATGCGCTCGCGGCGCGGACGCCGCTCGGCCGCTATGCGACCGCCGCCGAGGCAGCCAGCCTGGCGCTTTTCCTTCTCGGCGACGAAGCGGGGCAGATCACCGGGGCGAACCTGATCGCCGATGCCGGCATGACATTGCTGTAAACACCGTCAGGGGAGCCGTCTGCGCGCGATCTGGCGTGCAATGCGAGGGATATCGAATTCAATGAGTTACGAATCGTTGGTGATGCAGAACGCGTGGCACATGGATCGACACATAAATACCTGTAAATCAATGATAATTTACTGAAAATGACCTGCTTCCCCATTTCCGCTCAATTGTTCATCATCTTGTAACATGTTGAAATAAAATGGGAAAAATATTTCATCCGAAATGACCGACGACCAGTCCGGCAATTTTCTACGCTGTTGATGTCATTGATAAAATTCGGCCAATTATTTTAACCCGCTTTCTGTCGCTATTGGTGACAACTGGAAGCCGCGTTCGGCCGATTCCGGAGAGGGTGCCGCGTCTCTTTTTCAGTTTTTGCAAGCGATTCTGTTCGCCCGCCCCATAGGCCTTTCTAGGTCGTAATGTCAGGGAGAGAGGGTGAGGGAGCGCGTGGTTCGGGGCGTGCGCAAATATCTCATAGGCGGATTTCGAGAGTCCATGATTTGTCATCCTTCGAAAGCGCCACTGCTAGTGCGAAGTGGATAACGAGTGCCTCGATCTATTGAAGTGCACGACATGGGCAACGCGGTGCAACTCGTAGCGACATCGAAGAGGGCCTGCCTTGCGCCTCGAAATCGGACGCTCGCTCTTGCCTGTAGACAGTCTGAAACCTGCCGTCCCATTGATGAACGGAGTGTCCGCACGCACCGGGCTCGCGGCTGAAAAGGCAGACGGCTAAAAAACCTCTTCGGGAAAAAACTTTGCGCCGGCGCGAAGGGTCCCGGCCTTGCTCCCGTTTATCTGTCGATGAGCAACCATTGTCAGCGACCATTCCGGTCCTTCGAGCCCGCATGCGCGGGCCCCGTTCGCGTTGCCGTCGCCGCTTTTCAATGAGGATCATGCCAATGAAATTGAGCAGCCTGCTCGGCTCTACCTGTGTCACGTCGCTTGTCCTTGCGGCCACGCCCGCCGCCGCCGATACGACCGTGACGGGGACGAGCCGCACGCCGCTCGCCACGTCGAATGCGGGCGACATCACCATCCGGACCGACGCAACGCTCGAGGTCGGCACGGGGGCCGCGATCACCGTCGACAGTAACAATGACGTGATCATCGAGGATGACGACGAGGACGACGACGATGACGTCGAAGGCCAGATCGTCATGGGCGAGGGCGACGGCGCAACCGGCATATCGGTCAAGCCCGGAGTGGCGACCACGATCACCAACAACGGGACGATCTCGGTACTCGAGGATTTCGAACCCGAGGACGAGGATGGCAACGGTATCCTCGACGGCGCGCTGACCGGGGCCAGCAATCGCTTCGGCATCCATGTCGAGGCGGGCGGGACCGTGACGGGAACGATCACGAACAACGGGACGATCACGGTCGAGGGCGCGAACTCGGGCGGCATCGTTGTCGATTCCACGCTCGACGGCTCGCTGATCCAGAACGGCACGATCCGGGTGGTCGGCGACAATTCGGTGGGCGTCAAGACCGGCGACGTGACGGGCAATCTCGTGATGGAGGGGTCGACCCTCGTCACCGGCCGCGGCGCAACGGCGCTCGTGGTCGACGGCGATATCGGCGGGTCGATCCGCATCCAGGGCATCGTCGGTCAATCGACGAGCTTCACCTACGACGACGACAGCAGCGTCGCGCTGTCGCGCTTCGACCTTCGCCTCGGCGCGCCTGCCGTGTCGATCGCGGGCAATGTGGCGGGCGGCATCATCATTGCGGCGCAGCCGGTGAACGAAGACGACAAGGACGACGACGAGGATGACGATGGCGTCCCCGACAGCGAGGAAGGCACCGGCAATGTCTATTCCTACGGTAACGGACCCGCGATCCGCATCGGCGGCGACGAGGACATCACGATCGGCCGGCTGGGCGGCAACGGCTATTCGTTTCTGATCGAGGGCACGGTTTCGGGTACCGCCAACTACAGCAGGACCGACGCGTTCGGCATCGTCATCGGCGGGGGCGACGGCGCGGTCAATCTGCCCGGCGGCATCGGTGTCACCGGGGCGGTTTCCGCAACGACCTACGACGAAACCGCGATCGCTCTTCTCCTCGCCGAACGCGTGTCCGTGCCTTCTCTCTACAACAGCGGCACCATCTCGGCGACGATCAGTTCGCCGGGAGAAGGGGCGGCCTACGCGATCCGCGACCTTTCGGGATCGCTGACGACGATCGAGAATACGGGGTTCATCACGGCATCGGGATCGAGCACCGACGTCACGCGCGCGATCGACCTTTCGAGCGCAACGGGCGATGTCACCATCGCGCAATATATGAACGAGGAAGATCTCGCGGCGCGCGCCGAGATCGAGGAAGACCTCGAGGAGGGCGAGACCGACACGACAGTCTATACGCGGATCACGGGCGACATCGTCACGGGCGCGGGGAACGACACGCTGACGGCCAATGCCGGCGAAATCCTCGGCAACACATATTTCAACGCGGGTAACGACCGTCTCCTGCTGTCGGGCGAGGTCAAATATTATGGCAAGGTGTATTTCGGCGACGGGGGCGCGACCGCCAAGTTGTCGGACGATGCCTATTTCAGCGGGACCATGGATTTCAACAGCCTGCCGGGGACGCTGACGATTGCCGACAGGGCAGTCTTTTCGGGCACCATCTCGGGCGGCGCCGCCGCGTCGGTCCTCGTCGAGGGCGGCACCTTCGGCCTCGACGGCGCGAAGACGATCTCGATCGGCTCGCTGACCGTCAAAGCGGGCGGCACGCTGAAGGCCTATATCGACACGGACACGCAGACGGCCTCGCTTATTATCGCGGACACGGCGGTGTTCGAGAAGGGCGCGAAGGTCTCGGCGACGATCGACTCGCTCTCCGCCGAGGGGAGCTATGTTATCCTCAAGGCAGCGAATCTCGAGGGTGATCCGCTCTTCGACGAGACGACTACCGAGATACCCTATATTTTCGCCGGGTCGATAGACGTCGAGGGCAACGATCTCATTCTCGACATCCGCCGCAAGACCGCGGACGAGATCGGCCTTACGGGTGCGGCCACCAGTGCCTATGATGCGATCCTGACGGCAGCCGGCGGCGACGACAAGATTGCCCAGAGCTTCCTCGACATCATGGATCATGACACGCTGCAGGCCCAGGTCGGGCAGATGCTTCCCGATCATGCGGGCGGGCTCTTCGACCAGGTGACCAGCGCTTCGCGGCTGGCGGCCCAGCACATCATGGACGGCGACCCCAATTTCGACATCACCGACACGGGCGACATGGCCATGTGGCTCGAGCCCGTGTTCTGGCGCGGCGATCGCAACGCGACGGGCACCAACAGCTACAAGCGGAACGGCTGGGGCATGTCGGGCGGCGTCGAATGGCTGACCGGCATCGGATATGTCGGTGGTTCCTATGCCTGGCTGAGCGGTTCGGTCGACAACAATGGCGGCACGGGCAAGATCGATACGACGCAGCACGAACTCGCCGCCTTCTGGCGCAAGGCGGGTACCGGGCCCTTCTATGCCTTCGCCCGGATCGGCGCCGCGCGTACGTCCTTCTCGAGCACGCGCGGCGTCACGGTCGTCGCGAGCGAGGTCGAGGCGACCTATTCGACGGCGGCTGGCTGGGATGGCTGGCTCTTCTCCGGAATGGGCGGCGCATCCTATACGGTCGAGGCATCGAGGCGCTTCACCATACGCCCGAAAGCGGTGCTGGAATGGCACCGGCTGAGCGAGGACGGATATGTCGAGAGCGGCGGGGGCGAGGCGATCGATCTGACCGTCGCAAAACGGACCAGTTCCTCGCTGAATGCGTTCACCACCGTGGCGCTGTCCTACGCCCTCGGCACCCGCCACTCCGATTACCGTCCGCTGACGTTCGAGCTCGAGGCCGGGCGGCGAACGAATATCTCGGGCAAGCCCGGCGCGACGACGGCGAACTTCACCGACGAGGATGGCGTCGCGGCCGATCCCTTCACGATCCGCGCCGATCCGGTCGACGACGCCTGGATCGGCGAAGCCCGCTTTCTCGCAGGGGGATGGGACTATCTCTGGAAGATTTCGGCCGGGGCCGAAAAGGCAACGAACAGCGATATCAGCTATTCCGCCCGCGTATCGCTGAGTGTCGCCTTCTGATGCGGCTTGGAAGATTCCGAACCGGATGTTCACTCGTTGCGGTCCTTTTGCCCCTCCCTGTCCTGTCGCCCGCTTCGGCGCAGCAGCCGTCCGCAACGCGGGAAGAGCCCGCCGCGCCCGCGGCCGCTACGACGGTCCAGTCGATCACGGTCGTCGGCAACCAGCGGCTCGAGGC
>JAGHZY010000073.1 GCA_017745175.1 Sphingopyxis sp. | reverse complement strand
AGGCGAACCTCGGCATCATCTCGACGATCGCGGGCAAGGGTGACTATGTCATCCTCGACATCGACAGCCATGCGTCGATCTATGACGGATGCAAGATGGGCGACGCGGAAATCGTCGCCTTCCGCCACAACGACGTCGAGGCGCTCGAAAAGCGCCTCAGGCGCCTGCCCCCCGAGGCCGGCAAGCTCGTGGTACTCGAAGGCGTCTATTCGATGCTCGGCGACGTCGCGCCGCTGAAGGAGATGATCCGCGTCTCGAAGGAAGCCGGCGCGATGGTGCTCGTCGACGAGGCGCATTCGATGGGCTTCATCGGCGAGCATGGCCGCGGCGTCGCCGAGGCGCAGGGCGTGATCGACGATGTCGACTTCATCATCGGCACGTTCAGCAAGAGCGTCGGCACCGTCGGCGGCTTCTGCGTGTCGAACCATCCGAAGTTCGAGATCATGCGGCTCGTCTGCCGCCCCTATGTCTTCACCGCCTCGTTGCCGCCGAGCGTCGTCGCGACCGCGGCGACAAGCATCCGCAAGCTGATGCACGGGTCGAACAAGCGCGCGCATCTCTGGGAAAATTCGAAGGACCTGCACAAGGGACTTCGCGATCTCGGCTTCACGCTCGGCACCGAAGAGCCGCAGTCGGCGATCATCGCAGTGATCATGCCCGACCTCGAAAAGGGCGCGATGATGTGGGAAGCGCTGCTGGAAGAAGGGCTATACGTCAACCTTGCGCGCCCGCCGGCGACGCCTGCGGGCATGACGCTGCTGCGCTGCTCGCTCTGCGCCGAGCACACGAGCGAGCAGGTCACCGAAATCCTCGGCCGCTTCGAACGCGCGGGCAAACGCGTGGGCATTATCGGCTGAACCGAGGGGCTCCGCCGACCAGCGGATTCCTTTTCGCGTCGAACCGAAGCCGCGCGGCCTTCGGCGCTTTGCGGCGCACCGCTTGTCCGGTAAAGGGTTGGACGTGTTCGAGCGGGATATCGACAGCGAAAACGACGGCCGGCGGGAGCGTATCCGCTTCTGGCTGACGATCGTCCTCGGCGCGATCCTGACCGGTGTGGTCGGGGCGCTCGTCGTGCTGCTCGCGCGCGCCAACGACAATTACGACCGCTCGCTCGGCTGGCAGACGCAGAGCATGGAAGTCATCTCGCAGACCCGCTCGGTCGATGCGGCGATCGCGCGCGCCGAAGCGGCGCTCGGCCGTTTTGCGGTCGGGCTGCAGAAGGAAGACGGCCGTGTCTATGAATATCAATGGGGGCGTGCGCGCCAGTTCCTGACACAATTGCAGCGCAACCTGCGCGACAATCCGAAACAGATGGCGCTGGTCGAGCAGCTGACGCGCGAGATGGACAGCCGCGGCGCGCAGCTCGGCGATGCTGCACTCAGCGCCAATTATAACCAGACCGTCGCCGCCATCTCCAAATATTATGCCGCGGGCAAGGGCCAGGGCGTCAGCCAGATCGACAAGGTCCTTTCCGAAATCATCGCCAACGAGCGCGCCCTGCTGCGCGAGCGCAACCGGCTCGCAGCCGCCGACCGCGCGAGCCTCAACCAGGCGATCCTGCTCTTTTCGCTGCTCGGCGCGGGCGCCGCGGTCGCCGCGATCGGCGCGACCTTCTCGCTGATCCGTACCGAAGGCGAGCGGCGGCTGGCGCGGCGCGAGCAGTTCGCCGAAAGCGACCGCGCGATGCAGCTTGAAGCCGCGGTGGAGGAACGGACCGCCGAGCTCGCGCACGCAAACGAAGCGCTGCGTAGCGAGATGACCGAGCGCGAGGCCGCCGAATCGCAGCTCCGCCAGGCCCAGAAGATGGAAGCGGTCGGTCAGCTTACCGGCGGCATCGCGCACGACTTCAACAATATGCTCGCGGTGGTCGTCGGCGGGCTCGAACTGGCGCAGCGCTGGCTGCCCGGCAAGCCCGAGAAGGCGCAGCGCCACCTCGCCAACGCGCTCGACGGCGCCAACCGCGCCGCCGACCTGACGCGGCGCCTGCTGACCTTCGCGCGCTCCGAGCCTGCGCGCCCCGAAATGACGCCGATCGACGAATGTATCGCGAGCTTTGCCCAGTTGATCGAACGCACGATCGGCGACCGCATCGCGCTGACGCTCGACCTCCGGGCCGACGGCCTCGCATGCTGGGTCGACCGGCAGCAGTTCGAAAATGCATTGCTCAATCTCGCGGTCAACGCGCGCGATGCAATGAACGGCCATGGATCGCTGACGATCCGCACGCTCGACGACGGCGAGCATGAGGCGGCAGCACTGGCAGTGCAGGTCATCGACACCGGCTGCGGCATGTCGCCCGAGGTGCTCGAGCGCGTCTTCGACCCCTTCTACACCACCAAGCCCGCGGGCCAGGGCACCGGTCTCGGCATGAGCCAGGTCTTCGCCTTTTGCCGCCAGTCGGGCGGCGAGGTGCAGATTTCGTCGACCGAAGGCGAAGGCACGAGCGTCGCGATGTTGCTGCCGATCGCGAAGACGCAAGCCGATTCCGCAGCAGAAACACCGATCGGCGAGGCGGCGACCCCCGACGCGCCCGCCGATGCGCTGAGCATCCTTGTCGTCGAGGATGACGCGCGCGTGCTCGCCGCAACGGTCGATGCGGTCAGCGAACTCGGCCATACCGCGGTCGCTTGCGGCAATCCGCTCGAAGCCGAGGCGCTGGTCGAGGAGCGGCTGTCGGGGGGCCAGGGCGGTTTCGACCTGATCCTGTCCGACGTCCTGATGCCCCAACTGACCGGCCCCGAAATGGTCGCGCAGCTGAAGCAGCGCTGGCCCGATCTGTCGGTGCTGTTCGTGACGGGCTATGCCGGCGACGCGAGCGAGGACGCCGCCTTCGGCGATCATGACGTGCTGCGCAAACCCTTCACGCTGACCGCGCTCGATCAGGCCATCCGGCGCCGCGGCGACGGAAGGACCGAGGGGCAGAGACTGGCCGGCTAGGCCAAGAGACAAGAGCGTCAATTTCCGCTCGTGTCGAGCGAACGGGATCGGGGCCTTTAACGGATTGCGCCGCCCCGGATCAGGCGCGGCACGAGCGTCAGCGCCGCGACAAGCGGCCAGCGGCGCTGCCACGGCTTGATCTCGATCCTTGTCCCCGCGTGGCGATTGATCTTCCACGCGAGATAATCGATCCCGCCGGCATAGGTCAGGCTCGCCTTGGCAAGGCGCGCGACGCTGAGCAGCTTGCCTTCGAGCCGTCGCCGCGCCCAGCCGCCGCTGCGCGCGCCGGCCGGGATGGCGGCAATTGCAGGAGCGCTGAAATATTCGTAACGCGCGGCATCGGCATCGACGACCGATTGGGCGCGGCTCGTCCGCTCGGCGCGCAGCTCGACCGAATAGGTCAGCGAAAAGGCGCGGCGCCACCAGTCGAGCGGTCCGTCGCCATCGCGCTGCCCCGCCGCCGCGAGCAGGCTCGGCGCGGCGCGCGAAACCGCGGCGACCGCACGGTCGCGCGCGGTGTCATCGACCGCCCACACGAGCCGCGACGGCTGCGCAAAGCGCGCCCACACCGACACATTGCGCGTCTCGGGCCCGTTCAGCCGATCGAAGTCGGCTTCGCTCAGCACCGCATATTTGGCGATCAGCCCCTTGTGCTGGAACGGAAAGACATTGGGCGGGATCAGCCGGTTCGCCAGCGCCATCCAGCGTTTGGGATAGGCGTCGCTGTAATCGGACACGATCAGATAAAAATCGAGCATCAGCCCGTCGAGTTCGCTCTCGCGCAGGCAGCTCCCATAGAAGAGCACGGCGCGCGCGCTGCCCGGATATCCGGCGGCGATCGCCGCCGCCATGGCCGCGACGCGCGGATCGACCGGGGTCGCGAGTTCTGCGCGGACGAGTTCGGCTAGCGCGGACATGAAGGACTCAGGCGGCGAGGCGCAGGAAGGGGACCGGCTGCGTCGATGTCAGGATGATCGGCGCGCCATTCTTCGCCTGGAAGATCTCGCCGTCGAGGATCACATTCGACCGCTCGCCCTCGATACGGATTTCGTCGCCTTGCTGGAAATGCACGCCGTCGAGCTGTTTCTGCCCCAGCGTCCCGCGCCAGGCCCCGCCGAGCATGCGGAACAGCGCGCCGACATTGCTGTCGGTGGCGAGCAGCTTCATATTGCCGTTCGTTCCATAGGCTTCGCTCGTGCGGATGCTGAGCAGCAATTTCTCGAGCGTCGTGACGATGAGCAGCGAGAATTTGCCCTTGAACTCGCCCTGGCGGATCAGCGACACGGTCATCGGCTCGGGCTTGGGGGGCAGCCGCCCGCCGCCGATGCCGAAGATGATCGCAAACAATGCAAGCATCGCCGCGAGGAAATGCGAAATCCCGTTCGGCAGGCCGAGCGGGTAGATGCGGTTGCGGCAATAGAGCATCACGTCGGCAAGATAGGCGCCGCCGAGGAACATGCCGAGCACCGGGCGCTCCTCGCCGCCGCTGTCGAGCGCGATCAGCTGGCGCTCGATGACATGATCCTCGAGCCGGCCGCTTTCGACCAGTTCGACGACGCGCTGCAGCGCCCGGATCGGATCGCCCTCGGCGCCGAGGTCGAGCGCGATCAGATTGGTCTTGCCGTTGGGCAGCACCGCGACGGGCGGCGGCGAACCGCCGAAATGATCGCCCGAATAGATTTCGGTCAGCGCGGCCTGCACCGTGCCGTCGCCGCCATTGATGACGACGACGCGCGGGCCGACCATCGCCATGGTGCGGATCGCCTTTTCGATCTGGTCGACGTCCTCGACCTCATAGTGAAAGATGTCGGGATGCGCCGCGCAATATTCGCGAACCCGCGGCAAGAGCGAGCGATTGCCCGTCGAGCGCGGATTCGAAAGGAGTGCGACGCTTGCCATGTTCTTTCGTCAGACCGGGTCGAACGACAGTCCGTTGACATAGTTCAGCGTGACCGGGACGCGCTTCGTTGCGCCGCCGACCGCGAAACTGACCGTTGCCAATCTGGGCTTCCGCTTGAAAATGAAATCGCTGACCTTCATGTCGGGATTGCCCGACAGGCCCGCACCGTCGCTGCGGTCGGACTTGCCGTTGCCGTTGATGTCGTGACGCACCGAAATGACGTAATTGCCCTCGGCCTTGACCGGCACGCAGACCTGCATATTGCCCGACTTGGCGACCGGGACATCGACGCGGTCGAGCCATTTGCGCTTTTCGAGATAGGTCGAATTGGCATTGTAGATCTGGACGCGCAGCGTCCCCGTGCGCGCCTTGAAACCGCGCACGTCGACAAGGACGGCGGTGGAATTGCTGTTGCACAGCGCGGCCGCCGGACCCAGCGTGGCGCCCTGCGCCGCGACGGGCGCGATCAGCGCTCCGGCAGCGCCGGCTGCGAGTATCCCGGCGAAAAACATTTTCGACATGACCTCAAAACCTCCAGAGGCTATAGCCACTTCCGCGAGCGCAAAGCGCGCGCCGAGGTGGGTCCCTGTCGCCCTTGAATCGGCATATCGGAAACAACTGCGGCCAAATCATGGTGATGGGGCGACGAAAGATTGAATAAGCTGCCAGCCATCGACCGCTACATCGCGCGGCTCATCTTCTTCCCGATGCTCGGCACGCTCGTCCTGTCGGCGATGCTGCTCGTGCTCGAAAAGATGCTGCGCCTGTTCGATTTCGTCGCGACCGAGGGCGGCCCCGTCAGTGTCGTGTGGCGTATGCTCGCCAACCTGATCCCCGAATATCTCTCGCTCGGCATTCCGATCGGCCTGATGCTCGGGATTCTCCTTGCTTTCCGGCGACTTGCGACGTCGAGCGAACTCGACGTGCTGAAGGGCGTGGGGATGAGTTTCGGGCGGCTGATGCGCGTCCCCTATGCCTATGCGATCGCGCTCGCGGCGCTCAATCTGGCGATCGTCGGCTTCATCCAGCCGGTCGCGCGCTACGCCTATGAAGGCTTGCAGTTCGAGCTGCGCTCGGGCGCGCTCGGCGCGTCAATCAAGGTCGGTGAATTCACCAAATTGGGCGACCGCATGACGCTCCGGATCGAGGAAAGCTATAACGACGGGCGGTCCTTGCGCGGCATATTCGTGCGCGGCGAGCAGAAGGACGGCCAGCGCGTGTCGGCGACCGCGGCGCGCGGCCAGTTCCTCGCGACCGACGATCCGAACACGATCATCCTTCGCCTGTCGCAGGGCGTGCTGATCCATGAATCACCCAAATTTGCAGTGCCCCGCGTGCTGACCTTCGACAATCACGACCTGCCGATCCCGCTCCCGAAGATCGAGGCGTTCCGCCTGCGCGGCGGCGCCGACCGCGAAATGACGATCCCCGAACTGTTCGTCGCGGGCAAGGATCAGAGCCAGTCGGTGCAGACACGGCTCGAATCGCGGGCGAATTTCCACTTCCGGATCGTCGAGGTGATGTCGATGTTCCTGATCCCGCTGATCGCGATCGCGCTCGCCATCCCGCCCAAGAGATCGACCTCGTCGCTCGGGGTCTTCCTGTCGATCGTGCTGCTCGTTACCCAGCACAAGATCAACCAATATGCCGAGGATCTCGGCGCGCGCGGGACGATCGATCCGCTGATCGCGCTCTGGGTGCCCTATCTGCTCTTCGCGGCGCTTGCGATCTGGATGTATTATACCGTCGCGCATGTCCCCGGCGGCCAGCCGATCGGCGCGCTCGAGCGTGTCGCCGCCAAGGCGGGGCAGAAAATCCGCGCGCTCCTCGGCATGTTCCAGCGCAAACAGCGGCTTACCTGATGCACCAACTACACTTTTTCCCGTCGCGCACGATGGCGATCTATGTCGGCCGCCTGTTTCTCGTCCGCTCCTTCTCGATCCTCTTCGCGCTGGTGCTGATCCTCCAGACGCTCGACCTGCTCGGCGAGAGCGGCAAGATCCTCGCGGTCGCGGGCAACGGCGATTCGGACGTCTGGCGCTATGTCGGCATGCGGCTGCCGCAGATCGTCGAGACCTTCCTGCCCTTTTCGGTGCTCCTCGGCACGATATTGACGATGGTGACGCTCAACCAGAACAGCGAGGTCATCGCGATGAAGGCGGCGGGCATGTCGGCGCACCAGGTGCTCGCGCCGCTGTTTCTTGCCGCCCTGCTCGTCGCGGGGATCAGCTTTGCGTTCAACGAACGCATCGTCACGCGCTCGACCGCGGCGCTCGGCGCGTGGCAGAAGGTCGAGTATAAAAAGGTCCCCAAGGACAGCGGCATCCGCACCAACATCTGGGTCCGCGACGGCGACGATCTGATCAACGCGGCGACGGTCGATACCAGCGGCCCGGTGATCACCCTCGGTTATGTCACGATCTATGAGCGCACCGGCGGCGTGCTGTCGTCGATGCTGTCGGCCGACAGCGCGCGCGCGCTTCCGGCCGGCGGCTGGGAGCTGACCAACGCGCGGCGCTTCCTGCGCCGTTCGGGCACGCTCGAACCGCTCGGCACGATCGTCGCGGCGAAGAATGTGCGCCCCGACCAGTTCACGCTGGCGCAAGTCGACGGCGACGAATTGCCCTTCCTCAAGCTCAAGGCGGCCATCGCCGACCTCGAGGCCGCGGGACGGCCCGTCGATGCGCTGAAAGGCGTGCTCTGGCACAAGATTTCGGGGCCGCTGTCGGCGATCCTGATGCCGCTGCTCGGCGCGGTCGCGGCGTTCGGCCTCGCGCGCTCGGGCAAGCTGTTCATCCGCGCGATCATCGGCATGGGCCTCGGCTTCGCCTATTTCGTCGCCGACAATTTCGCCCTCGCGATGGGCGATCTGGGCGCTTATTCGCCCTTCCTCGCCGCGTGGGGGCCGTTCATCCTGTTCGCGCTGATCGGCGAGATGATCCTGATCCGGACCGAGGAATAGAAGCGTCGGCGTAGGCGAGCGACCGGAAGCTGCCGTCCCTTTTATCGTCACCCCGGACTTGATCCGGGGTCCCGCTTGAGATCGAAGGCAATCAGCGCGTCAAAAAGCGGGATCCCGGATCAAGTCCGGGATGACGGGAGTGGGTAACCGAACGTCCGCTCTCCACCCGCAGCAGACATCACCCAAAGCGCGATCAGGCCGCAGCGCCCCGCGCCGACCCCGCGACTAGGTTCATCACCAGCTTCGGCAGGCTGTCGTAATTCGCGCCATGATATTGCGAATCGGCGGGCAGCGCGTCCTTCAGGCGGCGGTGCGCCTCGCCGAGCGCATGATAGGGCACGCCCGGCAGCAGATGGTGCAGCGCGTGATAGCGCAGCCCTACCGGCGCCCATAGTTCGGGGAGCAGCCCCGGCGGCGGCACGTTGACGCTGTCGAGAAACTGGCCGGTCACGGTCAGCACTTCGCCGTCATTTTCCCAGAGGTGCGCGACGAGCGTGCGGACCTGGTTCAGCACGAGCGTCGCCGACGCGATCGCGCCGAAAATCACAAGCGCACGCAGCGGCACCCAGCCGAAGACGCCCGCCGCGATCAGCAGGGTTGACCACGCCCAAGCGCCGCCTTCCTGCCACGCCCATTGGCGGCGGAACTCGCCCTCGGGGGGTTTGCGGCGGAACATCGGGTTGATGATCATCCCCGAATAGCGTTCGACGACGATCTTGCGCAGCGGCGGGATCAGGAACGACAGCGGGGTGAGCACCCCGTAGCGAAAGACGAGCGCGATCGGCGCGAACGCCGCCGCAACAACGAACAGCGGCACCGTCCACGGCTTCATCAGCGCGAGCGGCAGATATTCGGGATCCTCGACCGTGCCATATTTGGTGCGGTTGTGATGCAGGCTGTGGATACCCTCGTACATGAACGACGGGATCAGCATCGGCACACCGACGAGAATGTTCCAGCCAAGGCGGAAACCCGGCAGCGCATTCTTGCGGATATGCGTGAGTTCGTGGATGAAGCTGCCCGCACGATAGAGCGCGACGACCGAAATCACCGCGGCGACCAGCATCCACGCCGTCGAGGGCGCGAGGATCGCCGCCGCGATGCCCGCATAACCGACAAAGGCCGAAGCCAGCATATCGGTCCAGTAGATGCGCGCGCTCGGCTGCACGAGATCGCGCGTCAGCTCCGACGCCGCGCGGATCATCGCCATATCGTCCGCAACGGCGGATTTCGGGACCGGCGTCGCCGCGGGCGCCGACAACCGGTCGACAAGAGTGTTCATCGCTAACATGTCCGGCTCTTCACCATGATTTCGTGGCAGCAAGATGGCCGAATGCGGGTCGCCAGCGCCCCATCTATGCCCTAATGCGTCGCCACAAATATAGGACGCCCCATTCAGGAAACCAGTATGAGCGGACATTCGGACGGCCCCATCACGATCCTCCCGGTCAAGGACAAGAATGATTTGCGCGAGTTCGTCGAGCTCGCCTTTCGCCTCAACCGCGGCGACCTCGCGTGGGTTCCGCCGCTGAAGGGCGAGGTTTACGGTCTGCTAACCCCGGGCAAGAATCCGTGGTTCGAGCACGGCAAGGCGCAGTTCTTCCTCGCACAGCAGGGTGGCCGCACGGTCGGGCGCATTTCGGCGCATATCGACGAACTCGCGCTCGCGCAGCCCGCCGAACAGGGCATGGGACCGGGCACCGGCAACTGGGGGCTTCTCGAAGCCGAAGACGAAGCGACCGCGCGGGCCTTGCTTTCCGCCGCCGAGGACTGGCTCCGCGCGCAGGGCATGCACCGCTCATTGGGTCCGCTGTCGATTTCGATCTGGGACGAACCCGGGCTGCTGATCGAAGGGTTCGACAACCGGCCGACGGTGATGATGGGCCACAACAGCCCGCTCTATCGCGCGTGGGTCGAAGGCGCGGGCTACCGGCCGGTCAAGCAGCTGCTGAATTACGACGTCGCGATCGACGACGGCTTCCCGCCGCTGGTCAACCGCATCGTCGCGGCGGGCGAGAAAAATGCGCGCATCCGCATCCGCAAGGTCGACAAGCGCCGCTTCGCCGCCGAGGCGACGCTGATCATGGGGCTGCTGAACGATGCCTGGTCGGACAATTGGGGCTTTGTCCCGCTGACCGACAGCGAGATCGCCTATGTCGGCAAGAAGCTGAAGGACATCGTCTTCGAGGATCTGATCCGCGTCGCCGAGGTCGATGACGAGCCGGTCGCCTTCATGATCGTGCTGCCGAACATCAACCAGCTGCTGATCGACATGGACGGCTCCTTGTTCCCCTTCAACTGGGCGCGGCTGCTGTGGTGGCTGCGCAAGCCGAAGAGCCATATCCTGCGCGTGCCGCTGATGGGCGTCGCCAAAAAACTGCAGAACAGCCGCATGGCGAGCACCCTCGCCTTCATGATGATCGAATATATCCGCCGCGATGCGGTTGCCGACTATGGCACCAAGCGCGGCGATATCGGCTGGGTGCTCGACGACAATCAGGGGATGAACGCGGTCGCCGACGCGATCGAGGCCAAGGTCAACCGCGTGTACCAGATCTACGACAAACCATTGAACTGACCTGCCGGGTCGGTCGGCATTGGGGTGGGAAGCTGCCCCTTTTGTGCACCCCGGCGAAAGCCGGGGCCCATGCGGTAACACGCTA
>JAGHZY010000072.1 GCA_017745175.1 Sphingopyxis sp. | reverse complement strand
GGGTGGCGATGGGCGGCCGGGCCGAGACATTCGCCGGACTGACCGGGATGGGCGACCTGATCGCGACTTGCACCAGCCCCTTGTCGCGCAACCGTCACGTCGGGGTCGAGCTCGGCAAGGGGCGCCCGATCGACCAGATCATCGCGGGCATGAACATGGTTGCCGAGGGGGTGAAGAGTGCGCCGACGGTCATCGCGCTCGCCGAAAAGCACGGCCTCGACATGCCAATTGCGCGCGACGTGTTCGATGTGACGCAGGGAAAGCGCAGCGCGCAGGACGTGTTCCGCGGCCTCCTGAAATCGAGCGTCGGCGACGAAGCGCATCCCGGCTGAATTCCGCCGATTGAGGCACTTCTGCCGCGAGACGTGCCGAATCATCGTCGAATCGGGAAGAAAAGGCCCCGCTCTTTCGTTTTCCTCCTGTCCAACAGGGTCCAGAAGGAGACGAACGATGAAAAAATGGACGACTCTGGCGATGCTCGCCGCTCTCCCCGCCACCGCCGCGGTGGCTGCCGTTCCCTATGGTTCGATGCCCCCGGGCTTCGACGCGCCGCACATCCGCACTTCGCCGATCGCGGGCGTCGTCAACCAGCAATGGTATAATTACAAGGCCGACATTCTCGAGGCGGAGAAGGAGCTGACGAGCGACCTTCGCCATTCGACCGACCGCGAAGACCGCTGGGATGCGTGGGATGAATGGCAGACCGAGGTGGTCGACGCCGACAAGGATTATGTGAAGGAAATGCGCAAGAAGGGCTATCGCAGCGGCCGTGTGACGGTCGGCGGATAACGCTTCGGCTCCCCGGACCTTGCTCCGGGTCGCAGGGAAGGGCGGTTGTCATGGGGCAACCGTCCTTTTCTGTGTCAGGACGAGGGCTCGGCTAGCAGCGCCTGCGCTTCCTTGCCCTGCCAGTCGATCGCGCCGACGACGCGCCAGATCTCGCGGCCCTCGGCATCATAGAAAATACTTGTCGGCAAGGCGCTGTTCGCGGCGTCGAGCAGGCCGTTTTCGGGGTCGAGATAGGGCTGCAGCGCTTTCAGGCCGGCTTTCTGGAACCAGGGATCGACGACCTCGGCGCCTTTCAGATCCTGTGCGACCGCGATGACGGTCATCCGTTCGCCGCTCTTCGCCGCGAGCGCGTCGAGCGTCGGCATCTCGGCGACACAGGGCGCGCACCATGTCGCCCACAGGTTGACGAGCAGCGGCTTGCCGCGGAACGACACCAGCGTTACCGCCGCATCGTCGGGACCGCGAAACGCCGCGGCGGGTGCCGCTTCGCCCTTGTGGCTGCGATCGATGATATATTCGAACTGGCCGACGCCTTTCGCTTGGCCTGCCGAAACATTTTCCTGGCCTTGCCCCGCTTGCCCGTCCGCCTGCTTTTCCCTATCGCAGCCCGCGATGGGTCCGGCCAGCAGAAGGCCAAGGATCGCAAGGGACGGATTCAGGACGCGGCGGATGGCGAATACTCCGGATAGCAACAGCATGTGGGGCGGTCGCTTCGGTGGCGGACCCGCGGCGATCATGCAAGAGATTAACGCATCGATCCCCGTCGACAAGCGCCTGTGGGAAGAAGATATCACCGCCAGCCGCGCGCATGCCGCGATGCTCGGCGCCACGGGAATCATCGCGACCGAGGATGCGGTGGTGATCGATCGCGGTCTTGCCCAGATCGGCGACGAATTTGCCGCGAACGGCGTTCCGGTCGACCTCAGCCTCGAAGACATCCACATGACGGTCGAATCGCGGCTGAAGGAACTGGTTGGCGAAGCCGCCGGACGGCTTCACACCGCGCGCTCGCGCAACGACCAGGTCGCGACCGATTTCCGCCTCTGGGTGCGCACGGCATGCGAGCGCATCGACGCGGGGCTGAAGGCGATCCAGACCGTGCTCCTCGCGCGCGCCGACGAACATGCGAACAGCATCATGCCGGGCTTCACGCACCTGCAGGTCGCGCAGCCGGTGACGCTCGGCCATCACCTGCTTGCCTATGTCGAGATGTTCGGCCGCGACCGGTCGCGCTTCGCCGACGCGCGCCGCCGCCTCAACGAATCGCCGCTTGGTGCCGCGGCGCTCGCGGGCACGAGCTTCCCGCTCGATCGCGAGGCGACCGCTGCGGCGCTCGGTTTTGACCGCCCGATGGCGAACAGCATCGACGCCGTGTCCGACCGCGACTTCGCGCTCGAATTCTGCGCCTCGGCATCGATCACCGCGATCCATTTGTCGCGTCTCGCCGAAGAGGTGGTGATCTGGGCGAGCCAGCCCTTCGGTTTCATCAGCCTGCCCGACGCGTGGTCGACGGGCAGCTCGATCATGCCGCAAAAGCGCAACCCGGACGCCGCCGAGCTCGTGCGCGGGCGCGCTGGCATGTTGCTTGGCGCCTTTCAGCGCCTCGCCGTGATCGTGAAGGGCCTGCCGCTCACCTATTCGAAGGATCTGCAGGACGACAAGGAAACCGTCTTCGGCGCCTTCGACGCGCTCGCGCTGTCGCTCGCGGCGATGACGGGCATGGTCGAGACGCTGACATTCCGCACCGATCGCATGCGCGCGCTGGCGGCGTCGGGCTATTCGACCGCGACCGATCTTGCCGACTGGCTGGTCCGCGAAAACGGCCTGCCGTTCCGCGAGGCGCATCATGTCGTCGGCGCGTGCGTGAAGCGCGCCGAAGAGCTGGGCGTCGAGCTGTCGGCGCTGCCCGCCGCCGATGCTGCGGCGATCCATGTCGCGATCACGCCCGACGTGCTCGCCGCGCTTACGGTCGAGGCCTCGGTGGCGAGCCGCATGAGCTATGGCGGCACAGCGCCCGAACGGGTAAGGCAGGCCGTCGCCGCCGCCCGCGCGACGCTCGAAGGAACGATCTGATGGCGACGAAGCGCCTCGTCATGGCAACGTTCGCTGCGACCGCGCTGCTCGGCGCGTGCGGCAGCAAGGAAGATCTGAAGCCCGTGGCAGGCCAGCCGGCCGCGGCCATTCCCGTCGGCGCGACCCGCGCCCCGACCACGGAGGAGCTTACGACGCCTGACGCGCAGGCCCGGCCCGCGCGCAGCGACGAACTTCTCAAACGGTCCGAACAGCGCGAACCCGACGACTTTGACCTGCCGCCTCCGGGCTGAGCTTCAGGACTTTTGACAATGAATCATTTTGAACTTCGTGACGGCGTGATGCACGCCGAGGACATTCCCCTGCCGCGTATCGCCGAGGAAATCGGCACCCCCGTCTATGTCTATTCGCGCGCGACGCTCGAACGCCACGCGCAGGCGTTCCGCGACGGGCTGAAGGATGTTCCGAAGAAGCACCTCGCCTTCGCGATCAAGTGCAACCCCAACCTCGGCGTGCTGCGCGTGCTCGCGCGGCAGGGCTATGGCGCCGACGTCGTGTCGGGCGGCGAACTCGAACGCGCGCTCGCGGCGGGCATGGCGGCCGAGGACATCGTCTTTTCGGGCGTCGGCAAGACGCGCGCCGAGCTGGCGCTCGGGCTCGATCGCGGTATCGGCCAGTTCAATATCGAACATGAGCCCGAAGGTGTCGCGCTCGCCGAAATCGCGCTCGCCAGGGAAATGACGGCGCCTGCCGTGCTGCGCGTCAATCCCGATGTCGATGCGGGGACGCACGCAAAGATTTCGACGGGCAAGGCCGAGAACAAGTTCGGCGTGGGCATCGACGTCGCGCCCGAAATCTTCGGCCGGCTTTCGGCGCTGCCGGGGCTCAACATGCGCGGCATCGCGGTGCATATCGGCAGCCAGCTGACCAGCCTCGATCCGCTCGAAGCGGCGTTCGAACGCGTCGGGCGGCTCGTCGCGGACCTTCGCGCCGCGGGGCACAGCATCACCCACGTCGATCTCGGTGGCGGTCTTGGCGTGCCGTACAAGGCCGAGGATAATCCGCCGAGCCCCGCCGAATATGGCGCGATGGTCGCGCGCGTGACGAAGGATTGGGACGTCACGCTGATGTTCGAGCCCGGCCGCGTCATCGCGGGCAACACCGGCGTGCTGCTGACCGAAGTGCTCTGGGTCAAGCCCGGCGCGACCAACCCCTTCGTGATCGTCGACGCTGCGATGAACGACCTCGCACGTCCCGCGCTTTATGATGCGTATCACGACTTCGTCGCAGTGAAGCCGACGGGCGAAAGGATGACCGCGTCGATCGTCGGCCCGGTGTGCGAAACCGGCGACACCTTTGCGCGCGACCGCGAGACCGACAAGGTCGAGGCGGGCGACCTTGCCGTCTTCCGCACCGCGGGTGCCTATGGCGCGACGATGGCCTCGACGTACAACAGCCGCAGCCTCGTCCCCGAAGTGCTCGTCGATGGCGATCGCTATGTGGTGGTAGCCGACCGCATCGCGGCGGGAACGATCATGGCGGCCGAACGCGTTCCCGACTGGATCGACTGACACGTGGAACAGTTCCCCCTCTTCCTCAACTTGTCCGGCCGCACGGTCGTGCTGGTCGGGGAAGGGGAGGCTGCCGATGCCAAGGCGCGGCTGATCGCGCGCGCGGGCGGGCAGGTGGTGTCGGATTGGGAAGAAGGCGCGACGATCGCCTTCGTCGCGCTCGACGACGATGACGCGGCGCGCGGCGCGGCAGACAGGCTGCGCGGCCGCGGGCTGCTGGTCAACGTCGTCGATCGCCCCGAACTTTGTGACTTTACCACGCCCGCGATCGTCGACCGTGCGCCGGTGACCATCGCAATCGGGACCGGCGGCGCGTCGGCGGGGCTCGCCAAGGCGGTGCGGCAGCGCATCGAATTGTTGCTTCCCGCGCGGCTGGGGGCGCTCGCATCGGCGCTGCTGTCCGCGCGCGGCACGATCCGATCGCGCTGGCCCGGCGCAGCGGAGCGCCGCCGTGCCATCGATGCCGCGCTCGTTCCGGGCGGGACGCTCGATCCGCTCGACGGCGACGCGGCCGACAGGATCGGGGCATGGCTGGAAAGCGGGGCCCCGGCCGTGCGTTCGCGGCTCGAAATCATTCGCCTCGCCGGCGACGACCCCGACGATCTGACGCTGCGCGCCGCCCGCCTGCTCGGCGAGGCCGACCATATTTTCCATGCCGCGAATGTCCCGCCGGCAATCCTCGACCGCGCGCGCGCCGACGCCGCGCGTCACGTCGCCGACGCCCCGCCCGTCGATCTGCCACCGGGGCTGTCGCTATGGCTCGCGCCGTGACACGGCACCTCCAGCCGATCTACGCCGGGATGGCGCCGACGATCTTCGAATATATGTCGGGCCTTGCGCGGGCGCATGATGCGATCAACCTCGGGCAGGGCTTCCCCGACGAGCCGCCGCACCCTGACATGATCGCCGCGGCGGCGCGCGCCCTAGCCGAAAGGTCGAACCAGTATCCGCCAGCCTTCGGGCTTCCCGAACTGCGCGATGCGATCTGCCGGTTTTACTCGCGGCGGCAAGGGCTGGCGCTGGCCCGCGAGCAGGTGATCGTGACGTCGGGCGCGACCGAGGCGCTAGCCGCGGCCATTCTCGCGCTCGTCGGGCCGGGCGATGAGGTCATCCTGTTCCAGCCAGCTTATGACAGCTACGCCCCGATGGTGCGCCGCGCCGGCGGGGTTCCCGTCCCGGTCGCGCTCGCGCCGCCCGCCTGGCGCCATGACGCGGAGCGGCTCGCTGCTGCGATCACACCGCGCACGCGCGCGCTGATACTCAACGATCCGCTCAACCCCGCAGGGACGGTCGCGAGTGACGCCGAGCTGGCGATGATCGCCGATGCCTGTATCCGCCACGATCTTGTCGCGATCTGCGACGAGGTCTGGGAGGATGTGCGGTTCGACGGTGCGCCGCATCGCTCGCTGCTGTCCTTACCCGGCATGGCGGGGCGCGCGGTGAAGGTCGGCTCGGCGGGCAAGATTTTCGGGCTGACGGGATGGAAAACCGGCTGGATATGCGCCGCGCCCAAAATGGCGAGCGCGCTGGGCCGCGCGCATCAGTTCCTGACCTTCACGACGCCGCCCGCACTGCAATGGGCGGTGGCGGAAGGGTTGGAACGGCCCGACGCATGGTTTGCCGCGCAGCGCGAAAATTGGGCCGCTTCACGCGCGCACCTTCGCGGTGCGCTCGCATCGGCGGGCTTCGCCGCCCTGCCGAACGCCGCAACCTGGTTCGTCTGCATCGATCTTGCGGCCTCGGGGATTGCATTGTCCGACCACGCGTTCGGCGAGCGCGCGGTACGCGAAGCGCGTGTAGCTTCGATCCCCGTCTCGGCGCTCTTCGAAGGCGAGGGGCCTCGCCACATCCTTCGCCTCTGCTTCGCGAAGGAACGTGCAGTGCTTGACGAGGCGGTTCATCGCCTCGCCGCATTCCGCGAAAAGCTGCGATCCGAAAGCTAGGGTCGGGGCTTTAGGGTGCGATCGCCAGCCCGTCGCCATTCCTGCCCGCGGCGATCCGGCGCAGCACCTGCCCGCTCGCGATGTCGATCTCGGCGACCCGGTCGTGCCCCGTCTCGGCGGCATAGAGCCGTTTCGAATCGGCGCTGAACAGCAAGGTGACTTGCCCCTTCGCCGCGTCGCCCGACACCTTGATCGTCCGCACCGGCGCGCGCGTCTCGGCGTCGAACAGGCTGATCGTGCCGCTCGCGATATTGCTCGTCGCGACGAGCTTGCCGTCGGGGCTCGCCAGCACGCGGATCACGACCGGGTCGACCGGCTGCTCGGCGATCTTCTCCCCGGACGCGGTATCCCAGATCGACACGCGCGCCGCATCGAGATCACCGACCCACAGTTCGCGCCCGCGCCGCGCCAGCGCCAGCCCTTCGGGCTTGCCGCCGATCGCCAGGTCGCGCAGCTTCTTTCCCTCCCGCAGATCGAGGATGCTCACCGTCCCCGACCCGATATTGGCGGTATAGGCGGTGCGATTGTCGGGCGCGACGACGATCATGTGCGTGCCCCTCTGCCCCGTCGCGATTGAGCTGAGCGTGCCATCGGGCGCCACGACCGCGACCGATTCGCTGCCCTCGGTCGTCGCGACGAGCCGCCCGTCGGACAGCCAGAGCAGCCCGTGCGGCCGCTGATTGGGGCTGAGGTCGATCGTCTTCAGCTTTGTCCGCTTGGCGACGTCGAACACATCGATCGTCGTCCCGCCATAGGCGACCACCGCCGCCTGCCTGCCGTCGGGCGAGATTGCGATCTCGTGCGGCATCTTTCCCGTCGGCAGGCGTGCCAGTTCGGCGCCGCTGCCGAGCGCGATAATACTCAGCGTATCCTCGCCCTTGTTTCCGACCAGCAAGGTTTCGGCGGGCGCGGGCCCCGCGAGCAACAGGCTGGCAAGGATGGCGAGCGTGACACGGCGCATGATCAATCTCCCGGTTTCGACGCGCCATCCTATCCCGCGCTGCGGACCCGGCAACCGCGCTTCGACCAGCGGCATGGCGCTATTACGATAAGTTAACTCTGCGATCGCGGCGGTGACGCCTAGTCCTGTTCCCGGCGGCAGGTCGCGCCGCCGTTCAGGACAGGAGGGGAAATATGGAGCTGCCGTCGATCGATATCGCGACGCTGCCGCTGCTCGACACCGCGGTCGGGCTGTTCGGGTCGCTGATGGGCGAAAGCGTCACCTCGGGGCCTTCGGTCTTCGAGCTCGCGGTTACCATCGCGCTGATCATCCACGACTGATCGCGGGCGGGAACGGGAAGCCGCATCGGTCGTCCCGTTCCCGCATCTGTCGCATGACCGCCGAACCCTCCCGCCATGATCATTTCCCGCGTACCGACGGTGCGCGCCGACAGCGGATCCGCGCGGCGGTCGCGGCCGGGGAGGCCGCATGGCGCGCCACCGATTGCGCGCCCGATGGCCTGTTCACGGCGATCGACGCGCTTGGGGACGCGCCCGCCGACATGGCCGTCGCGCAGCTTCTGTCATGGCTCGACGACACGAAATGGATGCGGGCCCGGCTCGATGCGGCGCTCGCGCTCCTCGCGGCCGATCCTTTCCTGCGACCGCCGATGCGGCTCGTCGGCGGCGGCGACGGCGCTCCCGGCGGGCTGATCCTCGTCGACCACGGCGGTGTCCGTCTGACGCTGCTCGTGCACCCCGCCGCGAGCTGCATCGCGGCGCCGGCGACGTGCGTCTTCGTCCCCGGTCGCGCCGCGGTCCGCGTCCTTTCCGGCGGCGGCGCGTCGCTGGTATCGCATGAGGTCGCGGTCAGCGCGGCCGAGGAAGCGGGCGGCTTCACCGCGTCCGCCGCGGCGCGATGTCACAGCCATCCGCCGCGCCCGCTCCATACCGGCGAGACGCTGCGGCTCGACACTGCGCGGCAAAGCTATAGCCTCGCCGGGGCTGCAGGCGACCTGCTGCTGCTCGAACTTGCCGTCCAGCCGCCGTCGGTGCTCCCCATCCGCGCCTATGATATCCGAAGCGGCGGGCTCATCCATGCGAGCGCGGCGCGCCGCGACAGCAGCTTTCGCGCCATGGCGCTGGCCTTGCTCCGCCAGCTGGGCCGCGCCGACGCTGTCCCGTTCTTCGTCTCCGAAACGCGAAGCGAGGATTTTGCCGGACGCTGGAACGCGATGCGCGAGCTGATCGCGCTCGACAGCGCCGCCGCGCTTCCGCACCTCGTCGCCATGGCGGCGTCCGATCCGCATCCGGAGGTGCGCCACGCCGCCGCAGCGACGCGCGCGCTGGTCTTCCCGCCTTCCGGTGAGACGGGGCGGGAGGGGAGTGAAGGGCCGGGGCCTTGCACCAGCCCGGCGCCCTTCACTCCCCGATCCGTGCCATGCGCGCCGGACCCGGCATCATGCCGCGCGTGATCGAAGCGCCTGCCGGCGCCACGCTCGACCTCGACGAGGTGGTGGCACGCCTCGACGAAAGCGGGGTCGATCTTACCGACGAGGCCAGTATCGCGCTTTGTGCCGGCCTTCTTGCCGGTCTCGCGCGCAACCGGGACTTTCTCGTCGATCGCGTCATCGCTGCACTCAAGGCGAGCTACGCCGACCAGCTCGAAATCAACCGTCATTCCGCGCAGGTTTTCCTGCTCCACCGCGGTGCGCGGGGCTTTTATCTCCGCGCAAATATGTGGCCCGCCGCGACCGACGCCGCCTACGCGGCGAGCGGCCCGGCGGCCTTCGCCTACGGTGTTCCGCACGATCATAATTTCTCGTTCCTCACCGCGGGCTATTTCGGGCCCGGTTATGTCAGCGACTATTATGAATATGGCGCCGAGGGGATCGATGGCCGCCTCGGCGAGCCGCTTGACCTGACATTCGTCGAGCGCAGCAATCTCGTCGAGGGCAAGATGATGCTCTATCGTGCGCACCGCGACATCCACAGCCAGCGTCCGCCCGACAGCCTGTCGGTCAGCCTCAACATCATGGATGAGGGCGAGCATGTTCCCTCGCGCGACCAATATATCGTCGACCTCGAAGCCGGCACGATCGTCAGGCGTCCGACACTGACAAGCGGCGAAATGCTCCTCCGCTGCGCGGTTCATCTTACCGATAACGGCAGGGACATCGCCGGGCAATTCGCGAGGGCGCATCCGGTCCCGCGTGTCCGCGCGAACGCGATCGCCGCGCTGGCGGCGGTGGCCGACGAACCGGGCGCGGTGTTCGAACGGGGTCTGCGCGATCCCGATGCGCGTGTCCGCGACGATTGCCGGCGCTGGCTTGCGGCCCGGCCGTTCGGGTGACGATGCGCGCGGGGCGCGCTAGGATTCCCGGGGCTGCCCCGATGGCAGCGCGCCCTTGCACTCAAGCTGTGGTGCCTTGCCGTCCTTGAGCGTGCAGGTGAAACCGAAATCCTTGCGATCCGTTCCTGACTCCGGCTCGGCGAGGACCAGCATCAAAATCGCCAGCAGGCCGATCCCGGCGGCGCCCAGTGCGAAACCGACAACGTTGATCATTCCCGGGATGGCAAGATGGCGGTCGTTCAAATCATAGTTGCCGCTGCCAAGCATGGTGGCCGTACGCATATGGACAAAAATGCCGCCGATCAGGCTGGTGGTCAGGATCAGCAGGACGATGATCACGCCGATTTTCTGCCAGCTGCTATCGACCTTTTCGAGGAAAGTGGCGCCGGTGATGAAGGCGATGAGCGCGCCATCGAGGGCGATCACGAATTTCGTGAAATCGAGCGCGCTTTCAAGGCCTGCCTTCGCCGCCGTCATGTCAGCAGAACCAGAGATAATGGCATTGCGATCTGGCGATCGCATGGCTGACCGCGCGCGCATCAACGGGCGACGGGGGTTCTGTCTGCGGAACCTCGCGGATCACCGCGGCCAATGCCCACCGCAACCGGACGGGATCGACATTGTGCAGCTCATGTTTTCCGGAAAGCCCCGGCGCGACGAGCGCATCGATCGCGCCCGGCGCAATCGGCATCCCCATCGAAGTGCCGATGTCGGTGACGATGTCCGTTATCGTTGCTCGCAACTTCGCAGGATTGCTCAGATCCACATCGCCCCCTCACGGTGTGCTTTCCGTCTTGTCATGCCAGCCCCCGATCCGCGGCGCAACTGCCAGGTCCAAGCCTGCTGACAGCGCGGCTTTCCCCTGCTAACGCGCCGCGCATGACAACTCCGCTTTCGCATATCCGCAATTTTTCGATCATCGCGCACATCGATCATGGCAAGTCGACGCTCGCCGACCGGCTGATCCAGTTCACCGGCGGCCTCACCGCGCGCGAGATGTCGGCGCAAGTCCTTGATAATATGGACATCGAGAAGGAGCGCGGGATCACGATCAAGGCGCAGACGGTGCGCCTCAAGTATAAGGCGCACGACGGCGAGACGTACGAGCTCAACCTGATGGACACGCCGGGCCACGTCGACTTCGCCTATGAAGTCTCGCGCAGCCTCGCCGCATGCGAGGGCGCGC
>JAGHZY010000071.1 GCA_017745175.1 Sphingopyxis sp. | reverse complement strand
GGCGCGGCTCGGCGGCGGCGCGGCGCTCGGCGCGGTGCGCGCGGGGACCGCGATGGGCAGCGCCGCGGGCACCGCCTGGTCCTTGGGGCAGGAGGTGCGCGGCTCGAAATCGCCCGGCGCCGGGCTTGCCGGGCTCGCCACCGCCGCCGGCGGCGCGGCGGGTGGGGCGATGCGCGGCGCGGCGGCGCGCACCGGTCTCGGCGCGGCGGCGGCGCGCGGCCGCGATGCGGCATGGAATGCCGGCACGGCCCGGAGTGGCGGCGGGCAGGGTGCATCTTCAGCGGCCGCGCCGGCGGGGGCTGCGCCAGCGGGGGCCGCGCCGGGGACGGAGACGCCCGCCTGGGCGAGCGCGATGAAGGCCGACCAGCGCCGCCGCTCGGCGCGCCAGGCGGCGATCCATACGCTGTCGAGCGGCGATCGCGGCGGCAGCGGCGCCAACCCTGAAATCAGCGAAAAGGAGGATTGAGGTCATGCGGTTCAAGCGATCGGTCGAGCGCTACGGGCACACGCCCGAGCCGGCGACCCCCTATCAGCGCGCCGCGCAGGCTTGGGACGAGCGGATCGGCTCGGCGCGTGTCCAGGCGCGAAACTGGCGGATCATGGCGCTCGGCGGGCTTTTGCTCTCGGCGGGCCTCGCCGGCGGGCTCGTCTGGCAGTCGGTGCAGAGCCGCGTCACCCCCTATGTGGTCGAGGTCGACCGCCTCGGCGAAGCGCGCAGCGTCGCCCCTGCGATCGCGGCGTATCGGCCGACCGATCCGCAGATCGCGTGGCACCTTGGCAGGTTCATCGCGCACGTCCGCTCGCGGTCGCTCGATCCGGTGCTGATGCGCGAGAATTGGCTGTCGGCCTATGACTTCGCCACCCCGCGCGCCGCGCTCTTTCTCGGCGAATATGCCCGGAGCGCCAATCCGTTCGCCGAGGTAGGCCGCCGAACCGTGTCGGTGCAGGTCACGAGCGTCGTGCGCGCATCGGAGAGCAGCTTTCAGGTCAAATGGACCGAGCAGGCCTATGAGCGCGGCAGCCTGTCGGGAACCTCGCGCTGGACCGCGATGCTGACCGTCAAGGTGCAGCCGCCGCGGTCGGCCGATGTGCTGCGGAAGAACCCGCTCGGTCTCTATGTCGACGCGGTCGACTGGAGCCGCGAACTCGAAACCCCCGCCGATCGCGTGTTGCCGATGCAGGCGATGCCGGCGCCGGGCGATAGTCTGCCGCCCGGCTCGCCGGTCGATGCCGATCGCATTCCGTTCCAACCCCTCGATCCGCTCGAAAGGAGCCAGCCATGATCCGTATCCTTTTCCTGTCAGCGAGCGCGCTGTCGCTAGTCGCTCCCGCGATGGCCCAGCCCGGCGCGGCGGTGACGGCCGCGAATAGGGCCGCGCTGCGCGAGCCGTCGCGCGCGGGCTATGTCGACGCGGTGCAGGTCTATCCCTACGCCGAGGGCGCGCTCTATCGGCTCTATGCCGCGCCGGGGCGCGTGACCGATATCGCGTTGCAGCCCGGCGAGGCGGTAACCTCGGTCGCTGCCGGCGATACGCTACGCTGGACCGTCGGCGACACGATGAGCGGGAGCGGTGAGGGCAAGCGCACGCATATATTGGTGAAGCCCTTTTCCGCCGGGCTTCGCACCAACCTGATCATCACGACCGACCGCCGCGTTTATCATCTCGAACTCGAGAGCCGCGCGAGCGGCGCAATGGCGGCGCTTGAATGGCGCTATCCGCACGATGAACTGATCGCGCTGCGCCGCGAGGAGGTCGCAGCCGCCGCGGCGCGTCCGATCGCGTCGGGGCTTGCGGTCGAGCGGCTCGATTTCCGCTATGCGATTACGGGGGACAAACCGGCATGGCGACCCTTGCGCGCCTTCGACGACGGGCGGCAGACCTTCATCGAGTTCGCGCCGTCGATCGCGGTGGGCGAGGCGCCGCCCCTGTTTGTCATCGGTGATGATGGCGAAGCGCAGCTCGTCAACTACCGCGTCGCGGGGCGCTATTATGTCGTCGACCGGCTGTTCGGCGCCGCCGAACTGCGCCTTGGCGGGAAGCAGCAGCAGGTCGTGCGGATATCGAGCGCGCATGCGCAGCGGAGGAAAGGCCAATGACCGATGCTGTGCATCCGCCTGCCGGCGCACCGCCCGCGAAGGCTGACCCCGAGACGCTGGTGCTGCGCGGCGCGCCGGGGCGCGTGACGCGCTTCCGCCGCGGCGCGATCGTCGCCGTTGCCGCCGCCGGATCGATCGCGATCGCCGGGGCGGCGTGGCTGGCGCTCAAACCGGCGTCGTTCACCCTCGTCGCGGCGAGCGACGACAAGGTGGCGGGCGCAAAGCCACCGCCCGACGCGCTGGCGGGCGCCCCGCTGGGCTATGGCGATGTTCCGCGGCTCGGGCCGCCGCTTCCCGGTGATCTCGGACGGCCGATCCTCGATCGCCAGCGCCAGATGGGACTGGCGCCCGGGGAGCCGGCCGACGAGGCCGCGCGGCGCGCGGCGCAGGAGGCCGAAGCCGAGCGCCAGCGCCTCGCGGCCGAAGCCCGCGCCGCACGTGAATCGGGTGTCATGCTGCAAGCGCGCGGTGAAGCGGCAAGCGCGCCGGCCGCGACAGTTTCGGTTGCGGCAGCGCCTGAGACGGCGTTGCCATTGTCGACACCGGCACCGGCACCGGCACCGGCGGCGCCCGAGGTCAGCGGACAGGCGCGCAAGGCGGCGCTGGTCGGGCGCGCCCATGACGCCGCCGACACCAACCCGCACGCACTGGCTGCGCCCGCTTCGCCCTGGACCTTGCAGGCGGGCAGCATCATCGCCGCGAGCCTCGTCACCGGTCTTAACTCCGACCTGCCGGGGCTGGTCACCGCGCAGGTCACCGAGAATGTCTATGACAGCGTCACGGGACGGTCGCTGCTGATCCCGCAAGGCTCGCGGCTGATCGGCCGCTACGACAGCGATATCGCGTTCGGACAGAGCCGCGCGCTCGTCGTGTGGCAACGGATCATCCTCCCCGACGGATCGTCGATCCGCATCGACAATATGCCCGCGACCGATGCCGGGGGCTATGCCGGCCTCAGCGACCGGATCGACCGGCATGGCTGGCAGCTCCTGAAGGGCGTCGCGCTTTCGACGCTGCTCGGCGTCGGCAGCGAACTCAGCTTCGGCAGCAGTGAAAGCGATCTCGTCCGTGCGTTACGCGAATCCGCGCAGCAGGGCGGAGCGCGCGCCGGCGACCAGCTTGTCTCGCGCAATCTCGACATCCCGCCGACCTTGCGCGTGCGTCCCGGCTGGCCGCTTCGCGTCGTTGTTCACAGCGATATCGTGCTGCGCCCCTGGGAGGCGCGGGGAGACTGACGATGGCCGATATCAGCCTCAAGCGGCTTCCCGAGCGAACGCCGGTCAAGCTCACGATCGGCCTCATGCCCGACCTCCACGCGCGCATCGGCGAATATGCCGCTTTCTATCGCGAGCAATATGACCGCGAAGAGCCCGTCGCCGAGCTGATCCCCGCGATGCTCGAGGTGTTTCTGGGCAATGATCGCGCGTTCCAGCGGCGGCGCCGCGAACGGAGCGGGGAGGGGGGATGATGATCGCCTATGCTTCGCGCACCGGTACGCGCCGCAACCTCGATGCCCTGCGCCGCGCCGGGTGGAGGCTGATGGTATCGGCGCGCGGCGCGCTGCGGACGGAAGGTTTCCGCTATGCCCTCGACAATGGCGCGTGGACCTCGTTCCGGCGCGGTGAGCCGTTCGACGAAGCCGCCTTCGAGCGCGCCGTTGCCCGGCTCGGCGCCGGCGCGGACTGGATCGTCGTGCCCGACATCGTCATGGGCGGCATGGCATCGCTGAAATTTTCGCGGACCTGGCTCGCCCGGCTCCGCAATCGTCGTGTCCTCTCCAATGCGCGCTTCATGATTGCCGTCCAGAACGGCATCGTGCCGGCGCATGTCCGCGACCTGGTGGGCCCGCGCGTCGGGGTCTTCGTCGGCGGCGATACCGAATGGAAGCTGGCGACGATGGCCGGGTGGGCAAGCTTTGCACGCGCGCGCGGCGCAACATGTCACGTCGGACGGGTCAACAGTGCGCGGCGCATCCGTCTTTGCGCGGCAGCCGGGGTCGACAGCTTCGACGGGTCGGGCGTTTCGCGCTTTGCCGAGGCGCTACCGCCGCTCGATCTCGCGAGACGGCAGGCCGACATCGAAGGCTGACTGTCGCGACTGATCAACAGGCGGGACAGCCGATTGCAACCGCCGAAAACGCCAAGCGTCAAATAGTGCTTGCAACGGGGAAGCCTGCCTGTCCGTAACCGGCCAAGAGCGACCGCCTCGGAGGCTTTTACGCAATCCGATCGAAGGCCACCTTTCTATTACCGGCTACCCTCTTCGATGGCCAAGGATTGGCGAAAGAGACCCGGCTTGCCCACCGGATAATCCTCATTCGTCGCGACCGGCTTTTTTCGGGGCGCGTCGTTCCTTGACGAATCCATGCATGCCGAACCACCACTGCAATGCAATTATCGCGCCCTTGGCGGGTTGCAGGAACGCGATCATCAAAACGAGCATGGCCGTCACGATTATCGCGGCCAGGGAGGTGAGCGACAGCTTCGTTTCCTGAACGAGCGCTATGATGACCGGCGCCATAATATGCCCCGTCAGGAGGATCGCGACATAGGCCGGGAAATCGTCGGCTTGCTGATGCGTCCAGTCCTGCTCGCACGCGGGGCAAATACCAGCGGGTTTGAGAAAACGATCAAATAGCTTCGCGTCGTCGCAGCGGGGACAGCGGCCCCGCGCGCCGCGGAGCATCGCTTCCCAGGCCGAAACAGGAAGCTCCGCACCTTCCGCAGTGGGGTTTCCGCGATTGGCGAGGATCGGTGACTTTCGGGCACGGTCCGCACGATAAGAGCGATCCAGAGGCGTTTGCATGAAATCGGGCATCAGCCGTCTCCGGCGCGAAGGCAGGCGCAGCGAGCGGCTCCCATCAGAGTAAGCATCTTTGATGTAGCAGCGACCATGATGTATATATACAGCATCTGTATATAATGTTAAGACTGATAAATGATGTATGAAGCATCATTGGAGTCGATATGATCACATCGCAGCAGATGCGTGCGGCGCGTGCGCTTCTCGGGATCGACCAGCGTGAGCTTGCCGAGCTGGCCGGTCTCTCGCTTCCGACGATACAGCGCATGGAAGCGTCGAACGGCCAGGTTCGCGGCGTCGTCGATACGCTGGTGAAGGTGATTACGGCGCTCGAAAGTGCCGGCATCGAACTGCTCGGCGAATATTCGTCGAGTGTCGGGACCGGACGCGGGGTGCGTCTACGCGAAGGGATTGGCGCCGATCCCAGCCGGCCCGGCCGTGCGCTTCTGTCCGCCAAATTTCCGAGCCGGCCCGAAATTCGGTGAAGACCGGGGCCTATACGCCGAAACTCCTGACGGTGTTTCGCGAGGGCTATTCCGCCGCCACATTTCGCGCCGATGCAATTGCCGGGCTGACCGTCGCGATCGTCGCGTTGCCGCTCGCCATGGCGCTCGGCATCGCCAGCGGGGCCTCGCCCGACAAGGGGCTCATTACCGCGGTCGTCGCGGGCTTCCTGATCTCGGCGCTCGGCGGATCGCGCGTCCAGGTGGGCGGCCCGACGGGCGCGTTCGTCGTCGTGATCTTCAACGTCATCGTCAGCCACGGCTATGACGGCCTGTTGATCGCGACCTTGCTCGCCGGGTTCATCCTCATCGCGGCGGGCCTGCTCCGTTTCGGCCAGATGATCAAATATATCCCGCATCCGGTTGTCACCGGTTTCACTGCCGGGATCGCGGTCATCATCGCCTCGAGCCAGGTCAAGGATTTCCTCGGCCTCGCAATCGACAAGGTGCCCGCCGATTTCCTCCCCAAATGGCACGCTTATCTGGAGGCACTGCCCGGCGCGAACTGGGCCGCGATTGGCGTCGGTGCGGGCGCGTTGGCGATCATCGTCGCGCTCCGCAAATTCGCGCCGCGCCTGCCGGGCTTCCTGATCGCGGTCGTGGCGAGTTCCGTTGCGGTGGCACTTTTGAACCTGCCGGTCGACACGATCGGTTCGCGCTTTCCCGACATTCCGGCGGGCCTTCCGGTGCCGTCGTTTCCCGACATCTCGCTCGCCAAGGTCCATGCCGTCCTGCCGTCGGCCTTCACGATCGCCTTCCTCGCCGGGATCGAAGCGCTGCTCTCCGCGGTCGTCGCCGACGGAATGGCGGGGACGCGGCATCGCTCGAACCAGGAGCTGATCGGGCAGGGCGTCGCCAATCTCGGATCGGCGCTTTTCGGCGGCCTCCCGGCCACCGGAGCGATCGCGCGCACCGCGACCAACATCCGGTCGGGTGCGAAGACTCCAGTCGCGGGCATGATGCACGCGGCTTTCCTGCTCGTCTTCATCCTCTTCGGCACGGACCTGATGGCCTATGTGCCGATGGCGGCGCTTGCTGCGATCCTGTTCATGGTCGCCTGGGGGATGAGCGAGTATCAGCGCTTCCTCACGCTGCTGCGGATGCCGAACAGCGACCGGGCGGTGCTGCTGATCACCTTCGGATTGACGGTCCTCGTCGATCTGACGGTGGCGATCGCGGTCGGGGTGACGCTCGCGTCGCTGCTTTTCATGGCGCGTATGGCCGAAGCGGTCGAGGTCGATCGAAGCGGGCGGCGCGACACCGAACTCGATGCCGAGGATATCGACCAGCGCGACGATCTGCCGCCGGGCGTCGAGGTGTTCCGGATCGCCGGTCCCTTCTTTTTCGGCGTCGCGGGCGAACTGCTCGATACGCTGCGTCGCGTCGGTCAGTCGCCGCGCGTCATCATCTTGCGGATGCGGCTCGTACCGCTCCTCGATGCGAGCGGAGCGCAGGCATTCGGGGAATTCGTCGAACAGGCCCGGCTGGCGGGCGCTCGGGTGATCGTCTCGGGCGTCCAGCCGCAGCCGCGGGCGATGCTCGGGCGGATCGGCCTTGGCGAAGCGGCGGGTCGCATCGCCTATGCGGCCGATTATGCGAGGGCGCAGGCGCTCGCGGTCGATCTGGCGGAGGCGAAATGACGGCGGCCCGGTGCGCGGCAGGCTTATTCGCGCCTGCCGTTTCTCGATCGGCGGGCGGCCGGGAAAACCCAATATTGACCAAGTCTGGAGAATGAAATGAGTGACAGTGACGACTATGTCTATGACGAGGAAAGCGGCGAGTGGATGCCGGCGTCGGAGCTTGCGGAACGCAAGGCCGCAGCCTCGCAGGTCGAGGTTCGCGACGCGGTCGGGAACCTGCTCCAGGATGGCGACAGCGTCGCACTGATCAAGGATCTCGAGGTCAAGGGCGCCGGCAAGACGCTCAAGGTGGGGACGGTCATCAAGTCGATTCGCCTGACGGGCGATCCGCAGGAGATCGATTGCCGCCACGAGAGCATCAAGGGCCTCGTCCTGCGCGCCGAATTCGTCCGCAAGCGCTAGGTTTTCCGCTTGCGAGGCCTTGTCGTGGCGGCAGCGGCGCGTGGCTCGTCACCGAACCCTCAATTGAGCGGTCAGGGCTATCTTCTCTCACCGAGATTCTGAAGCGGACCGTCCGAAAACGGCCAGCTTCGGCAAGCTCACCCCCGGGGTCTACGCTACAGATTTTGCGAGCACGCGCGCGTTCCGAACTGGCTGGCTAGCCCCCAGGGGCTACAGCGGTTCGGGAGTTAGGCGCATAAATGCCGATGACTCTGCCGATGAGGATATCCCGCACATACTCGTCTTCATAGGGACCATCCATAAATCGAATGCGCTCGCCGCATGCCTTGCCCTCCAGCGTGATGAGTTGCTGACCTGCAAAAGATCCAACGAACCACAGCTCCTTCGGCGTGGTCGAGCGATCCGGATTGCAGATATTCACCCACCTCTTGGTGAGTCCCGCAAGCGTCGCGCGCGAACTGGTCTGCCATTGGATGAGATACATCTCACCTTCATCCAATTCCCGATCGCGCGTATCCACGACTGCGAGTTCGCCTTTCCGGATATGCGGAAAGCTCTCGCCTTCAATGTCTTCGAAGGCAATGCAACCGGGAGGAAGTTCATCGTAAATGACGAACGAGCGCAGCCCCGGTTGTTGAGCATCGTGTGAAAATTCATCGGCTGCCATAATGCCTCACTTTCGCCGCTCGAACCTTCAACCAGCGACTCAAAAACAGACATAGGATTTCCCGGCGGACGATCCACAGGAAGCGCAGGTTGCCCGCGCGAGGTGTGTTATTCAATATTGCACGATCCGGTTGGTAATCGTCCCGAGAGGTCGCAAGACCGGCGGTCGGCGAGGTGCGGCATTGGCGTGACGCCGCTCTCGAGACGCCAATGCCGCTTCGGCCGGAATATGGCGTCCGGCCTTGGTGGGCTCACTGCGGGTTCGCCGCCATTCCCACCTCCGCGCTCGATCCGCCCCAGCGTGCGGCGTCTCCCGCGGTCCCCGCGCTTTCGGGTCCGGGTCCCCATCGCCTACGGCAAGACCAGTTCGGTCCCCGCAGCCAGTGTGTCGATCTCGGCGATACGTTGAAATTCTGCGAGATACTCCTGCCGATTGTGCGAGAGCCAACGCACAACGCCCGCATTGCCGAGAAGCTTCGCGACATAACCGCGCGCGAGGGTCAGGTGCAGATTGTCGATGCCATAGCTATCCTCGACCGACTTTATTCGCGTTTGCAGCACGGCAAGTTCGCGTTCCATGCGCGCCAGTTGCTGGCTGTTTGGACTTGCGTCCTTGCCGTTCCGGTTCTTCGGCGGTTTCGCGAGCTGGTCGTCGGGCGTGGCGGCGAGGAGCGCCTTGGCAAAGGCTGCGGTGAAATTATTCTGTCCGATCATGAGGTCGGCGGCCTCGACCTGGCGCAATGATGACATGCGACGCAGTATCTCGAAAACCACGACTGGACAGCTAGTGTCTTTCAGCATTTCGGCGGCATCGGGGCTGATCCCGTCGAGGAGCCGCGACCGCTTCTTTATCGTTTGGACTTCGAGCCCAAGCGCATCGGCGATTTGCGCAGGCGCGACACCGCGCTCGATTGCCCGAACGATCATTCGATGTTCCTGGACCGGGGGAAGGCGATTGATGCGCTTGTTATAGCTGTAGGTATCCTCATCGGTGGCGACGAGGCATTCGACCGATGCGATGGAAAGCTGCTTGAGAACCTCGATTCTCAAATGGCCGTCGAGCAGATAATATTGGCCGCTGTTTCCCGGAGCCGGGATCACCACGGGCGCCTCGACAAGGCCGATGGCTTTGATCGAGCTCACGATCTGGGCATATTTCCTGCTCTCGTGGATGCCGTCGCGCAGCGTCTTCAGCGGCACGATCGCCGGGATATCGACGGTGATATAATCGCGCTCGAACGCTACCGGGACTTGTCCGTCTGCGCCGGGTTCGGGAGCTGCGGGCCAGTCAATCGAGGACATGACCGCTCATCCGCAGTTCGAGGGCGCGTGGAATCTGCTCAAGCCCTTCGGCGCGAAGCAAAGTCGTAAATCCCTCGTCGGCGAGCAGGTCCTTGATCGCCTCGACGACGAACAGGAGCCGCGTCTGCGCGAAATCGGACTTCTTCACTAGGAGGCGCTGCTTTTCAGCTTCGCGCTGGTAGATATCCATGAGGTCCGTTGCCGTCAGCTTGCGGCTGCTACCTCTTCGCCCGAGCCGCCCCGGATGCATGCCCTTATGCCCGCTTCTGAGGCGCGCATCGAGCAGCCGGCGAGCGGCCGCCAGCTTCTTCCCGCGCAATTTGCCGGACTCATAGGCGTCGAGCAGCAGGTTTTGCGCTTCGTCGCTTTCCGCGCGCGAAATTTCGACCGCGAGGCTCACTGGAAGGAGCCCGGTCTCGACAGCGGCAAGCAGTCGCTCCTCGCCCCGATCGAGCAGCGTCAGGACGAGACCAACCCACGACTGGCTGACACCGATCTTTTGGCTGATGTCCTGATCGCTGTGTCCGCGTTCGTGGAGCGCACCGATCTCTTTCATGATGTCGATGGGGCGATGGATGCGTCGCGCGATATTTTCCACGAGACTCATCACGAGACATTCGCTTTCGCTCGCCTCGATCACGATCGCGGGAATTTCCGTCTGCCCCAGCATCTGGAATGCCTCGAGCCGCCCCTCGCCACAAACAAGGTCGTAGCGCGGACCGCCAGAGCCCGAACGGCGGCTGACGGTGATCGGTCGTTTGAGCCCGATGGCTTCGATATTGTTGGCAATCTCGCGGTGCTGACGCTTGTTGCGCGCTCTCGGATTGAGAACGGTGATCCGCGAAATGGGAACCATCTCGATGTGCTGAGGCGTCACGGCGCTCATCAGGCTGCCATCGCAAAGCGGACCGGCGCGGCGATCTCGTAGAAATAATCAAGATTCTCGAACCGGTAAGCGTCAAGGCCGAGGCCATTGTCTTCCGCGAGCCGCAAACGCTCGGCGGCGAGGTCGAGGTGCGGAAACAGATAATAGTCCAGCGGGGCTTGGTTGCACTGGTCCATTCGCACCACGATCGTGATGTCAGGCGACAAGGACGTATCGAAGCGCAGCTTCCAGCGGAGCAGCCCCGTGGGGGTCGGGTCGCAGCGCACGATGACTACGGAAAGGCTGAATTCGCCGTTGACCGTGACTTTATCGGACGGGTGGCCTTCGACCTCGCTTCCCAAGGAGCGCAGCCCTTCGAGTATCTGGTGCAGAACAGCGGGATGCAGCCGGCGCAGTGACCGGTTAATCTCGATGTAGCGATAGTCCCGGTCGGGCCGGAACCCCACGAGGCTATAAGCGCGTAGCAAGCTTCCGAAACGGGAGCTGTAGGCGCTGCTCGAGGGCAGCGCGTCGCTTTCGTCAATGATCAACCCCGAAAGCAGTCCGCGGTTTTCATACAGACTGCGAAGCTCGGCGAGCATTTGCTCGTCGGACAAGCGGAACGAACGCGCGTTGATAATCGTACGAGCGGCCTCGAAGATATCTCTCTCGACAATGGCGCGGAACACGCG
>JAGHZY010000070.1 GCA_017745175.1 Sphingopyxis sp. | reverse complement strand
CGGATCAAGTCCGGGATGACGAAAAAGAGTAAACAAACGACCGCTTCCCACCCCAGAACGGACGTTTCGGTCAGAAGTCGATCTGCGTCCGCAGCCCGAACGTATCCGCCGTATAGTCCCGGTCGCCCGTCGCGGTTGCGATACGTGCGTCGTCGAGCCACAACTTGCCGTAATTGGCGGTGATCCGGATATAGTCGATCGGCGCCCAGACGACCCCGATCAGCGCGACCTGCTGCCGTCCGCCGACCAGCCCCGCATCGTTGAGGTCGAGATAGTCGTAGCGCGCATTGACCTCGATCGCGCCGATACCGCCGGCCGTGACCGGCTTCGAGGGTTTCAGACGGTCGAACAGGCCGTCGCGATAGCCGCGCGCGTCGCCGCGGGTCAGCACCATGCCGACCTCGGCATAACCACCGAAGAAGGTCGGATCGGCGGCGGTTCTGCGCTTGACCGTCTGCCAGAAGCCTTCGGCGGCCGCATGAAACGGCCCGGCGAGGACCGCGCCTTCGAGGCCGAGCCCCCTTTCGCTGGATATGTCGATCAGCCCCGTATCGACAAGCCGGACGTCGGTGGCATGGTCGAAGGGCCGCGCGCGATACCGGTTCGTCGCGGCGGGATCGTTGGGATCGCGGTAATGGCCCGACGCCGCGAGGTGAAGCTGCGTGCCGCCGATCTTCGGCATGAACACCGCGCGCCCGTCGAAGCTGTAGCTGTGGTTCGCGTCGGTGAGGTCGCGCGCATTGTCACCGAACACCCCGCCCTGCAGCAGCACGGCCTTGCCCTTGTACTGCGCCGACAGACCGATGCGGCGTTCGAAACCGAATGCCTGCGTGAACGCCGCGCGCTCGGTGAAGCTGGTGAACAGGTCGCTCGTCAGATCGTCGAGCGACGCGAATGTCTTGACGTGCCCCACCGTGACCGACAACGGCCCGGTCCCATAGGTCATGTAGACGTCGGTGAGTTCGACCTCGCTGTTCGCGATGTCGGCTTCGAGGCGATAGGTGAAACCGCCCGGGATCTTGCCGTCGACGCCCAGATAGACACGGCGGAATTCGGTCGCGGTGCCGCCGCGGATGCCGGTAACACCCGCGGGCGTGTCGATGCTCGACAGGTCGACCTGCACGCGCCCGCGCGGCTTGAAGAGCCAGCCGTCGGCGGTCTTCACTTCCGGCGCGCCCTTCCAGCTGATCTCGGTCGCGGGCTTCGCGGTCACCGATGGTAGCGGCGGCGTCGCGGGAACCGGGGCCGGGACCGGCTGCGCCGTCGCCGCATCGAGCCGGGCTTCCAGCGTCTGGACCTGCGCCTTGAGCGCCGCGAGTTCGGCGCGCAGCGCGGCCGCTTCCTCCGCGCTCATCGCCTGCGCCCTCGCCGTTGTCGGCAGGCTGAACATCGAGGTCGCCAGAAGGGCTGCAGTCAGGGCGTGGCGCAAGATCGAAGCTCCATGGCGAAAGGTGACGACGGTTCGATGGCGCTACTATTGCTGGTTTATTACAGAAGTGCGTCATTGAAATGGCAATTCAGTGACAATCGGCTTTTTTCGGCGCGCTTTCATCCCCCTTGCCTGCCCGCGTCGAACGGCTAAGGACGTCGCGTTTTCATTCACAACCCTTCAGTCGATTACGGGAGACCATCATGACGATCAAATTTGACGGCCGTGTTGCCATTGTCACCGGCGCAGGCGGCGGCTTGGGCCGCGCCTATGCGCTCGAACTGGCGCGGCGCGGCGCCAAGGTCGTCGTCAACGACCTCGGCGGATCGCGCGACGGCACGGGCCATTCGGACGCCGCGCTCGCGGTCGTCGAGGAAATCCGTGCTGCCGGCGGCACCGCGATCTCGAACGGCGGCAGCGTCACCGAATACGACCAGATGGTGGAAATGGTCGCCAGGGCGAAGGAAGAATGGGGCGGTGTCCACGTCCTGATCAACAACGCCGGCATCCTGCGCGACAAGAGCTTCGCCAAGATGGAACCCGCCGATTTCGACCTGGTGCTCAAGGTGCATGTCAGCGGCAGCGCCAATGTCACCAAGGCGTGCTGGGACCTGATGCGCGAACAGGCCTATGGCCGCATCCTGATGACCGCCTCGTCGACCGGCCTCTACGGCAATTTCGGCCAGGCCAATTACGGCGCGGCGAAGCTCGGCCTCGCGGGCCTGACCAAGACGCTCCACCTCGAAGGCGCCAAGTACAACATCCGCTGCAACACGATCGCGCCGGTCGCGGGCACGCGCATGACCGAGGACATTTTCCCTGCCGAACTGTTCGAGAAGTTCACGCCCGAGAATGTCGTTCCGGCCGCGCTCTATCTGGTCAGCGAGGATGCGCCGACCAACATGATCGTCGGCGCGGGCGCCGGCGCGTTCCACGCCGCCTATGTCACCATGACCCCGGGCGTCGCACTTCCCGAGGGCGAGCGCACCCCCGAAGGCGTCGCCGCGGCGTGGGAGAAGATCATCGACCGCAATGGCGAAACCGTACCGCAGTCGGGCAGCGAACAGTCGATGAACGTCATGAAGGCGTTGATGGCGCTGGGCTGATCCTGATACACGCTTCGCACGGGGGGCCGGGGCGGCGCCCCCGTGCGAAGGGGATATTATGGCGGAGATGAGCCTCGGTGACGGGATCGCCCTCCTCCAGCGGCGCGGCAGGCTCATAAAGGGCCTCCTCGTCGCGGGTTTCGTCGTCCTCGCCCTGCTGCTTGCCGGCCAGATCGCCGAACTCCATGGCCTCGTCTCGCTCGCGAAGCCCGCGCCCGTCGAGGGCCTCGGCGCGCTCTATTTCGGCGTCGGGCTCGCGGATCTTTCGCTGGCGCTGATCACCAGCGTCATCTTCTGCATGTGGATCTATCGCGCCGCCGCCAACCTCAGGAGCGCACGCGTACCCGGCCTTGCCTTCACCCCGGGGTGGGCGGTCGGATGGAATTTCGTACCATTCGCCAATTTCTTCAAACCCTATCAGGCGATGAGCCAAATCTGGAGCGCCAGCCATGGTGACGACCCCGACGACCGTTATCGGGGACAAATGCTGCTGGCTTGCTGGTGGGGGCTGTGGAGCTTCTCTATCGTCGCAACCATTGCCGCCACGCAGACGTCGATCGATGCCGCGACCCCCGCTGAAGACCGCGACGCGATCCTGTTCGCGATCCTCTGCTCGGTAGTCAACCTGTTGCTCTACCCGCTGGCGCTATGCCTCGTCGATCGCATCACCGCGGCGCAGCGCGACCGCTTTGCCGCCGCGCAAGGCCCTGCCTGACTTATCGTATTGCATCACTAATACAGCTCTGCTAGAAGCACTACGGGGCAAGGGGATCGGACAGAAGGACGACCCCGATGTATAGTGAAAGCGACCTGCAAGCCGCGGTCGATGCAAAGGTACTGACGCCGGAGGCCGCGCTGGCTTTCCGGACGCATATTGCATCGGCGCGCGCCGCGCCCGGAGCGGATGAGGAATCCTTCCGCCTCATCACCGGCTTCAACGATATTTTCGTCAGCATCGCGGCGGTGATCCTGCTCGTTGCGGTCGGCTGGATCGGCGCATCGATGCACCCCGCGCTCGGCGGGGCGTTCGTCGCGGCCTCGGCCTGGTTCCTTGCCGAATATTTCACGCGGCAGCGCCGCATGGCGCTGCCCAGCATCGTGCTCGTCCTCGCCTTTTCGGGCGGGATTTTCGCTACGATGGTCGGCTTCCTCGTCAAGCATGGCGAATCCATCTTCGGAAGCGACCCCGGCGAGACGACCGGCGCGATCCTGATCGGCGCGATGGCGCTGGTCACCGCCGGCGCGACCTGGGCGCACTGGAAACGCTTCATGGTGCCGATCACCGTGGCCGCAGGCACCGCTGCACTGGCGGCGACAGCAGTCGCGGTCGTGCTCGCAATCACCGGCGTACCGAGCCCCGACGGAACGCTGCCGATGGTCCTCGTGCTGATTGCCGGACTCGGCGTCTTCGCGCTCGCAATGTGGTGGGACCGCAGCGACCGGGCGCGCCAGACGCGCCGCAGCGACGTCGCCTTCTGGCTCCATCTGCTCGCCGCCCCGATGATCGCGCATCCGGTCTTCCATCTGCTCGGCGTCACGCGCGGCGACGACATCGGCAGCGGCGCCGCGGTAATGGTCGTCGGCATCTATGTGATCTTCGGCCTGATCGCACTCGCGATCGATCGCCGTGCACTACTCGTGTCGGCACTCGCCTACGTGCTGTTCGCGATGACGCAGCTGTTCCGCACCTTCGGCGCGGTCGAGCTCAACGTCGCGCTGACGGCGTTTGTCATCGGCTCGGCACTGCTGCTGCTCTCGGCGTTCTGGCAGAATGCCCGGGCGGCGGTCGTCGCGCTGCTGCCCGACAATCTGGCCAGCCAGCTGCCCGCGACGGTCCGGACGGCGAGCGCTGCGGCGCAGGGATAAGCCCCCCGGCCCGCCGGGTTTCCCGCGTCGGAAACCGATCGAGGGGCTCCGGCCGGACGGCCGGGGCCCCTTTTTTGCGTCCCGAGGCCCCCGCGGCACGCATCGAAAAAGACGATTCGCCCCCTTGCCTGAACCGGCAGGCACGATAAGAGAGGCGCGGATCCACGGGGCTGTGTATCCCTTGGACCGCCTTCGCACAGCGCAAGGCACTCACTTTCCTTCGCAATTTGGCACGAACGGGCGGGTTCGAGCCGGAAATGGCGCAACCCTCTCCCAGGTGAAGTTATGACACCGCCGAATATCCTCATGGTGGAGGACGATCCTCCGATCCGCACCCTGACCGCCCGCGCCCTGCAGGAACATGGCTATATCGTCCGCACCGCCGGCACCGCCCCGCAAATGTGGGACGCCCTGCGCGCGGCGCCCGCCGACCTGCTGCTACTCGACATCATGCTGCCCGGCACGTCGGGGATCGACATCTGCCGCGAGGTCCGCCGGACGAGCAACATTCCGATCATCTTCATGTCGGCCAAGGGCACCGAGACCGACCGCATCATCGGGCTCGAGCTCGGCGCCGACGACTATCTCGCCAAGCCGTTCGGGGTTCGCGAAATGGTCGCGCGCGTCCGCGCCGTCCTGCGCCGCCACGCGGTCGAGCGCCCCGCGGCGGACCGCGAGCGCGGAATCATCCGCTTCGGCGGCTGGACGGCCGACCTGCCGCGGCGGCAGTTGCTGTCGCCCGAAGGCGCCGCGGTCGAACTGACCGGCGCCGAGTTCGACCTGCTCGTCAGCCTGTGCGACAATGCCCAGCGCGTCATCGCGCGCGAGCGGTTGATCGAATTGTCGCGCACGCGCCTCGGCGACAGTTCGGACCGCAGCATTGATGTGCTCATCAGCCGGCTGCGGCGCAAATTATCGACATCCGACACGCCCGCGCCGATCGCGACGGTGCGCGGCATCGGATATATGCTCAACGTTCCGGCCGAGCGGTTTTGACCCTGTTCGAACGACGCGGGTTCGGTCTGTTCGGACAGATCGTCGCGATCCTGTGCGCGGTCGTTCTGCTCGAAAGCGTCGCAAGCATCTTTCTCTACGAGCGCGCGAGCCAGTTTTCGATCAACGGCGACAAGGCGCGGCGCCTCGCCGAACATCTCGTCCTGTCGGGCAAGCTGATCGAAGAAGCGCCGCGTTCGCAGCGCGATACGGTGGCGTCCGAACTGACGACGACCCGCTATCATCTCGTATGGCAGGAAAGACTGGTCAATCCGCCGCCCGTGTCGCCCAAGCTCAACCAGATCACGCGGCAGATCCTCGACTGGGAGCCCGAGATCAGGGAGCGCGATCTGCGGCTCTATCTCCAGTCGCCGGGCCTGCACAGCACGATATCGGGCGCGATCCGGCTCAATGACGGCAGCTGGGTCAGCTTCAGCGCGCGCGACCACATCCGCCAGCTCGACCTGACGCTCGGCCGAAGCTTGCAGACGCTTATCCCGGCGATCGCGCTCGTGCTCCTCGCCAGCCTGCTGATCCGGCACACGCTCCGCCCCTTGCGCGACCTGACGCGGGCGACCGGAGCCATCGGCAAGCGCGATTTCGTCGACGTGCCCGTGCGCGGCCCCGCCGAGGTGCGGAAGGTCATCAACGCCTTCAACGAGATGCAGCATCGCATTTCGGCGATGATCGCCGACCGGACGCAGGCGCTGGCGGCGGTCGGGCATGATTTCCGGACCCCGCTCGCGCGACTGCGGCTGCGCGCCGAAAGCGTCAGCGACCCGGTTGCCGGCCGCGATATGGAGCAGGATATCGGCGAGATGGAGCGGATGATCGACTCGCTGCTCGCCTATCTGTCGGGCGATATCGACAATCCGACCGAGCCCGCCGCGCTGACCGATGTCGCCGTCCTGTGCGCGACCGCGGCCGACGAGGCGAGCGATCTGGGGCACCGGGTTCGCTATGCAGGGCCCGACCATCTGGTCCTCTCGGTTCATCGTATCGCGATCAAGCGTGCCGTCCGGAACCTGCTCGGCAACGCGCTGCGTTTCGGAAGCGAGGTCGAGATCCGGATGCGCAAGAGTGATCGCTGGGTCGAGATCGAGGTCGCCGACGACGGCCCCGGTATTCCCCGGCATCTGCGCGAGGAAGCGATCCAGCCGTTCGCCCGCCTCGACAGCGCACGGGCGCGCGATACCGGCGGGTTCGGGCTGGGGCTGTCGATCGTCGACCGGATCGCGCATATCCATGGCGGCACGCTCGAGCTGGGCGAAAGCCACCTCGGCGGTCTGGCCGTACGCCTGCGCCTTCCCGTCGCCTGAGAAACATTTCGTTACACTGGCGCTGCACCGCAGCAAAATTCGATCGCCATGTGCGTGAAACCAACCAGCAAGGAGTGGTTTCATGAACGACCTGATCGGACGCGTTTTCGATTTCGAAAAGCGCGTCTTCCCCAGTCGCAACGACCTGTTCGCCAAGCTTGTCGCCGATGGCCAGAGCCCCAAGGCCCTCATGATTTCCTGCGCGGACAGCCGCATCGTGCCCGAACATATCATGCAGGCCGAACCCGGCGACCTGTTCGTCTGCCGCAATGCCGGCAATATCGTCCCGCCCTTTGCAACGCAGAACGGCGGCGTCTCCTCGACCGTCGAATATGCGGTCGCGGCGCTCGGCGTGCGCGATATCATCGTGTGCGGCCATTCGGACTGCGGCGCGATGAAGGCGCTGATGAACCCGCACATGACCGAAGGCATGCCCAATGTCGCCGCCTGGCTCCGCCACAGCCATGCCGCCGAACATGTCGTGCGTTCGGGCTATACCGACCTCGACGACGCCGGACTCGTACGCGCCGCCAGCCTCGAGAATATCGTCGTCCAGATCGCGCACCTGCGCACCCATCCGTCGGTCGCCGCGGGCATCGCGCGCGGCGAGATTTCGCTGCACGGCTGGTTCGTCGACATCCACCAGGGCGTCGTGATGGGCCTCGACGGCGCCACCGGGCGCTTCATCGCGATCCGGGGCGACGAACCCCTGCCCGTCGCGCTTGCCGCCGGACAGCGCCTTGCCATGCAGGCCGGTCAGGCGAAGGCGGCCTGATCATGGCGAGCCAGGCTCTCCCCGCCAGCTCGTCCAGCGGCTTTTCGCGCGATTTCGCGGCGTCGATCGTCGTCTTTCTCGTCGCGATGCCGCTGTGCATGGGCATCGCCGTCGCATCGGGACTCCCGCCGGAAAAAGGCCTGATAACGGGCATTATCGGCGGGATCGTCGTCGGTGCGATCGCCGGGTCGCCGCTTCAGGTCAGCGGCCCCGCCGCAGGCCTCGCGGTGATCGTCTTCGAACTGATTCGCACGCAGGGCATCGAGGCGCTCGGCCCCATCCTGCTCATCGCGGGCGCGGTCCAGCTGATCGCGGGCGTGATGAAACTCGGCGGCTGGTTCCGCGCGATTTCGCCGGCCGTCGTGCACGGGATGCTCGCGGGTATCGGGGTGCTGATCGTCATCGGCCAGTTCCACGTGCTGTTCGACGCCAAGCCGCTGGCCAGCGGGCTCGAGAATATCGCCGCGATGCCGGGTCGCCTGCTGGGCCTCAACACGACCAGCCCGGGCGGCGCCGAGCTGGCGCTGCTGATCGCCGCCATCACGATCGGCGTCATGCTCGCATGGGAAAAATGGCGTCCGGAATCGCTGCGGCTCGTCCCCGGCGCATTGCTGGGCGTCGTGGCCGGTACGGTGGTATCGCTTGCGCTGGGCATGAACGTCGCGCGCGTCGAGGTGCCGGACTCGATCCTCGCCGCGATCACCCCGCCGACGTCCTTCGCCGGCTGGCTGGCACCCGAAATCATCGCCGCCGCCATCGCGGTCGCCTTCATCGCCAGCGCCGAAACCCTGCTCTCGGCAGCGGCGGTCGACAAGATGCACGACGGTCCGCGCAGCGATTTCAACAAGGAATTGCGCGCGCAGGGCGTCGGCAACATGCTGTGCGGCGGCGCGGGCGCGCTGCCGATGACGGGCGTGATCGTCCGCAGCTCGGCCAACGTCCAGGCCGGTGCGGTATCGCGCCTCTCGGCGATCCTGCACGGCGTCTGGATCCTCGCGTTCGTCGCGCTGTTGCCGTCGGTGATGCGCGCGATGCCGATGGCGACGCTCGGCGCGGTGCTCGTCGTGACCGGCTGGCGACTGGTCAAGCTCGACCACGCCCGCGAACTGCTCCGTCATCACGGCGTGCTCCCCGTGCTTATCTGGGCAACGACGCTCGTGCTGGTGGTCGCGGTCGACCTGCTGACCGGCGTGATCGTCGGCATCCTCTTCTCGCTCGTCGAACTCATCCCCCATGTGCGCAGCCTGCGGCTCAGGGTGGATCATTCGGACAATGCGGAAGGAACGCGCGTTCGCCTGTCGGGTTCGGCGACCTTCGTCCAGCTTCCCAAGCTGGAAGACACGCTGGGCGCCATCCCGCGCGACAGGGCGGTCACGATCGACTGCGGACAGCTTTCAGGGCTCGATCACAGCTGCGCCGAATTGCTGCGCGACTGGGTCGAACGCCGCAAGGCGCACGGCAGCCCGACCGTGCTGCTGGGTGACGACAAACGGCTGCGGCGCCTCGCGGCGGCCTGACAGCCAGAACTCCCTTACGGGAGGAACGGGTGTGGGTCAGGTCAACAGAGAGAGACCTGATCCACACTCGCCGTTCGGGTCCTAGTCCCCGACCAGCTTCAACAGCTTGCGTTCGACCGGAGCGAGCACATTCGCCAGCTCGTCGCCGCGTTTCAGGATCGCCCCGGCTTCGGAGACAAGGGCCCACATGCCCTGCCGGCTCCGCAACGCGGGACGTTTTTCGATGCGATATTCGGGGCGCTCGGCGGCGCGGCGAAAGGCCGAAAAGATCGCGGCGTCGCGGTGGAAATCCATCGCATAATCGCGCCAGTGCCCCGCCGCGACCATGCGGCCGTAAAGATCGAGGATGCGCATCAGTTCGGGACGCTCGAAACCGGTCTGTTGCGGTACCGCTCGACCATTTCCGAACGGCAAGGGCGTCACGGTTCCCATCAGGCGCCGGTCCGGCTCCCTTTGCGCCGCGGCGTTTCGACCTCGGCGGCAACATCACGCTCATCGAGCAGCGCCTTCAGTTGCTTCTGCATCTGGTCGAGCTGGCATTGCAGCAGTTCGACCTTTTGCGTCGCGGGGTCGAAGGTTTCGCTGCACGGCGTGCCATAGGGCACAAATTCGCGCGCATATTCGGTCGCGTCGAGCAGTGTCGAACGCGCCGGGATGCCGACCATCACCGCGCCTTCGGGCACGTCCTTGGTCACGACGGCGTTGGCGCCGACGCGCGCGCGCGCGTTGACGGTGACGGGGCCGAGGATCTGCGCGCCCGAGCCGACGATAACGTCATTCGCGAGCGTGGGGTGGCGCTTGCCGCCGATGCCGTTCGCGGGATCGGTGCCGCCGAGCGTCACGCCCTGATAGATGGAGACATTGTCGCCGATCTCGGCGGTTTCGCCGATCACGACGCCGAAGCCATGGTCGATGAACAGATGGCGGCCGATCTGCGCGCCCGGATGAATGTCGATCGCGGTCAGGAAGCGCGACAGGTGATTGACGAAGCGTGCGAGGAAAAACAGCCGCGCCTCGAACAGCCAGTGCGCGATGCGGTGCATGCCGACCGCGACAAGACCCGGATAGAGAAGGATTTCCCAACGCGACCGCGGCGCCGGGTCGCGCGCCTTGATCGAATCGAGATAGGCGATCAGCCCGTTGAACATATAATGTCCCCTGCGACCCTATTTTGTACCGGACAAGATAGATGTTCGGCGGCGGCATTTCCAGCCCCGGCGCATTTTTATCGTCAGCGTCCGAACAAACCGATGCGCAGCAGGAGCATTCCCTCGCTGCGCAGCCGCCGTTTGCCATCTTTACCGGCGATCGATCCGGCCCAGCGATCCAGCATCAGCAATGCGCGATGACCGCCGAAAGAAGCGCGCGACGGCGCAGCCAAGTCACGCACTTCGATGTAGAGCTGTATCGCGTCCAGCAATTCCTCCTGCAGCCCCGCCCCCCACGCAAGACCCCAGCGTTCGCCGTTACCGCCGTTTCCGCCCGAAAGGGCAAAGAGCGCGCCGCCGAACATGACCGCAGCGGCGCGCCGCGACTCATGATCCTCGGCGAGCAGCATCGCCTCCGCCGCATCGGCGAGCGCGTCGAGCCCGCCCTGCCCCGCCCAGCTTGCCTGCAGCTCGGCGAGCAGCGGTTCGCCCTTCGGCAGCGCCGCCGGATCACTCGCGAGCATCGCCATCATGTCGCGCCACCACGCGAGCTTGATCTGGCCGATCAGCGGCTCGCGCGCATCAATGAGCAGCTTCGTCAACCGCGCGGCCAGTCCCCACAGCGCCGCCATGGCCGCGCGCCGCGGCTGCGGCACAGCGACCATGACGCGCGGATCGCGCATGTCGGGGTAGGCGCCCGGCTCAGCCGTCACCCCCGCGAAGGCAGCGGCTGCTGTCGGTTCACTCGACATCGAAGGGCAAGGCCGACCACGGCCCCCGCCTTCGCGGGGGCGACGTACTAGCGATTGAGGACCGCCTTCACCGCGCCGACTACGCGCGGCGTATCGATGAGTGCGGCCTTTTCGAGATTGTGCGCATAGGGCAGCGGCACATCCTCGTTGCACACGCGCATGACGGGCGCATCGAGATCGTCGAAGCCATGCTCCATCGCGACCATCGCGAGTTCGCTCGCGATCGAGCAGGTCGGCCAGCCTTCCTCGACGATGACGAGGTGGTTCGTCTTCCTGAGGCTTGCGAGCACCGTCGCGGTATCGAGCGGGCGCAGCGTGCGCAGATCGATGACCTCGGCGTCGATGCCCTCGCCTGCAAGGCTGTCGGCGGCTTCGAGCGCGAGCCCGACGCCGATCGAATAGCTGACGATGGTGACGTCGCTGCCCTGGCGCATGATCCGCGCCTTGCCGATCGGCAGGACGAAATCGTCAACTTCGGGAACGTCGAAGCTGCGACCGTAGAGCAGTTCGTTCTCGAGGAAGACGACGGGGTCTTCGGTGCGGATCGCCGCCTTCATCAGCCCCTTGGCATCGGCGGCGTCATAGGGCGCGATCACGATCAGGCCGGGGACGCTGGCGTACCACGGCGCATAATTCTGGCTGTGCTGCGCGCCGACGCGCGCCGCAGCGCCGTTCGGCCCGCGGAACACGATCGGACAGCGCATCTGACCGCCCGACATGTAGTTGGTCTTCGCCGCCGAGTTGATGATGTGGTCGATCGCCTGCATCGCGAAGTTGAAGGTCATGAATTCGATGATCGGCCGAAGCCCGCCCATCGCCGCACCCGTGCCAAGACCCGCGAAACCATATTCGGTGA
>JAGHZY010000006.1:74836-120886 GCA_017745175.1 Sphingopyxis sp. | reverse complement strand
TCCCGGGGCCGACACGCAGGGCGCGCCGCCGCCGATGGTGGTCGAGAGGGGAGCGCTGCTCGCGGGCCTCCCCTCGCTGCCGCAGCTTGAAGCATTTGACGCCCGCACCGTCGCCGCCGACGCCGAAACCGGCCTCGCCCGCGCCGACAAGCGGCCCGACTGGACGGTCAGCGCCTCCTATGGGCGCCGCGAGCCCGCGTTCGGCGATCTTGTGTCGGTCGGTGTCTCGATCGACCTCCCCCTTTTCCCGAAACGGCGGCAGGACCCGAGGATCGCGGCGCGCGCGAGCGAGGCCAGTCGCGCGCGCTTCGAGCGGATCGCCGCCGAACGCGCGATGGCGGCGAGCCTCGACGAAGCGCTCGCCGACCATGACATGCACCGCCGCCGGCTCGACAACGCGCGGCGGACGCTGGTGCCGCTGGCAAGACAGCGCGCTCAGCTCGATCTCGCCAGCTACGCCGCGGGAAAACTCGACCTCGGCAGCGCCCTGCTGTCATCGCTCGCGCTCGCCGAAGCCGAGGTCGATGCGCTGGCGCGCGAAGCGGAGGTCGCCCGCGACGCGATCCGGATTCATTTCACCTTCGGGGGAGACCAGACATGAACAGTGGCACGGTGAACGCGGCGCGCTGGGCGGCCGGCGTGCTGGCGATCGCGCTGATCGCTGGCGGCGGCGGCTATTGGCTCGGCGAGCGCGCTTCGTCCGACGCCGGCGCGGGCCGTGCGGCCAGGGACGAGCGCAAAATCCTCTACTGGTACGACCCGATGGTGCCGCTCGAACATTATGACAACCCCGACTCGCTCTCCTCGATGGGCATGAAAACCATCCCCAAATATGCCGACGACGACGCGAGCGGAGACGCGGGCCCGGCGGTGCGGATCGATCCCTCGGCCGCGCAGAATCTCGGGCTGCGCGTTGCCGTCGCCGAAACCGGAAGCCTGCCCGGCGGCATCGCCGCAACCGGGACGATCGGGTTCAACGAGCGCGACGTCGCGATCGTGCAGGCCCGCGCGGGCGGTTTCGTCACCCGCGTCTATGGCCGCGCCCCCGGCGACCTGATCCGCGCGGGCGCGCCGATCGCCGATGTCCAGCTTCCCGAATGGGGCGGCGCGCAGGCCGAATATCTGGCCGTCCGCAAGCTCGGCCAGCCCGCGCTCGTCACGGCGGCGCGGCAGCGCCTCGGGCTGCTCGGCATGAGCGAAAGCCAGATTGCCGAGGTCGAGCGCACGGGCCGCGCCAACGGCGTGGTGACGATCCGCTCGCCGATCGGCGGCGTCATCCGGACGCTCGACGTGCGCAGCGGGGTTGCCCTGGCGCAGGGACAGACGCTCGCGCAGGTGAGCGGGCTCGGCGCCGTCTGGCTCGATGCCGCGGTTCCCGAGGCACAGGTCGGAGCGATCCGTGCCGGCCAGCGCGCCACCGCAACGCTCACAGCCTTTCCGGGCGAGAGCTTCGCCGGCCGCGTGACCGCGATCCTCCCCGCCGCCGATGCCGACAGCCGGACCCTCACCGCCCGGATCGAACTCGCCAATCGCGGCGGACGGCTTCGCCCCGGCATGTTCGCGAGCGTCCTGCTCGCGGCCGGCGGCCGGCCCACGCTTCTTGTCCCCAGCGAAGCGGTGATCCGCACCGGCACGCGCGCACTCGTGATGCTCGCGGCGGACGGCGGCCGCTACCGCCCCGCCGAGGTGCGAACCGGACGCGAGGGCGGCGGCAAGACCGAAATCCTCGCGGGCCTCGCGGCGGGTGAAAGGATCGTCGTCTCGGGCCAGTTTCTCCTCGATTCCGAGGCGAACCTCACCGGCATTGCGGCACGATCGCTGGAGGGCGGCAAATGATCGAGCGGATCATCCGCGCCGCGGTCGACGCACGCATCTTCGTTGCGCTCGCCGCGCTCCTGCTCGCGCTCGCCGGGATCGCGGCGGTCCGCACGACCCCGGTCGATGCGCTGCCCGACCTGTCCGACGTACAGGTGATCATCCGTACCACCTATCCGGGCCAGGCGCCGCAGATCGTCGAAAATCAGGTCACCTATCCGATCAGCTCGACGATGCTCTCGGTCCCCGGCGCGCGCGTCGTGCGCGGCTATTCCTTCGTCGGCGACAGCTTCGTCCATGTCCTCTTCGAGGATGGCACCGATCTCTACTGGGCACGCAGCCGCGTCCTCGAATATCTGGCGCAGGTCCAGGGGCGCCTGCCGCCGGGCGCGACGGCGTCGCTCGGACCCGATGCGACGGGGGTCGGCTGGATCTATGAATATGCCCTGGTCGACAAAAGCGGCCGCCACGACCTCGCGGCGCTGCGCTCGCTGCAGGACTGGTTCCTGCGCTTCGAGTTGAAGACGGTGCCCGGCGTCGCCGAAGTGGCGAGCATCGGCGGCATGGTCCGCCAGTATCAGCTCGTCGTCGATCCGCAGAAGCTCGCCGCCTATCGCGTCACCGCGAAGGATGTGGCGGACGCGCTCCAGCGCGCCAACCAGGAGGCGGGCGGCGGGGTCGTCGAGATGGCCGAGGCCGAATATATCGTCCGCGCGAGCGGCTATCTGAAGACGGTCGAGGATTTCCGGGCGGTGCCGATCCGCGCCGCCCCGGGCGGCATCCCCGTGACGGTCGGCGATGTCGCCGTCGTCCAGACCGGACCCGAGATGCGGCGCGGGATCGCCGAGCTCAACGGCGAGGGCGAAGTCGCGGGCGGCGTCATCGTGATGCGGCAGGGCCAGAATGCGCGCGAGGTGATCGACGGCGTTCGCGCGAGGCTCGCGGAACTGAAGAAGAGCCTGCCCCCCGGCGTCGAGGTGGTGACGACCTATGACCGTTCGGGGCTGATCGATCGCGCGGTCGACAATCTCGCGGGCAAGCTCGTCGAGGAATTTGTCATCGTCGCGCTCGTCTGCGCGCTCTTCCTCTGGCACGCGCGCTCGGCGCTCGTCGCGATCCTGACCCTGCCGCTCGGCATCCTGATCGCGTTCATCGCGATGCGCGCGCAGGGGCTCAACGCCAACATCCTCTCGCTCGGCGGTATCGCGATCGCGATCGGCGCGATGGTCGATGCCGCGATCGTGATGGTCGAAAATGCGCACAAGCATCTCGAACGCTGGACGCACGATCATCCGGGGCAAGAGCCCGGGCCCGCCGAACGGTGGCACATCGTCACCGGCGCGGCCGCCGAGGTCGGCCCCGCGCTCTTCCTCTCGCTCCTCATCATTACCCTTTCGTTCGTCCCGATCTTCGCGCTCGAAGGCCAGGAAGGGCGTCTGTTCGCACCGCTTGCCTTCACCAAGACCTGGTCGATGGCCGCCGCCGCGCTGCTGTCGATCACGCTGGTACCGGTGCTGATGGGCTGGCTGATCCGCGGCAGGATTCCCGCCGAGGACAGCAATCCGGTCAATCGCTGGCTCGCCCGCGCCTATCGCCCGGCGCTCGACCGGGTGCTGGCAAGACCGCGCCGGACGCTGCTCGTCGCGGCGCTCGTCTTCGCGACAGGGCTGTGGCCGATGCTGCGGACCGGCGGCGAATTCATGCCGCAATTGAGCGAGGGTGATCTCCTCTACATGCCCTCGGCCCTCCCCGGAATTTCGGCCGCGAGGGCGGCGTCGCTGCTCCAGCAGACCGACCGGCTGATCAAGACGGTGCCCGAGGTCGAGAGCGTGTTCGGCAAGGCGGGCCGCGCCGATACCGCGACCGATCCCGCGCCGCTCGAAATGTTCGAGACCACGATCCGCTTCAAACCGAAGAGCGAATGGCGCCCGGGGATGACCGAGGCGAAGCTGATCGAGGAGCTCGACGCGCGGGTGAAAGTCCCCGGCCTCGCCAATTTCTGGATTCCGCCGATCCGCAACCGCATCGACATGCTCGCGACGGGGATCAAGAGCCCGATCGGGATCAAGGTCGCGGGCGCCGACATTGCGGAGATCGACCGGACCGCGAAACGCATCGAACAGGTCGTCAGGAGGGTTCCCGGCGTCGCATCGGCGCTCGCCGAGCGGCTGACCGGCGGCCGCTACATCGATGTGACGATCGATCGCGCCGCCGCGGCGCGCTTCGGGCTCAACATCGCCGATGTGCAGGACATCGTGTCGGGCGCGATCGGCGGCGAAGCCGTCGGGCAGACGGTCGAGGGGCTCGCGCGCTATCCGATCAGCGTCCGCTACCCGCGCGAGATCCGGAGCAGCCTCGCCGACATCCGGGCACTGCCAGTGCTGACCCCCGCGGGCCAGCAGATCACGCTCGGGACGGTCGCCGATGTGCGCGTCACCGACGGTCCGGCGATGTTGCGGAGTGAGAATGGGCGCCCCGTGACATGGATATATGTCGACGGGCGGGGCCGTGATCTCCGGACCCTCGTCGCCGACATCGAGGCCGCGATCGCGAAGGAGGTCGAGGTCCCGCCCGGGGTCAGCGTCTCCTACACCGGACAATATGAGTTCCTCGTCCGCGCCGCCGAACGGATGAAGGTCGTCGTGCCGATCACGCTGCTGGTCATCTTCGGCCTGCTCTACCTGACCTTCCGCAGGCTCGACGAAGCGCTGCTCATCATGGCGACACTGCCCTTCGCACTCACCGGCGGCATGTGGCTGGTCTACCTGCTCGGCTACAACCAGTCGGTGGCGAGCGCGGTCGGCTTCATCGCGCTCGCGGGGGTCGCCGCCGAGTTCGGGGTGGTGATGCTCATCTACCTCAGGCACGCACTCGCCGACCGGACCGACGGCGATGTCGCCGCGGCGGTGCGCGAGGGCGCGCTGCTGCGCGTGCGTCCCAAGGCGATGACGGTCGCGGTCATCCTCGCGGGCCTTTTCCCGATCCTCGTCGGCACCGGCACCGGCTCGGAGGTGATGAGCCGGATCGCGGCGCCGATGATCGGCGGGATGATCACCGCCCCGCTGCTGTCGATGTTCGTCATCCCCGCCGCCTATCTGCTGCTGCGCACCCGGCATTCCCGACAAGTTCAACCCGAAGGAGAAATGAGATGAGAAAGACCCCCTATATTGCGGCGAGCCTTGCCCTGGCCGCCAGCGTCGCCGGATGCGGCAAGGCCGAGGATAAGGCCATACCCGCCAACAAGGCAGAGGCCGCGCCGATAGCTGGCATGGCAGCGGCAGAAGTGAAACATGGCAAGGGCACCGGCACGGTCACGGCGATCGACGTCTCGAAGGGCGAGGTGACCCTCGATCACGGCAAGATCGCCGAACTGCAATGGCCGCCGATGGAAATGGGCTTTGCCGCCGACCCCGCGCTGCTCGCCGGCATCAAGGCCGGCGACAGGGTCGCGTTCGAGATCGACTGGAACGGCCGGACCGGAACGATCACGAAGATCGCCAGGACGCCCTGAAACATCGCGGCGTCGACGATCGGGATTTCGGCTCGCTGCAGAGGTGCCGTGGGCCGGCGCAGCGGGTGACAAGGCGCGCAGAATCGGGCGCCCGCGGAAAGTCGACGATGCGACGGAAAGATCGTGAGGGGTTGCCCCGTCGCATGCGTATAAGAGAAGAGGACAGATCGGCCGTATGCCGCAGCCGGATGTCCGGGCAACAAGCGATGGACAAGGTCGAACAGTTTCTCCCCGCCCCCGCCGGACAGCCGCGCCCCGGTCCCGCTTTCCCGTCCCGGGATGCGCGGCCGTGACGCGGCTGATCGCATCGCTGTTCGCCGCGCTCGCGCTGCTGGTTTCGCCGCTGGCGACTTCCAACGCCGCCGCGATGCCGGCGATGACGGCCTGTACCTCGACCATGGGCGAAAGCGGCTGTCCCGACAGCGATGACAGCGAGACCCGCTGTACCCCGGCTGTCTGCGTCAGCCTGTGCGGCTCGTTCTGCCCCTTGCCGCCCGCAACCGAACGGCACCTTCCCGCCCCCGCGGCGAAAATCGCCTGCGGCCCGCCGGCGAGACTGGCCGGCATCACGCCCGAGGCCGAAATCCGGCCTCCACGCACCATCTCCGAAATCTGATCCAGACATTCATTTTTTCGGAGTATCATCATGAAGTTCTTTTTGATCGCGGCCGCGCTGACGGCCGCAACCCCTGCGGCTGCGCAGGTCGCCGAGCCCGCGCATGCCGGACACAGCATGCCCGCACCGGCCGGCAAACCGATGCCAGGACATGAGGCGATGATGGCCGACGGCAAGATGAAGCCCGACGCCGCCATGATGGAACGCTGCAAGAAAATGCACGCCGCCATGACCGCGAAGTCCGGCGCCACGTCGGACAAGAAATAGCATCTGCCCCGGGGCGGCACCCGCCGGCCCCGGGGTATTTTCCCCGAATATATCACGGCCGGGTCCGCCTCTTGGCGGAGCCCTTGCGACGCCGTGCAAAAGGAAAGACCAACATGACTCTCCCCATGGAACGGCGAATGCTGCTCCGCGCCAGCGCGGCCGGCGCCGCGGGCCTCTCGATCGCGGGCCTGTTTCCCGCCTGGGCGCAAAGCGGCAGCCCCGGCATCCTTTCGACCCTCCCGACGCTGACCGGCGAGGATATTCACCTGAAGATCGCGCACAGCCGCTACACGGTCGGCGGCCGTGTCGGCCGCGCGATCACGCTCAACGGCGTCCTCCCCGCCCCGCTCGTCCGGCTTCGCGAGGGACAGAATGTCCGCCTCCACGTCGAAAACACCCTCGACGAGGAGACCTCGATCCACTGGCACGGGCTGATCCTGCCGTTCCAGATGGACGGCGTCCCCGGAGTCAGCTTCCCCGGGATCAAGGCCCGGTCGCTGTTCACCTACGAGTTTCCGGTCCAGCAGAGCGGGACATATTGGTATCACAGCCATTCGGGGCTTCAGGAACAGCTCGGCCATTACGGTCCGATCGTGATCGATCCCGCCGGCGCCGATCCGGTCGGTTACGACCGCGAGCATGTCGTCGTGCTGTCCGACTGGACCTTTCTCGACCCGCACCAGCTCTTCAACAAGCTCAAGCAGGAAGGCGGCTATTTCAACCGGCAGAAGCAGACGCTCGCGGGCATGATCGCGGGCGGCCCCGAAGAGAAGCTTTCGCCGTCCGAACGCGCCAAATGGGGCAAGATGCGGATGGACCCGGCCGACATCGCCGACGTGTCGGCGACGACCTATACCTATCTGATCAACGGCCATGGCCCGCAGGAGAACTGGACCGGTCTTTTCCGCCCCGGCGAGCGCGTCCGCCTGCGCATCATCAACGCCTCGTCGATGTCGATCTTCAACATCCGCATCCCCGGGCTCAAGCTGACCGTGGTCGGCGCTGACGGACAGGATGTCCGGCCGGTGGCGGTCGACGAATTCCAGATCGGAACCGCCGAAACCTACGACGTCGTCGTCCGCCCCGACGAGGACAGGGCCTACAGCTTTATCGCCGAATCGCTCGACCGGTCGGGCATGGGCCGCGCGACGCTGGCGCCGCGCCCCGGCATGGTCGCCGCCGTCCCCCCGCTGCGCGAACGTCCGACGCTGACGATGAAGGACATGGGCATGGGCGGCATGGATCATGGCGCCCACGGCGCGGCGGCGGGCGCCGCGGCCGGAGCGATGGACCATGGCGCGATGAGCATGCGCGACAAGTCGAAGGTTCCCGACAGCGTGACGGTCGGCGTCGGCGTCGATGCGATCGCCTTTTCGCCCGTCGACCGCACCGGCGATCCCGGCGTCGGGCTCGACAATGTCGGTCACCGGGTCCTCACCTATCGCGACCTTGTGTCGCTGAGGCCCAACCCCGACCCGCGCCCGCCCGCGCGGACGATCGAGATCCATCTCACCGGCAACATGGAACGCTTCATGTGGTCGTTCGACGGCAGGAAATACAGCGACGGGGTCGAACCGATCCGCTTCGAGCGCAACGAACGCGCGCGCATCATATTGATCAACCACACGATGATGACGCACCCCATACACCTCCACGGCCATTTCTTCGAGGTGGTGAACGGGCATAAAGGGCGCCAGCCGCTCAAGCACACGATCAACGTGCTGCCCGGGGGCAAGGCGAGTTTCGACCTCACCGCCGATGCGCCGGGCGACTGGGCCTTCCACTGCCATCTGCTGCTCCACATGCACGCGGGGATGTTCCGTGTCGTCACCGTCCGTCCGCATTCGGGAGAAGGCGCATGAAATATCTCGCAGCCCTGATACTCGCCGCCCTGCCCGCCCCGGCGCTCGCCGCGCAGGAGGCGGAGCATGGCGGGCACGCCGAACCGGCGGCCGACATGGCGCCGACCGCCGATCCGCATGCGGGACATTCGATGCCTGCCGCCGACGATGGCCACGCCGGACATGCGATGCCGGCGACCGGCGATCCGCACGCCGGTCACGCCATGCCCGGACCGGAAAGGTCCGATCCACCCGTCGCCGGCCCCTCGGCGGCAGCGCGCAGCGGCCCCGCCCATGCCGCCGACGCCTTTTACGGCGAGGCGGAGATGGCGCGGTCGCGGCGCCTGCTGGTCAAGGAGAATGGCGCCCTCACCGCGGGGCAGGTCCTGATCGACCAGCTCGAAACCGCGTTTCGCAAGGGGAACGAAGGCTATGCCTGGGATGCGCAGCTCTGGTACGGCGGCGACATAAACCGCCTGTGGCTGAAGACCGAGGGCGAAGGCCGTTTCAACGAAGGCGGTCCGGAAGATGTCGAGGTCCAGGCGCTCTACAGCCGCGCGCTCGATCCCTGGTTCAACCTTCAGGCGGGTGTGCGTCACGATTTTCGCGCCGGACCCGAACGCACCCATGTCGTGCTCGGCATCCAGGGGCTCGCCCCCTATTGGTTCGAGGTCGACGGCGCGCTTTTCCTCTCGGACAAGGGCGAGGTCACCGCGCGCTTCGAGGCCGAATATGACCAGCGCATCACCCAGAAGCTGATCCTGCAACCGACCGCCGAATTCGAACTGTCGGCGCAGGATATCCCTGAACTCGGTATCGGCTCGGGGCTCACCTCGGCCGAGGCCGGGCTGCGGCTGCGCTACCAGATCGTGCCCGAGTTCGCGCCCTATGTCGGCGTGACCTACGAGCGCGCCTTCGGCGGCACCGCCGACTATGCCCGCGCGGCGGGCGAAAAGGCCGGCGGCTGGAATTTCCTCGTCGGCCTGCGCAGCTGGTTCTGAAACACCCAAACAAGGAAAAATCTCATGACATCGAAGAAACGCCATCTCGTCCTCGCCGCGCTCGCGGCTGCGGCAATGACCCCCGCCGCCGCGCAAGCCGCGGAACAGATGACGGTACACCGCGACCCCGGATGCGGCTGCTGCGGCGTCTGGGCGAAGCAGGTCGCGGCGCAGCTCGGCCGCAAATACAGGCTTGTCGATAACCCGGCGCGCGCCGCGCTGGTCAAGCGCTCGGGCGTGCCCGACGCACAGCGCTCCTGCCACACGACGCTCGTCGGCGGCGCGGTAATCGAGGGGCATGTCCCCGCCGCCGACATCAAACGCTTCCTCGCCGCGCGTCCCAAGGGAATGACGGGCATCGCGGTCGCGGGCATGCCGATCGGCACCCCCGGCATGGAAGCCCCCGGCCGCACGCCCGACCGCTATTCGGTCATCGCGTTCGGACCGGGCAAACAGGCGCTGTTCGCAAAACACTGACGATCACGAGCCGGGGCGGAAGGCGGCCGCCCCGGCCCTTATTCCGAACCGAGTTGAGGCCCGACCGCGCGCGCTTGGCAGGATGGCTTTCCGCAATTGCCACGGGCGCGTCACGCAATGGCCGTAAGACGATGTGCCGCTTTTCCGGAACCGTCCCGCGGAAGCGGGCATGCAGAACCCGGTCGGATGAACCGCCGAAGTGGCCCGGTTCCAGACGGGAGTCTGGAGCTTGAAGAATGAGAAAGCCAACATTGGTCCAGTCATTGGACAGGAAAACCGTGACCTTATGCGACCGATGGCGATGGGCGGCCAAGGCGGGGGGCGTCGAACAGTCGATACGGATGAGGTTGGGCGGAGCCCCCACGAGTTTGCCGGCCTGATCAGCCGGTCGAAGCATCCTTGGCGATCCCCGCCGCACGTTCGTGCGGCGGGGATCTCCGGCTTCAGACCCGGACGACCAGCTTGCCGTCCGCGCCGTTGCTCTCGATCAGCGCATGCGCCTTCCGGACATCGCTAAAATCGAAGACCTGTGAAGCGATGCTCGGCATGCGCTGCGCGGCGATCTGTTCGGCGACCCAACGCAACGGCGCATCGGTGAGCGGCAGCGCCGGGGTGCCCAGCAGGCCGCTCGGGAAGAAGCTGAGCCGCGTCGCACCCGGCAGGTCCTGCATGAGGTGGAACTGCTCGACGACCGGCGGGCCGGCCAGCAGACCGATCACGGCGACGCCGCCGAAGGGCCGAAGCGTCTTGATCGTGTCTCTCAGCGTCGGCGCACCGACTATTTCGAGTGCGGCATCGACGCCGCCGGGAGCAAGCCTCTGAACCCTCTCGGCGATCGTGCCGTCGTCGATCACCGTCGCGTCCGCTCCAATGGTACGCAGCTGTGCTGCCTTGCTGGAGGATCGGCTGGTCGCGATAACCGTGGCGCCGCGCGCCTTGGCATAGGCGACCGCCGCCAGGCCGACCGACGAGGTTGCGCCACGGACCAGCAGCGTCTGCCCGGATTCGAGGCCGAGCGTCCGGTCAAGTGCTCCCCAGATGGTCAGATAGGCCTCAGGAAGCGTCGCGAGCTCCTCCCAGGACAGGTCGATACCGTCGAGGCTGATGACATTGCTGGCGAGCACGGCGATCTCTTCGGCATAGCTGCCGGTGCGCGAGAACTGGAGACCGCCCATCGCGGTGGCGACGCGCTCGCCACGCCGGAACTTGCCCGACGGATCCTCCAGAACTTCTCCGACCGCCTCGATGCCCGGGACGCGGGGTCCCTCGATCGGTCCCATCTTGCCGGCGCGCAGATAGGTTTCGGCGCGGTTGAGGCCGAATGCACGCACCGCGATGCGCACCTCGCCTTCGGCCAGGGTGGGGGCGGGAATATCGCGCAGCTCGAGCACTTCGGGCGAGCCGGCTTTCTCGAAAACATAGGCTTTCATTGTCGTCACTCCGTGAAAAAGGGGAGCCGGCATCGGCGACAGCCGGCTCGCGATTGGGTGGGAAAGAGGGCGGGCTGGCGGCCCGTCAGGCAGGATTCCGCGCAGCGAACATCCGGTCGAGGCTCAGTTGGCCGCCGCCCTGTGCGGCGATCGCCAGGAAGCCGCCAGCCATGGCCACATTCTTGAGGAACATGAGCATCTCGATCTGGTTGGCGAAGTCCGTGTGGAAGACCATTGCGGTCACCAGCGTGAACCCGGCCAGAGCCAGCGCGACATAGCGCGTGCCCAGTCCGGCGATCAGGAGCAATCCCGCCCCGACCTCGAACATGATGGTCGGTACCAGCAGTGCGCCGGGAACGCCCATCGCTTCCATATAGCCGCGGGTCTGATCCATTGCGCCAAGCTTGGCGAGACCCGACAGCAGGAAGATGGTCGCCATCAGTACGCGCGATGGCAGGCCGGCGTAGCGTGCGAAACGATCGGACATGATCGGCCTCCTCAGTGGCGCGGCGGATTCGTGGTGGAAAAGGCGTAGCGCGCGATCTTCCACTCACCCGAACGCTGCTTTTGCAGCACGAACAGCTCCTGATTGCCCTCCGGGCCGCTGCGACCATTGGCCTTCACAGTGGCCGTGCCGCTCGAGTTGGTGCGGGCAAACGCCCATTGCGGAGCGACTTGTTCGATTTCCGCGATGTCGAAGCGCACCTTGAGCCGGATCGTGTTGAACACCTGGACATAGGCTGCGCGCACTGCCTTGCTGCCAACGCTCGACGGGCTGTGCTGGGGCATGAACACGCCGTCGGAGGCATAGAGACCCATCACGGCGTCGGCATCGCTGGCGTTGAGTGCCTGCTCGTAATTGCGCAGCAGTTGTTCGATCGCTGCTTCATCGCCTTCACGGGCGGTCGCCGCCTGGGCGGAAGCGAGCGTTGCGGCGCCGGCAAGCGCAGCGGCAAGAATCGTCTTGGTCATTATCTTTCTCCAAAATGTCGGCTCGGTTGCCGATGCACTGGAGATGGCGTAATTCCATTTATGGGATTAGTGGTCTATATCGGTAATCATTATCTCATTTATGGAAATATAAAATTGTATATGCTCGACCTCAATGCGCTCTCGATCTTCGCACGGGTTGCGGAGACGGGGAGTATCACCGCCGCGGCGCGGCATCTGCGAATGCCGGTTTCCACGGTGAGCCGGAAGCTTGCCGAGTTCGAGGATCAGCTCGGCGTGCGGTTGTTCGAGCGCTCGACCCGGCGGCTGCGGCTCACCGATATCGGAAACGAGATTCTCGAACACGCGCAGCGCGGTATCGAGGTGAGCGATGCCGTGGCGGATATCGTCTCCAACCGTCGCACCGAGGTGAGCGGAATGCTGCGGCTGTCGGCGCCGCCGAATATCTCGGACAATCTGCTCGCCCCGCTTCTCGGCGCGTTCCAGGCGGATTATCCCGCGGTCGAGCTTCGCGTGCTGGTCACCGATCGCCGTGTCGATCATATCGCCGAAGGCATCGACCTGGCGCTGCGGCTCGGGCCGCTCGCCGACTCCTCCCTCGTCGCGACGCCGGTTCTGCGCTACCGGCATCGACTGGTGGCCAGCCCCGGCTATCTGACGCGGGCGGGGCGTCCGGCTCGACCACAAGAACTGGCGTTGCACCGGTTGCTGGCCTTCGCGCAGAGCGCCGACCGGCATCGCTGGACCTTCCAGAAGGACGGCAAGCGCGAAACGGTCGAGTTTCGCGCAAAGCTTGCAATGAACGACTTTACCGGCCTGGCGACCCTGCTCGCCGCCGGCGCCGGGATCGGCGAGCTGCCGCCGATCGTCGCGCCCGCATTATTTGCGAGCGGCCAACTCGTTGAGGTCATGCCGGAATGGCGGCTGCCCACGCAGGAACTTCTCGCAGTACATCTGGGGAAACGCCACATCGCGCGACCGGTCCGGCTGTTCAGGGATTTCGTCAAGGCTCGCGCAGGAGAGATGGCCGGCATCCTGCCCGAATGATGCCTTGTACCGGCTGCTGCAGGTTCGGGCTCCTCGCTTTCGAGCGTCTGGGCCGGCATCAGTGCAGCGGTGTCGCCCGTCACGCCCATATGCGCGCGCACCGTCGCGAGCGGTGGGTGCATGAGCCGGGCCGGGGCCCTGCCCCAGCTTCCGCACCGCGACCAGAAACATGCTTGAGCATGTGCCGAGACCTTTTGCCTTTGACGGCCCGAACATGCGTCTCGGTCACCCGGCTATGCTGCGGTCGCAGCATGAGCCCGATCGTCCTACGCGCCCCGCCTCGCCGAGGCGCCAACGATCCCTCCCTTGCCGCTTTCCGGCCAGACCAGCAATCGGACCGGCAAGGCCACCCCCTCGCCTCGGGGGGTGGCTCGCCCGCCGGCGCGACCTAGAATCCCTCCGTGCAAGCGTGTTCCCCCGAGCAGTGCGCGTCGATCCCGTTTCAGGGAAGGTGATTGCCGGCAAGGTTCGATCGAACCGGCCGGCGATCGCCGATCCCTGATGGAACGCGTCCGGTGTCTCGCATCACCTTGCCGCCATGAACGCCACGAAGCGTTCGTCAATCGCCCGATCCGGCAAAAAAGCCGGACGGGTAGCCACCGGGAGGGGTCCTTGAATGACCAGACTATATTTGCTTGCATCCGCCTGCACGCTCGCGCTCCAGGCCAATGTGCTCCACGCACAGGAGCATTCGCCCGTTGACGACGCGCCGGCGACCGAAGGCGCCGAAGATATTGTCGTGACGGCGCAGGGCCGGTCGCAGGGCCTGTCGAAGGTTCCGATCGCCATATCGGCGATGTCGGCCGAGCAGCTCGAGAACAGCGGATCGAGCGACCTCCGCTCGCTGACCCAGCTCGCTCCGTCGCTGACGATCTCGGGCACGACGAGCGAAGCGAAGGTCAGCGCGCGCATCCGCGGCATCGGTACGACGGGCGGCGACAACGGCCTTGAATCCTCGGTCGCGCTCTTCATCGACGGCGTCTATCGCGCCCGGGTCGGGGTCGGAATGAACGAGCTCGGCGAACTCGAGCGCGTCGAAATCCAGCGCGGACCGCAAGGCACGCTCTCCGGCCGCAACTCGACGGCGGGCGCCATCTATGTCTTCACCAGGAAGCCCGAGTTCGAATTCGGCGGCTATGCCTCGGCATCCTATGGCAACTACGATTATTTCCGCGCCGAGGGCGGCGTCACCGGCCCGCTCGTCGCCGACAAGCTCGCGGTGCGCCTCGACGCGTCGATGACGAAGCGCGATGGCTTCATCAAGCAGATGACGCCGGGCGAGGCGGACGTGAACGACAAGGACCGCTGGCTCGTGCGCGGGCAGCTTCTGTTCGAGCCGACCCCCGACCTCAGCATCCGGCTGATCGGCGACTATAGCCGGCGCAAGGAAAATTGCTGCGGCGCCGTCTATCTGAACCCCATTCGCACGCTGTCGCGCGATGGTCAGGGCAATATCGTGGTCTCGCCGAACGCGGTGCTGCCGAACCTGCAGGCGCTTGGCGCCAATATCCAGGTCGCACCGGACGGCGAATTCTTCGTGTTCCGCACCGCAACGACGCCCGGCACGCCGGCGACCGACAAGGCGCGCGACTGGGGCGTCTCGGGCGAGGTCAACTGGGCGCTCGGCGGCATCAATCTCACATCGATCACCGCCTATCGCGACTTCAGGAACAAGAAGGGCGCCGACGGCGACATGAGTGCGCTCGACCTGATCAACCTCTTCGACCGCAGCCCCGCCTACCGGAACTTCAGCCAGGAAGTGCGACTGTCGGGCGAAGCGTTCGGCGATCGCCTGAGCTGGCTCGTCGGGGGCTATTATTCGGACGAGGTCATCACGAACTTCGACAATGGCACGATGGGCACCGATACCGAAAGGCTCGTTCCGGCCCTCGTGACGGTCGCCAACCAGCTTGGTGCGCGGCGGCTTCCGGGCACCGGGCCCGTCGCGAACACCTTCCGGCAGGACGGTGAAAATTATGCCGTGTTCACGCATAATATCGTCCAGATCGTGCCCGACAAATTGTCGCTGACGCTCGGCCTGCGCTACACGCACGAGAAGAAGCAGATCGAAAACACGATGAACGCGACCAACGACCTGTGTCCGAAGGTCATCAATTCGATCTACCAGGGAACCGCGATCCAGCAGGTCGCCTGCCTGTTCAACTCGTCGGCGCCCGCGCTGACCCATGCCGATCCGGGAACGAAGATCAGCAGCGGCGAGTTCACCGGGACGGCAGTGCTGTCCTATCGGCCGACCGACGAGCTGATGACCTATATCTCCTATTCGCGCGGCTATAAATCGGGCGGTTTCAACATGGATCCGTCAGGGTTCGACCCGACCTGTTCGACCACCGCGGGGACGCCGGCGCAGAATGCCGCTTGCACCGCGCTGCGCGCGCTGCCCGCAAACAGCAAGTTCAACGGACGCGCGGAGGGTGCCGATCTGCAGTTCGGCGCCGAAAAGGTCACGGCCTATGAAATCGGCGTGAAGCTGAACGGGCGGATGATCGACGCCAATCTCGCGCTCTATTACCAGTCGTTCCGCAACTTCCAGTTCCAGAATTTCAACGGCGTCTTCTTCGAGGTGATGAGCCTTGCAAGCTGCAAGGACGACCTCAATGGCGGCGACACCGATCTCAATGCCGCGACCGGACGCTGCGCCGCCGACCGCCTCGGTCCCGGCGTTACGTCCAAGGGGGCGGAACTCGACGTCGCGATCATGCCGACCGACGATTTGCGCTTCTCGTTCGGCTTCAACTACTCCGATGCGAAGTTCAAGCGCAACCTGACCTCGACCGGCGGCAATCCCCTGCCCACCTCGCTGTTCCAGCTGCCGGGAAGCCGCACCTACGGTTCGCTCTATACCGCGGTGGGTTCGATGAGCTGGACGCCGCAGATCGGCAACGACCTGTCGGGGCTCGTCTATCTCGATTTCCGGTTCAACAGCGACAATGGCGCGATCTCGAACGACGGCGATATCGAGAAGGAACAGGACGGCTTCGGCCTGATCAACGGCCGCGTCGGCCTTTATGGCAAGGACAAGCGCTGGGGCGTCGAGCTTTGGGCGCAAAATCTGCTTAACAAGAAATATCTTGTCGGCGGAACCGATGCGCCCTTGCAGGGCAGCGGCACGCTTCGCGCCGTCGCCGCGGGTCTCCAACCGACCGCGAACCAGTTGTCGCTCGGCTTTCCCGGCGATCCGCGCACCTATGGCGTGACCATCAAGACCAGCTTTTGACGCGGGAAGCCGCCGTCCCCCGGAGCAATCCGGCGGGCGGCGGCCTGTCTGAAAACCTGCCCATGCCGGACCGGGAGACGGAAGATATGGAAACGACGCGCCGCGAGTTGCTGCTGGCGGGAAGCGCCGCTGCGCTGGGCGGCGGCGTCTTGCCGGCGCGGGCCGGAACGCCGGCTACGGACGACATTCACTTTCTTGAAATTCACGAGATTGCGCGCCTGCTGAAGGTGCGCAGCCTTTCGTCGGTCGAACTGACCGAATATATGCTGCGCCGGATCGAGCGCCACGATCCCGGGCTCCGGTCCTATGCGTTCGTCACACCCGATCTCGCGCTCGCACAGGCGCGCGAAGCCGACGGTCTGCTCCGGCGCGGCGAAATCCTCTCGCCGCTTCACGGCGTTCCGGTTGCGGTGAAGGACCTTTTCTACACGAAGGACGTGCGCACTGCGGGCGGCATGACGATCCACCGCGATTTCGTGCCGAGGTTCGATGCGACCGCGGTGCGCAAGCTGCGTGCGGCGGGCGCGGTGCTGCTCGGCAAGCTGCAACTCACCGAGGGCGCCTTCGCCGACACGAGCCGCCTGATGCCGCCGCCGGTCAATCCATGGAATGCCGATTATTGGCCGGGCGGCTCGTCGAGCGGATCGGGGGTTGCGACTGCCGCGGGCCTCTGCTTCGGCTCGCTCGGTACCGATACGGGTGGATCGATCCGCATCCCCTCGGCCGCCAACGGCGTGACCGGGCTCAAGCCGACCTGGGGGCGCGTATCGCGCCGCGGCGTGTTCGAACTCGCGGCCTCGCTCGACCATGTCGGGCCGATGTGCCGCAGCGCCGCCGATGCGGCGATCATGCTCGGCGCGATCGCCGGCCCCGATGCCGACGATCCGACCGCGCTGCAGGCGGCGGCTCCCGACTATAACGCAGCCAGCGGCCACAGCCTCAAGGGTTTCCGGCTCGGCTTCAACGAACATTATGCCATGGACGGCGTCGATGCGGAGGTGCAACGCGCGCTGGCGGATACGCTACGCGTGACGGCTGCGCTCGGCGCGACGATCGTCCCGATGCGCTTTCCGTCGGTCGACGCCACGATCGCCGACTGGCGGCGCGCACTCGCCGTCGAGGCCGCGGTGGCGCACGAAGCGACCTTCCCGTCGCACCGCGACGACTATGGCCCCGCGTTCGCGCATCTGCTCGATTCCGGACGCGCGACATCGGCCATGGATTATCAGCGCATATTGTTGCGCCGGCAGACCTTCACCGGAGAGGTGAATGCGGCGCTGGAGCCGGTCGACGCGATGCTGATCCCGGCGCAGCCGGCGGGGCCCTTGTCGATGGCACGCATGGCGACGCTCGGCCAGCCGGGGTCGAAGGATGGTCCGGTGCTGGTCCGCTTCACAGCGCCGTTCGACATGTCGGGCCACCCCACGCTCACCCTGCCCGCCGGCTTCACCGATGAAGGGCTGCCGCTGGCCGTGCAGTTCATCGGAAAGCATCTGGGCGAAGCCGCAATCTGCCATGCCGGACGCGCTTTTCAGCGCGTCACCGGCTGGCATCGACGACATCCGCAACTCAGGGAGTCCGCAACATGAAATCAGCGATCGGCCATCTGCTCCTCCTGCTCGCCGGGACGGCGGCGACACCCGCCCTGGCAGCGCCGCTGCCCGACGGCGAACGCATCGCCATCATGGCCGATGTCGATGCCGGCACGCCGGCAATGGCAAAGGCCGCACTCCAGATCTGGGACTATGCGGAATCGGGCTTTCAGGAGACGAAAAGCTCGGCGCTGCTCCAGAAGGAACTGACCGCCGCGGGCTTCAAGGTCGAGGCCGGCGTTGCCGGGATGCCGACCGCCTTCGTCGCGAGCTTCCGGAACGGCGCCGGCCCGGTCATCGGGCTGCTCGCCGAATTCGACGCGCTCCCCGGCCTCAGCCAGTCCGCCGATCCGGTACGCACAGCGCGTGCGGGACACGACAATGGCCACGCCTGCGGCCACAATCTGCTCGGCGCGGCATCGGTCGCGTCCGCGATCGCCATCAAGCGCTGGATGATCGCCCACGACATCAAGGGCGAACTGCGCGTCTATGGCGCGCCCGCCGAAGAGGGCGGATCGGGCAAGGTCTTCCTCGTCCGAGCGGGGCTGACCAAAGACGTATCGGCGATGCTGCACTGGCACCCCTTCACCCACAACAGCGCTTTCCAGGGACGAACGCTGGCGGTGGTCGAGGGCAAGTTCCGCTTCCACGGCGTCTCGGCGCACGCCGCCGCCTCGCCCGAACGCGGCCGGTCGGCGCTCGACGCGGTCGAGGCGATGAACATGATGGTCAACCAGATGCGCGAACATGTGCCGCAGGAAAGCCGTATCCACTATGTCATCACCGACGGCGGGAAGGCGCCCAATGTCGTTCCCGAAACCGCCGAGGTCTTCTATTATATCCGGCATCCCGACCAGAAGATGGTCGGCGAGCTGCTTGACCGGGTGGTAAAGGCCGCCGAGGGCGCGGCGATGGGCACGGGCACGACGGTCGAGTTCAACCAGGTCGGCGGCACCTTCGACCTGCTGCCCAACGACACGCTCGGCAGGCTGATGTATGAAAATCTCAAGCGGGTGCCGCTGCCCGCCTATACGCCAGCCGAGCAAGCCTTCATCGCCAGGATCCAGACGAGCTTTCCGCCCGGCACGAAGATGGCGGGGGAAGGCGTCCAGCCTTATGCGAGCGGCCAGATCCTGTCGGGTTCGACCGATGTCGGCGACGTCAGCTATACCACGCCCACGGCGGGGGTTTTGACCACCACCTGGGCGCCGGGCACGCCGGGGCATAGCTGGCAGGCGGTTGCAGCGAGCGGATCGACCATCGGGGTCAAGGGCGCTGTCACGGCGGCAAAAACGCTCGCCCTCACCGTCGCCCAACTCTTCGTCAGCCCCGACACGCTGGTCGCCGCAAAGGCCGAACTCGACAAGCGGCGCGGACCGGATTTCGAATATCGCTCGCTGATGCGAAATGCCGGGCCCGATCTCGACTATCGAAAAAACAAGGCGGCCGACTGATCGGGTGGAATTGTAACCTTCGTAACAGTCTTTCCCGGCGCGTCGCTTCAGGCTGCAACGAGAGACCAGAGGTTGGAGGAGGATATATGTCGCATTTCCGGGCAAAGGCCCTCGCACGATGCGCCGCGTTGTCGCTGATACTCGGCAGCGGACATTTTGTTCTGGCGCACCCCGCCGCCGCACAGACGGCCGGCGAGGTGCGCGGGGCCGGCACGGCGGGGCCGATCAAGCGCGGCAGCCAGCCCGGCTATGATTTCCAGGATCAATATATCGGCGTGCCGGGCAAGTCGCTCGCGCCCAATATGGAGCCGGTGGTCGACCACCCCGACCAGGGCAGCGAAGCGCAGCGCAAGCTCGCCGAGCTTGAAAAACGGACCGGCAAGAAGCCCAATATCATCGTCTTCATCCTCGACGACGTGGGCTGGATGGACTTCGGCTTCAACGGCGGCGGCGAGAGCATCGGTGCGCCTACCCCCGATGTCGACCGGATCGCGGCACAGAGCCTCAACCTGACCTCGGCCTATTCACAGCCGAGCTGCTCGCCTACCCGCGCGTCGATCCTCACCGGCCAGCTTCCGGTCCATCACGGCATATTGAAACCGCCGATGTACGGACAGCCGGGCGGACTCGACGGCAAGACGACGATCGCGAAGCTGCTGTCCGACCGCGGCTATGTCACCCAGGCAATCGGCAAATGGCATGTCGGCGAGAATGAGGCGTCGCAGCCGCAGAATGTCGGTTTCGACGATTTCCGCGGGTTCCTGTCGGTGTCGGACATGTACACCGAATGGCGCGACCCCAATTTCAACCCCGAGGTCGCCTTGAGCCCGACGCGCACGGCGATGATCGAGAAGGCACCGTTCAGCAAATATGACGTCCATGCCACGAAAAGCGGCAAGGTCGAGGATATCGGGCTGATCACGGTCGACTATATCAAGGACCTCGACCAACGCTGGGCCGACTATACGGTCGACTTCCTTCGCAAGCAGAAGGGAAGCAAAAAGCCCTTCTTCCTCTATTACGGCACGCGCGGATGTCATTTCGACAATTATCCCAACGCCCATTACGCCGGGCGCTCCCCGGCGCGGAACGACTTCACCGACTGCATGGTCGAGATGAACGACATTTTCGCGCGCCTGCACAAGACGCTCGAGGAAACGGGCGAGCTTGAGAACACCGTCATTTTCTTCACGTCGGACAATGGCCCCGAGGCCGAAATCGAACCCCATGGCCGCACCCCGTTCCGAGGCTCGAAGGGATCGACCTGGGAAGGCGGCGTGCGCGTCCCGACCTTCGCCTATTGGAAGGGGATGATCGAGCCGGGGCGATCGGACGGCCTGTTCGACCTCACCGACATCTTCTCGACCGCGCTCGGGCTCGCCGGGGTCCGGGGTGCGGCTGCGGGCGAAGCGATCGGCAAGACCAACTATCTCACCGGCATCGACCAGAGCTCGTTCCTTCTCGCGAAGGAGGGTGCCTCCAACCGCCGGAGCATCGCCTATTTTTCGGGTGGCCACATGGCCGCAGTCAGGATGGACGAGTTCAAATATCAGATGCTGGTGCAGGCCCCCTTCAGCACGACCCCGAACGGAAATCATGGCGGCTTCACCGGAACCATCGCGCCGGCTGCGGGAGCAATGATGTACAATCTTTACGCCAATCCGCAGGAAGATAATTCGGTGGCGCTCCGGCATATTCCGGCAGCGGCAGGAATTGCCCTGGAGGTGCGCCGCTATCAGGAGATGCTGAAGAAATATCCGCCGAGCATCACCGTCGGCTTCACCGGACAATAGCCGAGTGACAAGGCGCCCTGTCGTGCCTAGATTTTCTTCATGGCGGCGGCGGGCGACCTCGAAGCGGCGGCGGCCGCGTTGCATCTGTGCGGGTGGCTCGACGGCCATGGCGCCGACCTGCGCGGCCAATTGTTGGCCGAGGGCCGGCTCCGCCGCTTTACCCGCGGCCAATGGGTCTCCGCCGAAGGCGACGAGGAGGGCGGACTGTTCGTCGTCGTCCGCGGGACCTTCCAGACCTATGCCGAGGCGGTCGGCGACCGTGAAGTTCTGCTGAGCCAGGTGACTCGCGGCCGCGCCTTCGGCCAGTCGGTCCGCTTCGGCGGCGGCCCCCGGCTCGTCACCGCGATCAGCCTTGGCGATGGCCTGATCCTGCAAGCCGACGACCACGCGCTCGCACGCATCGCCGAGCGGGAACCGCTGATCTGGCGGGCGATCGCCAGCCTTCATTATGCGCAGCTTCGCGCGATGGTTCAGCTGATCGCCGAATTCACCGCGCTGCCCCCGCGACAGAGGCTGGCGGCGCGGCTGCTCCGTTTCGCAACCGGCCAGAAGGATTCGCATCGCTTGCTGCTTGCCCAGCAGGATCTTGCCGATATGACGGGGCTGAGCCGCAAGACGGTCAACGCCTGCCTGTCCGAGCTTGAGGCGCGCGGCCTCATCCGTCGGAAATATGCGTCGATCGACATTGTCGATTTGCCCGGCCTGCGCGCCTATGCATCGGCGCCGGCCAGGGTGGATTGATCTTATGAGCAATATGGCACGCGGCCGCGACGGCATGCGCCTTGTCCGGGGGGCTGCCTTCGAGATGGGAGCGGACGATTTCTATCCCGAGGAAGCGCCGCGCCGCACCGCGCGGGTCGATGATTTCTGGATCGACGAGGCGCCGGTGACCAACCGCGAATTCCGGCGCTTCGTCGAGGCGACGGGCCACAAGAGCTTCGCCGAATTCGCGCCCGACCCCGCCGACTATCCGGGCATGCCGCCCGAAATGGCGCGAGCCGGTTCGATCGTCTTCGCGCCGCCACAAGGCCCCGTCGACCTCGGCGGCGCACCCGACTGGTGGTCCTTCGTCTTCGGCGCCTGCTGGCACGCGCCCCTCGGTCCGGACAGTTCGATCGACGGGATCGAGGAGCATCCCGTGGTTCACATCGCCGCCAGCGATGCCGAAGCCTATGCGGAATGGGCCGGCAAGTCGCTGCCCACCGAGGCGGAGTGGGAATATGCCGCGCGCGGCGGCCTCGCAGGCGCGAGCTACGCCTGGGGCGACGAACTCGAACCGGGTGGACGGGCGATGGCGAAGATATGGCAAGGCATCTTCCCGCACGACAATCGCGCGCCAGCGGGGCTTGAGCGGACCAGCCCGGTGCGTTCCTATCCCTCCAACGGCTTCGGTCTCTTCGACATGATCGGCAATGTGTGGGAATGGACCCGCGACAGCTTTGGGCCGCCCCCGGCCGGCGATGCGCCCAAATGCTGCGGCGGGTCAGGATCGTCTGTCAGCGCGGAGGGTTTCGCCGTCCGCGTGACGAAAGGCGGCTCACATCTTTGTGCGCCAAATTACTGCCAGCGCTACCGCCCGGCGGCGCGCTGGCCGCAGACCGTCGATACCTCGACCTCGCATCTCGGCTTTCGCTGCATCGTCCGCATCTGACGCGTCAGAAAAGCAGCATGTCCTCGTCCAGCGCATAGAGCGGCGCCGCTCCCATCGTCGCCGAGGCGGCGAGCCCCAGCGCCTCGGACACCAGACAGTCGAGAAAGAAGCGCGCGGCGGAAATCTTCGCGCCCACAAAAACATCGCCCTCTTCTGCACCGATGCGCGCCACGCGAAGCTGGCGCGCCATCAGCCAGCCTGCGACGAGGACCGAGACCATCGTCTGGAACGGCTGGCTGCCCGCGAGCCGATCGTTGACATCGGCGGCGAGCATCCAGGCCGCAACCCGCTCGACCTCGCCGCAGAGCGCAATGAGAGTCGCCTCGTCGCCTGCCTCGCCGCGAATCTCGCCAATGAGGCGCGACAATTCGGCCCCGCCGTCGCGCGCGAGCTTGCGCCCGACGAGATCGGCCGCCTGGATACCGTTGGTACCTTCGTAGATCGGCAGGATGCGGGCGTCGCGATAATGCTGCGCGACGCCGGTTTCCTCGATGAAGCCGATTCCGCCATGGACCTGGATCGCGAGCGACGACACCTCGCAGGCGACGTCGGTGCAGAAAGACTTGGCGAGCGGGGTCATCAGTTCGAGACGGGCGCGGGCTTCGGGAGCGCCCGCGTTCGCGCGATCGACCTGCCCTGCCGCATAATAGAGCAAGGCCCGCGCGCCTTGCGTCAGCGCGTTCATCCGCATCAGCATCCGGCGCACGTCGGGGTGGCCGACGATCGCGACCGGCTTGCCGCCCGACGAACCGTCGGCGCGCGCCGACTGGACGCGGTCGCGCGCGAAGGCGGCCGCCTTCTGCCGCGCACGCTCGGCGACACCGACGCCCTGGTTGGCGACGTTGAGCCGCGCATTGTTGATCATCGTGAACATTGCGCGCATCCCGCCATGTTCCTCGCCGATCAGCTCGCCATAGCATTCGCCGCGATCGCCATAGGCCATCACGCAGGTCGGCGACCCGTTGAGACCGAGCTTATGCTCGATCGACACGCAGCGAACGTCATTGTCGATCGTCGGACGGCCTTCGGCATCGAGGCGGTATTTGGGCACGAGGAACAGCGAAATGCCCCTGGTCCCCGCCGCGGAGTCCGGGGTTCGCGCGAGCACGAGGTGGACGATATTGCCGGTCAGGTCATGCTCGCCGAAGCTGATGAAGATTTTCTGCCCGCGAATCCGGTAGAGCCCGTCATCCGCCGGCGTCGCGACGGTACGGAGCGCACCGACGTCGCTGCCCGCCTGCGGTTCGGTGAGGTTCATCGTTCCCGACCATTCGCCGGTCATCAGCCGCGGCAACCAGGTCCGTTTCTGCGCGTCGCTGCCATGCGCTTCGAGCGCCTCGATCGCACCGGTCGTGAGCGAAAAACAGATCGAGAAACCGAGGCTGGCCGCGAAGAGATTCTCGTTCGCGACCATCATCAGCGAAAAGGGCAGTCCCTGCCCGCCATAGGCCGTATCGCCCGCAAGGCTGCCCCAGCCGCCTTCGACATAGGCGGCATAGGCGTCGCAAAAGCCCGGCGGCATCGTCACCCTGCCGTCGGCCCAGCGCGGCTTCACCGTATCGCCGACGCGGTCGAGCGGCGCGAAGGCATTTTCGGCGATATCGGCCGCGCCCTCGACGATCGCATCGACCAGATCGGCGTCGAGCGCGATGGGAAGCTCGTGGAGCCCCGCGACATGGCGGAGCAGGAACTGCTGTTCGCGCGAAGGCGCGGAAAAATCGCTCAACTGGGCTCTCCGGTTTTCAGTCGCCGAGACGCTGGGTCAGTTCGGGAACGGCGTTGAACAGATCGGCGACGAGGCCGAAGTCGGCGACCTGAAAGATCGGGGCGTCTTCGTCCTTGTTGATCGCGACGATCGTCTTCGAATCCTTCATGCCGGCGAGATGCTGGATCGCGCCCGAGATGCCGATCGCGAAATAGACCTGCGGCGCGACGATCTTGCCGGTCTGGCCGACCTGATAGTCGTTGGGGACATAGCCCGCATCGACCGCGGCGCGCGAAGCACCGAGCGCAGCGCCGAGCTTGTCGGCGAGCGGGACGATGACTTCTTCGTACTTCTCGCTCGAACCCAGCGCGCGGCCGCCCGATACGATGATCTTGGCCGAGGTGAGTTCCGGACGTTCCGACTTGGCGATTTCGGCGCCGACGAAGCTCGAAATGCCGGCGTCACCGCCAGCCGAGACGGCTTCGACCGTGCCCGAACCACCCGAGGTCGCAGCCTTTTCGAACGCGGTGCCGCGAACGGTCAGGACCAGCTTCGCGTCCGACGATTCGACGGTCGCGATCGCGTTGCCGGCGTAGATGGGCCGGGTGAAGGTCTTCGGCCCCTCGACCGACAGGATTTCCGAAATCTGCATCACGTCGAGCAGCGCGGCGACGCGCGGCGCGATATTCTTGCCGGTGGTCGTCGCGGGCGCGAGGAACGCGTCATGCGATGCCATCAGTTCGGCCACCAGCGGCGCGATATTTTCGGGCAGATTATGACCGAAGGCGGCGTTGTCGGCGACATGGACCTTGCCGACGCCCGCGATCGCCGCGGCTTCCTTGGCGACGCCATCGACGCCGCTGCCGGCGACGAGCAGATGGACTTCGCCAAGCTTCGCTGCGGCAGTGACCACCGCGAGCGTGGCGTCCTTGACGGCCTTGCCGTCATGTTCGACCCAAACGAGCGTTTTCATGAATGCACTCCCATCGCCTTCAGCTTGGCAACCAGTTCATCGACATCGGCGACCTTCATACCGGCCGAGCGGGCGGCGGGTTCGCTGACCTTGACCACCTTCACGCGCGGGGCGGTGTCGACGCCGTAATCGGTGGGGGTCTTGGTATCGAGCGGCTTCGACTTCGCCTTCATGATGTTCGGCAGCGAGGCGTAACGCGGTTCGTTTAGGCGAAGATCGGTAGTGACGATCGCGGGAAGCTTGAGCTTCACGGTTTCGAGGCCGCCGTCGACTTCGCGCGTCACATTGACGCTGTCGCCCTCGACATTGACCGCGCTGGCGAAGGTGCCCTGCGCCCAGCCGGTGAGGGCAGCGAGCATCTGGCCGGTCTGGTTGTTGTCGTCATCGATCGCCTGCTTGCCAAGGATGACAAGGCCGGGCTGTTCGGCGTCGGCGATGCCCTTCAGGATCTTGGCGATCGCGAGCGGTTCCACGGCATCATCGGTCTGCACGAGGATTGCGCGGTCGGCGCCCATCGCGAGCGCAGTGCGCAGCGTTTCCTGCGCCTTGGCCGGGCCAACGGATACGGCGACGATCTCGGTCGCGACGCCCTTTTCCTTCAGGCGGATCGCTTCTTCGACACCGATCTCGTCGAACGGGTTCATCGACATTTTCACATTGGCGAGATCAACGCCGGTGCCGTCGGCCTTGACCCGCGGCTTGACGTTGTAATCGAGCACCCGCTTCACGGGGACGAGGATTTTCATGGTCAACTCCTGATTATGACTGGTGCGCCGGCTCGCGTACACGATAGCTGGCAAGGCGGCCGTGGATGACGGCTTCCGCCTCGTCGACGATCCGTTCGATCAGTTGGCGACAGGTCGGGATATCGTCGATGAGGCCCTGCGCCATGCTCGCCCAGAAGATACCGCGCGACAGATCGCCATCCTTGAGAAGCTGCGCGCCCGCCGCGCCCGAGACCAGCTCCCTGATGTCGTCGAAGGTCGCGTCGGGCCGTGCCGATATCTCGACCACCCGCTGCGAGACCTCGTTGCGGCCGACCCGCGCCGTGTTCTTGAATTTCCGGAAGATGACGTCGGTCCCGCGTTCGTCATTCTCGACATATTTCGCCTTCACATTGGCGTGGATCGGCGCTTCGACCGTCGCGCAGAAACGGGTTCCCATGTTGATCCCTTCCGCCCCCAGCGCGAGCGCCGCGACCAGCCCGCGCCCGTCGGCGAAGCCGCCCGAGGCGATGAGCGGGATCTTGACCTTGTCGGCCGCCGCTGGGATCAGGATGAGGCCCGGAATATCGTCTTCGCCCGGGTGGCCCGCACATTCATACCCGTCGATCGAAATGATGTCGCATCCCGCGCGTTCGGCCGACAGCGCGTGCCGCACGGCGGTGCATTTGTGCAGGACCGTGATGCCGTGCGGCTTCATCATCGCCCACAGCTCGCGAACCTCGGCGGTTCCGGCGGTCTCGACGATCTTCACGCCCGACTGGATCACGACCTCGGCAAACGCCTTGTAGTCGGGCGGCGTGATCGAGGGCAGGACGGTGATGTTCACCGCGAAGGGTTTCGACGTCATCGCGCGGCAGCGCTCTATTTCCTCGTGGAGCGCGCGCGGCGAAGGCTGGGTCAGCGCGGTCAGCGTCCCGAGCCCGCCGGCGTTCGACACCGCGCTTGCGAGTTCGGCATAGCCGACGTGCATCATGCCGCCCTGGACGATCGGATGCTCGATCCCGAGCATGTCGGTGATGCGGGTTCGGATGGCCATATTTGCTCACCTGTTGATCGGAAGCGGACCCTGTGCCGCCGCCGGCTCGATAGTCTAAAGGAGGCTTGTCCCTCGCCCCCTCGCGGCGAGGGGTAATCAAGGACAGCAGCGCATTATTGTGTCGCCGTCAGCGATCGTCCCACGGATAGAAGGCGGGCATTTCCGAAGCCCGCGAAGCAAAGCGAGGTTCGCGCTTTTCGAGGAAAGCCGCGACACCTTCCTTGCCGTCGCCGGTGCTGGTGTAGAACATCGCGAGCGAGTCGACGCGATGCGCCTCGATCGGATGCGACTGCGCCGCGTTGCGCCACAACATCTGCCGCGCGAGCGCAATAGCGACGGGCGAGCGGTTTTCGATGAACTTGCGCGCAAGCGCCCTCGCCTCGTCCAGCAGCGCATCGGGCGCATGGACCGACCGGAAAAGACCGCCGCGCAGCCCTTCGGCAGCGTCGAAAACCTCAGCCGAATAGACCCATTCGAGCGCCTGCTGCACGCCGACCAGCCGCGGCAGGAACCAGCTCGAACAGGCTTCGGGCACGATGCCGAGCTTTCCGAAAACGAAGCCCATCCGCGCCTTTTCCGACGCGATCCGGATGTCCATCGCCAATGTCATCGTCGCGCCGATTCCGACCGCGGCGCCGTTGATCGCGGCGATCACCGGCTTTTTGCAATTGAAGATGGAAAGCGTCACCCGCCCGCCGTCGTCCCGAACCCGGTCGCGCACCGAGAGCGGGCCGAGCTTCTCGCGCATATATTGCATGTCGGGCGCATGGTTTTCGTCGATGCCGAAGACATTGCCTTCGGTACCGAGATCCATCCCCGCGCAAAAGGCGCGGCCCTCTCCCGTCACGATGATCGCGCCGACCGCGTCATCCTCGCTTGCGGTCTCGAAGAGATGGACGAGCTCATTGGCCATGTCGACGGTATAGGCGTTGAGATATTCGGGCCGGTTGAACCGCACCGTCAGGATGCGGTCCTCGATATCGCAGGCGAGTGTCGTGTAGGTCATCGGGAATTTGCCTTTCGAATTGCAAGGCCGCTTCGCTGCGGAACGGCCCGGCGAGCGACGGCCCCGTTTCATAGCGACGATCGCTGGCAGCCCACCCCCTCCCCGCGAGGGGGATCGCCCGCAGCCTCGGCTGATATGGTCGACCGAGGCTTGCTGGAGATTTGGTCATGTCCATCATCACACCCACTTTCCGTCCCGACTGTCTCGCAGGGGTCGAAATCGGCCTGAACGGCTGCGACGGCGATATCGGCGGTCCCCTCGCCGTCGCGCTGGCCGACTTCGGAGCGACCCTTCGTCTCGAAGGCGCCGACGCCGTCCGCCTTCACGATCTGCAAATGTCCATCACCGGGCGATGGGGCCGAGCTACGGTGGCAGGCCCCGATGAGGCCGCCACGTCGCCAGTGTCGATGATCCGCATGTTCTCGAACGCGACGCTGGTGAGGGATACCGCGGCAGGCAGCATCGGTAACGCGGAATATCCACCTTCGCGGCCGACGGCCAGGGTTCGGATCGCCACCGCCGAGCAGACGCGGCAGGCTCTCGGGGCGGACAGCGATGCTCTACCGGCGACCGAAATATGGATCGTGACCGATGCCTCTCACCAGGAATGCCGCGGGCTGGAGGCGCTCCTGTCCGAGGCGCGCCGGTCGCGTTTCGTGATCACGCTGCCCGAGCGGGCGGTCGATCGCGATGCCCTGGCATTGCTGGTGGCACTGCTGCTTTCTTCCGCGGGCGACCTGCTTCCCAACCAGTGCGTCGCACTGCAGGATCGCAAGGCGGCGCCTGTGAGACAAGAATATCCGGCCGTCATGGCCTGCGCTCCGACGATCGCCTCCTCTCACACCCTGAATTGAGGCGGCCTCGCCGCTGCGCATGACCGGCCGCCAACCGGCCATGCGCGATGCGATCAGCCCACCTGGCGCGTCTGCGCCGTCCAGTATTTCTCGCGGACCTTGCGCCGCAGAACCTTGTGCGCGGCGCTGAGCGGAAGCTCGGCAACGAAGGTCATCGTCTTGGGCACCTTGTGCCGGCCGATGCGCGCCTTGACGAATTCGATCACCTCGTCCTCGGCGATTTCGGCGCCGGGGCGCGCGATGATCTCGGCATGGATGGCTTCGCCCCAGTCGTCGTGGGGGATGCCGACCACCGCCGACATCACCACGGCGGGATGGGCGTTCAGCGCATTCTCGACCTCGATCGCATAGACGTTGAAGCCGCCGGTGATGATCATGTCCTTCTTGCGATCGACGATGGTGATATAACCTTCGGCGTCGCGGAAACCGAGATCGCCCGAGCGCCAGAAACCGTTGTGGAACTCCTGCGCGCTCGCCTCGGGATTGCGGTAATAGCCGCTGATCGTGCTGCGTGTACGCAGCAGCAGTTCGCCGACCTCGCCGGTCGCGACTTCCTTGCCGTCATCGTCGACGATCATCAGTTCGGCGCCCTGCACCACCCGCCCGGTCGAGGCGAGCCGCCGCGCGAGGCTCTCGCCCTCGCCGAGGTGATCGGCCTTCGACAGCTGGGTGATCGCCTGCAGGCATTCGGTCGAGCCATAGACCTGGATGAAGATATTGCCGAACCGCGCCTGGAGCAGCGCGAGCTTGCTAGGGCTCATCGGCGCCGCGCCGTAGAAGACCGCCTCGAGCGACGAGAGGTCGTAGCGATCGGCCTCCTCGAGCTCGAGCAGCCGATAGGCGAGCGTGGGTACGAGCGACGAAGTCGTGACCTTCTCGGCCTCGACGATCTGGCACCATTGCGCAAGATCGGGCGCGTTCTGCGTGACGAGGCAACCGCCGCGGAAATGGACCGGGAGCAGCCCGATCGCGGGCCCGTGGCTGAGCGGCGCGATCTGCAGCGAGCGGCACCCCTCGCGGAACACGCCTTCGTCGGGGGCGTAGAAGGCGTCGCGGCAGCCGAGCCAGTTATCGATCGTATATTCGGCGCATTTGCCGCGACCGGTGGTGCCGCCGGTGAAGCGGTAGAGCATCTTGTCGACGAGGGCATCGCTCTCGAAGCCCGGGTTGGTGTCGGCGACGCCGTCGAGCAGATCCCAGAAATGGTGGAGCCCCTCGCCCGCGATCGGCGGCGGGTCCATCGAAACGACCGTGATGCCGCGTTCGTGCAAGGCCGGATAATATTGTTCGACGAGCTTGCTTTCGAGGAACATGACCTTGGGCTCGAGCCAGTCGACCTGCCAGAGATGTTCCTCAAAACTGTCGCGATAATTGGTCCATGCGACCGCCGCCTCGCCCTTGAACGCGGTCCAGGCATGGAGCAGCGAGAGATTGTCGTTGTCGAGGATGCACAGATATTTGTCGCCGCGCGCGAGGCCGAGCCGGCCGTGGATCATGTTGATGATCCGGTTGGTCAGCCGGTCGAACTCGGCGAAGCTGTAGCGCCGGCCGCGCTCCACATTGACCACCGCCTCCTGGCTCGCATAGCGCAGTGCCAGTTCGGCCGTCGTGCGCGCAAAATTCATCCGCATCCTTCGCTCCACTCCCGTTATGAGGGTTTATCCCTCTTCGTCGAATAAGGCGCCCGTCAACCGGCGCCACCCCTCGCCGGGAGGGGGCCGACGCGCTCCAGAAAGGCGCGATGCCGCGCCGCCGTCACGCAGGGCCGCTCGATCATCGGCACATGGCCGACGTCGTCGAAGACGACAAGCTCGCTGCCCGGGATACGCTCGTGCTGGAAGGTCGCGGCGCTGACGTGGAGCAGACGGTCGTGCTCGCCCCAGAAGATGATTGTCGGCACGCGTATCTCGCCCAGCCGGTCGTCGAGCGGCCGCTCGAGCGCATCGCTTATCACCTGGCCGAAGATATGGTCGAGCAGGGCGCCGTGCCGGCGGTGCTCGGCGAGGATCAGATATTTGACGAGCAGCGGAATATAGGGCGGCCGATGGATCACCAGCGCGAGCAGCCGGTCGAGGTCGCGCCGCGATTCCAGCCGGATCGGATTTTTGCCCGCGACCATGGCATCCTGCAGCGCGGTCTTTTCCGGCCCGTTGACGCCAGCATTGTTGAAGAGGCTGAGCGACAGGAGCCGGTCGGGATATTCGAGCGCGAAGGCCAGCGCGACGAAGCCGCCGAGGCTGTTGCCGCCGAGATGGCAGCGCTCGATCCCGAGCATGTCGAGGAAGGCGGCGAGCCGCTCGACCTGCGGGGCAATGCCGTGATCATTGTCAGGGTCGCGCGTGCTGCCGCCGAAGCCCGGCAGGTCGGGACAGATGACGCGATAGTCGCCGACGAATTGCGGCGCATAGAACAGCCAATTGTCCTTGCTGCCCGAAAAGCCGTGCAGGAGGACGAGCGGTTCGCCGTCCGGCGTCCCCCCTTCGAGCCACGCCCATTCGATATCGTCCACCGGCTGGCGGCGGGTCGCAAGACCCAGCGACAGCCGCATCGCCTGCAGGGTGAATTTCGCGGCGGTGCGCGGGGCGTCGAGCGCGAGGTCCGTGAGGGTCGAAAATGGCATGCTATTCGCCCTTCCCGCCGAGCCCGGCCGCAGCGCGCAGTTCGGCGACCGTATCGTCGATGCAGCTGCGGAAAAAATCGATGTCGGGCATGATCCGCCGCTCCGATGTGATGTTGAAGCTGATCGTGCCATTGTAGCTGAGCACGGCGATGAACAGTCCCATATTGTTGGTCAGCGGCCCCATCGCGAACTGATGCGTCTGCCTCGCCCCGTTCATGAAAAGCTGCATCTGCGGCCCTGGAACGTTGGAGATCAGGACGTTCGTCTGGCGCGGCGCGAGGCCGGGATTGGACATGAGCCTGGCGACGCGCGCCATGGTCGCACCTGGAATATGCTTCGACAGATCCGTCATCACGCGTGCCGACAGCCCGGTTTTCGCTTCCTTCGCATCGGCGGTGAAGCCGCGGATCGCACGCAGCCGCTCGACCGGATCGGCGATATGCGAAGCGAGTTCGATCGTCATCGCGCTGATGTCGTTCCCCGGCGTCTTCGCGTCGTCCTTGCTGGCGCGCGCGTTGACCGGGGCGATCGCGATCAGCGTCTCGTCGGGAAGCTCGCCATGATGCTCGAGGTAGCGGCGCATCGCACCGCCGCAGATCGCCAGCACGACATCGTTGATCGTCGCCCCCGGCACCAGCTTTCGCATCGCGCTGATATCGGCGAGCGGGTGGCTCGTCGCGTCGAACATCTTGTGCAGCGTGATCGGCGCGTTGAAGCGCGTTTCGGGGACCTTCTGCCCCAGCGCGGCCTCGGGTTCGGCGAAGCTCCTGCGCGCTGCGCCCATCAATGCCGGCGAGTGACGCATCAGCGTGTCGAACAGGTTGAGCGGCGACAGGATGTTCGACGCCGCCGCGCGGACCAGCAATTCGGCCGGGGTCGGAACGGTGCCGAGCTCGCCGGGGTCATAGCTCAGCGAGATAGCGGGGGTGCCCTTGGCATCGCTGTCGCTGAGCGCGGCATAGCTCATCGCCCCCGACGCGCCGTCAATCGCGGCGTGGTGGACGCGGTTGAGCACCGCATAGCTGCCCGGCGCGACGCCGGGAATCCGGTCGAGCCCCTCGACGACATAGACGTCCCAGAGCGGCCGGTTCATGTCCATCGGCCGGCTGAAATGGCGCGCGACCTGGATACAGAATTGCCGCCAGTCGCCGGGTTCGGGCAGCCGGGCGTGGGTGATGTGCGCCTCGACGTCGAAATGCGGATCCTCGATCCAATAGGGATGATCGAAGTCGAGCGGCAGCCGGTAGAGCTTGCGGCGGAACACCGGCGAGGTGTCGAGCCGCGATTCGATATGCCGGACGATATCCTTGAAGCGCACCTTGCCGCCGGGCGCGGTCGACGGATCGTAGATATAGACGCCCATGATATGGGTGAGCGTGTCGCCCGTCTGCAGATAAAGAAATTGCGCGTCCTGCGCGCTCAGCTGCTGCGCCATTGCTCCGCCCTCTCCCGGCCATCGTCCTGCGACTAGCCGGGAGTGCGCGCTTCTTCTCCCCCTCGCCGCGAGGGGGCGCGAGGCTCAGAAGGTGACGACCTGGCGCACCGCGCTGCCGTCATGGAGGCGGTCGAAGCCCATATTGATCTCGTCGAGCGTCAGCGTCGCGCTGAGCAGCCGCTGCACCGGCAGACGCCCCTCGCGATAGAGCTGGATATAGCGCGGGATGTCGCGCGACGGGACGCACGAGCCCATGTAGCTGCCCTTCAGCGTCCGCTCCTCGCCGACGAGCCGGACGATATCGACCGGGAGCGCGGCACCCGGCGGCGGCAGGCCCGCGGTCACCGTCGTGCCGCCGCGGCGCGTCATGTCGACGGCGCCCGCGAGCGCGCCGATCGAACCCGCCATCTCGAACGCGAAATCGACCCCGCCGCCGGTCGCGGCGCGGACCTGCTCGACGCAATCGGCGTCGCGCGCATCGACGATGTCGGTCGCGCCGAGGTCCTTCGCGAGGGCGAGCTTGTCGGGCGACAGATCGACCGCGACGATGCGCGCCGCCCCCGCCGCGCGCGCGCCAAGCAGCGCCGCGAGCCCGACGCCGCCGAGGCCGATCACGGCGGTACTTGCGCCAAGGCCGAGCCGCGCGGTGTTGACCACTGCGCCCACTCCGGTGAGCACCGCGCAGCCGAAGAGCGCCGCCTCGACGAGCGGGATGTCGCTGTCGATCCGGACGACCGAGCGCCGCGACATCACCGCGCGCTCGGCAAAGGCCGAGACGCCGAGATGATGATGGACCGGGGCGCCGCGCTCGGTCAGCCGGCTCCCGCCGCTGACGAGCGCCCCGGCGCCGTTCGCCGCCGCGCCGGGTTCGCAGAGCGCTGGACGCCCTTCGGCGCAGGGCAGGCAATGGCCGCAATTGGGCATGAACACCGTCACGACATGATCGCCGGGGACGAGATCGGTCACGCCCTCGCCCACCGCCTCGACCACCCCCGCCGCCTCGTGCCCGAGCGCCATCGGCAGCGGACGCGGGCGGTCGCCGTTGATCACCGAAAGGTCCGAATGGCAGAGGCCCGCCGCCTTGATCGCGACGAGAATCTCCCCCGGCCCCGGCGGCGCGAGATCGACCAGGGCGATTTCGAGCGGGCGGGTTTGCGCATAAGGCCCCGCGGCGTCGTGGCGGCGCAGGATGGCGGCTCTTGTCTTCATGTCATCGCTTCCGGAAGAACGCAGCGCTATCCGCGCTGCCAGGGATAGAAATCGGGCATTTCGGACGCCCTGCCCGAAAAGTCCGGATCGCGCTTCGCTAGAAAGGCCGCGACGCCTTCCTTGCCGTCGGCGATGCTCGTGTAGAACATCGCGAGCGAGTCGACGCGGTGCGCCTCGACCGGGTGGCGCTCGGCGGAATTGCGCCACATCATCTGCCGGGCAAGCGCGACCGCGACCGGCGAGCGGCCGGCAATGAATTTGCGCGCAAGCGCCTTCGCCTCGTCCAGCAGCGCCTCGGGCGCGTGGATCGATCGGAACAATCCGCCGCGCAAGCCTTCGGCGGCGTCGAAGATATCCGCCGACAGCACCCATTCGAGCGCCTGCTGCATGCCGACGAGGCGCGGCAGGAACCAGGTCGAGCAGGCCTCGGGCGTGATGCCGAGCTTGCCGAAGACGAAACCCATGCGCGCCTTCTCCGACGCCATGCGAATGTCCGCCGCGAGCGTCATCGTGGCGCCGACGCCGACGGCTGCGCCGTTGATCGCTGCGATCACCGGTTTCTTGCACTGGAAGATCGCAAGCGTGACGCGCCCGCCCTCGTCGCGGATGCCGTCGCTTTCGGACCGGTCCGCCGGCTGCTCGCGCATATAGTCGAGCGTCGGACGCTGCGCTTCGTCGAGCCCGAAGACATTGCCTTCGCGGTCGAGATCCATGCCCGCGCAAAAGGCGCGCCCTTCGCCGGTCAGGATCACCGCGCCGACCCCGTCGTCCTCGCTCGCGCGCTCGAAGGCATCGACCAGTTCGGCCGCCATGTCGACGGTGAAGGCGTTGAGGTTGTCGGGGCGGTTCAGCCGGAGGACGAGGATCCGGTCCTCCACATTCCACGCCAGAGTCTTGTATGTCATTCCGTTTCCAACTTTCGGTGATGCAAGCGACGCCCCGCCGTCAGGGTGTGACGATGGCGAAGGCCGGATCGAAATTGTCCATCAATCCCATCAACTCGGCGAGCTTGCCCGCTTTGCCCCCGACCTTCACCAGCCCCTGTTCGGTCGCTTTGGCGAAATCGAGCTCGCGCAGGCCGATCCGGTCCAGTGTCGCCTTGTCCATCGTGATCGTCGCGTCGGCGCGCGGATGCTGCATCCCCGCGCGATAGGTGAGCACGCCGCTGTGCAGCGTCAGCGCAAAGGACTGCTTCATGTCGGAGAATATCCAGTTCAGCAGCATGTCGTGCCCCACCGCACGTTCGCTGTTCAGCCGGACGCCGAGCAGGTCGAAATACATAGCGGGTTCGAGCGCACGTACCAGATCGCCGGCATTGCGTCCCGATGGCGTGGCGCGGCCGCTTCGTAGCTCGGCCGCACCCGCCAGATACATGTTGCGCCAGAGCGCACTTTCGGCCTGATAGCCGAGCTGTTCGAGCGCGTCGGCCTGCAGGCCCCGCGCCTCCTTGTTGTCAGGCTCGGCGAAGACCAGCCGGTTGCCGATCTCGACTGCCCAGCGATAGTCGCCCGCGGCGATCGCGGTCCGCATCAGCTCGACGACGCGCGGCCCGCCGCCAAGCGCCGCGACATAGCGCTTGCTCATTTCGACCGGCGGCAGCGGGTCGAGATTGGCGGGGTTGGCGTCGTAAAAGCCCAGATAACGCTGATAGACCGCGCGCGCGTTGAAGCTCACGGCGCCATAATAGCCGCGCGCATACCATTTCTGCGCCAGTTCGCCGGGCAGGTCGCGCATCGCATCGCCGATCTCGGTCGGGGTCAGACCCTGGTTGAGCAGATGCAGCGCATGATTGTTGAGATAGGTGTACATGTCGCGCTGGTCGGCGAGGATGGTGCGGATGCGGTCGCCGCCCCAGCTCGGCCAGCTATGCTGCGCGAACATCACGTCGCTCCGGTCGCCATAGCGTACGAGGCTGGCGTCGATGAACTGCCCCCATGCCTTGGCGTCACGGACGAGTGCCCCGCGCGGGGTCAGGATATTATGCATCGTCCGCACGACATTCTCGGCCATGCCGAGCGCGCGCATCTGCGGCAGATAGAAGTTCATTTCCGCCGGCGCTTCGGTTCCGGGCGTCAGCTGGAACTCGAACTCGACCCCGTCGATGACATGCGTCTCATAGGGCTTTTCGATCACCGTCGTCGGCGCCATCAGCGTCACGGTGCCGGGCCCGGGCGCGCCCTTGCCGAGGCCGGTGTCGACCTGCCCACTCGGTCCGCGCGGCACCGGGGTCGCGGTCTGATATTGCGCGCGGCGGAACATGGCGGGACCCGCGAGCACATTTTCGCTCACGGCCTCTTTCAGGAAGCCCGCGGGCACGATGATTTGCACGCGCCCCGCCCTGACGTCGGACTCGTCAACGACGCCGCGCACCCCGCCGATATGGTCGAGGTGGGTATGGGTATGGATTACCGCGACGACGGACCTGCGCGGACGATGACGGAAATAGACCTCCAGCCCCTCCCGGGCCGTTTCAACGGTCGACATCGGATCGACGAGGACAAGCCCCGTGTCGCCCTCGATCACCGTCATGTTGGCGAGATCGAAGCCGCGCAGCTGATAGACGCGGTCGGTAACGCGATAGAGGCCGGCGTTGGTGTTGAGCCTGGCGTGGCGCCAAAGGCTGGGGTTGACCGTGTCGGGACCCTTGTCGGCCTTCAGGAAATCATAAGCGCCCATGTCCCAGACAATCTTGCCGGCGGCGTCCCTGATCGGCTCGCGCAGCGGCTCGATCAGCCCGCGCTGCGCTTCCTCGAAATCGAGCCGGTCTCCGAAGGGAAGCTGCTGCAGCAGCTCGGCATTTTTTTCGGCGGTGTAGGAACTGGCGGGCTTGGCGGTTTCAACCTGCGCCTGCGCCCCTGCGGCCACCATTGCGAAGAGCGGCATCACCGACAAGGCGGCACCCCGCGTCCGCTTCCGCAAAAGCCATGTCCGCGCTTCCGCCGGTTCACCAACCATCATCAACAGCTCCCGAATTCTTTCGTCATTTGAGCGGGATCGCCCTGGGCGCCCCCCTACGGACGATACGTCCGCCACACCAAAGCGACCCCGTTCCGATTTGGCAAGGAAAGGGGGGCATGACGCAACTCCCCGAAACGGGGGGGCGCTTCCCCCACCCGCCAGGAGGGGGCGCCGGACAGGTTATTTCAGCTATCACCTGCCGGAATGGACATGCCTTCCGCCAGCGCTCCCGCGCCCATCGCCCCCCTTCCGCCCGAACCCGGGCAATCGCGGGCCATCGCGCCGGGCGTCCGGTGGATTCGTATGGGGCTTCCCTTCGTGCTCGACCATATCAACCTGTGGGCGATCGAGGATGGCGAAGGCTGGACGATCGTCGATACCGGGGTCCAGCATCCCGCGGTCGTCGCGGCATGGGAGCGACTGCTGGTCGAGGATCTCGGCGGACGGCCGGTGGTGCGCGTCATCGCGACGCACATGCACCCCGACCATGCGGGGCTCGCCGGCTGGCTCGCCGAACGCTTCCATTGCCGGCTGTGGATGACCCGCACCGAATATCTGACCGCGCGCACCATCGCCTATCGCCGCGGCGACGAGCCCGTTCAGGGGATCGAAGACTTCTTCCGCAGGGCCGGATGGAAGCCCGATGAGATCGAGACCTATCGCGCCCGCCGGCTCGGCATCGGACGGCTTTATGCGGGCCTCCCCGACGCCTATCGCCGCATCAGGGACGGCGAGGAGATCGCGATCGGGGGTCGGCTCTGGCGCGTGATCGCGGGCGGCGGACATACGGCCGAACATGCCTGCCTCTATTGCGCCGAGCTCGACCTCCTGATTTCGGGCGACAAGGTGCTGCCCAAAATCTCGTCGAATATTTCGGTCGACGCCACCGAGCCCGATGCCGATCCGGTCAGCGAATGGTTCGATACGCTCGGGCGGATTCGTGCGCAGGTGCCGAACAGCGCGCTCGTGCTGCCGTCGCACAAGAACAGCTTTTACGGGCCTCACGCGCGCATCGACGAGTTGATCGGCGAACAGAGGGACGCGCTGGGTCGCCTCTGCGTCGCCCTCGCCGAACCGAAGCGCGTCATCGACCTGTTCGGCCTGCTGTTCAACCGTCCGATCGAACGAAGCGACAATTCGCTGTTCAGCCTCGCGACGAGCGAGACGATCGCGCTGCTCAACCATCTGCTCGTCACGGGCGCGATCACCAGCAGCATCGCGGATGACGGCGTCGAATATTATCGGGCGCGATAGCCCCCGCCCCCTTTGCCCCACCCGGCATGGGGGGGCGCACAGTCGCCCCCCTCGCAACATACTCCCTCCAGAACAACAATGGGAGAGCGCGAATGTCGCCGGATTCGGATTCTATCGGCCGCAAGGCCGACCTGCTGCTCGACGACCCGGTCGCCCTGGCCGAGCATCGCCGCGACAAGTGGGACAGCCTGCCGCGCGAGGAACTGGCGGCGATCCAGCTTCGGGGGCTCCAGCGCCGTTTCGCCGAATTTCGCGAAAAAATTCCCGTCCTGAAGCGCCTCGCCGACGGCGAGGACATCGACCGCATCGACGCCATCGACGATGTCGTCCCGCTGCTCTTCGAACATACCGTCTACAAATCCTATCCACCGTCTTTGCTCGAAAAGGGCCAGTTCGCGCAGATCAACCGCTGGATCGCCAAGCTGGTGCTGCCCGAGGTCGGCGAACGCATCGCCGCGGTCGACGTGAGCGCGTGCGGCGGCCTCGACGACTGGTTCGACACAATGGACGCCGCGCTGCCCGACATCCGCATCAGCCACACGTCGGGAACCTCGGGAACCTTGTCCTTCCTGCCCAACAGCATCCGCGAATGGCAGAAGACCGTCGATATCCGCCGCCTGTTCGTCTGGAACATGACCGGCCCCGACACGCCGCAGCCCGACCTCCACACCGCCTATCCCTATTATCGCAAGGGCTATCTCAGCCATTTGCGCGGCAACGACTTCCTCGTCGCCGGACTGCTGCCGAGCGAGGATCATTTCCATCCCGCCTATCCCGCGACGCTGAGCACCGACGTCCTTCATCTCGGCGCCCGCATCCGCGCCGCGCACGCGAAGGGCACGCTCGACCGGCTCGACATCAGCCCCGAACTGCGCGCCAAGAAGGAGGCGTTCGACGAACTCCAGGCGAAGATGCCCGAGCATCTCGCCGCCTTCTTCGAGGAGATGGTCGCGAAACTGCGCGGCAAGCGCGTCTATATCGGCGGCACCTGGAATCTGCTCCACAATATGGCGAAGGCGGGCCTCGAGCGCGGGCTCGAAGGCGTGTTCGACCCCGAATCCTATATCACCACCACCGGCGGCGCGAAGGGCGTGGTCCAGCCCGACGGCTGGCGCGACGAGGTGCTGCGCTTCACCGGCGCGAAGCAGCTCAACGAAAGCTATGCGATGTCGGAAATCGTCGGCGGGTCGCATATGCGCTGCGAGCACGACCATTTCCATTTCGCACCGACCGTCATTCCCTTCCTGCTCGATCCCGAGACGAGCAAGCCGCTGCCGCGCGAAGGCCGCGTGACCGGGCGCGCGGCCTTCTACGACCTCGGGTCGAACATCCGCTGGGGCGGCTTCATTACCGGTGACGAGATCACCGTCGAATGGGACAAGCCCTGCCCCTGCGGCCGTCCCAGCTATTATGTCGCCGGCGCGATCGAGCGCTACAGCGAGAAGCAGGGCGGCGACGACAAGATCACCTGCGCGGCGTCGGAAAATTCGCACCGCGAAGCCATGGATTTCCTCAACAATCTCGAAGGAGCCGCCCAATGACCATGCCTGTCGCCCCGATGGTGATCCGCGGAGAGCTGATCACCGACAATCTGATCGAGGTCGGCGGCCGCGGCGGCGACCTCGCCTTCCTGACCCCCGACGCGCATAAATATGTCGACCGCCTGCCGCTCGGCAATCCGACGAAGCTCGCCGACCTCTACAAGCTGAGCTTCGACGACATCCTCGATTATGCGGTCGCGCTCGGCCAGCGGATGGACCTTGCGACCAACACCCACCTTCAGGAGGCGTGCGAGCTGTCCTATCAGACCGCGCCGACAACCCCGACATTGGTCAAGGCGAGCTATATGGGCATGCACCATATGCTGACGCGCGAGGCGATCATCGAGGCGGTCGACACCACCGTCGGCATCGACCATCTCGAAGGCTGGGTCCATCAGCGGCTGATCGACGGCACCGAAATCGAGGTCCGCTGTTTCGGCGCGCGCACGCTCCATATCGTCGCGGGGAACGCGCCCGGCCTGTCGCTGCTCACGATCCTGCGCAACATGGTGCTGCGCAGCGACGCGATCATCAAGGCGCCGTCGAACGACCCCTTCACCGCGCTCGCGGTCGCGCGGACGATGATCGACATGGCGCCCGACCATCCGCTGACCCGCCATCTGACCGTCGCCTATTGGAAGGGCGGCGACCAGGCGCTCGAGCAGAAGCTCTATCGCCCCGAAAATCTCGAAAAGATTGTCGCCTGGGGCGGCTATGCCTCGATGAAGCATGTCAGCCAGTATATCCAGCCGGGGCTCGAACTGATTTCGCTCGACCCCAAGCGCAGCGCGAGCATCATCGGCGCCGATACCTTCGCAAGCGAGGCGACGATGCGCGAGGCGGCGCTGCGGCTCGCCTGCGACATCGGCACGATGAACCAGAAGGCGTGCGTCAACGCGCGCGTCATCTATGTCCAGACGGGGACCGACGAGGCGGGGATCGAACGGCTCAATGCCTTCGGCCGCGAGGTCTATGACGCGCTGCTCGGCTTGCCCAACAGTGTGTCGACCGCGCCCAAACATTACGACAAGGGGCTGAAGGCGCATGTCGACGCGCTGCGGCTCGACGACGAATGGTACAAGGTGATCGGCGGCAAGGACGGCGAAGGCGCGGTCATCGTCTCGCAAATTCCCGAGCCCGTCTCCTTCTCGACGACGCTCGACGACCGCACCGCCAATCTCGTGCCCGTCGACTCGCTCGACGAGGTGATGGACGCCGTCGATGCCTATACGCAGACCGTCGGCATCTATCCCGAGGCGCTGAAGGACGAGCTCAAGGACCGCCTGCCGCTGCACGGCGCGCAGCGCATCGTGTCGCTCGGCTATGCGCCCGCGATGAAATGGGCGGCGCCGCAGGACGCGATCGAGCCGCTGCGCCGCATGGGCAAATGGATCTCCAACCAGATCAGTTCGCCCGAGGCGACCCCCGCGCCCTGGCTGCGCGCGCCGATCGCCTGACTTACCGCCCGAAAGGAACCAACCGATGACCGACTGCAAGGCCTTTGGAGCACTCGAAGCGCGCGGCGACCTCGTTCCCCTCACCATCGACCGGCGCGACCTGCGCGGCGACGACGTCGCTATCGCGATCGCCTATTGCGGCGTGTGCCATTCGGATCTCCACATCGCGCACAACGACTGGGGCAACGCCGTCTTCCCCTGCGTGCCGGGACATGAGATTGTCGGCCATGTCACCGCGATCGGCGCCGACGTGACGGCGTTCCGCGTCGGCGACCGTGTCGCGGTCGGCGCGCTCGTCGACAGCTGCCAGCAATGCGACGCCTGCGCCGAGCATGAGGAGCCGTTTTGCGCAGCGGGACCGACCCCGACCTACAACGGCAAGGACCGCATCGACGGGGCGCCGACGCACGGCGGCTATGCCGAAGCGATCGTCGTGCGCGACAAATTCGTGCTCAAGGTTCCCGACGCGCTCGACATGCGCTTCGCCGGCCCCCTCCTCTGCGCCGGCATCACCGTCTGGACCCCGCTGCGCCAGTATAAGGTCGGCAAGGGATCGAAGGTCGCGGTCGCCGGGCTCGGCGGGCTCGGCCATATGGCGGTGAAGCTCGCCGCCGCGCTCGGCGCCGAGGTCACGGTGATCACCAGCTCGGCGAGCAAGGCCGACGACGCGCGCGCGCTCGGCGCGAGCGACGTGCTGCTGGCGAACGACCCGAAAGCGATGATGGCCGCGGCAAACCGCTTCGACCTGATCGTCGATACGATCCCGTCGCGGCACGACCTCAACCCCTATCTTATGATGCTCGCCCGCAACGGCGCGCTCGCGCTCGTCGGCGCGATCGAGCCGCTCGAGCCGATGCACGGCGGCCTGCTGATGCGCAACCACCGCTCGATCTCGGGCTCGCTGATGGGCGGTATCGCGGCGACGCAAGACCTGCTCGACTTCTGCGCCGAACATCAGGTGCTCCCCGATTGCGAGATGATCGGTATCGCCGACATCAACACAGCGTTCGAGCGGATGCAGAAGAATGACGTCAAATATCGCTTCGTGATCGACATGGCGTCGATCCGGGAGGCCGCGGCCACATAGTCAGGCCTGTCCGACGCGGGCGACCGAGTGCATCCCGTCGGGTGCCTGGTCGCCCATGCGACAGCTTATCTCCATGAAGCGCTCGGCGACGGCCTCGGGTGTCACCTTTCCATCGGGGATCTCTGCGCCCAGCGTATGGGTGATATAGGCGCGCTCGAAACGCCCCGCACCCACCGCGAGGATCGCGCCGCGCGGCGCCTGCTCGCCGACGAGGAACAGCGCCGCGGCGACGACCGATGCGGGGCCCATGCGCGCGAAGTCCCGTTCGCTGAGCAGACCGTCGGTCATCCGTGTCGCCGCGGCGGGCGCGATGCTGTTGACGCGGATGCCATATCTGTCGCCCTCGGCCGACAGCGCATTCATCAGCCCGACCACCCCGAGCTTGGCCGCGGCATAGCTCGCCGCGCCCGGCACCGGATAAAGCCCGCCCTCCGACGTCGTCATCAGGATGCGGCCATAGCCCTGCTCGCTCATGGCTTCCCACACCGCGTGCGAGCAGATGACCGACCCCATCAGATTGACCTCGACGATCCGCCGGATTTCCTCGAGCGACACGCGCCCGAAGCGGCGGTTCTGGAGCATTCCCGCATTGTTGATCAGAATATCGACGCGGCCCCAGCGATCGCGCGTGCGCGCAACCATATCGGCGACGCCGGTCTCGTCGGTGACACTGCAATCGCAAACGATCGCTTCGCCGCCCGCCGCGGCGATCGCCTCGACGACGCCCTGCGCCGCCGCGCCCTCACTGGCCAGATCGTTCACGACCACCTTCGCGCCGCGCTGCGCAAGCGCGAACGCATAGGTCCGGCCGAGCCCGTTTCCGGCGCCGGTGACGATCGCTACCTTGCCCGCAAGATTGATTTGCATTTGCGTCCCTCGATCAGGATGATGTGCCTGCCGCGCAGGATGCCGCGGCGATTGGCATCACGCCCCTCCCCTTGTCGGGGGGAGGAAGGTGCGGCGTGCAGATTCGCGAGGAAAAATGGTGACGGCAAAGAGAGTGCGACGGACGGCCCGGGAAGGACAAGCCTTCCGTCTCGAACTCGTCGAGGCGGCGCGCGCACTGTTCGCCGAAGACGGGTTCGATGCGGTATCGATCCGCAAGATCACCGAGCGCGCTGGCTGCTCGCCGATGACCTTCTATGTCTATTTCCGAAACAAGCGCGAACTCCTCCGGCACATATGGGAGGACATGCTTACCATCGCAGACACGCACGCCGCCGACGCCGCAGAGCGAGCCGGCGATATTCCCGGGCGGCTTGCGATACTCGCCGGAGCGTGGACCGAGCATTGGATCGCAAATCCGGACAGTTTCCGGATCGTCTTTCTCAATCAGGACCGGCTCGCTTCAGAGGACGATATCTATTTCGCGCGGTCATCGCGCGCACGGCTGTTCACGATATTCGTCGAATTGATCGAACGCGGCGTCGCCGATGGCACGTTCCGCAAAATCGATCCTGTCATGGCGGCACAGGCGCTCCTGACCTCGTCGATCGGCCTCGCTTACAGCCTCATCATGGTGCCCGAAGCGGGTTGGCGGAAAGAGTTGATCCCGACCACCATCGAAACGCTGGTCAAGGGCTTGGAAAGCCACGCGGCGGAACGCGCCGGATAGCCCCTCGACGCGGGGGGTATCGAAGTAAAGATCCCGCCTCCAGATATATATGCTCCGTTTCCATCATTCTCGCGGAGAGGAGCAAGCTTGTATCTCAAGGACGTCTATCCGCTCTACCTCAACAACAAGGCGGTGCAGCCGAACACCGACCTCGAGGTGATCGACAAGTTCACCGGCGAGGTCGCGTTCCGCACCGCGCTCGCGACTCCCGATGTCATCGACGAAGCGATCGCCGGCGCCGTGCGCGCCGCCGAGCCGATGGCACGGCTCGCGAGCTTCGAAAAGCGCGACGTGCTCTCCCATTGCGTCGCGCGTTTCCAGGAACGGTTCGACGAACTCGCCTATGCGCTGTGCATCGAGGCGGGCAAACCGATCGCCGACAGCGAAGGCGAGGTCACGCGCCTGATCGACACCTTCCGCATCGCCGCCGAGGAAGCGACGCGCAACTATGGCGAGGTCCAGCCGCTCGACATTTCGGCGCGCGCCAAGGGCTATATGGGAATGTGGAAGCGCGTGCCGATCGGCCCGTGCAGCTTCATCTCCCCCTTCAACTTCCCGCTGAACCTCGCGGCGCACAAAATCGCGCCGGCAATCGCGATGGGCTGCCCGTTCGTGATGAAGCCCGCGTCGCTGACGCCATTGGGCGCGATCATCATGGGCGAGGTGCTCGCCGAATGCGATATCCTACCCGAGGGCGCGTTCAGCATATTGCCCGCGACGCGCGCGGGCGCCGACCTGTTCACCACCGACGAGCGGCTCAAGCTCCTCTCCTTCACCGGCTCGCCCGGCGTCGGCTGGGATCTGAAGGCCAAGGCAGGCAAGAAGAAGGTCGTGCTCGAGCTCGGCGGCAATGCCGCGGTGATCATCGACAAGGATGCCGACCTCGACCATGCGCTCGCGCGGATCATCTTCGGCGGCTATTACCAGTCGGGGCAAAGCTGCATCCATGTGCAGCGCGTGATCATCCACGAAGATATCTACGATAACTTCCGCGACATGCTCACTCCAAAGGTCAAGACGCTGAAATCGGGCGATCCGAAGCTGCGCGACACCTTCATCGGGCCGATGATCTCGGTCAAGGAAGCGCAGCGCCTGAAGGGCTGGATCGACGATGCCGTCGCAGCGGGCGCGACGCTGCTCGCGGGCGGCGGCTGTGCGGGCAACATGCTCGAGGCGACCTTGCTCGAAAACGTCCCCGCCGAAACCGATGTGGTTTGCGAGGAGGCGTTCGGTCCGGTCGTCATCCTGTCGAAATTCACCGAATGGGAAAAGGCGCTGGCGGAGGTCAACGACAGCAAGTTCGGCTTGCAGGCGGGCATCTTTACGCGCGACATCCACAAGATACTCGAGGCGTGGGATCATCTCGACGTAGGCGGCATCGTCGTCAACGATGTCTCCTCCTACCGCGTCGACAATATGCCCTACGGCGGCGTCAAGGACAGCGGGCTCGGCCGCGAGGGCGTGCGCTTCGCAATGGAAGATATGAGCGAAATCAGGAATCTGGTGGTCCGGCGAACCTGATCGCCGGGCCGCGCCCGCAACGGGCACGCGGGCCTCTATTGCTCCCTTTTTCCGGCCCCCGCGCTCTTTGCGCTTGACTCTTCCCGGCGCCTCGCGCGTATACCATACGCGTACGGTTCAAGTACGCTTTATCGAACGATGCGGGAGGATGAAATATGGATCGCGGTGCGGACGACAACTCGGGATCGCGCGAGGCAACCAGCCGCCGCGCGCTTCTTCGCTCGGGAGGCCTGGGCGTCATGCTGGCCGGCGCGGGTCTCGCGGCGACGCCTTCCTCCCTTCTGGCGGCCGGGTCGCCGAAATCGGGCGGCGTCGCCGATGTGGTCGTTGTCGGCGCCGGTTTCTCGGGGCTTGCCGCCGCGCGCCAACT
>JAGHZY010000006.1:0-74826 GCA_017745175.1 Sphingopyxis sp. | reverse complement strand
CCAACTCGCGGGGGAAGCGAAATCCGTGGTTGTTCTGGAAGCGCGCGATCGCGTGGGCGGCCGCACCAAACCGGGCATGCTCGCCGGACACAGGATCGATCTCGGCGGCATGTGGGTGGGTCCGACCCAGACGCGTATCGTCGCACTTGGCGACGAATATGGTGTCCGCCGTTACGTCACCCCGGCCGTGGGCGACAGGGTCAGCGTCATTGACGGCGATGCGAGGGTCGGAAAATCGCCGTTCGACGACAGCACGCATTCCGAGTTCGTGGCGCTCTACCAACGGATCAACGAGCTTTCGGCGACGGTTCCGCCCGAAACGCCATGGACCGCACCCAATGCCGATGTGCTCGATTCCAAGACTTTCCGGACGTGGATCGAAGAGCAAACCGAAAATGCCGCATTGCGGAGCAACCTCGACCGGCTCGCGACGGCCATGATCACCACCGAGTCCGCGTCCATTTCGATGCTCTACCTGCTCTTCTACGTTCGCTCGGGGGACGATCTCGGCACGCTGACGGGTCTTGGCGAGGGAGCGCAGAAATGGCTTTACCACGGCGGTGTCCATCAGATCGCGGAAGGGATTGCGAAGGAACTGGGCGAGCGGGTCGTCCTCGACTGTCCCGTCCATCATATCCGGCAGGATGCGGGCGGGGTCGAGATCGTCGCCGAGCAGGGAATCTGGAAAGCGAAGCAGGTGATCGTCGCGCTTCCGCCCGCGATGTGCGCCCGCATCCGCTTTTCCCCGGTGCTGCCCCCCGCCCGCGACAAGTTGCAGCAGCGCTACCCGATGGGGTCGGCGATCAAATTCTGGGCCGCCTACAAGCGCCCCTTCTGGCGCGAGCGCGGGCTGAGCGGCTATGCCTATTTCGACAAGTCGGACGTGACAAATGCGATCGACGCGACGCCCCATGGCGCCCGCGAGGGTTTGCTGGCGGGTTTCATCGAGGCGGGACGCGCAATCCAGTGGAGCGGCGCCGACATCAAGGCGCGGCGGACACTGGTCCTCGGCGAGCTCGCCCGCGCCTTCGGTCCCGAAGCGCTCGAGGCGATCGATTATGTCGACAATGACTGGTCGGTCGAGGAATGGAGCCACGGCTGCTATGGCGGCAATGCGACGCCGGGCACGCTGACGATGCTCGGGACGGCACTCCGCAAGCCGGTCGGGCGCGTGCATTGGGCAGGCACCGAAACCTCGCCGATCTGGGCCGGCTATATCGATGGCGCGGTCCGCGCCGGCGAACGCGCGGCGACCGAAGCGGCGGCGGCGCTCTGACACCGTCGCCGACCATTTTCGACAACCACGACAATATAATCTTGGGGGATTACTTCATGCGCAGGATTCTGCTCTCCACCGTCGCACTCGCGCTGTCCGCGAGCTATATGGCTCCGGCAGCGGCGCAGGACGCCGAAGCCGACGTCACGAGCCCGGACGACATCGTCGTCACGGCGCAAAAACGCAGCGAGCGGCTTCAGGACATTCCGGTTTCGATCACCGCGATCGGCGGCGACAGCCTCGAAGAACAGCATATCACGCGGACCGAGGATCTTGTCACCAAGGTGGTGAACCTCCAGAATCATTCGACCAATGGCGACGGCACGCCGATCTTCGCGCTGCGCGGCGTGAAGATGGCCGACTATAGCTTCAATCAGTCGAGCCCGGTCGCGACCTATTATGACGAAGTCTACAAGGGCAATTTCGCGCTGCTCGGCGTTTCGATGTTCGACCTCGACCGGGTCGAGGTGCTGCGCGGGCCGCAGGGAACGCTTTATGGCAAGAATACGACCGGCGGCGCGATCAACCTGATCAGCCGCGCACCGAAGCTGGACGAGGCCGAGGGCTATCTGAAGCTTGGATACGGCAACTACGACCGCATCGACGTCAATGGCGCGGTCAACGTGCCGCTCGGCGATACGCTGGCGATACGCGTTGCCGGCACCTTTGCCCGCGCCAACGGCTGGTTCAGGAACCAGCTCCCGGGTAAGCCCGACCTCAACGACGTTCGCGAATATGGCGTGCGCGCCTCGCTGTTGTTCGAGCCATCAGACAGCATACGCTTCACACTGCGCGCCGCAACCAGCTATCAGAACCCGCGTGTATTCGGTGTCTATGCCCAGCCCGAGCCAATCAACCGCCCCGGACTGAAGTCACGCCAGATCGAGGCGACGGTGACCGACCGTCGCCGCACCCGGACCTGGTCGGTGGCGCTGACCGGCAATATCGACGTGGCCGAAGGCCTGACGCTCACGAGCGTCACTTCGTGGGACAGGGGCCGCTATCGCTATCGCGAAGACGCCGACGGACAGGCGATTGAGCTCCTCGAACTGTCAGCGGTCGATCATGCCGAACAATTCGCGCAGGATTTGCGCCTCACCAGCGACTTCGCCGGTCCGTTCAATTTCATCCTCGGCGCCTATTACAACCGCGAGGATGTCTTCAACGCCAACACTCTCGAGATCGGCAAGGCTTTCGATTCCGATGGCGTGCCCGGAATCACCTTCATGGACTGCGCGACCGGCCTGCCGCTCGCGTGCATCTTCAGGAATCGCTTCGACCAGCTCAAGAAGAGCTATGCTCTCTATACCGATGCGAGTTTCGCGCTGTCGGATCAGGTCAAGGTGCGCGGCGGGCTTCGCTATACCCGCGACGAGGGCGCGCAGACCGGTTTCGTTTCCGACGTGCTGGGCGTCGATGGCGTCCTGATCGCCAACCTGATCCCCTCCTCGTCGCTACGCGACAAAAGCGACAATCTGTCGGGCAAAGTCGGTATCGATTATACACCGGACCGCGACCTCCTTTTCTACGCGAGCTACAGCCGCGGCTATCGCGCGCCGAGCTTCAATGCGCAGGCCTTTTTCGATCCGGCCGAACTCAGTGTCGCGAAAGCGGAGACGCTCGACGCCTTCGAAGTCGGCGCGAAGATGCAGCTCGCCGACCGGCGCATCACGCTGAACACCGCGCTCTTCCATTATGACTATCGCAACCAGCAATATAATGACGTCGATCCCGTTACCGCGGCGCAGCAGCTTCGCAACATTCCCAAATCGCGGATCATGGGGGCCGAAATCGAGCTTACCGCGCGAATCAGCGACGCCTTGACGCTCCGTTCGGGCATCGGCATCCTCGACGCAACGATCCGCCGCGGGACGCTGGACGGAGCAGGTCTTCGCGGGAAGCGCCTGACCGACGCGCCGAAGTTCAGCGCCTCGGGCGGATTCGACGCCACGCTGGCCGACGGACCGGACGGACGGTTCGGCATACAGGGCGACGTGGCCTATATCTCGTCCAACTATTTCGACATCGCCAATCTGCCGCGCCTGAAGCAGAAGGGATATGCGCTGCTCTCGGGCCAGCTCGTCTGGGAATCGGCGAGCGGGCGGTGGAATGCGTCGCTCTGGGGCAAGAATCTCACCGGCAAGCACTACTTCACGGTGCGCGGGGATCTGACCGATGGCTTCGGGTTCGACTATAATCATCTGGGCGCACCGCGAACCTTCGGCGCCACGATCGGCACGCGCTTCTGACCGGAACGCCAGCAGGGAGAAATTGCGATGTGGAAACGTCTTGCCGCTTCGGTGCTGGCCGCATCGGCGATGCTGCTGCCCGTCCGGGCCGAGCCCGCCGCTGCCCCGGCAAGGGGAAGCAAGCCCAACATCGTCTTCATCCTGATGGACAATCTGGGCTATGGCGAGGTCGGCGTCTATGGCGGCGGCATCACCCGCGGCGCCCCGACCCCGCGCATCGACGCGCTGGCACAAGAGGGGATGCGGCTCACCAATTTCAATGTCGAGGCGCAATGCACCCCGAGCCGCTCGGCGCTGCTCACCGGGCGCTTCGCGATCCGGTCGGGCACCCATTCGATCCCCGTCGGCGGCACGCTCGACGGCCTGACGCAATGGGAGATCACTCTTGCCGAAACTCTCTCGGCGGCGGGTTATGCGACCGGGCATTTCGGGAAATGGCACCTCGGCAGTACGCAGGGCCGCCTGCCGAACGACCAGGGCTTCGACGAATGGTATGGCATCCCGCGCACCACCGACGAGGCGATGTGGCCCGGCAACCGGGCGGCGCAGGCCGCCGGTATTGAGTTCACGCATGTCATGGAAGGACGCCGCGGCCAGCCCAGCCGCGACCTCGCAGTCTACGACCTCGAGCAACGGCGCCTGATCGACGCCGAGGCAACACGCCGCGCAACGGATTTCATGCGCCGCAGCGTCAAGGCGCACCGCCCCTTCTACGCCTATATTCCGTTGACGCAGGTCCATTTCCCGGCGCTGCCGCACCCCGACTTCGCGGGAAAGACGGAACATGGCGATTTTGCCGACGCGCTGGCAGAGATGGACAACCGCGTCGGCTCGATCATCGATGCCGTCGAAAAGCTCGGCATCCGCGACGACACCATATTCGTGTTCACAAGCGACAATGGTCCCGATTCCACCTATCCCTGGCAGGGATCGTCGGGTCCATGGCGTGGATATTATTTCACCCATATGGAAGGGTCGCTGCGCGTTCCCTTCATCATTCGCTGGCCCGGCCGCATTCCCGAAGGCCGCGTGAGCAATGAAATCGTCCACGAGGTCGATACATTCGCGACGCTCGCGCGTTTCGCCGGCGCCGCGGTTCCACAGGACCGGCCGATCGACGGCGTCGATCAGAGCGCCTTCTTCCTCGGCACGTCCACCAAATCCGCCCGCGAGGGATTTCCGGTTTTCGTTGCCGACCGGCTCGAGGCGGTCAAATGGCGCGACTGGAAACTGGTTCTCTATGAGGATCAGCGCGACTGGTGGTCGCCGCCGCAGCGGCTCGGCACCGGAAAATTATACAATCTGGTCACCGATCCCAAGGAGGAATATCCGCAGGCGACGATGGAAAACACGTGGGTGTCGGCGCCCGCACGCAGGATCATCGCCGCGTTCCAGGCCAGCCTGAAGCAATATCCCCCGATCGCGCCCGGCACGCCCGATCCCTATCGGCCGGATACCCCCTAGCCCCCCGGCAGGAGGGGGTGCGGATCGCCGTCTTGTCGGCGATGACCGACGATAGCGAAGCGCCGCCTGCAGATAATGGGAAAGACATGAGCCGCCAGCCCTTCCGGCCTCGAACTGCCTATCGGCACGCGCATCTCATCACGACGCGGTGGATGGACAACGACGTCTATAATCACGCCAATAACGTCATCTATTATAGCTGGTTCGACACGGTGGTGAACGCCTGGCTCGTCAACGCCGGCCTGCTCGATGTCGAAAAGGGCGCGATGATCGGTCTCGTGGTCGAAAGCGGCTGCCGGTACGCTCGAGCGGTGGGTTTTCCCCAACCGGTCACCGCCATGCTGCGGGTCGCACAGCTCGGCACCTCGAGCGTCAAATATGAGATCGGCCTCTTTTCGGATGAGGCTGAGGAAGCCGCGGCCGAAGGGCATTTCGTTCATGTCTATGTCGATCGGCTCACCAGGCGTCCCGTGGCGCTCCCCGGCGACTGGCGGGCTGCACTGGGCAACATCGAGGTCCGGTAGACACGGGTCACAATCACCGAAAAGGGAGAGGCCGAAATGCGGAAGGACTGGTTATTTGTCGGAGCGGCACTCGCCGCAATGAACGGCGGAACGGCCGCGGTTGCCGAGCCCTCCCCGCCCGTCCGCTATCCGTCGCCCTATATGGACGCGGCGAGCACGCCGATGACAACACTCGATAACGGCGCCCGCGTCGGCGCCGATACGGCGGCTTACTGGAACCTGCCGCCCGATTCCCCGAAACGCGCGTCCTATGACGAGGAAATCGTCGTCAAGGTTGCCGACCGCGTCTGGACGCTCGGGTCGCCGAGCATCGTCAACGTCCACGCCGTCGAAGGCCCCGAAGGGCTTATCATCTATGACAGCGGCGAAAGCCTCGAGGATGGCGAGCGCTTCTACCGGCTGCTGCGCACCGCAACCGACGCGCCGGTGCGCGCGATCATTTATTCGCACGAACATTATACCAAGGGTACGCGCGCGTTCGTCGACGCCGAGGCGAAACGAGGTAACACCAATATCCGGGTAATCGGCAACCGCTGCACCAATGCCGAAATGGCGACGACGCGCGGCGCCTTCACCTTCCATCCCGAAGTCTCGCCGGTGATGTCGGCGCGCGCACTCCAGCAGTTCAACGCCTATCTGCCCGATACCGGCCCCGATGCTGGATTCAAGAACAGCATCAAACTGGCGGCCGACGGCTATATGCCGGTCGACACCCCGGTCGACGATGGCCAGACGCTGAAGGTCGCCGGGCTCGACCTCGTCTTCCGAACGAGGGACATCGGCACCGACAGCCAATGCCAGCTCATGGTCTGGATCCCGGCACGCAAGGCGGTTCTGAACAATATCGTCTGGGGCTGGTTCCCCAATGTCTACAGCGTTCGGGGCGGCAATTATCGCGATCCACGGCTGTGGCGCCATGCAATCGACGAAATCGCGGCGCTGAAGCCCGAGATATTGCTCAGCACCCACAGCAGCTCGCTGGCCGGCCGGGCGGCGATCGACGCGCGGCTCGCCGACTATCGCGACGCGCTGTCCTTCCTGCTCGACCAGACGCTGAAGGGCATCTTGCGTGGCGAAGGCCCCGACGAACTGCGCTATTCGGTCAAGCTGCCGCCACGGCTCGAAAAATCGCCGATCCTGATCCGGAATTACGGCGACCTCGGACCGATGCCGGCGCGCATCTACGACGCGCTGTTCGGCCCCTTCGACGGCAATGCGGCGCATCTCAACCGGCTTCACCCGCAGGACGAAGCGACGCGGATGATCGACGCGATGGGCGGTGCATCCGCCGTGGCGGACAAGGTTCGCACGGCGACGCAGAAGGGTGACTATCTCTGGGCGTGCCAGCTCGCCGACTATCTTGTCCGCGTCGACGATCGCGCCGAGACCCGCGCGCTCAAGGCCGATTGCCTGCGGGCGATGGGCCAGCGCGCGCTCGCGACGAACAGCCGCTCCTGGTACCTGACGCAGGCGCGCGAACTCGAAGGAACGCCGGTGCTGAAGGTCGTGCCGGCCAATCCGGGCGCAGTCGCGAGCCAGCTTGCCGATTATGTCGACTATTACCGCATCCGCATCAGCCCCGAACGCTCGGCCGACGTCGACAGGCTGATCGGCCTGCGCTTCGGTCCCGACCAGTTCTACGGCCTTCATATCCGCGGCGGGGTGGTCGATTTCATACCCGCGCTCGGAAGCTATCCACGTAAACCCGACGTGCTGATCGAAAGCACTGCGGCGAACTGGGCAAAGCTCTACAACAATCTGTCCGACCCCGCCGCGATGATCGACAGCGGCGCGCTGAAGCTCGTCGCAGGCGATGCCGACGAAGCGAAACGCCTCTTTGCGCTGTTCGATCCGATCTACGACTGGAAGAACGACCCCGCGCTCCTGGCTCTCGCTGCACGCCAGGCCAAAGCGAAATGACGGCGGCCGCGATCGGAACGATGACACTTTCGCGGGGGCCGCTGGACTTTTCCGCGTGTTGGGCCGGGACGTCGGATTCCGTCGTCCTGTTGCTTCACGGTTTCCCCGATCATGAGCGCAGCTTCGATGCGCAACTGCCTGTGCTGGCAGCGGCGGGCCATCGCGCCGTCGCGGTACGGATGCGCGGCTATGAGCCCTCCTCGCAACCCGAAGATGGCGACTATCGCCCGGTGTGTATGGCGGAAGATGTGCTCGGCTGGATCGACGAACTCGGCGCAAAAAAGGTCCACCTCGTCGGCCATGACTGGGGCTCGATCATTGCCCAGGCGGCAGTCGCGATGGCACCCGAACGCTTCGCGTCGCTCGTGCTGATCGCCGTGCCGCGGCTCGGCCCGCTCGGCCGACTGATCCGCAGCGACCGCAGGCAGTTCCGGCGCTCGCTCTATGGCCTGTTCTTCCAGTGGCGCGGGATATCGGACTGGTGGGTCCGGCGGGCGAACTTCGTCTATCTTGAGCGGCTGTGGCGGCGATGGTCGCCGGGCTGGAAGATAGCCGACGCCACGCTCGATGGAATGAAAGCCGTCTTCGCCCAGCCGGGCGTCTTGGGCGCCGCCCTCTCCTATTACCGGCAGAGCCGCGATCCCGTCTCGGCACGCTTGCTGCGGACGCCGATCGGGGTCCCCGCAATGGGCCTTTATGGCGCGCGCGACGGCTGCATCGGCGCCGACATATTCGAGCGCGCGATGCCCGCAGCGGACTTTCCCGCCGGCCTCTCGCTTCACCGGATCGAGGAGGCCGGGCATTTCCTCCACCTCGAGCAGGCGGACGAGGTGAACATGCTGCTGCTGCGCTGGCTCGATGCCCGTTCCGACGCCGCGTAGCCCTGAACGCGAAGGGAAACATGCATTGCCCAGGCTTCTGAAGAAAATCCTGCTATCCTGTTCGATCAGCGCGGCCGTCGCGGCAACCGCGCCTTTGACGGCCACCCCGGCTCCCGAGGCCAAAACAGCCCCCCCGCTACTCCAGCGGCAGGCGCCCGCCGGCGCGCCCAATGTCGTGCTCGTGCTGCTCGACGACGTCGGCTTCGGCTCGAGTTCGACTTTCGGCGGTCCCGTGGCGACCCCGAACATCGACGCGCTCGCGCGCGACGGGTTGCGCTACAATCGTTTCCACACCACCGCCATTTGCTCGCCGACCCGCGCCTCGCTGCTCACGGGGCGCAACCCGCACGCAACCGGGATCGGCGCGGTGATCAATGCAGCCGATGCGCGGCCGGGCTATAGCGGGATGCACGGCAAGGATACGGCAACGATCGCCGAAGTCCTTCGCCAGAATGGCTACAGCACCGCTGCCTTCGGCAAGTGGCACCAGACGGCGGATTGGGAAAGTTCCGCCATGGGGCCGTTCGACCATTGGCCAACCGGTGAAGGATTCGAAACATTCTACGGTTTCATGGGCGGCGCGGCCAACCAGTTCGATCCCGATCTGATCGAGGGAACGACCCGTGTGCGGCGCCCGGCTGGCAAGGACTATCACCTGACGACCGATCTCGTCGACCGCAGCATCCAATGGCTGCAATCGCAGCGCACCTTGGCATCGACGCGGCCGTTCTTCCTTTATCTGGCACCGGGGGCAACCCATGCGCCGCTACAGGCGCCGAAGCAGTGGATCGACCGCTATCGCGGCCAGTTCGACCAGGGTTGGGACAAGCTCCGCGAAGAGAGCTTCGCGCGCCAGAAACGGCTCGGTGTCATCCCGGCCGACACCGTTCTGACTCCGCGTCCCGACGGCCTACCGGCGTGGGACAGCCTCACCGCCGACCAGAGAAAGGTCGCGGCGAGGCTGATGGAGGTCTATGCGGGCTACCTAGCCCACACCGACGCCGAGGTCGGGCGCCTGATCGACGCGCTCAAGGCGGGCGGCCAATATGACAACACGCTGTTCATCTACATCGTCGGCGACAATGGCGCGAGCGCCGAAGGCGGGATTTCCGGTTCGATCAACTATATGGGCGCGGCGCAAGGTTTTGCCGAAGGCGACGCGGCGAAGCTCGCCCGGATCGACGAGATCGGATCGGCGACCACCTATCCACATTTCAACGCCGGCTGGGCCTGGGCGCTCAACGCCCCCTTCCAGTGGACAAAGACGATCGCCTCGCATCTGGGCGGTACACGCAATCCGATGGTGATCGCCTGGCCGAAGGGCATCGCCGATCGCGGCGGGCTGCGTAGCCAGTTCGGCCATGTCAACGACATCGCGCCCACGATCCTCGAGGCCGCGCATATCACGATGCCCGGATCGGTGAACGGGATCGTCCAGAAGCCGCTCGACGGCACCAGTCTCATCTACAGCTTCAGCGACGCCTCCTCCCCCGAGCGCCACCATACCCAATATTTCGAGGTCCTCGGCCATCGCGCCATCTACCATGACGGCTGGATGGCCTCGGCATTCCACAGCCGCCTGCCGTGGGCGGGCGCCACCGCCGGCAAACCCAAACCCTTCGAAGCCGACAGGTGGGAGCTTTATGATCTGCGCAGCGACTATTCGCAGGCGCACGATCTCGCGCAGCGCGAACCGCGGCGGCTTGCTGCAATGCAGAAGCTTTTTCTGCGCGAAGCGGCGCGCAACCAGGTCCTGCCTCTCGCCGAGCCGATCGTCGGCGAAGGCAACAAGCTGCCGACGATATTGGGCGACGGGCCGCACTACACATTCACCGCCGGCGCGGCGGTTCCCGAAAAGGAAATGCGGCGGATGCTCAACCGCTCATGGACGCTGTCGGCCACCATCGACGCCGGCGAGGCCCCGCGGGGCGTCGTGGCCGCCATGGGAGGAAATTACGCGGGATGGAGCCTCTATGTCGATTCGACGGGGCGCCCGGTATTCGTCTGTCGGCTGTTCGACCTGAAGACGGTCCGGCTGGTGGCGGACAAACCGCTGGCGCCGGGCCGCAACAGCCTGCGCGTCGATTTCGACTATGACGGCAGCGGCCGCGGCAAGGGCGGCGAACTGAGGTTGAGTGTCAACGCCATCCCGCTGTCGAGCGATCGTCTGCCGCGCACGCCGCCGGCGACGCTCACGAACACCGAGGGGTTCGACGTAGGCATCGATTCGGGATCGCCGACCGACGACTACCCTGCCACATCGGGGGTCGGCTATCCCTTCGCGGGCGGCCGGATCGACCGCGTGGACATCGAGCTGCGCTGACCGGCAGGCCGGGATGGCGCCACGCCATTCCGGCCCCCGGCCCGAGGTCGCGCTATCGGCGTTCGATGTTCGGCATCGCCCAGCTCTTGTCGAACAAGCGGGGTGTCGGGCCGTAGAAGCGGAACGCGGCGAACCAGGTCCCGCCCGGCCGCACGTAGATCCAGTTCGCTTCGGCGCCCCTCGGCGGCGTCGCCCCGAAATATATATCGACCGACCCGTCAGCGTTGCGTTTCATCCTGCGATCATTCGAGTCGAGCCCGACAACCGGCGCCTCGCGAAGAAAGCTCGCGCTGTCCATGTCATAAACGGTCGCCGCCCAGAATTGCTCCGCCGGCACGTCCGCCGGAACACGCAGGACATAATCATGATCGCCGCTGAGCGGTGTGCCATCCGCCTCGTCATATTGCGTCAGATAGAAGGTCGCGCCGCCAAGCTTCGCCGACAATGCGAAGGCGATATAGAAGGTGTAGGCGCGCTGGTCGATCAGCAGGCTGTCGTCGACCTCGAAGGTGAAGCCGCCTTTCGCCGCCTCCATCAGATTTTTCGCGATCGTCCATTTGCTGCCGGGCCACCAGGGCTGCCGCTGATCGGTCCGGCTCGCGACGATCTCGCGGTGCGCCTGCCGCGCCGCGAGATCGAGCGTTGCCGTCAGCGCGGCGTCGGGCGCAAAGGGCCGATCATGTGTGATACCCAGCGTGCGCAACATACCCATCATCGGCAGGTCGATCGGCCGCACCGGCTCCTCGGCAAGGATGCGTGCGAGCCGTGTGAAATAGCTTTGGTCCATGCGAACGACGCCATCGATCAGCTTTCCCGATACGTCGATATAGCGCTGCGCACGCGGCGCGTCGGCGTCGGCAAGCGGATAGAGGCGAACCTTGCGAATCCAGTCATTCGCCTGCGCCACATCGCGCGCCGCCTGCGATTTCGGGTTGGACCGAAGGAGGAAATAGCCATTGTAGGTCGGCATACGGATCGGCGTGTAGCCCGCCGGCGCATCGCCCTTGTGACCCGGCGGCAACAGCAGGAATTTTCCGCCCTTGCCCCGGTCGAGCCCGTTCGGCCCGAAATCGACCACGGGGACCTGCCAGGCATCGGCAAGGTTGTGATACATGCCGACGCCCTCGAACGGCGGCAGTTCGAACACCACCGGTCCGCCACGCGTATTGAAATTGGCGTAGGCATAGTGCGACGTCGTGTTCGGCGTCAGCAACTGCATCTTCGCGTCGGGGTTCTTCGACCAATAGACGATGTCATTATATTGCGCCCCCGCGTCGCGGAAATAGGCTTCGCGCATCGCCTCGAAATTGACGATCGGAATGCCCCAGATCGCCGCTTCGACCGCGCGCCGCTCGACCGGACCCGAAATCTGCGTCGCCGTTCCCTGCTGCTGGGCCCATGCCGGACAGGCTGCCCCGATCAGGGCCGCGGAGCAACAAAGGAACCAGCGGCGCAAATTCATGTCATTCTCCCCGATTTTCGGTCACGGGCGTGGCGGCGGGAAAGGTCCAGCGGTGATCGAGAATCTCGGCGCGCGGACGATAGAGGCGGACAAGATAATTCCATCCGGGCATGATCGGCAGACAATTGACCGGGGCCGCCTCGCAGCCGCCGAAGCGAACGATGACGCCCCCGTCCCGATCCTTCGTCGCGCTCAGATTGTTGATCGAATAGGCCGCCAGTCCCGGCTCGAAATATCCCTTCGCATTATAGACGCTGATCGACCAGAAGCCATCGACCGGTACGGCGCCCACCCTCAACCGGTGGGCTGTGGTCCCGTCGTTCTTCGCCGGTGTGACGTTGATGTAGGTCGCGTCGCGTTCCGGATTGCCGCCCCATGCCGAGGCGCTCGCCACGAGATGGCGGACGGGATCGACTTTCCCCCGCGCGCCGAAGGCCGCATCGAGATCGGGCAAGGTTGCACCCAATGCGATCAGCGCGTCGCGCACGCCCTGCCAGCTCGCCTTGTCCCACGCCGGAAGCTCGAGGCGGCCGGGGCCGCCCGGCTGCTCGGCGGCGATGGCATCCTGCAGCGCATGGACCGCTTCGAGGTCGCCGGGAATTGCGGGATCGGCCAGAATGCGGAAGGCGGCCATCACGTAGCGCGTCCCCACGGTGTCCCGCGTCAGCGTGTACCGGCCTGCACCATGGGCGACGAGCGGAACATAATGATCCTCGTCGATCACCTGCAAGGACAGGAAGCGCTTGCCCGCGTCGGGAACGACGATCGTCACCGGTCCGGCATCGAGATCGAAGATCGCGCTCGAGTAGAGCGTGTCGCGATTGGGCCGGACCACGGTCGGGCGATCGGGCGCGGCAAAAGCGCGCCGGTGCCGGAACTTGCCGAAACCGCCTTCGGCGGCAGTGAGCGCAAAATAGCGATCGGTCTCGGCGCGGGCAAAATTATCAGGCGTCACGCGCACCGGGGCGGCTTCCCGAGCCGAGGCGCCGCCGACCGCGCATAGCAGCAGCGACACCGCGGACATGATTTTCAGGATTGCCATGAAATCTCCTTTCGGCGGCTCCAGGCGTGCCGGGCGGGAGAGAGAGGCCCGGCACGCCCCACCCGTCAGAAACGGGTGCGGAGAGTGACGCCGTAAGTCCGCGGTTCGCCCGGAAAGACGTGGAATATTTGCGATGCCGACGCCTGGAGCCCCGACGCAACGCCGCGGAAGGTCCCGCTGCCCAGTGTCACGCCGTCAGCGGCGGTGGTCTGATAGCGGGTGTTGAGCAGGTTCGATGCCCAGAGCTCGATTCCCCACAGCCTGTCGTCGCGATTGATGCCGATGCGGGCATTCACGACGCCATAGCCGTCCTGGACCTTCTCCCGATCGAGGTCGCCGCCGGTGTTCACATCGCTCATGTAGCGGAAATCGACATAGACGAGCGCCGACAGATCGCTGCTGATCGGCGGCGTCCAGGAAAGCGAGCCGGTGACTGCATAGGCGGACGAGAAGGCCGGCCGGCGTCCGGGCAGCTGGAACAGCGCCGGAGTGAGCGGATTGCCGCCCGTCCCGACCAGATTCTTGCGGAATTTGGTATCGGTATAGGTGAGGCCGGCGTTGAGCTGCAGATGACGCGCCGGCCGCATCGATGCCTCGAGTTCGACGCCCTTCGATATCATGCCGGGCCGCAGCCGGTTGGGGTCGCAGGCACCGGTCGTCGCGCTGAGGTCGGTATCGCCGCCGTTCAGATCGTCGCGGCACGCCTGGATATTCGTGACCTCGAAATTGACCCCGTTGAAGACGTTGAACTGGAAGTTCGAGAATTGCTGATAGAAGAGCGCGCCGCTGATATCGATGCCGGGTCCATCCCATTTGGCCCCGAATTCATAGGCGGTGACCGTCTCGGCGGCGAACTGCAGGTCGCTCGCTTCGGGGCGCCCGTTGAGCGGCGTATAGGCGGGCCGCGCGAGCAGCGCGGTACAGGCGGCATTTTGCGCCGGCGTGCCCGCGGTGGTGCTGCACGGACGATCGATCGCATTGACGTCGAGGTTGAAACCACCCGACTTGTATCCCCGCGCATAGGAGACATAGGTCATCAGATCGTCGGTCGGACGGAAGGTCAGGATCGCGGTGCCGGTCAGTTCGCCCCCGGACATGCGCGTGCCGCGATCGGCGCGGGTGAAGCTCGGCGCGGTCTGGTTCACGAAGCAGGGGATCGTCGCGAGCGACTGGAAGGGCGAGGCAATGATCTTCGAACAGAGATCATTGTCCATGTTCGCGGCCGAGGTAATCGACTTGGTTTCATGGGTGTAGCGAAGCCCCAGCGTCAGCGACAGCTTGTCGGGAACGATCTGGATCACATTGTGCGTGAAGGCGGCATAGTTGCGGCTCTTCTGGTGAAAGATATTGCCGATCGCCCCGGTGCCGCCGAGCCGCCGGGCACCGAGCGCCGCCGCGATGCCCTGAAAGCCCGGAAATGTCGTGGCCGGGGCGGTCGAGCAGGTCGCCGAATTGACGTTCGGCGCACCGAGCGCCCCGCCGGCACCGAGGACGGCAAGGCAGTTCGCCCACCGCTCCATGTCGGCCCCGAATTTGAGATCGTCGCTGACATCGAGTTTCTCGTCGGCGAAATAACCGCCGACGAGCCAGTCGAGCCGGTCGTCGAACGCCGTGCCCTGGAGCCGCAGTTCCTGGGTGAACGTCTTGAAATGACGATCGCCCGCGGTGCGGCGCAGCAGGTCGGCCGCCTGATAGTCGGTGTCGGCGCCCTGGCGGTAGAAATAGTCGCGATAGGCGCTGATCGAGGTCAGCTTCACATCGCCAATGTCCCAGTTCACTTCGCCCGAAAAGCCCCAGTCTTCCGAATCGGCGGTGTAGGGAACGCCCGGCGTCGTCGCGGTGCGGCGCACGAACCATTGGTCGGACGGCGCAAGCTGGAAATTGGCGCCGATCGTCTGCAGGATCGGCAGCAACGGGTTGGGGCCCGCGACGACATTGCCCTGCCCGTCGCGGCGCAGGCTGCGGATCGGGTTGGGATAGACGGTGACGCAGCAATTCTCGCTGCGCGAGCCATAGTCGCCGATCAACCGGATGCTGAGATCCGCCGAGGGCTCGAACAGCAACTGGCCGCGCACGACCCAGCGATCGCGGTCCTGCACGTCGGGCTCGCCGGGCGTCGCCTGCTTGATGAAGCCATCGCGCTTTATCCAGGCGCCATCGACGCGGAAAGCGAGCTTGTCGGCGACGACCGGCCCCGTGAGACCACCGTCTAGGCGGATATAGTCGTAATTGCCATAAGTCGCCGAAGCCTGTCCGCCGAAGTCGAACGACGGGCTCTTGGTGATGATGTTGATCGTCCCCGCGCTCGAGTTGCGCCCCGACAGCGTGCCTTGCGGTCCGCGCAGCACTTCGATGCGCTCGATCTCCCCGAGCTCGGACACGCCGACACCCGTGCGCGACCGGTAGACCCCGTCGATAAACAGTCCGACCGCCGCTTCGAGCCCCGGATTTTCGCCGAAGGTGCCGACGCCGCGGATGCGCGCCGCCGAAGTCGCCTCGGTCGTACCGCTGTTGATGAACAGCGACGGTGCGAGCTGGTTGAGCTGCTTGACGTCGCTGATGCCGGCATTCTGGAGCTGTTCGGACCCGATGGCGCTGATCGCGATCGGCACGTCGGACAGCGATTCGCTGCGGCGCTGCGCGGTCACGATAATATCGCCCTCGTCCTGCACCGCGGGCGCGGCGGCCGCGGCGGGTGCCGCCGCATCCTGCGCCGAGACCGGCGCAGCGTGAAGCGCCAGCGCGCAGGTCGATGCGAGAAACAGCCTCTTGGTCATCCCGTCCTCCAGATCAGCGTCGTGCTCGACGCTCTTTTCGTTCCGGCCCTGCTATCGAAAGTCCGGCGGTGAATGGCTAGTGCCAGCCGCCGCTTCGCTCACCCCCCTTTGACGAGGGGGGGTATGGACCCCTCCCGTCCATAGGGTGTAGGCCTCAATTTCTGACCGGATGCCAAACACTATGAAGACCGCGCACCTCCCGACCGATCTCGAGAAACTGCTCGTCTCGACGAAGTTCGCCCCGCCGCGTATCGGATCGCGCTATATCGCGCGAACCCATCTTCTCGATGCCCTGCAGCGCGACCGCCATTGCCGCCTCGTTCTGGTTTCGGGGAGCGCGGGCTTCGGCAAGACCATCCTGCTCGCGCAGTGGCGGCAGGAACTGCTCAAGGACGGGTCGCAGGTCGCCTGGCTCTCGCTCAACAGCGATGAAAAGCTTTTCGCCAATTTCTGCATGCATGTGCTCGCCGCGGTTGCGCAGCTCGGGGTCGCGGTGCAGGACCAGATCGCGCTGGTCAGCGAAGGGCTCGCCCAGGTCGACGATACGGTCGCGGCGATCGTGAACAATGTCGCCATGCTCGAGGAGGAACTCTACCTGATCCTCGACGACTATCATCATGTCGAAGACCCGTGGGCCCACCGCTTCCTCCAGAAGCTGCTCGAACATAGTCCGCCAAATCTGCATATCGTCCTTGCCTCGCGCGCGGTGCCGCCGCTCGCGGTCGCCAAACTGCGCGTTATGGGCCAGGTCAGCGAAATCGAATGCAACGACCTGCCCTTCAACCTCGCCGAGACCCGGACATTTCTCGACGCCAATGTCGCGGGCGACCGGCTGGCACCCGACGAGATCGGCCAGATTCATGATTTCACCAACGGTTGGCCGGCGAGCCTCCAGCTTGTTTCGATCATGCTCAAGAACCGGCCCGAGACACGCGCGACCCTGCCCGCGCTCGCCTGGCAGTCGCTCGATCTCCAGCATTATCTGTCCGAGGATGTCGTGGGCCACCTGCCGCCCGAAATGTCGGCCTTCATGGAAGAGCTCTCGATTTGCCGGCGCTTCACCGCCTCGCTGGCCGAAGCGATCACCCGGCACCCTGACGCCGCCGGGCTTATCGAACGGATCGAGGAGGAAAATCTCCTGATCATGCGCGCGGAATCCGACAGTCGCTCACCCTGGTTTCGCTTCCATCCGCTCTTTGCCGAATATCTGGCATCGCGCCTCGAGCGCCGCGGCAGCGAAGCGACGCAGGAATTGCACAGCCGCGCGAGCCAGTGGTTCGCGCAGCGCCGGCTCGTCATCGAGGCCGTTCGCCACGCAACCTGCGCCGGAAAACTCGACGAGGCGGTTGCGATCATCGAACGCACGGTGCCCGGAAGCTGGAAACTCAGCTATCTCGGGCCGCTTCTTCACCTCGTCGACAATCTGTCGCTCGATGCCATCGCCGCGCACCCGCGCCTGCTCTTTCTCGGCAGCCTCACCATGGCGATGGCGGGAACGCCGACGCGCGCCGAAGCCTGGCTGACGCGCCTCCGGGAGAGTGGTACGAGCAGCGACAGGCGACATGCCTTCAAGATTGCGCTGGTCGAGGCGACGATTGCGCTGCAACGCGACGACAGCGGCCAGGTTCTCGACATATTGGAACGGCACGGTATCGACGAGGGGCTGAGCAGCTTCGAGCGCTACGTCTATATGATGGTGCTTGTGCCGGCGCTGGGCGGTGCCGGCCGCTTCGAGGATGCGATGCGCATCATCGACCTCAATCCGATTCCGGCCGCCGAAGCCAATGACGATCTGGCGATGCGCGCCGAAGGATGCCGCACGGTGATGCTGCTGATGATGGGCAGGGTCGCCGAAGCCGAGACCCTGGCGGCGCCGCGCTACCTGCGCTCGGTCGCCGAACATGGCCGCTCATCGACGTGCGCGACGCTCGCCGCGGCGGGCCTTGCGGACATATATTACGAACTCGACCGCATCGACGACGCGCGCGAACTGCTTGCGAACCGCCAGCACCAGCTCAAGACATCGTCGCCCCATTTGATGACGACTTCGGCGCTGTGCGAGGCCCGCCTCGAGCTGCTTCAGACATCGAGAGCATCCGCGCTCGCCTTTCTCGAGGCACAGGCGAGCTACTACCGCTCGCTCGGCCTCGATCGGCCGCTGGCGCACATCCGCGCCGAGCAGGTCCGGATCTATCTCGCGGCCGACGAACCCAAACGCGCCGCCGACCTGATGCCCGAACTCGATCTGCTCTCGGGGCGCGCGGGCGCCGATCCCGGCTTCGCCACCGAGACGCGCATGATCGCGGCGCTCGCCCGGGCACGCCTCGCCCTGCACCTGAACGATACGGACAATGCGCTGTCAGTCGCGAAAGAGGCGCGCGATCTCGCCCGATCGATCGGCCGCGGCCGCCACGAGATCATCATCGCGAATGTCGAGGCTCTGGCGCTCGATCGCGCCGGCCGTCCGGACGATGCGCTCGCGCTGCTCGCCGAACAGATGCGCGCCGCCGCCGATCTCGGTTTGATCCGCAGCCTTGTGGACGAAGGCGGAGAGCTCAAGGCATTGCTCCAGCGTCTTGCCGAAGACGGGCGCCTCGACAAGCGATCGCAAGCCTATCTCGAAACCTTGATCGGCCACTTCGGAGGACAGGCGGGCGCGGCGCCGGAGAGCATGGGCACAGCACAATCCGACACTCTGCTGACGCCGCGGGAGATCGACATATTGGGTCTCGTTGCAGCCGGCATGTCGAACAAGCGTATAGCGATCGCGCTCGGGATCACGCTCGAAACGGTCAAATGGAACCTCAAGAATGTTTTCCTGAAGCTCGGGGTGTCGAGCCGGTATGACGCGATGATCTGGGCGCGGCGCCAGAATCTGATCGTCTGACGCGTTCCCGGACGTACGGAAATCTCGCGTCAGGCGTCTTGCCGAACCCTGCCCAGCCAATCGGCGAGGATTGCTTCGCGATCCGCGCCCGCCCGCGCGATCGGACCGGGCGTCGCGGACGGCGTCGCGGAGAAGCGTGGCGCCGGCGCTGCATGTAAAACGCCATCGACGGTCCGGTAGACGCCGCGCGCAGCCATGTGCGGATGCCCGGCAGCTTCGTCGAGGTCGAGCACCGGGGCGAAGCAGGCGTCGCTCCCTTCGAGCAGTTCGCACCATTCGGCGCGTGTCCGCCTCGCGAACATCTCGGCGAAACGCGCCTTGAGCTCGGGCCACCGGGCCGGATCATAGCCATTCGCGAAATCGGGATCGTCACCGATACCGAGCTTGTCGCGGAGGAGGCGATAGAATTTGGGTTCGAGCGAGCCGACCGAAACGAACTGGCCATCGGCACAGCGATAGCTGTTGTACCAGTGCGGCCCGTCGAGAATGCTTGCACCGCGCTCGTTCACAAACTGGCCGGCACCTTTCAGCGCGAGCAACAGGTTCATCATATGGGCGCTGCCGTCGACGATCGCGGCATCGACCACCTGTCCCTCGCCGGTCGCGCGCGCATTCATCACGGCCGCGAGCAATCCGACCGCGAGATAGAGCGCGCCGCCACCGACGTCGCCGATGACGCTCGGCGGACTGATCGGCGGTTCGCCGGGCTGTCCCGAGTACCAGAGCGCGCCCGACAGTGCGATATAGTTGAGATCGTGGCCTGCGGCCTGCGCAAGCGGCCCTTCCTGTCCCCAGCCGGTCATGCGGCCATAGGCGAGGCGCGGATTGCGCGCGAGACACACATCGGGGCCGATGCCCAGCCGTTCCATCACGCCCGGTCGCATGCCCTCGATCAGCGCGTCGCTTTGCTCGACGAGCTGAAGGACCGTCTCGACCCCTACGGCGGTCTTCAGGTCCACCGCGATCGAACGCTTGCCGCGATTGGTGACCGCGGCCGCACCGATATCGAGATTTTCGCTGTTGGGCACCGTCCGGTCGACGATCACCACATCGGCGCCGAGGTCGGCGAGCAGCATGCCGCAGAACGGCCCGGGCCCGATGCCCGCGATCTCGAGGACGCGAACCCCCGTCAGCGGTCCCTTGCGCGATCCCGTCATGCGAACTCCCTTTCCTCTTTTCCCGAAACACCCTCGGCACCGCCCTGCGTATCGAGGTCCGCGGCAAGCGCCTCCGCGCAGGCCGCCGCGTGCACCGAGCGGGTGCCGAACAGCGCATCCGCCACAATTGCCCGCTTGAAATAATGACCGATCGCGCATTCGTCGGTCATGCCGATCCCGCCGTGGAGCTGGATGCCCTGCCCGCAGACGTTGCGCGCGGCTTCGGTCACGAACGCCTTGGCGCCCGCAATCGCGACGCGCCGCGTCGCCGCATCGTCATTCTCGAAGGCGGCGAGCGCCGCGAAAAGCATCGAGCGCGCCAGCTCCATTTCGGCCGCCATATCGGCGAGACGGTGCTGGAGACTCTGGAAGCTGCCGATCGTCACGCCGAACTGCTTGCGCGTCCGGACATAGTCGGCGGTGATCTCGATCGACTGCCCCATCGCGCCGACGAGTTCGGCCGACAGCGCGAGCATCGCGTGCGCGATGCCATGTTCGAGCGCGGCGAGCCCGTCGCCCGCGACCATCCGTGCGGGTGCGTCGTTGAGGATGACTGTCGCCGCAAGGCTGCCGTCGTGCAGCGGCGCCGGCAAAACGGACAGCCCCGCGGCACCTGCCTCGACGAGAAACAGTCCGATCCCGGCGCGGTCGCCGATCGCGCCTTCGCTGCGCGCCGAGACGAGCAGCGCGTCGGCGCCGCAACCGCCGAGGACGAGCGTCTTGCGGCCCGAGAGGCGGTAGCCCCCCGCCTGCCCGGTCGCCCGCGTGCCGACGATATGCGGCACGCCGCGAGATTCCGGCTCGCTCCACGCCAGCGCCAGTCGCCGCGAGCCGTCGGCGAGCGAAGGCAGCCATTCGGCCTTCGACGCGGCATCGCCGCTCGCCGCCAGCGTCTGCGCGGCGAGCACCGCGCAGCCGAGCCAGGATTCGATCACCAGCCCGCGGCCGAATTGCTCGGCTATGACGGCATTCTCGATCGCGCCGCCCCCGAAGCCCCCGAACTCGTCGGGGAATGCTGCGGCGAGCCAGCCGTTTTCGGCAAAGGTCCGCCAGTTGGCGGGCGAACCGCCTTCGCCCGCGACGACGAGCCGCGTGCGCGCCTCGAAGCCATATTCGGACTGGACGAAGCGGGCGACGCTATCGCTCAGCATCTGCTGCTCGTCGTTCAATGCGAAATCCACGGCGCCGCTCCTACAAACCGAACATCAGCTTGGCGACGATGCCGCGCTGGACTTCGCTCGACCCGCCATAGATGGTCGCCGCACGGCGGAAGAACATTTCCGCCGAATATTCCGCTCCCGGGGCAGGCGCCGCCGCCGCGCCGCCGTCGCCGAGCAGCTCGACGACGAAGACGCTCATCCGCTGCTGAAGGTCGGTTGCGCGAATCTTGAGCATCGACCCGAAAGCATGGGCGAAATGGCCCTGGTCGCCGTGCATCGCGGCGGTGCGGCTCACCATCATCGCCATCGCGCGAAGCTCGGTATCGAACGCGGCGATCTGGAGCGCGACTTCGCTCCGGTCGATCAGCCGCGTCGTCCCGATCCGGCGTTCGATCGCAAGCTCCTTCATCTTCCGGAGCAGCATCTTCAGATTGGGCAGGTCGGCGGTCGTCGCATGCTCGTTGTTGAGCAGGAATTTGGTGATGCCCCATCCCATGCCCTCGGCACCGATCAGATTGCCGGCCGGCACCTCGACCTCGTCGAAGAACACCTCGTTCAGATGATGATGCCCGTCGATGCTGATGATCGGCCGGACGGTGATGCCCGGCGTCTTCATGTCGGCCAGCAGGAAACTGATACCCGCCTGCTTCTTCGCCTCCGGATCGGTGCGTACGAGCAGGAAAATCCAGTCGGCGCGGTGCGCGTAGGAGGTCCAGATCTTCTGGCCGTTGACGACATAATTCCCGCCACGCCGCTCGGCGCGCGTGCGCAGCGAAGCAAGATCCGACCCCGACCCGGGTTCGGAGAACCCCTGACACCATAGCCGCTCGCCGCGCAGCGTCGGCGGGACATGCGCCTGCCACTGTTCGGGCGTCGCGAATTCGTTGAGCACCGGGCCCAGCAGATTCTGGCCGAACCCGTCCTGCGTCGGCGCGCCCGCAACGACGCATTCCTCGTCGAAGATCAGCTTCTGCTCGACGCTCCAGCCGGTGCCGCCATGTTGCTTGCCCCACGACGGCGCCGCCCAGCCATGATCGTGGAGGATCTTCTGCCAGCGCCGGATCGCCTCGCCCGGCGAGAACATGCCGATCGACAGATGAGCGAGGTCGGCGGGCAGCTTTTCGCGAAGGAAAGTACGAACTTCCTCGCGAAAAGCCTCGAGTTCCGGGTCCGGGTGAAAGTCCATCGCGTCAGTTCCGGTACATCGTCACCACGCACGCGCCGCCGATGCCGACATTGTGCTGGAGCGCGATGCGCGCGCCGTCGACCTGCGTCTGGTCGGCCGTGCCGCGAAGCTGACGCGTGAGCTCGAAACATTGCGCAAGCCCGGTCGCGCCGATCGGATGCCCCTTGGAGAGCAGGCCGCCCGACGGATTGACGACATAGCGGCCGCCATATGTGTTGTCGCCGTCGGCGATGAACTTCGCCGCGCCGCCTTCGGGGCAGAGGCCGATACCCTCGTAGGTCACGAGTTCGTTATGCGCGAAACAGTCATGCAGTTCGACGACATCGACGTCGCCGGGACCGATGCCTGCGGCCTCGTAGACCTGCGCCGAGGCGCTCTTCGCGATGCCGTATCCGGCGGCGTAACGCATGTCGTCGCCGAAAGATTCACGGCCGTCGGTCGCGACCGCCTGCGCCGCGATCCACACCCGCGTGTCGAGGCCGAGCTTTTTCGCCGCTTCCTCGCTGCACAGCACCGCCGCGGCGGCGCCGCAGGTCGGGGGGCACGCCATCAGGCGCGTCATCACGCCGGGCCACATCACCTGGTCGTTCATCACATCGTCGGTCGTGACTTCCTTGCGGAAGACCGCGAGCGGATTGCGCGCCGCGTGGCGGCTCGCCTTGGCGCGGATGCTTGCAAAGGATTCGAGCGGGGTTCCGAAGCGCTTCATATGCTCGAGCCCCGCGGCGCCGAAGAGGCGCAGTGCCGAGGGAACCTCGAGATCGCCGACCGCGCCGTTCACCGCTTCCTCGAAATGCGTCAGCGGCGAAGGCCGGTCGTGGAAGGTCGCCCCGAGCGCGCCGGGGTTCATCTGCTCGAATCCGACCGCGAGCACGATATCGGCGGCGCCCGACTGGATCGCCTGCCGCGCCAGATAGATGGCGGTCGATCCCGACGAGCAATTATTATTGACGTTGAAGATCGGAATGCCGGTCATTCCGACTTCGTAGAGCGCGCGCTGGCCGCTGCAGCTGTCGCCGTAGATGAAGCTGGCATAGGCCTGCTCGACCGCATCGTAACCGACGCCGGCGTCGGCGAGCGCGAGGCGCGCCGCCTCGGCCCCCATCTTCTCGTAGGTCTCGCTCTGACCGGGCTTGGCGAAGGGGATCATCCCGACGCCGGCGACAAAAACCTTGCTCGTCATGGTTCAGTACCTTTCGTTGCTCAAGCCGAGAGGCCGAGCGCCATGGCTGCCTGGGCGGACACACCATCGGGCACGATCTCGCCTTCGCGGTTGCTGATCGCATCGAACTGCGCTGCAACGGTTTCGGGCGTCATGTCGGCGGCCGCGACCTGGATACCGCGCGTCAGCGTTATGTGCGCGCGTTCGAAACCACCGGCTCCCGCCGCGATTGTCGCGCGATCCGGCGCATCCTCGCTGACGAGGAACAACGCTGCAGGAACCACCGTTTCCGGCCCCATCTTCGCCAGCACTTCGGCCGGCATGACATCTTCGGTCATGCGCGTCGCTGCGGCGGGCGCGATCGTGTTGACGCGGATATTGTTCTTCAGGCCTTCGATGCCCAGCGAGTTCATGAAACCGACAAGGCCAAGCTTTGCCGCGCCATAGTTGGTCTGGCCGAAATTGCCGTAGAGGCCGGTGGCCGAGGTGGTCATCAGGATACGGCCGTAATTCTGTTCGCGCATCAGGTCCCACACCGCCTTGGTGCAGATTGCCGAGCCCATCAGATGGACGTCGACGATCTGGCGGAAGTCGGCGATCGACATCTTGGCGAAGCTCTTGTCGCGCAGGATGCCGGCATTGTTCATGAGGATGTCGACGCGGCCCCACTTCGCCTTTGCATCGGCGACCATCGCGTTCATCGCGTCCTCGTCGGTCACGCTGCCGGTGCTGAAGATCGCCTCGCCGCCCGCGGCCCTGATCTCCTCGGCGACGGCCTCGGCATTGCTCTGACCGGCGCTGCCGTCGCGCGCGCCGCCGAGATCGTTGACGACGACCTTGGCGCCAAGACGCGCAAGCTCAAGCGCATAGGCCTTGCCCAGCCCGTTGCCCGCCCCGGTGACGATGGCGACGCGATTGTCGAATCGGATGGTCATGATCTTTACCCTTCGAGTGAAAATGTCGGGGCGATTTTGCGGCCATTACCGAGCGGATGGGACCTCCCTTTTATGGGGGGGAGGCTCCTCCCCACCCCCCTTCGAAGAGGGGTATGATCGGCAGCCGCCGCCCATAGCCTGATGCCCGTTCATACCGTCGCCCCGAGGCGGCGGGCATCAAGGGAGACGGGAGGTCATGGACCAATCAGCCTACAAGAGCATCGCGATCAGCCGGCGCGGACGTATTCTCTATCTGACCCTCGACCGGCCCGAGACGCTCAATGCCGCCGACGATGTGATGCACGAGGAGATGTCGCGCGTCTTCGTCGATGCCGCCGCGGACACCGGGTCCGACGTCATCGTGCTGACCGGCGCGGGCCGGGCCTTCAGCGCCGGCGGCAATGTCGACTCGATGCAGGAATCGATCGACAATCCCGAACTGTTCGAGACCGTGGTCTTCGAGGCGAAGCGGATCATTTTCTCGATGCTCGACTGCGAAAAACCGGTGATCGCCAAGGTCAACGGACATGCGATGGGGCTCGGCGCGACGGTCGCGCTGTTCTGCGACATCATCTTTGCCTCCGAACAGGCAAAGATCGGCGATCCGCATGTTTCGGTCGGGCTCGTCGCGGGCGACGGCGGCGCGGTGATCTGGCCCCAGCTCATCGGTTTTGCGCGCGCCAAGGAATATCTGTTCACCGGCAAGCCGCTCACCGCGCGCCAGGCCGCCGACATCGGCCTCATCAATCATGCGGTGCCGGCCGAAGACCTCGACGCGGCGGTCGACGCCTTCGCCGACCAGCTCGCGGCGGGCGCGACCAAGGCGATCCGCTGGACCAAGGCGACGGTCAACATCGCCCTGAAGCAGCTCGCGCACAGCATCATGGACACCGGCCTCGCCTATGAAGCGCTGTCCAACGCCACCGAAGAACATGCGGAGCTCGTTCGCGCCTTTCGCGAAAAGGGAAAGAAATGATGGCGGCGCATCGGGTTAGCCCCGCCAGCGGGTCAATGGCCGGCCGCGTCGCGATCGTTACCGGCGCAGCGAGCGGCATGGGCCTCGCGACGGCACAGAAGCTGAATGTGCTCGGCGCGCAGGTGGTGCTGATGGACCGCGACATCGACCGTGCGCGCGCCAACGCGGCGGACCTGCTCGCGAACGGCTGCGATGTCGTCGGCGGCGATATCAGCGAGGAGGCCGATGTCGAGGCGATGTTCGCGCATGCGATCGCCTTCGCGGGCAAGGTCGACATGCTGGTCAACAATGCGGGCGTGCTCGAAAATCCGGTGCGGACGGTGAACCAGGATCTCGCGGCGTGGCAGCGGATCGTCGACGTCCACTTGCGCGGAACCTTCCTCGCGAGCCGCGAGCTCGGCCGCCACCTGATCGGCCGCGACGCCGGCGGGGCGATCGTCAACATCTCGTCGGTCTCGGCTCTGCGACCGTTCCGTGCTTCGAACGCCTATGCCGTGGCAAAGGCGGGCATCTCGCACATGACCCAGACAATGGCGGCCGACTGGGGCCGGCGGGGAATCCGCGTCAATTGCGTCGCGCCGGGCTTCATCAAGACGCCGATGGCCGACGCGATGGAAGCGAAGGGCGCGATGCGCGACGACATGTTCAAGCGCGTGCCGATGAACCGATACGGCCTGCCCGAAGAGATCGCCGAAGTGGTCGTTTTCCTGCTTTCGGACGCCGCCTCATTCGTCTCGGGCGCGGTCGTTCCGGTCGATGGCGGCTGGTGCGCCAACGCCGGTCCCTGACGCGCCGCCCCCTCCGCATGAGGGGTGGCGAGGTCGGCACCCTGGCCTAGCGTCATTCGAACGGAAACGAACCAGTAGAGGGACGACGCCAATGGCGAAACAAACAGACGAGGTGCTTCAGGTCGAACGGGACGGCCCCGTCACGATCGCCACGATCAATCGGCCGCATCGGCGCAATGCGCTCAACGGAGAATTGACCGACGCCCTGCTCGCCTTCTTCCGGGCCCAGCGACGCGACCGCGAAAGCAAGGTCATCATCCTGCGCGGCAGCGGCGATCATTTCTGCGTCGGCGCCGACCTGATCGACGCCGCCAGCGAGGGGAGCCTGAGCGACGGGATCGATCAGGGCGACTGGTCGGTGACCGAAGTGACGCGCGACATGCGCGCCTGCCCGCAGCCGATCGTCGCGCTCGCCAACGGCGCGGTCGCAGGGGGCGGCATGGCCTATGCGCTCGCCGCCGATATCATCCTCGCGAGCGACACCGCCTTCTTTTGCACCGCATTCATGGATATCGGCCTATCCGGGACCGAGCTCGGCGTGAGCTGGCGCCTGCAGCGGACGATGGGCCTTTCGCTCGCGCGCGAACTCATCTTCACCTCGGGCCGCATCGCCGCACAGGATGCGGCAAACGCCGGACTGGTGTCGCGCGTCGTTCCAGCCGCCGAGCTTCAGGCCGAGGGGCTGGCGCTCGCGCAGCGCATGGCACGCTATACGCAGGACGCGCTGCGCCTGACCAAGCGCAACCTCGACATCGCGCTCCAGTCGCCGCTCATCGAAGTCGCGATCGAACTCGAGGAGCGCTCGCAGATGCGCTGCGTCGCGAAGGGCGATTTCAGCGTCGCGCTCGCCGAGTTCAACGCCAGGCACGCGAAGTCATAGGAGGCCCCATGCCCTACCAATCTATCTATCGCTCCGGCCTGTTCGACGGCGAAACGATGATCGTCACCGGCGGCGGCAGCGGAATCGGCCGCTGCGTCGCGCATGAACTTGCAGCCCTCGGCGCGCATGTCGTCATTCTCGGCCGCAAGGCGGAGAAGCTCGAAGCGGTCGAAAAGGAGATCGCCGCCGAAGGCCTGTCGGTCTCGTCGAAGGTCTGCGACATCCGCGACGAGGCGGGGGTCGCCGACACGATCGCCGCCATCCTCGCCGAGCGCGGCCGGATCGACGGACTGGTCAACAACGCCGGCGGCCAATTCTATTCGCACCTCGAGAATATTCCGACCAAGGGGTTCGAGGCGGTCGTGCGCAACAATCTGACCGGCGGCTTCAACATGATGCGCGAAGTCTATACGCAGTGGATGAAAGCCAACGGCGGCTCGATCGTCAACATGATCGCCGACATGTGGATGGGCCTGCCCAACTTCGCCCATTCGGGCGCGGCGCGCGCGGGCATGTATTCGCTGACCCAGACCGCCGCCTGCGAATGGGCGGGATCGGGCGTGCGGGTGAACAGTCTCGCCTCGGGCATGGTGATGTCGAGCGGCTTCGACAATTATCAGGGCGACGCGGTGAACACGATCCGCGACTATGTGAAGGAGATTCCGATGCAGCGCTTCGGCACGGTCGCCGAAATCTCGGCCGCGATCACCTTCCTGCTGTCGCCCGGCGCCGCCTTCATCACGGGCACCTGCCTGCGCGTCGACGGCGGTGGACCCAACGCCCGCCGCGGCTGGACGATGGAGCCGCACGATCGCTCGCCATCCTTCGAGGGGTTCCACCTCGATTCCACACCGCGCCTTTATCGCGACAATCCCTGAAAGCGACGGAACGCGGCAACGGCGCCTTCCTTTCTCTCACCTCGCCGCCGGTTTTCCGGCGGCTTTTTTTCGCTTGGGAAACCCGGCCCCGCCGGCGCAAGGAAAAGCCCGCCCGGAGCCGTGGCTCCGGGCGGGCTTTTCTTGACCGCTGCCGTCGGTCAGAAGCGGGTCTTGACTGTCAGCCCGTAGGTTCGCGGATCGCCGAGAAATGCCCCGCTAACCTGGTTCGCTGTCGCCGCGAAGCCAAGCGCCGGACCGGCCTGGACCGAACGCGTGGTTCCGCTGCCGAGCAGCAGGGCGTCCGAGCCCTGCAACCAATATTTCTTGTTCAGCAGATTTTGTGCCCAGAGTTCGACGGACCAGCGCTTGTCGGGCGTCTGCAAGCCGATCCGTCCGTTCAGCAGGCCATAGCCCTCCATCTGCTTCTCGAGATCAAAATCGCCGGAGAGCGAGGTGTCCTCGCTGGAATAGCGATAGTCCATATAGACGATTGCATTGAGCCTGCTGCTGATTTCCGGCGTCCAATTGACCGCCGCCGTCACCGTATAGGGCGAGCCGTTGGTATGGCGGCCGGGGTATTGGAAAAGCTGAGGCGCGAGCGCCCGGCCGCCCGTTCCCACCAGATCCTTCGCGAACCGGGCATTCACATAGGTGAAACCGAGGTTGAAGGTAAGGTCGGGGGCGGGCCGTAGCTCGGCTTCGAGCTCGACACCCTTGGAAATCACGCCCGGCTTCAGACGGTCGGGCGCGCAGGCCCCGGTCGCAGCATTATTGTCGATCGGCCCGGTGCCCAGATCGTCCTTGCACCCGTTCAGGCTGCTCACCTCGAAGCTCACCCCGTTGAAGGCGCTGACCTGGAAGTCGTTGAAACGCTGCAGGAAGAGCGCGCCCGTCAGGCTGATGCCGTCGCCGCGCCATTTCGCACCCAGCTCATAGGCGGTGACCTTTTCTGCGCCATATTGCAGATCCGCCGCTTCGGCCCGGCCGTTGAGCTTCGTGTTCGCCGGCAGCGCGCGCAGCGCGGCGCAAGCCGCATTCTGCGCGGGGGTGCCCGCCGAAGCGCTGCATGTCACGTCGAACCCGTTGACGTCCAGCGTGTAGCCGCCAGATTTGAAGCCCCGCGCCCACGAGGCATAGAGCATCAGATTATCGGTCGGGTGGAAGGTCAGCACCGCCGTTCCCGTCCACTGGCTGTCGGTAATCGAAGTGCCCGGATCGGCGCTGGTCAGGCTTGGCGCGAGCGAATTGATCAAACACGCAACGCGCGCCGACCCCTGCAAAGGCGAATTGACCATCTTGGTGCACAGATCATTGTTCATGTTCGCGACGCTCGTGATCGCCTTGCGCTCATGGGTATAGCGCGCGCCGACGGTGAGCGAGAGCTTGTCGGGTATGATCTGAAGGACATTGTGTGTGAAGAAGGCGTAATTTTCCGTACGCTGACGGAAAATATTGCCGAGCGCGCCGGTGTTGTTGATGCGGTTCGCGCCCAGTTGCGCGGCAAACCCCTGCAATCCGCCCCACGCCGAGGTCGGCGCGTTGGAGCAGGTCGGCGAGTTGATGTTGAGCGTCGGCGCCAGCGCCGCGCTGCCCGCGACCGAAACGCAATTGAGCCATTTTTCGGCATCCGCGCCATAGCGGATCGTATCGAAAGTATTGAGCTTCTCGTTACCGTAAAAGCCCCCCACGAGCCAGTCGAGACGATCGGAGAAGGCCTTGCCGTTCAGGCGCACCTCCTGCGTGAACGTCCTGAAATGCGGATCGCGGTTGGGAATCCGCACGAGGTCGAGGAAGGAGAAGTCAGGATCGCTGCCCTGATGATAGATATAGTCGCGATAGGCGGTGATAGAGGTGAGATGGACGCTCCCAATATCCCAGTTCACTTCGCCCGAGACTCCCCAATCCTTCGAATCGGCGCGAAACCCTGCACCCGGCGTACCGGCGACGCGTCGCACCACGCGCTGTCCGGCGGGCGCGAGTTGGGCATTGGCGCCCAGTGCCTGGTAGATCGGCATCAAATTGTTCGGACTGAACAAGAGATCGCCGTTGGCGCCTCGTGCGATATTCTGGACCGGGTTGAGAAAGGCGAATGCGCAGCAATTCTCATCGCGCTGCATATAGTCGCCGATCAGCCGGACGCTGAGCGCATCGCTGGGCTCTACCAGCAGCTGGCCGCGCACCATCCAGCGATCGCGGTCTGCGAGGTCGGGTTCGCCGGGCGTAACATTCTTCATGAAGCCGTCGCGCTTCTGCCACGAGCCATCGATCCGAAAGGCCAGAGCCTCGCTGATTGGCCCGGTGACTCCGCCGTCGAGGCGCATATAGTCATAATTGCCATAAGTGGCGGCGGCCTGCCCGCCGAATTCGAACGAAGGCGATTTCGTCACGATATTGATCGCGCCCGCGGTCGAATTGCGTCCCGACAGGGTGCCCTGCGGCCCGCGCAACACCTCGACGCGCTCGATCTCGCCGAGATCGGTCATGCCCATGCCCGAACGCGAGCGATAGACGCCGTCGACGAACAGCGCGACCGACGATTCGAGACCGAAGTCGCCGGTCGATGTTCCGATCCCGCGAATGCGCGCACTGAATTTCGATTCCGACGTGGTCCCGGTGACCGCCAGCGTCGGCGTCACCTGCGTAAGCGTCCGGACGTCCGACACGCCGGCGGCGCCAAGTGCTTCAGCGCCGATCGCGGTGATCGCAATCGGCACGCTCATCGCGCTCTGCTTGCGTCCCTGCGCCGTGACGATGATTTCCGCGTCGGCCGTGCCGGCCTCATCGGAAGCGGCGGCCCCCGCATCCATCGGCGTCGCATCCTGTGCCGAAGCCGCTACCGGAATGCCAAACACGCACGCCGCCGACAGAAATAATGCCTTCTTCATCCCTACCTCCCTCATTGTGATCCGCTTATGTTTCACCGCAATTCAAAGGATCCGCTGGGGAGGACCGCATCTCGGGAACATCGCTTTTTATGTCCCGGCATCGTGCGCCATATGACAGCGCAAATACCCCCCCTTCCTTGGGGGGGCGTAGCTTTCGGCAGCGCGCCGTAGCGTCACAGGACCGAGCGGGCACCTCCCGCGGCCCACGCGGTTCAGGATCGACGGAGACCCTCATGCCCCCCTCTTCGAACAGGCTTCCCGAGCGGATCGTATCGCGTCTGCGGCTACCGCTGATCGCCGCACCAATGCTCTTGGTGTCAGGTCCAGAGCTGGTCGTGGCGGCCTGCCGGTCGAGCGTGATCGGTTCATTCCCGACGCTCAATGCGCGGACGACCGAAGAACTCGGTCAATGGCTGACCGACATCGACGCGAGGCTGGCCGATCTTGAGGCGCCGGCCCCGCCCTGCCCCAATCTGATCGTCGGGTCGGCACGGGCGCTCGCCGATGCGGCGTGTCTCGCGCGCCATCGGGTCGAGCTGGTGATCACCAGCGTCGGCTCGCCCAAGCCGGTCATCCCGATCCTGCACGACGCGGGCGCGCTGGTGTTCGCCGACGTCGCCAGCCTCGACCATGCCCGAAAGGCGCGCGATGCGGGCGCCGATGGCCTCGTCCTGCTGACCGCGGGCGCGGGCGGCCAGACGGGCTGGCTCAATCCCCTCGCCTTCGTCCGCGCCGTCCGCGCCGAATTCGACGGTCCGATCATCCTCGCGGGCGGGATCAGCGACGGCGTCGCGCTAAAGGCCGCCATCACGCTCGGCTGCGACCTTGCCTATATGGGGACGAAGTTCATCGCGACGCACGAAAGTATGGCGACCGACGCCTATCGCACGATGCTGCGGCAGAGTTCGATGGACGATGTGATTCTCACCAGCCATTTTTCGGGTTTGCCCGCAAGCTTCCTGATGCCGTCGATCCGCGCCGCGGGCATCGCGCCCGAAGAACTCGGCCGCCCTGCAGATGAAAGGCGCGCGATCAGCCGACGCGGCGTGCCTGGTGAGACCCCGAAACGGTGGAAGGATATCTGGAGCGCCGGCCATTCGGTTTCTGGCGTGGACGCGGTGCTCTCCGTCGAAGAACTCGTCGCCCGCACCATCGCCGAATTCGAGACCGCCTGACCGGCCCGCGTCAGGAAATGCGGCGACCCTTGCCCGCCCAATAGCGGTCGCGGACCTCGCGGCGCAGTATCTTGCCCGCCGAACTCAGCGGCAAGGCCGCGACGAAAGCGATCGTCTTCGGTACCTTGAACCGCCCCAGATTTTCCTTGCAATGGCCGATCAGCGCGTCGGCCGAGATGTCGGCGCCCGCGCGCAGCACGACCTCGGCGTGAACCGCCTCGCCCCACTCCTCGTGCGGGATGCCGACGACCGCCGACGCCTCGACCGCAGGGTGTGCATTGACCGCGGCCTCCACCTCGACGGCATAGATGTTGAAGCCGCCCGAGATGATCATGTCCTTCTTGCGGTCGACCAGATAGAGGAACCCCTCCTCATCGATATAGCCGAGGTCGCCCGAGTGCCAGAAGCCCTCTGCGAACTCGGCGGCGGTCTGTTCGGGATTGCCGAAATAGCCGCTGATCGTTGCCCGCGAGCGGAGCCAGATTTCGCCGGTCTCCCCCGGCGGCACGTCCTGCCCGTTATCGTCCACCACGCGCAGTTCGAGGTGGCCGCCGACCCGACCCGCCGAGCCCAGCTGCTTGTCGGTCGCGGTCAGATGGTCGGCCTGCGTCAGGTTGGTGACGATCTGGAGGCACTCGGTCGCGCCATAGCCCTGCGAGAAGATATTACCGAAGCGGTCCTGCGCCTGCCGGAGCTTCGCCGGGCTCATCGGCGAACCACCGTAACCGATCGCGCGCAGGGTCGAAAGGTCATGTTCGGCCGCGGCGGGCAGATCGAGCAAGCGATAGATCATCGTCGGCAGCATCAGCGAATTGGTGATCCGCTCGGCCTCGACGTTGCGGCACCATATGCTCAGGTCCGGAATGTTCTGGGTGACCGCGCAGCCGCCGCGGAACAATGTCGGCAGGATCAGCAATCCGCTGCCATGGCTGATCGGCGCGAGGTGCAGATAGCGCGTGTCGGGCGCGTAAAGCTGCTCGAACTCGGCGTAGAAGGAATCGCGCGACGCCAGCCAATTGTCCATCGTATATTCAGCGCACTTGCTCCGGCCGGTCGTGCCGCCGGTGAAGCGATAGATGAGGATATCGCGCGTCGTATCGCTTTCGACGCCGGGGTTGCCGTCGGGCAAGCCCTCGACCAGGTCCCAGAAATAATGCAGCCCTTCGCGCGGCTCGGCGACCGGATCCATGCAGACGACGGTGACGCCGCGCTCGCGAAGCGGGCCGAAATAGGCATCGAGAAGATGATTCTCGAGGAAGACGACCTTCGGTTTGATAAAGTCGACCTGCCACAGATGCTCGTCGAGTGAATCGCGCAGGTTCGTCCAGGCGGCCGCCGCTTCGCCTTTCAGTGCGGTCCAGGTGTGGAGCAGCGACAGGCTGTCATTGTCGAGAATGCACAGAAAAACGTCGCCGCGCCGCAGGGCCAGCCGCTCGCGGAGCATATGGGCGATGCGGTTGGTCAGCCGATGCAGTTCGGCGAAGTCATAGCGCCGACCGCGCTCGATGTTGACCAGCGCCTCGCACGGCCCGAAGCGAATGGCCAGTTGCTCCATCAGATTGGCAAAATTCAGCTTCATCGTGACTCTCCCGGCCGCGCCGACGCGGCGCCCGTTTCGGGCTTCTTGTTTCGATTTGCCCGGCAGAGGGGCCGGGACAGCCCTAACCTCGATCAGGGCAGGGCGACAATCGCCTCCCCTGCTGTTTTCGTGCTGCCGGCGGCATCGATCGCGGCGATGGCGATCTTGACCCGGACTTCGCCATCGATGACGAAGCGCTCGACAACCTCGCCCGAGCAGGTCACGGCATCGCCGATCTGTGTCGTATCCTGAAAGCGAACGCCGAAACCCCGCAAGGCAGCTTGCGGCGCCCAGTTGGTCAGAAGCCGCCCGAGCATCGCCATCGACAGCATGCCATGGCCGATCACGTCGGGTAGCCCCGCCGCCTTCGCGGCGTCGCTGTCGATATGGATCGGATTGTGATCGCCCGACGATCCGGCAAAGAGCGCGCAGGTCGTCCGGCTGAGCGGAGCAAGCGCGAGCGGCGGCAGGCGGTCGCCGATCGTGACCGCATCGCCATAGGCGACACCGCTATCGGGCGCGCTCAATTTCGCACCACGACCACGGCGCGGATATCCGCGACGGGCTTTCCATGCTGGTTCGTCGCCGACGAGTTGAGTTCGATGAATTCGAGCGCACCGCCGCGCTTGTCGTAGATATCGCCGATCCGGGTTTCCACGGTGATGGTGTCTCCAGCATAAACGGGGGCATGATAGGTGAAGCTCTGTTCGCCGTGCAGCACCCGGTTCAGTCTCACGCCCATTTCGACAAGGGCCCGCGCCATCGCACCCGCATCCAGCTCGACGGCGAAGATGAAGGTGGGTGGCGCGGGAAGTGAGGAATGCCCGGCCGCTTTCGCCGCCGCTTCATCAAGGTAGATCGGGTTGGTTTCCCCGATCGCCCTGGCGAAGAAATTGAGGCGCCCCGCCTCGATCGTGAGGATCGATTTGGGGAGCGCCTTACCTGTGAAAGCCCGATCGATCATCAGTTGAAGGCCGAGATGCCGGTGAGCCCGCGCGCGATGATCAGCTTCTGGATATCGGTCGTCCCGTCGGGAACGGGAATGACGATCGCTTCGCGCGCGAGGCGTTCGACGTTGAACTCCTTGGTCAGGCCGTTGCCGCCGTGGAGCTGGACCGCGTCGCGGCAGACCTTGACCGCGGCCTCGGTCGCGAACCATTTGGCCATCGACGATTCAAGGTCGCAGCGCACGCCCGCGTCGATCAGCGACAGCGCACGGTAGCACATCAGCTTCGAGGCATCGACCATCGTCGCCATTTCGGCGATCTTCGCCGCGATCAGCTGGTGCGCCGCAATCACCTTGCCGAACTGCTTGCGTTCCTTGGCATAGGCGATCGATTCCTCGAGCGCCGCGCGCATCAGCCCGACCGAAAGCAGGCCGACGTGCGGCCGCGCCGATTCGAATTCCTTGACCGTATTCTTGAGGCCGGTACCGAGCCCGCCGATGATATTGCTTTCGGGCACGCGCGCATCGCTGATGAATATCTGCGCGGTCGACTGCGAATTCAGCGCGATCTTGTCGATGTTGCGCGTTTCATAGCCATGTTCCTCGCGGTCGATCAGGAAGTGCGAGAGTTCCTTCTCGCCGGTCCGCGTCGTGCAGATGATGAAGTCCGAATAATGGCCGCCGGTGATCCAGGTCTTCTCGCCGCTGATGACGAAGTGATCGCCGTCGCGTACCGCGCGCGTCTTGATCTCGGCGACGTTCGATCCGACGTCGGGTTCGCTGATCGCAAAGCTGCCGAAGGTCGTGCCCGCGAGCAGGCCCGGCAGATATTTCTCGCGCAGATGATCGGGCGCCATCGTCGCGATGAAGCGCGCGGTGCCCGTGTTGATCATCATGAAGAGACCGAGGTCGACCGACACGGTCATCAGTTCCTCGAGCAACATCGCCTGCGTCACCATGCCGAGGCCGAGCCCGCCATGTTCGGCCGGCACCGCCGCCCCGGGGAGACCGAATTCGGCGAGCGCCGGGGTGATCTGGAGCATGTCCTCCTTGGGAATGAAGCGATCGATATATTTCCGGGCGAAGGGCCGGATTTCGGCTTCGAGGAATTTGCGGAAGCTTTCGACGGCGAGGCGCTGGTCCTCGGTAGGCTGGAGGTAGGTCATGATATTGTTCCGTTCCTGTTTGAGAAGGTCGCGTCAGGCGCGGCCGAAAATGCCGATATGATCGATGCTTTCCTCGATCCCCCAGAGGCCGCCGCCATTGACCTGGAGGCCGATGCGCGCGCCCTCGACCTGGCGCGGACCGCATTCGCCGCGGAGCTGCTGAACGATCTCGAAGATCTGGCCGAGCCCGGTGGCGCCGATCGGGTGCCCCTTGGATTCGAGGCCGCCCGAAGGATTGATTGGCAGCTTGCCGCCGATCGTCGTCTCGCCGCGTTCAGCCATGATGCCGCTCTCGCCTTCGGGGAAGAGGCCCAGATTCTCGCAGCCCGTCAGCTCGCCGATCGAGGCGGCGTCGTGCAATTCGGCGACGTCGATGTCCTCGGGGCCGATGCCGGCTTCTTCGAACATCTTGCGCGAAAGCTGGCGGCCAGCGGCGGCTTCATGGTCGTTGGGGTCGCGCGCGGTCGCGGCGCGCATTCCCGAGGCCAGCACCTTGATCGCGCGGCTGCGGTCGAAGCCATAACGCTTGAGCCCCGCCTCGGTGCAGATGACTGCGGCCGCGGCACCGTCCGAAATCGGCGAGCACATCGGCAGCGTCAGCGGATAGGTGATCGGCGGTGCGGCGAGGATTTCCTCGATGCTCATCGGCATGCGATATTGCGAGCGCTCGTTGTGAACCGAGTGGCCGTGGTTCTTCGACGCAACCGCCGCGACCTGGCGCTGGGTGATGCCGAAGCGCGCCATCGCCTGGCGCCCCATGCCGGCATAGACGTCCATGAACGGGCTGTAGGGCTTGTCCGACGTCGTTCCAGGCGGCGGAGTGATGTCCTTGCCGAGGTCGATGACCGCTTGCGCGTTGCTGTCGGCGGTTTCGACATCCCATGCGGAATCGAAGACCGAGAACATCTTCTGCTTGTCCGAATAATACATTTTCTCGGCGCCCACCGCGAGCGCGACATCGGTGGCGCCGGCGCGAAGCTGCATCACGGCGAGGTTGAAGGCGCTGCTCGCCGAAGCGCAGGCGGCCTCGACATTATAGATGGGAATGCCCTCGATCCCCATCGGCAGCAGCGCGACCTGGCCGCGGATCATGTGCTGGCCATCGAAATGGCCCTGCCCTGTGTTGCCGAAGAAGGCAGCGCCGATCCACTTGCGGTCGCAATCGGCGTCTTTCAGCGCATCCTCGACCGCCCAGGCGGTGAGCTGCTTGACCGACTTGTCCATATGGCGACCGAAATGCGTCATCCCGACGCCGACGATGTAGATGTCTTCCATGATCAATATCCCTTGAACTGGGGCTCGCGTTTTTCGGCGAACGCCTTGAGCCCTTCCTGCATGTCGTAGCTGCGGCCGTGGGTGTGCGCCTCGAGCAGCTCGTGGCGCAGCGCGTCGGTCGCACTCTTGTCGGCCGCCTCGATCGCGACCCGCTTCATTCCGGCGAGAACCCCGGGGCTCTTCTTCGCCAGCCGGTCGGCGAGGGCCTGGACGCGCGGACGCAGCTCGGCGTCGGCGACCACCTCGTTCACCAGACCATAGAGGCGGGCGTCGGCGGCGCTGATCGGATCGCCGGTGAACAGCATGTAGCGCGCGACATTGGGCGGCACCTTGCGCGGCAGGATCGCCGCGCCGCCGCCGCCGGGAAAGACCCCGAAGTTCGAGTGCGCGTCGGCGAATTTCGAACCCTCGGCGGCGATGACGATGTCGCAGCACATCACGATTTCGAGCCCGCCGGCATAGGCGAGGCCGTTGACCGCGGCGATCACCGGCTTGGGATAGGCGCGCAGCATGTCGAACAGGATGATGATCAGGTCGAGCAAGGTCTTCTCGCCCGGGCCGGCCGCCGCGCCCGCCTGCTTGAGATCGGCGCCGGCGCAGAAGGCGCGCCCGTTGCCGCTCAACGCAATCGCGCGGACGCTCGCGTCGTCGCGCCAGGCGACGAGCCGCTCGGTGAACTGCAGCACGCTCTCGCGATCGAGACTGTTCATCGCTTCGGGCCGATCGAGAACGATCCAGCCCACCGCCCCTTCCTGTGAATATGAAATCGGCACTGGCAGCTCCGTTTGAATATTTTCGATGGGCCGACGCTATGGGAGGCCGCTTCGCTCGCTAACCCCTCTTGGAGGGGGGGATGACGAAGCGTGCGGAGGGGGTGGCGCTCAGCGGCCCGGCACCGCGATTACCTCACCGGCCACGCGGGCGCGCTCGGCAACCGTCGCTGTTTCGCGCGGCACGGTCCGCCACGCGGCGTACAACAGGACCAGTCCCGCCGGCACGAGCCACAATGTCGTGATCACGGCGCCCCCCAGGCTGCCGGTGGCCACCGACATTTCGCCGACCAGATAGGGGCCAAGCGCGAGGCCGAGCATCGTCGATGCGAGGATCAGCATCGCCGTCGCGGTTCCGCGCATCCGCGACAGCACGAGGTCCTGCGTCGTCGCCGCGGCGCCGCCGGTGGCGGTGCTGAAGAAGAAGTTCGCCAGCGCCACCCAGAGGGCGAACCACAGGAAATCGGCGCTGCCGCCGGGATCGGGCGGGATGTGAAAGGCACTCCAGACCGGCACTGCCGATCCCGCGAGGCCCAGCGCCATCACGATGATGCGCCCGGCAGGGCGGCGCCGGTGCATCCGGTCCGACAGATGGCCGCCGGCGATCACCCCGAGGAAACCGCTGAGCGCGCAGCCGCCGCCGATCCAGAGACCGACGCGGGCAGCATCTTCCCCCAGCGTTTCGATCGCATAGGCGGGCGCGAAGGCGATCATCCCGTAGGTCAGGAAACCGAGCACGCCAAAGGCCGATATCGTCGAAAGGAAGGCGGGCGACCGCCAGATCAATGCGAAGGCCGGCGGGTCGCGATGGCGCAGCGAAACCGCCCAGGAAAAGGCGGCATAATAGCCGGTACCGACGCAAATCCATTGCAGCGTCGCGCCGGTCAGCCCGATCAGCAACCACGCAGCCGCGATCGTGAGCAACGCCGCCGCCACGTTGACCGCGAGCGCCGCACGTCCCTGCCGCGCCGCGCCCAGCAGCGTGAAGGGCGGGATCACCGCGCACAGCTCCTTGACGAAACCGCGAAAGGGTTCGGAAGACGGCGGCGTCGGCAGCCCGTCCATGAGCCCGCGCATCGGCTCGCGCAGCGTCGCGACCCACAATGCGAGCAGCAGGCCCGGCAGCCCCACCGCCATGAAAGCGACCTGCCAGCCGGCGAGGCCGAAGGTACCGCCGCCGGGATAGGCGTGATCCCAGTTCTGGACGATGAGACCGCCGATCATCAGCGAGACGCCGCCGCCCAGATAGGCGCCCGCCGAATAGATGGCGATCGCGGTGGCACGAAGCCGCTTCGGGAACATGTCGGACAGCAGCGAATAGGCCGAGGGGCTGGCGGTCGCTTCGCCGATCCCGACGCCGACGCGCGCACCGGCCAGCATCGCCCCATTGCGCGCAAGCCCCGACAGCGCCGTCATCGCCGACCAGAGCGCGAGGCCGATGGTGAGCAGGCGGACGCGGTGCCAGCTGTCGGCGAGCCGTCCGAGCGGAATACCGAACAGCGCATAGAAGACCGCGAACGCCGTCCCGTACAAAAAGCCGATGTCGGCATCGTCGAGGCCGAGGTCGCGCTTGATGTCGGGCGCAAGGATCGTGATCATCTGCCGGTCTATGAAATTGGCGAGATAGACGAGGAAGAGGATGCCCAGCGCGTACCAGGAATAGCGGGTCGGGCGGATCGCCCCATCGGCATAGCTGTCCGCCTTCATTCGATCCTCCGCCGCCGGCCGACCGGCTCTTTCGTTCCGCCGCGAGAGCTGGTCCGCACCAAGAGCGTGGCAGACGCTATCAGCCGCCCCCGGCGTCGATACCCCTCGGCTGGAGGGGGCAGCCCGCCCCCCCCATTGATAGGGGGAGTAAAGCGGGCGCTGGCGCGCGCAGTCTCCGTGCCGCCGAACCGGCCCACTGCAGGAGCGCCCATGCCCTCGACCCCTCGTCCCGACACCGCCGAGACCTCAGCCGCCATGAATGGTGCGGAAAGCCTGGTCCGCACCCTGCTCGCCTGCGGGGTCGACACCTGTTTCGCCAATCCCGGCACCAGCGAGATGCACTTCGTCGCGGCGCTTGACCGCATCCCCGGAATGCGCTGCGTGCTCGGGCTGTTCGAGGGCGTCGTCACCGGCGCGGCCGACGGCTACGCCCGGATCGCGGGACGCCCCGCGGCGACGATGCTTCACTGCGGCCCCGGCCTCGCCAACGGACTCGCCAACCTTCACAACGCCCGCCGGGCGCAGACGCCGGTCGTCAACATCGTCGGCGATCAGGCGACCCATCATCGCCCGTTCGACGCCCCGCTGACCGCGGACACCGAAGGCTGGGCGCGCCCGGTGTCGGTGTGGACCCGGACCGCGACCAGGGCCCCAGATGTCGGTGCCGACGCCGCCGCGGCGGTGCGGGCCGCCTCGGTCGCGCCCGGCGGCGTCGCCAGCCTGATCCTGCCGTCCGACGTCTGCTGGGACAAGGGCGGCCGCGTCGCCGCGCCGCCTCCCTGGCTCGCAGCGCCGCCGGTCTCGCCCGAGGCGATCGTCCACGCAGCGCGGGTCCTGCGGTCGGGCGAGCCGACGCTGCTGCTGCTCGCCGGAAAGGCGCTCGACGAGGGCGCACTGGCCGTCGCGCACCGCATCGCCCGCGCGACCGGGGCAGAGATGCTCTCGACGACCGCCAGCAGCCGGGTCGCGCGCGGGCGCGGGCGTTTCACGGTCGACCGCCTCCCCTATGTCGGAGACATGGCGCGGGCCCGGCTTGCCGGCATCCGGCACATCATCCTGATCGGAACCCCTGCCCCTGCGACCTTCTTTGCCTATCCAGGCAAGCCGCCACGCCCCTATCCCGATGACGCGGCGATCCACGTCTTGGCCCGGCCGGAGCAGGACCTGGGTGACGCGCTCCAGCGGCTCGCCGACGAACTGGGAGCGCCCGCGATCGCGGCGCCCGCCGCGCCGATGCCCGCGCCGTCGACGGTGACCGGTCCCCTTACCTCCGAATCGGTCGCTGCGATGTTGGCGGCGCACCTTCCCGAGAATGCGATCGTCGTCGATGAAGCCGTGACCTTCGGCCGCGCCTTCTATCCCGGCACCATCGACGCGGCGCCGCACGACTGGATGCAGGTCACCGGCGGCGCCATTGGCGACGGCCTGCCGCTGTCGCTCGGCGCCGCGGTCGCCGCGCCGGGACGGCGCGTGATCGCGCTCCAGGCCGATGGTTCCGCCATGTATACGCCGCAGGCGCTGTGGAGCATGGCGCGCGAGCGCACCGACGTCACCATCCTGCTCTTTTCCAATCGCAAATATGCGATCCTCCAGCACGAACTCGCGAATGTCGGTGCCAATGCGGGCCCGACTGCGCTCAGCATGCTCGACATCGGCAACCCCGATCTCGACTGGGTGTCGATCGCCCGCGGCATGGGAGTCGAGGCGGAGCGCGCCGAGACGACCGAGCGGCTGGCGGATCTGTTCACCCACGCCAACGCGCGGCCCGGTCCCTTCCTTATCGAACTGATCGTCTGATCCGTGGCTGCGCTCGTTCCCGTAACGCGGCCGGACGAACTGATCGCCCGGCTGACGGCCATCGTCGGCCCGCGCGGGATGGTCACGGGGGACGATCTGGCGGGGCGGCCCGCGACGCGGGGCGGCAACGCGCCTTGCCCCGCCCGTGCGCTGGTGCGCCCCGCCGATACAAGCGAAGTCGCCGCAGTTGTCGCGGCCTGCCACGCGGCGGGCGTAGCAATCGTGCCGCAGGGCGGGCACACCGGCCTTGTCCACGGCGCCGACGCGGCGGCGGGCGAGGTGCTGCTGTCGCTCGAACGGATGCGCGCGATCGGCCCTGTCGACACCGCGCAGCGCGTGATGATCGTCGAGGCCGGCGCGATCCTGTCCGAGGTGCAGCAGGCCGCGCGCGATGCGGGCCTGCTGTTCCCGGTCGACCTGGGCGCACGGGGAAGCGCCACTATCGGCGGCATGACCGCCACCAATGCGGGCGGCAACGGCGTTTTGCGCCACGGGATGATGCGCGAGAATATCAGCGGACTGGAAGCGGTGCTCGCCGACGGCACCATCGTCGATGCGACGAACCAGCTGATCAAGAATAATTCGGGGTACGACCTGAAGCAGCTGTTCATCGGCAGCGAAGGCACGCTCGGCATCGTGACGCGCATCGTGCTGCGCCTGTGCGAATTGCCGTCCGAGGAAGCGACGGCGCTGGTCGCGCTCGATCGCTTTTCCACCGTGGGCGAGCTCTTGCGCCGCCTCGAGCGAGAAACGCGCGGCGCACTCACCGCCTTCGAGGTCATGTGGCCCGATTTCTATGAGGCGGTCGCCGGCCCCGAGGCCCTGCCCCGGCCGCCGCTTGCCTTGGGGCACGGCTATTATGTCCTCGTCGAAGCGGGCATCCCCAGCGAGGAGCTCGGCGAAAATCTGGCGAACCTCCTCGAAGAGGGCCTGCTCGCCGACGCGGTGATCGCCAGCAGCGAGCGCGAGCGTGAGGAATTATGGACGATCCGCGACGATGTCGCGCAGTTGCGGCGCTTCGGATCGCTCCGCGCCTATGATATTTCGCTGCGGTTGGCCGATATGGAGGCTTATCTCGCCGACCTGCGCACCCGCATCGCGACGCGCTGGCCGGGCGCGCGTCTGTGGGCATTCGGACATCTCGGCGACGGCAACGTCCATGTCGCGGTGCATGTGCCCGAGGATGCCGGCGAGGTGCCGAAAGACCTCGATGCCCTCGTCTACGCGCCGCTCCAGGCGCTCGGCGGCGCGATTTCGGCCGAGCATGGGATCGGGACCGAAAAGAAAGGCTGGCTCGGCATATCGCGCACCCCCGCCGAGATCGCACTGATGCACGGCCTCAAGCGCGCGCTCGATCCCGCGAACATTCTCAATCCTGGCCGTGTGATCGACGCGGCGCCAGGCACAAGGGAGGGACGATCATGAGCGAATCCGACGGAAGCCGGTGGACCCGCCGCGAAATCATCGAACTGGGGCTGGTGGCGCCGGCGCTGGCGGGGATCGGCCTGCCCGCTGCGGCGCAGGCCGGCGCGACGCCATGGCGGCAGGGGTCGCTGATCCACCTGATCCCCACCGCCAGTCACGACCGCATCCTGATCAAGGCCTCCTTCGCCCAGCCGTTCGCCAAGCCGCCCCGGCTGATGGTCGGGCGCGATGCGCATGCAGGCATCCGCTCCGATCCGGATGGGCGTTTCTGGCGCTTCGACGTCGCGGGGCTGAAGCCCGCCACCACCCATGACCTGCGGATCGTTGACGGCGACGGGGCGGCGATCTGCGACCCGTGGCCGCTGCGCACCTTCCCCGCCCCCGACGCGACGGCGCAGCGTATGCGCATCCTCGCCTATACCTGCGCCGGCGGCTATGACGGCGTCCGGATGGAGGACAGGTCGGTCATGCTCGACATGGCCGCCCGCCGCCGCCTGCTGGCGCGGGGGCTGGGCTTTGCGCCCGATGCGGTCATCGCCAATGGCGATCACATCTATTGGGACCTGGAAACCGCGCTCGCGCGGCCGCGGATGAAGCGATACCAGGAGCTTGTCTGGCCGCGTTTCGGCGGCGCCCTCGACACCAGCGTGCCGATGCTGCACCCGCGCAACGCGGCGATCTTCACCGCGGTCTGCGATTACCAGATCGCAGGGCTTTACGGCGTATCGCTCCGCTCGACGCCCGCCTTCTTCCTGCCCGACGATCATGACGCGTTCGAGAATGACGAATTCACCGACAAGGCGGTGACCCTGCCGCCCGATACCTACGGGACATTGGGCGCGGAGGAGACGCAGCAGCTCTACTATCCCGAGTTTCTGCCCGACGCGACCCGGCCCGAATGGCTGCCTGGCGGCGGTCGAACCGCGCTGCCGCCCGGCACCAACGGCAATTTCGGCACGCTGCGCTTCGGCACCTTGGTCGAAGCGCTCTTCTACGACTGTCGGCGCTTCGTCGACTACAAGGGCGCACAGGCGCATGTCGTGCCCCGCTGGACGGAGGACTGGCTGGTCGCCCGCACCATCGCCGAGGACACGCGCCATCTGCTCCATATCCCCTCGCTGCCCTTCGGCTATTCCTCGGGCAAGCTCGGCGACTGGTACCCCGACAAGCTCGACGACGCGACGGGCAGACTGACGCTGGAAAATGCGAAGGCCGGCTGGCAGGAGGGCTGGTACCGACAGGGACAGCGCATAGTCGAAGCCGCCGCAGCGCAGCGGACGCGCGCCGGCATCTTCGTCCAGGGCGACCTGCACGTATCGGGCGCAGGGCTGATGACGGGCTCGCGCGACCGCGAATTCCCCCGCCCTGTCCACATCATTCAGACCGGCACGCTCGGCAGCGGCGATACTGCCTTCCCCTCCCAAGTGCGCGGAGTCGAGACCGCGGCATCGCAGATGGTGACGATGCAGGAACTGATGAAGCCTGTCGAAAAGAACGGCTTCACGATCATCGACGTGACGCCGGAAACGGTCAAGTTCAGCCTGTTCACCTGGCGCCCTCCACAGCCGGTCGAGGAGATCGACACCATGACGCCCGTCTTCGTCCACGAAGTCGCGCGACCGGCCTGACGCGAACCGGAAAAAAGGGGGAACCATGACGGCCATCACCTGCGTCGACGATCTGCAGCGCCTCGCGCGCCGGCGCGTCCCGCGCCTCTTCTACGACTATGTCGATTCGGGCTCGTGGACCGAGACGACCTATCGCGCCAATGCAGCCGACCTCGACCGGATCGCCTTCCGGCAGCGGGTGCTGGTGAATATCGAACAGCGCAGCCTTGCGACGACAATGCTTGGCCGCGAGGTCTCGATGCCCGTCGCGCTCGCCCCGACCGGTTTCGCGGGCATGCAGCACGCCGACGGCGAAATCCTCGCCGCGCGCGCCGCCGGGGCGGCGGGGGTTCCCTTCACCCTCTCGACGATGAGCGTCTGTTCGATCGAGGATGTTGCGGCGCATAGCGTGGCGCCCTTCTGGTTCCAGCTTTATGTCATGCGCGACCGCGAGTTCGTGCGGGCGCTGATCGAGCGCGCGAAGGCGGCGCGGTGCGGCGCGCTCGTACTCACGCTCGATCTCCAGATTCCCGGTCAGCGCCACAAGGACATAAAGAACGGTCTGGCCTCGCCGGGCAATCTGCCCTTCCGTACCCGGCTCGATATGCTCGGCAAGGTTCGCTGGTGGAGCACGATGCTGGGCACGCGGCGGCGCGGTCTCGGCAACATCGTCGGCTACGCGCCCGGCGTCGCCGACCTGCCCTCCGCATCGGCCTGGGTGAAGCGCTCCTTCGACCCGACCCTGACGTGGAAGGATGTCGAGTGGATCAAGGCGTGCTGGGGAGGCCCGCTGATTCTCAAGGGCATCCTCGACCCCGAGGACGCCCGCGCCGCCTGCAACAGCGGTGCCGACGCGCTGGTCGTGTCCAATCATGGCGGGCGCCAGCTCGACGGCGCGCCCTCATCGATCGCGGCGCTGCCGGGGATCGTCGATGCCGTCGGCGACCGGATCGAGGTACATATGGACGGCGGAATCCGCTCGGGACAGGATGTCGCCAGAGCGCTCGCGCTGGGAGCGAAGGGTGCCCATATCGGCCGCGCCTTTCTCTACGGCCTCGGCGCGGCGGGCGAAGCGGGCGTGCGCCAGTGCCTCGAAATCATCCGGCGCGAGCTGGACGTCACGCTCGCGCTTTGCGGCGTTACCGACGTTGCCCAGGTCGATCGCAGCCTGCTGGCGCGTTCCGCCACGACGATGAACAGGAAAATCGCATAATGGACACAACGGACTATCTCGCGCTCGATACGCCCTTTGCCAAGGCGACCTATCGCAAGGTCGTGATGCGGATCCTGCCCTTCCTTTTCGCAGCACTGATGGTCAACGCGATCGACCGCCTGAATGTCGCTTTCGCCAAGCTGCGAATGGCCGACGATATCGGCCTGACCGATGTCGCCTACGGCATCGGGGCGGGCGTCTTTTATCTCGGTTACATATTGTTCGAGGTGCCGAGCAACCTCTACATGAAACGCGTCGGCGCGCGGCGCACGCTCACCCGCATCATGGTACTGTGGGGCCTGGTGACGGTCGGCACGGCCTTCGTCACCACCAGCGAGCAGTTGATCGTCGCGCGCTTCCTCCTCGGCATGGCCGAGGCCGGCTTTTTTCCGGGCGTCATCCTCTATCTCACTTTCTGGTTCCCCCCGGCGCTGCGCGGGCGGATCACCGCCGTCTTTCTGATGGCGGGAATCGGCGCGGGATTCCTCTTCGGCCCCCTTGCGGGCGCAATCATGTCGGGGCTCCACGGCAGCTTCGGGCTCGACGACTGGCAGATGCTGTTCGTGACGACCGGGCTTCCTGCCATCCTGCTCGGGCTGTTCGGCTGGTTCTGGCTCACCGACCGGCCGTCCGACGCGGAATGGCTCGACGATAAGGAAAAAACCTTCATCGAACGCCAGCTTCGATCCGGTACGGCGACCGCCGCCCATGTCGGCTTTCGCGACGTGTTACGCATCCCGCAGGTCTATATCGCCGGGCTCGTCTATTTCGCGGTCTACAGCGGATCGAACACCGTTTCCTACTGGATGCCGACGCTGATCCAGGGGTTCGGCATCGACGATCTGTCGCTGATCGGCGCGATCGCCGCCCTGCCCTTCGGCTGCGCACTCATCGGCATGTATGTGCTCGGCCGCAGTTCGGACCGGCGCATGGAGCGGCGCTGGCACCTTGCGCTCACCATGGCGCTGAGCGCCTCCTGTTTCGGCCTGCTGGGTTTCGCCGAGGGCAATGTCCCGCTGTCGATCGCCCTGATGAGCCTTGGCGCCGCCGCGGCGCTGTCATCCACCTCGCTGTTCTGGACGATCCCGCCCGCGCTCCTGTCGCCGGGCGCGGCAGCCGCGGGCATCGCGATCATCAGCAGCATAGGTAATCTCGCGGGCGTCGTCAGCCAGGCGATGGTCGGTGCGATCAAGTCGGCCTCCGGCAGCCTCTATGTCGCGTTCGACGTCATCGGCATCGTCCAGCTCGTCGGCATCGCGCTGGTGCTGACCGGCATCCGCGCACGCGATCTTCGCGAGCGCGCGGCACCCTGAGCGAAAGATTGCAAATCCGGAGAAGCCCATGACAAAAACCGATCTTCCCGCCTATGAAACGATCGTGTTGGAGATGAGCGGCCAGGTCGCGATATTGCGGCTCGATCGCCCCGATCAGCTCAATGCGATGCCGCCCGCTATGGCGGACGATATCTGCGCGGCGCTCACCCGGCTTCCGGCGCTCGGCGCACGCTGCCTGCTCGTCACCGGGAACGGCCGGGGCTTCTGCTCGGGCGCCGAACTCGGCGCCTCCGGTTCGGGAGACGGCCCGGCGGACACGCTTCAAACGATACGCCGCCATTATAATCCGATGCTGCTGGCGCTCGCCCAGCTCGACATTCCGGTCGTCGCCGCGGTCAACGGCGCCGCCGCCGGCATCGGCTGCAGCCTCGCGCTGTCCGCCGATTTCACACTCGCAGGCAAAAGCGCCTATTTCCTCCAGGCGTTCGTCAATGTCGGACTCATCCCCGATGGCGGTTCGTCCTGGTGGCTGCCGCGCCTGATCGGCTTCCCGCGCGCCATGGAGATGATGATGCTCGGTGAGAGGATCGGGGCCGAACGCGCCGCCGAATGGGGACTCATCCATCGCTGCGTCGACGATGGCGACCTTGCGGCCGAAGCCGAAAAGCTCGCCCGTCGCCTCGCCGCCGGTCCGACCGTCGCTTACGGCACTTTGCGCAGGATCGTCCGCGCCGCCCAGTCGCAGGACATCGCCACCGTGCTCGATGCCGAGGCGGTCGGACAATCGGTGACCGCCAGATCGCAAGATGCATTCGAAGGCGTGCGGGCGTTCCGCGAGAAGCGCAAGGCCGTGTTCGAGGGGCGCTGATTTCGCACCATGGGACGCGTGGCGGAAGACCAGGCTCTTCTGCAATCCTGTATCGGGTTCCGCAGTCGATCGGAAATCTCGACAATAAGGATCAATAGCGCATCCGGCATATCGATCGACGAGAGGAAATTCGTTGTTATCGCAGCCGGGTTCAACAGCGATTATGGATCGACCTCCCGAACATATGATGCCGCGACCGGGCAGCTTTTGAATTAAAACCGACAGTCATTACGCCCGCAGGCGTGATCGGGGCCGGAGCCAGAAACCATCGCCCGTGCGGTGCACAGTCCGGTACAACATGCCTTTGCCAAGCTGCACTGAAACGATAGAAAGGCCACCATATCGTCACTCGATCAAGGACCCGGACGTTTCGTGAAATTGCATCCCGCCTCGCTTGTCCTGACGCTTGCGTTTCTCCTCGCTGGCCCCGTTCGGGCCGACGAGAGTTCCGCGTACGAGGTAGACCCGTCCAGTCTGACGCTTGCCGACATCATCGCATGCAAACTCAAAGACGTGCCCACATGGAACGGATTTGCGTTCTGGTTTCACGACAATGCGGAGGCAAAGCGCCACTACGGAATGACGGCAGTGAAGAGCAGAAACCCGTTCCTCTCCGAATATCGGCTTGCAACGCCGGTAGCCGTGTTCGGCCGGACGACCGACCGGGTCGCATTCAGCAATTCGGGCCTGATGGCCGTTTTTCCAGAGCATACTCCGCAGGCTCTGGCGAAGGAATTGGGGATCACCCCGGTCATTGACGCCCCGGGGAAATATCTGGGTGAGCGCTCGATCGTCGAGGCGCCCTTCGACGGTGGGTCGCCAGCCTTTCAGGGGACGTCCAGGATTTCGCTCAATGTCTCGACCGTCACCACGCACCCGGGGAAGGTTCTGGCCGGGTGCAGCTACCGGATCGACATCAAGGATTGAGCCTTCGCCGGGTTGCAAGATCCGGCGGCAGACACGACGAACCGTGCCGTCGGTTTTCTCGCCTTGCTCGCTCCCGGGTGAATACGGGATAGACGATTTCGCATTGTTGGCTTCAGAACGACATGCGTTGCTGACTGGAATTCCACGCCGTAGATTGAGCGTCGGCCAATAGAGGTGATATTGTGTTTCCAATCCAGGCTTTCGCTCTGATCCTCTCTGAACCTGCGCCTCCGCCGCCGGTGACGACATATGAAACTCCGGAGGCCCGGGCGCCCCTGACCAACTCCGATCGCGTGGTCGTGACCTGTCCTGACGGAGACATGGTGGGTGCGGAGTTTATCCGCGAACACCAAAGTGTATCGGTGGTCGGTATTGCCGGCTTTTCCCGCGCGCTTTCCGACGAGCAGCGCAAAATCGTCGATGCCGCTCTCAAACCGCTGGGATCGCTGGATCGGGTTGAAATAATCTGCAACGGACCGGGGAGCGCGATGATCCGGGTCCTTGGTGATTTTGTCGATGTCAAAGGCCAAGTGTATCAGCAGACGGTGGTGGTCGTCTGGGAGGACTCGGGCATGTTGGGAACCGAACGGCGAGCCGTTCCGGAAATGGAGTTGGAGCCACGGGCGCTTTGAAGCCCACCAACGCCTGCGTCTTCATTTTTTCCCGTTCATTAACCGCCAAAGTGGTGATCAGGCCTGACCGGATTGCGGACTGTCGGGTCCTGGGCGATCCAGGCAAATAGCGATCATTCCGCTCGCGCTCGCAGGCGCTGCGACGGCCAAGCCTATGAGGTTCATTCGCGAGGTGACAGTCACAGTCGGATGCCGCGGATAGTGGTTCCTTCCAGACCGAAGGCCCTGCGAGCAGTTCCTGAATTGACCATGCAATCGATCTGCAATCGACGGAGATCCTGCTGGGTGTTCAGCCTGTCGAACCGCACCTGATGCAATTCCTGTTCCGCATTCAGCAAATCGACCAGCGTCTTGGTTCCCAGCTCCAGATATTGCATCCTGTACAGCAGGCCGGTTTCGCGCATGCTCGTTTCACGCAAGAAAAGAGTGTCGAGCACCCGGCCGAGGCTCGATCCCTGAGTTTGCACCTCTCGAAGCGCACGGCTCACCTGATTGCGTATCCGCGCTTCCGCCGCAATGGCCGCGCCAAGCGCATGATCCGCGCTGCGGGCGCGAGCACGGTTCGCACCGCCGTTGAAGATGGACGTCGAAACATTGATTCCGAAATTGACCTCCTCGCGATCGCCGAACGGGTCGTTCAAGTCTGCAGAGCCGCCGGCACCCAATGAAACGGTCGGCAGGTTTTCGGCCTTGCTGCGCTTCACCTCCGCCATCGCCTGATCGCGCTGGGCTTCGACTTCCTGGATTGCCGGAATCGAGGGCCAGTCGGGCTCGCCGATGGAGCAGTATTGCATGAGACCATCAGGCACTTCGGGAGATATTGCGGGCGCCGCATCGCGACCGAGAAGATGAGCGAGCGCGGTCTGCCAACGTTGCTCTTCGGTCTCGATTTCTTCAATCGTTGCCTGCGCAGCCTGAACGCGGGCTTCTACCTGGAGCATATCCGCCTTGGTCGCGGCGCCTTCCTCGAACCGGCGTTGGACCAGAGCCCGAATGCTCGCTACACTTTCGAGCTGTTCGAACGCGATGGCTCGCAGCGCCCCGCCGCGCTGCAGTTCGATCACTGCATAGCTGGTATCGCGGATGAGCGAATCCACGGAAAGCAGAAGCTGCGCCTTGCCGATCGCGGTGCCGGCCCTGGCGGAGTCGACAGAGCCCCGCACCTTTCCGAAATCGTACAACATCTGCGATACGGATAGGCTTGCCCGCGGGCGCCAGCGGCTTTGATTGAGATTGTTGTAACCTGTTTCTATGCCGCCGTTGATTTGCGGCAGATAGCCCGCCTTGGCGACATCGACCAGTTCACCGCGTTCATCGAGGCGGGCCTTCGCCTCTTCAATCGACGGATGCCAGGCAACGGCTTCGCGGGCCGCCTCATCAATCGTTATCGGGATCGCGGGGTCCGCTGGTGCGGCCGCCAAGCTCGAAGGGAAATAGAGCCCGCAGGTCAAGCCGACCAAGGCAGACCAGCGTTGCCGCTTCACACGATCCGTCTTCATACGTCCACAGTTTCTATTGCAATGACGAAAACCGACTGTGTCGCGCTTTCAATGATATGAATTGCCACGATTATCCGTGTGGCGGGCAGCAAACAGCGAGTTTGCGTTGCACCTCTGAAGCTGGTCGGTTCAACGGTGGATACACCGAGAACCGACCCCGTCACGGAAGACCTTCAACCGGCGGTCAGGCGTCGGGCGCCTGCGTCGCGATCGCTGCGCATTGCGGGCGCCGCCAAATGCCCCCGGCCAGCGTACCATCCTGGTTGAACTGCAGCTTGTACTGGCAGACGAGTTCGTCGTTCCGGTCCATGGGCAGGCTGATGTTGTAATGCCAGCCAGTGCTATCCGTCAGCGCCGGCGAGCCAAGGATCGCAACGACCTGCTCCGTGGTCTGGCCGACGGCCAGCTGGCTCAGCTGCTGCGGCGTGCGCGAGGCGCCCTCGCGCACATATCGGGGATCCATGGACGGATAGGCGCGGTCGACATCGTCGAACCCGCGACCATGATCGGCGACACCGTTCAGATCCGCTGCCTGCGCGATGGGCGCACCCAGCAGCATAAGGGCGGGGACAAGGGTCAAGGCTGTATATTTCATTTCAGCTTCCTCTTTCTGGTGGATATTCGCTCATCGCTCGCGCAGCGCTTCCTGTGCGCGGTTGAAGGGTTTGATCAGATATTGCCAAACGGTTTTGCTGCCGGTCTGGATGTCGACGGTCGCGACCATGCCTGGGACGATCGGGAATCGCTTTCCCTTTGCGTTTTTCAGGGAATCGCTGACCGTCTCGATGTAAACGCGGTAGTAGAAGATCTCGGGCTTCACTTCGTCGCGAACGGTATTGGGGGAGATATTGACGACCTTTCCCTCGAGGCCGCCATAGATCGCGTAATCATAAGAGGTGAACTTCACCAAGGCCTTCTGGCCCGGATGAATGAACGCAATGTCGCGCGGCGATATGCGTGCCTCGATCATCAACTTGTCATCGAGCGGTACGATCGTCAGCAATTCGCCGTTCGGAGAGATCACGCCGCCGATGGTCATGACGGCCACGTCCTGGACGACACCCCGCATCGGTGCCCGCAGGCTGAGCTGCGACCTTTTGTCGGAGCGCTCCTTCATCTCCGATTCGTAGACCTGCGCGTCGGCATTGGCCTTCGCCAGCTCCTCGCGGGCCTGAACCATATAATTGTCGCGCAGCTTCGATATCTCGATACGCGCTTCGGCCTGCTGACGCTGAAGCCGGGTAAGTTCGACCAGGCTCGCAGCGCCCGACGTTTGCAACCGCTGGGAGATTCCAACCTCCCGGTCGAGCAGTTCGAGACTGCGATTGAGACCGCTAAGCTGTTCGTTCAGACCTTGCCTGCGCGACGCGAACAGCGACTTTTCGGTCGCGATCAGATCCTGATGGTCGGCGAGGCTCTCCGGGAAATCGATCGCGCTCGCGCCGGACACTTCTGCCCGTAACCGCGCCGCGGTTGCAATGGCGGCATAATAGCGGGCTTCGGATTCCGCGACATTGGCGGCCGATTGGGTCGGATCGAGCTGGGCGAGAAGCTGGTCTTTCTCGACAATGTCACCCTGGCGAACGGCGAGCGAGGCGAGAACACCGCCCTCGAGCGATTGAACGACCTGCTCGCGCGAACTCGGCACGACCTTTCCGGTTCCGCTCGACACTTCGACGAGCTCGAAGAAATAGGCCCAGACAAAAAAGCACAGGAGCATGATGGCGGAGAGGAGGACGAGGCGATTGTCCTTCCTCGATCGCTGGGCCTCGGGGGTCATGCCGCGAGACCTTCCGACCGCAATTTACCGAGAATCTCGTCCTTGGGGCCGTCGAGCATGACAGCCCCGCCATTCAGCAGGATGATCCGGTCGACGATCCGCAGTACTGCGGGGCGATGGGTTGCAACCACGAGGCCGGTCTGCGCGGGAAGCGCGTCGAGCGCGTCGATCACCGCGTTTTCCGAGACATTGTCGAGCGCCGCCGTAGGCTCATCCAGGAGCGCAAGCTGCGGCCGGCGCAGAAGAAGACGAGCGAGAAGAAGGCCCTGACGTTGCCCGCCCGACAGACCGAGCCCGCCCTCCTGGAGGCCATGATCGAGCCCGGCGGACAATCGCTGAACATAGTCCGACAGACGCAAGCTCGAGAGAGTGTCGAGTATCTCTTCATCGCTGGCCTTGGGAGCACCGAGCAGCAGATTTTCCCGCACGGTGCCGTGGAAAAGGCGCGCGTTCTGCCCGAGATGGACAACATCGCGCCGCACATCGGCGGGGTCGATCAGCCCCAGTTCGACCTCGTCCAGCCGAATTTCTCCTGCAAGAGGTTCAAGGAGCCCCGCAAGTCCGCTGAGGAGGGTCGATTTCCCCGAGCCGTTCGGCCCGAGGATGGCAATGCGTTCGCCCGGCGCCATCTCCAGCCGGGCAACCTTCAGGACGGGCGCATCCTTGGCATGGCCAAAGACCGCATTGCGCAGGCGATAGCGTCCGCGCACGAAGGGCTTGTGAATGCGGCGCTCGTTGTCGGGCGCATCGACGGGCAGTTCCAGAAGCCTGTCGATGCTTTGCCGGGCAACCCTGGCCTGCTGCCACCGGGTGAGCAATTGCGAAACCGACGACAGCAGTCCCATCATTCTCGAACCGAGCATCGACGCGGCGATGAGAACGCCGGTGGTGATATCGCCCGCGATGACCAGCGGCGCGCCGAAGAATATCACGACCGCGAACATCGTACTCTGGACGGTGGCCGCCCAGGTCGCCAGCGAATTGACAAGTTCGCGCAGCTTCAGACCGGATTCGGCCGTCACTTCATTATAATGGTTCCAGAGATTGCCGAAGCGGGTTTCCGCCTGCATGCTCTTGATATCGTCAAGACCCTGCACGGCTTCGACGAGCATCGCGCTGCGAAGCGAACTCTCGCGCATATTCTCCTCGGCGAGCAACCGCAGCCGGCGCTGTGCGAAGAGGCCTGGCGCCACCAGCAGGACGACGGACACCAGAGGGATCCAGACCAGCGTGGGCGCAATGTAGAGGAACAGGGCGCAGAAGATGAGGAAGAAGGGCACGTCGGCGATCGCGGCGACCGTCGTCGAGCTCATCATGTCGCGCAGATGTTCAAGCTCGCGTATCTGCGTGATGAAGGTGCCCGTCGACCGCGGCCGCTCGATATTTCTGACGCGTATCGCATGGCCGAAAACCTTGTCGGAGATACGCAGATCCGCCGCCTTGCCGGTTAAATCAATAATCCTGATACGAACGATGCGCATGAAATAGCTGAAGGCCGCCGCCAGCATGACGCCGCCGAAAAGCACGTAGAGCGTGGGGAGCGACCCGCTGGGGACGACGCGGTCATAAACCTGCATCGAAAAGATGACGCCGGCCAGCGCGAGCATGTTGGCGACGAAGGACGCGAGGACGATACCCGAATAGGGCCGCAGATCCTCGAACAATATCTGCTTGAGCCAATCGGGTCGGTAGGGGGCCAGATATTCGTCGATCCGGCGATCGGGAACCGAAGCCGCCGGTCTGACCGCATAGAGGCGAAGCACGGCTTGCCTGAGCATTGCGCGGTCCACCCGGCTCTGCAGGCCCTTGTCGCTGCACAGGGCAATCTGGAATCCCTGTTCGCCCTCGGTCTCGATGACGCCGATCGCGCCGCCCGTCATCTCGGCGACAAGCGGAAGCCGGATTCCGGCGAGAAGATCGACATCTGCATCGACCTCTTCGACCCGCAGGCCGACCTGACGGGCGAGATCACGGACCTGCAGATTATCATCGGACCAGAGCTCGCCGAGCCGCAACTGCTCGGGCGAAGCGCCGATCCGATAATGGCCTGCAACATGCAGCAGCGCAGCGCGCCAGCCGGCGAGAGTGGCTGCGGGCGGGAACGAAGCTGCCGGTTTCCCGGCCTTGGTGATGGAGATTTTCGAAGCCATCGGGGCCGGGAGCGGCCGCAAGGCCGCTCCCCCTTCCTCAGAAGTCCGTGTGATGGACGAGCTCATCCGAAAGCGGATTGCGCAGCGGCTCTGCCTCGAAGGTCAGCGACGAGTCCGCCAGCATCGCCGCGAACGGAGCCGGTGCCCCGCCACCCGCGGCCGGAAGCAGAATGTCCTGCCCGTTCGCAAGGTCGCTCGACAGGACATCCTGCACCGTGATGGACCCGAACTCATCGCCATTTCCATCGAGAATCGTGATCCGGAGGTCGCCGCTGGGATCGTCCAGCATGTTGACCTGATAGTCGTCGGGAAGTGCGCTGAGGTCGATTACATCCTCGCCGGCCACAAAGTCCGCGATGATATCTTGACCCGTATCGCCCGGTTGCCAGACGAAATGGTCTGCCCCCGTTCCGCCATAGAGCACGTCATCGCCGGCGCCGCCCCGGATGATATCATCGCCGCCCTGCCCGTAGATGATGTCATTGCCGGCACCGCCGGTCAGCGTGTCATTGCCGCCGCGCGTGTCCCCGGGGACATTGAACGCTTCATGGTTGGCACGAATATAGTCGAGCAGGTCTCTCTCGCTCGGTGGCGCCCCGTCGCGCGCCTCGAGGAAGCGTTCGAGCGCTTCGACGCCCGAACCGTCCGGCAGGTCCGCCGGACGCGGCGGGAGGCCGTCCTGCCCCCAGGGCAATGCATCGGTATTGATGGTGTCGCCGAAGATGATGTCGTTCCCCGCACCGCCATCAATGGTGTCGTCGCCCACGGCCAAGGGCTGATATGTACCCGCTCCTTTTTGCAGCTCGATGATGAGATCCTCGGCTTGCGAGACAATCTGCACGTCGTCGTTGGTGGCGTAGGGTGCAAGTTGGGCCGCGGTAACACCGGTCATCCCGACGGTGAAGACGGGGCTGACAGCTTCAAGATTGGGGAAAGCCGCCTGCGCCGCAACGGCATCATTCGGGGCACCATCGGTCATGAACAACGTCTTGTTATCGAAGCCGGCCGTCGGTTGCGTTGCGAACCAGTCGGCAGCTTCATTGAATGCCGGCGCATAATTCGTACCGCCGCCAGCCGTGATGCCATCGATATACGCTTGCAAGTCCGCGAGACTGGCCGGATCAGCGGAGAAATCAGAATAGGTCCTTCCCAACTCCGCTGTGGCCCCGAATATCGTAAACGACAGGTTGATGACGCCATCATGATTGGCGAATTGTTCCGCAACGAACTTGAACGCCTCTTTCGCCTCCGCAAGGCGAGAGCCAGCCATGCTGCCTGAGCGATCGAAAATGATCGCGATGTTGTAGTTTTCGCCCGGCGTCAGGGCATAGCCGAGCCCGCCGCGATCGCCCAGGGAGACATCGGCGCCGTCGCCGGCCGTGATCGTGTCATTGCCATTGCTGTCGCCGCCCACCAGTACCGGCGGAGGATTGCTGTCGATACCCGAAACGGGATTTCCGTTATAGTCGGTGGTCTCGGCTTCGGCGGTCAACGGACCAGCAACGTCCAGACCCGACAGGTCGACGTCGACGCTGTAGCTGCCATCGGGCTGCACGATGGCGGTGGCGGGCACTTCGGCTCCGTTCTGGTCGGTAACGGTGATCGTCACCGTCGAGCCCGGAGGGACGTCGGTTGTGGTGCCGGTGATCGGCACCTGCACCGGGTCGGCCACGTCGCCAAGATCGACGGTCAGCGCTCCGGGAACCGCGTCGAGTTCGCCGGCGTCGGTATCGGCAACAGGATTGCCGTTGTTGTCGGTGCCATTCGCTTCGACGGTCAGCGGGCCATCGACCAGCCCCGAGAGATCGGTATCGATGATGTAGCTGCCATCGGGCTGCACGATCGCGGTTGCAAGCACCTCGGTGCCATTCTGGTCGGTGACCGTGATCGTCACGGTCGAGCCGGGAGGAACGTCGGTCGTCGTGCCGGAAATCGGCACCTGCGTCGCATCGGTCGTGTCGCCGAGGTCGACGGTCAGCGCGCCCGGCACCGCGTCGAGATTGCCGGCATCGGTGTCGGCAACAGGGTTGCCGTTATTGTCGGTGCCATTCGCCTCGACGGTCAGCGGACCATCGACCAGACCCGAGAGATCGGTGTTGACGCTGTAGCTGCCATCGGGCTGCACGATCGCGGTTGCAAGCACCTTGGTGCCGTTCTGGTCGGTGACGGTGATCGTCACCGTCGAGCCTGGAGGAACATCGGTCGTGGCGCCGGTGATCGGCACCTGCGTCGGGTTGGTGAGACCACCGAGGTCGACCGTCAGCGCGCCCGGCACCGCGTCAAGGTCGCCGGTGTCGGTACCAGTGACGGGATTGCCATTGTTGTCGGTGCCTTCGGCCTCGACCGTGAGCGGACCATCGACGAGACCCGAGAGGTCGGCATCGATGCTGTAGCTGCCGTCCGGCTGAACCGTCGCGGTCGCCGGGACCTCATTGCCGTCCTGGTCGGTAACGATGATCGTCACCGTCGAGCCGGGCGGAACATCGGTGGTGGTACCCGTAATGGGGACCTGCGTCGGGTCCGTCGTGTCGCCAAGGTCGACCGTCACTGCACCCGGCACCGCGTCGAGCACGCCGGTATCGGTTCCGGATACCGGATTGCCGTTGTTGTCGGTGGCACTCGCTTCAACGATTAGCGGACCATCGACAAGAGCCGAGAGGTCTGCATCGACGCTGTAGCTGCCGTCTGGCTGAACCGTCGCGGTCGCCGGCACTTCGTTGCCATTCTGGTCCGTCACCGTAATTGCAACGGTCGAGCCGGGCGGCACGTCGGTGGTGGTGCCGGTGATCGGCACCTGCGTCGGGTCAGTGAGATCGCCAAGGTCGACCGTCAGCGCGCCGGGAACCGCATCCAGCACGCCGTTGTCGGTGTCGGCAACAGGATCGCCGTTGTTGTCGAGCGCGCTCGCTTCCACCGTCAACGGACCATCGACCAGACCCGAAAGGTCGGTGTCGACGCTGTAGCTGCCATCCGGCTGAACCGTGGCGGTCGCCGAAACCTCGTTGCCATTCCGATCGGTGACGGTGATCGCGACGGTCGCGCCGGCGGGCACGTCTGTCGTCGTCCCGGTGATCGGCGCCTGCGCCGGATCGGCGAGATCTCCAAGATCAACCGTCAGCGCCCCCGGCACCGCATCGAGTTCGCCGGCATCCGTGTCGGATACCGCATTGCCGTTGTTGTCGGTGGCACTCGCTTCGACGGTCAGCGGACCATCGACGAGACCCGAGAGGTCGGTGTCGACGCTGTAGCTGCCGTCCGGCTGAACCGTCGCGGTCGCCGGCATTTCGTTGCCATTCTGGTCGGTGACGGTGATCGTCACGGTCGAGCCAGCGGGCACGTCGGTCGTAGTCCCGGTGATCGGCACCTGCGTCGGGTCAGTGAGATCGCCAAGGTCGACCGTCAGCGCGCCGGGTACCGCGTCCAGCACGCCGGTGTCGGTGTCGGCGACAGGATCGCCGTTGTTGTCGAGCGCGCTCGCTTCCACCGTCAACGGACCATCGACCAGTCCGGAGAGATCGGCGTCGACACTATAGCTGCCGTCCGGCCGAGCCGTGGCGGTCGCCGAAACCTCATTGCCGTCCTGATCGGTGACGGTGATCGCGATTGTCGCGCCAGCAGGCACGTCGGTCGTCATCCCGGTGACCGGCACCTGCGACGCGTCAGTGAGATCGCCCAGATCGACCGTAAGCGTCCCGGGCACAGCATCGAGCTCGCCGGCATCCGTGTCGGTGACCGGGTCGCCATTATTGTCGATTGAACTGGCTTCGACGGTCAGCGGACCATCGACCAGGCCCGAGAGATCGGTGTCGACGCTATAGCTCCCATCGGGCTGAACCGACGCAGTTGCGGACACTTCGTTGCCGTTCTGGTCGGTGACGGTGATCGCAACCGTCGAGCCGGCGGGTACGTCCGTCGTCGTACCGGTGATCGGCACCTGCGTCGGATCGGTCAGGTCGCCAAGATCGACCGTCAGCGCTCCCGGCACCGCATCGAGTTCGCCTGCGTCGGTACCGGTCACGGGCACGCCGTTGTTGTCGGTGCCGCTCGCCTCAACGGTCAGGGGGCCGTCGACCAGGCCCGAGAGGTCGGCATCGACGCTGTAGCTGCCGTCCGGCTGAACCATCGCGGTCGCCGTCACCTCATTGCCATTCTGGTCGGTGACCGTGATGGTCACCGTCGAGCTCGCGGGGACGTCAGTCGTGGTGCCGGTGATCGGCACCGCGGCCGGATCGGTCGTGTCGCCGAGCTCGACCGTCAGCGCACCGGGCACGGCGTCGAGCTCGCCGGTGTCCGTACCCGCAACGGGATTGCCATTGTTGTCGGTGCCCTTGACCTCGACCGTGAGCGGACCATCGACCAGGCCGGAAAGATCGGTGTCGACGCTATAGCTGCCGTCCGGTTGCACCGTCGCGGTGGCATCGACCTTATTGCCCTCCTGGTCGGTGACGGTGACCGTCACCTGCGATCCGGGCGGCACATCGGTCGTGGTGCCGCTGATCGGGACCTTCGTCGGATCGGTGGTGTCGCCGAGCTCGGCCGTCAGATTGCCGGGCACCGCGTCGAGCTCGCCGGTAGCGTCGCCGCCGACGGGATTGCCATTTTCATCCGTCGCCTTGGCCTCGACGGTCAGCGGACCGTCGACCAGCCCGGAAAGATCGGTATCGACGGTATAGCTGCCATCCGGCTGAACCGTGGCAGTCGCCTCAACCTTGTTTCCTTCCTTGTCGGTGACCGTCACCTTGACCTGCGAGCCCGTCGGCACATCGGTTGCCTTACCCGAAATCGGAACGCGCGTCGGGTTGCTCGTATCGCCAAGGTCGACCGTCAGCGTGCCGTCCCGCGAGCGCCCATCATCGTCGCCACCGCCGGAGGCGAGCGCGACCCCGCCGCCTACGGCCGCAAGCCCGCCGAGGAGCGCCGCCAGCGGAAACGCGCCGGCCGCGACGGCCGCGCCCGGATCGCTATCGATCTCCGCGAAATCGAAACCCTTCCAGTCGGCTTCATATTGGCCCCACCAGGAGACGCCGTGCTCGTCGATCAGAACGATTTCGCTGCGGTCCGTGCCTTCGCCGCCAAAGAAATCGACGATCGTCAGCGAGCTGCCATCCTTGAGCGTGACGACCAGATTATTGCCGGACCGTTGAAAATCGGCAACCTGCTCGGGGCCAACCGGAATTTCTACGACGCTGGGTGACGTTATCCGCAGCTCCGAGCCGATCTCGATTGACTCTGCAGAACCATTATCTTTTTGAAACACTTTAACTTTCACCGAGCGTCCCCTTGCAAATGCGATCAATCCAGTAGTTTGAATCGGGTAACGCCAGCTAAGTGATTGAAGTGCCTGAGGCTTGCTCCAGTCGTCTCATTTTTATGTGCTGGAAGTCTCACTGGAGCCGCGCGCGGGCAGATGCAGCGCTTTGGAACGCTCGGGTTTGGGGCCCATCGGCGTTCGCGTGGTACCGTCGAGCAGAGCAATCTGCATGTGAACGTCCGGGAATTTCGTCCGCGTGCCTTGCGCAATATCCTTGATAGATGTCGTTCCATGATCGGCGTAACTTGCGGCGGCAGAGCCGTGTATTTAAACGCCTCGATTACCGAGGCGATGACGAGGCACCACATAATGCTCGCGTCAGGCTCGGCTCCGCCTCTCGAGGCCCCGGAAATGCGCTTGAAGTTCGGAAGTGAGCTGGCGCGATGGCCTCTCCCGTCGCGCTTCGCTCGGCGTCAGACCGAAACGCTCCCGGAAACGACGCAAGAAGTGCGAGGCGTTTGTAAAACCCAGTGCAAAAGCGATCTCCGTAACCGATCGAGCGGCGACATCGGTTCGCGTCAATTCGAGGAAGGCTGCATCCAATCGCCGGTCGCGGATTACACTGGAAATGCCGCCGTCCTCCGCAAAGGCTCGATAAAGATGGGCTCGGGAGACATGGAAGCGCCGCAGAATATAGTCTGGACTTAAATCGGGATTGTGAATGTTGCTGTCGATGAAGTCCAGCGCCCGCTGACGCAAGGCCATACTCAACGGCCGGAGGTCTCCGGTGCCATCGGGCTGCTCCCCGCGCAACGCCGCAGTGAGTATCGTCACCAGCGCTTCCTCCACGGCGGCGGCCTCATCGTCCGATGTCTGATTCCCGAAATCGCTCAGGCCCCCAAGATAGGCGGTGAGCAGCTTTGTCATCGGCAAATGCGCCTTGAGAACCAGGCCATGCAGATTTGCATATCCTGTTGCCCTTGCAAGGACCGGACGCGGAATAAGGGTTGAGAACATACCGCCCGCGGTCACGTCGCTTTGAACGGTCTGCGTCAAATCCAGGACGCAAATGTCCCCGGACCGGGCGGTGACGCTGGCACCGGCGAAGTCACCGGACAGGCCTCCCCCTGCAACAACCGCAACAAGATACTGATCAAGGTCACTCCATGCGATGATCCGTCGATCGCGATTGTATCGCTGGGCATTGAATGTGATGGAACCGAACCACAGCCCCGCCGCCTGTCGCGATCTTATCGTGCCTTCCAGCTGCGGACTCGCGCTTCCAGCCAACGGGGTGGTTTCGTAGAAGGGTCGCGTCGCCTCACGCCAGAAGTCGCTCCTCAGACGATCCTCGACCAGATCGGTCGAAACCAGAATCTCATCAATTGAGTTCATTTCGTGGCGATCGCCCTTAATCGACATCTGTCGCTCTTGTCGTTCGAGCCGTTGACCCGCCCTGCAGCGCCACACGCTCAGCGAGATGCTTGCGACGATATGCGACGACTCCCGACAGGACGGTGATCTCGCAGAGTTGTTCGAGGGACCAGTCGGGGCGCTTCGTCGCATCGGTCGGAAAACCTGTGCGCTGCCGTTCGAGCAAAGGTTGAGAGGGATTTGTCATGGGGCATATTCCCGAAGGTGGCGGACGGCCGCAATTCTGGCCGTCCGCCGGAAGGGGGTCACTTGGTCGTGTATCCGCCGTTGACGAGGATTGCCTGTCCGGTCATCCACCAGCGGTCTGAGACGAGCATACGAATCCACGGGACGATGTCGGCGATGTCCCTGGTGAAGGCCGGGAGCGCCACTGCGGACTTGTATAGGCCTGCGCGTCCTCGCCCTCGGCGGGGCAGAAGAAGCCAGTGCCAGCTTTCGGACAGCCAGGCTTGCGCGATCCTCTCCAGGATTTGGCCGGCGGAGGTTGCGGGCACCCGGCGCTGTTGATCACGGCGCAGCCAGCGGGGAGCCAGTGTCGGTATTCATGTTCGCGCATAAACTAGACTATGTGTTGGAGGGCAACAATCATTTTGCAAGTCAATCGCAATAACCAGCTGACCTGCCATCGCATGTTGCTAAGGAAACAACGAATGTGGCCGATTTCAGACGGCCCGCGCCCAAGTACAAATCGCGAGAAGCGGACATTGGCGACCCGCTGCGCGGCTTGTCGTTCGCTTGCCAGAGGGATTGCTCCGGACCATGAGAAATGGCCCGCCCATGATCCAAACCGCGCAGAGGTCTGCACCATGGGCGAGCCATCAGGTCAGTCGGGGATAGGTCCTAACGCCCGTCGAGCGTCAGTGAGGCAAGGTCCAGTTTGAAGCGACCGCCCGCCTCCGCCGGCGGCTGCATCACAGCCGCGAACAGCATCACCGGACCGGTCAGGCCGCCGGGAAGCTCGACGCCGCCTTTGCCGGAGGTGCGCACGTGACGACGCTCCCCGCTGGCGGTGGCGATGACCGCGGGGTAGTTCGTCATCGGGGCGCCGTTTGCGAGCAGCGTGAAGCTCGTTGCGGAACCGTCGATCGCAACGAACTCAAGGCTATGACCAAGAGCTTGCGTGGGGTCGCTTCCACCCTCACAGCGCTCGACGCAGACGAAGGACTTGGCGAAACGGGTCGAGAGCGCCTTCAGGACGCGAGGACTCGGAAGTGCCTCGACCGACCTGACGGCCTCGGGACTGACCTGATATTCCTCCAGGATGCCGGAAATCTTGTCCTCCGGATACTGAACCTCCCGCGGAGGCGTGCGGGCCGACAGGATCGCCAGACCCGGCTCGGCGCCCTTGAACTGGGTCTGCATGGACCTGGGACCTGGACCGGTGGCCCTGAAGGAGGCTTGCGGGTCGCCGACGACGCGCAGCTCGGCGATACGTTCGGGTCCTACGGCGATTTCAGCCTGGGGGAATTTGCTGCCGATGGTGACGTCCACCATCAGCGCTTCGCCTCGCGCCACCGAGAATTCAGTGGGCATGATGAAGAAGTCGTGCGCCGAGGCGCTTGAGGCCGTCATGGCCGCCAGACCCAATCCGGCCAGACACGCCTGCACCCTAACCCGAGCGCGAGAAAATTTGCGGTACATCATAATCTTCCTATCGTTTATGGAGCGGAAATCTAGAATTGTGCGGTCAGGCCGACATAGTAGCGGCGACCGATCAGATCGTAGGTGGAGGGATCGGTGTTCCCCGAGATCGCGGGCGCGTAAGCTGGCGGATCTTCGTCGGTGAGGTTGTTGACGCCTGCCCGCAGCGACAGTTTCTTGTTGATCTTCCATGAGCCATTCACGTCGAAATAGTTGATGGCTCCGATGGTTTGTGCAGGGTTGTTGAAGTTCTTGACCGAGCCCTGGTGGCGCCATCGGACACCGAGGTTCAGCGGACCGTAGATCCAGTTCACCGATGACAGGAATTTCCACTCCGGCAGCGTCAGGCCGAAGGCGTTGGAGACCGTGCCCTTGCGATCGGTGAAGGCACCGCCCGGGACGTCCTGACGCCGCCACGCCAGGAGCTTGGAGCCGGTCGCGTTGAACGCGAGCGTGCCCCAATCGGACGCGCCGACGTCGGCCAGCTCCAGGCGCCAGTCGAGCTGGAAATCGATACCCCGCGTCTGGAGCTTGCCCAGATTTGCGTTGGTTTCGAGCGCCTGGGTGATCTGACCCGAGTTCGGATCGCGGCTGAAAAGTCCGCAGAAGAAATTATTCGGGTCGTAGGTGGGATTTGAGGTGCCGTCCTGGTTGAAGCAGCGGCGCAATTGCTCGGTCACGGAGACGGTGCCGACAACCTGCTCGATGCTGATATTATAATAGTCGATCGAGCCCGACAAATGCCTCAGCCAGGGGCTCGCAAATTTCGATTGCCAGGAAACGCCGACCGTGAACGAGTCGGCGGTTTCTTCGCGAAGCTTCGGATTGCCGCCGGTCAGCCCCGACACCTGCGAGTTCGAGAAGGTGAAGCCATCGATTACCTGCGTCGGCACATTTTGCTGCAGGCACAGGGTTCGCACCGCAGCGGCGTTGGCCGCGTCGGGCGCGCGATAGGCGCCGCGGATATCGCAAGGATCTCCCGAGAACTGCCGAATGCCCGTCGAAGAGACCGGCACGCCAATCGAAGGGAAAGCCAGGTCTTGCGGCCCGAACAGCTCGCCGATCGACGGGGCCCGGACGGCGCGCTGGATACCGCCGCGAAGCCTGAGGCCGTCCACGATCTCCCAGTTCGCATCGGCCTTGTAGGATGTCACCGAGCCGACCGAAGCGTAGTTCGAGACCCGGAAGCCGAGATTGGTTTCGAGGTTGCGAATGAAGGGCAGATCACGCAGGAGCGGGATCAGGACTTCGCCATAGCCTTCGTAGACCCGGTCCTTGCCTGCGAGCGGCTGCGCGGCATTGCCCGCCAGCTCCGGTCCCTTGACCCCGTTGAGCGTGAATGTGGCTGTCAGCAGCGCGTCGGGCGTGAGTTCGTAGGTCTGTTTGCGGTAGGTCCCGCCGAGGGCGACGCGGACTTCGCCGGCGGGAAGCTCAAATGCCCCGCCCTGAAGATTGACTTCAAAGACGCGCTGATCGGAGACGGTCTTGTTCTTGGCAATGCGGCGGATGTAGTCGATGCACGAGACGCTGAGCGCATTTTCCCCGAAAGGATTGAAACCACCGGTGCAGATCGAGGCCCCGCCATCGGGAGCGTCGAGCAGTCGCTGCGTCGCCGACCGCGAAACATAGCCGGTGTAGGTGGTGTCATTGTCGACGCGGCCGTAGGAAAGATAGGCGTCGTAGGTCCAATCGCCGAGCCCTTCGATCTCGCCGCGGGCGCCCGTGGTAATCTGGAAGACGCCATAGTTTTCGGTCTGCTGGCGCGGCCCGATCCCGGTGAAGCGCTTGTCGAGGCGGAAGGAGCCCGTCGGGTTGGGCCGGGAGTCCAGTACGGCGCGCAGTTCCGCCGGAATGAAGGGGTTGGTCGAGGGGACACGCAAGCCGGTGGTCGGGCCGGTCGCGGGATTGGCCGCCAACAGATTTCCGCTCTCATATTGCGAGAACAGGAAATCGGCATAGACATCGAGAGCCGGGCTGATCTCGTAATTGGCCGCCCCGTACATATTGTACCGCTTTTGCGGGATGATCATGTAGTTTTGCGGGCCCGTATTGTAGGCGAAGTCGGTCTGCTGCAACGGGCCGGGCATGCGGAAGCCCTCATAGAAGAGCCCGCCCGGGCTGACGTAGTCGCGCGCGCCCTGATAGGCAAAGAGCGTGCCGTCGTTGTTGAAGCCGAAGGTGTTGCCCCGGGCGGCGCCGGGGACGGCGGCGGTGACGGCGGCCGCGCTCGGCAGGTTGGTTGCATCGAAAACTGTCGAACCCAGCGGCGAGGTTCCCGCGAACCCCGAGACCGACGGCAGCCGGCGCGCGGAGCTCATTACGCTGTCGCGATCCGAATAGCTGAGCGAAAGGACGGCGTTGCCACGGCCATCAGCGATGTCGCCGCCCACCGTCAGGCTGATCGACGTACTCGCCGCGTCGTCGCGAGCCGATTGACCATATTGCAGGTCGAGTTGCACACCTTCGAAATCCTGGTCCACCAGAAAGTTGAGAACGCCGGCGACGGCGTCCGAGCCGTAGGTCGACGAGGCGCCACCGGTGATCGTCTCGATGTTCGCGATCAACGGCGTCGGCAGCAGATTCAGGTCGACTACCGACGATGCCGTCGACGGCACGACCCGACGGCCGTTCAGCAGGACGAGGGTGCGGGTTGCACCGAGGCCGCGCAACTGCACATTGGCCTGGCCAGCCGTGTTGGGGCTGTTTGACGCGGCATTCCCTGCCGGCGTGAACTGCGGCATGTCATTGATCAGGGTCTCGATATTGACCGAGCCGGTCGCCTGGAAGTCTTCCTTGGTGACGGTGACGATCGGGCTGTTCGCGACATAGTCTTTCCGGACGATGCGCGAACCGGTGACGACGATGTCACCGCCCTGGGGCGGTTCTTCCTGTGCTTGTTCCTGCTCTTGCGCCTGCGCCATAGCGGGCATGGCTGTCAGGCCGGTCGACGCGACCATCGTCAAACCGGTAATGATTGATGAGCCGAGAAGTCGGCTTCGGTATTCGGTATCGGCCAAGTTGTTGCTCCCTGCGTTTGTTTTTTCCGGGCCGAATTCCGGCCCCCCAAACTCGGGTACGATTCAGCCGAAGCTCACCCCTCACGCCGTCGCAATTAAATCGCCGCGAGGCGGGCAAGCCTTTTTCGGCACGCATGAACCGGGATGGTTGCCCGCCAACGGGATCCCGCCCTGCGTTGCCGGCTATCGCATCGACGCAAGGGCTGAGCCGGCCACTCTGAAGACCGCCAAGATCCGGCGGAAGAGGAGCCTCGCCTTCAACGCCCGAAATGATCCGCATGGCACCGGCCGGCCAGGCGAGGTCGATGCGCGAGCGCGGGTGGCGGTCTGCGGCCCCGGCCGGCTCCATCCTTTCCCCATGCTGACGCGGCACTTCAAACACCCGCCCGGCGCCCCCTCACCGCAGGCGCGGGGTACGCGGTTCGTCGCGCGTACTCCTGATGGGACATGGATGGAGTATCAGGACATGAGCGATCCATTTGACGCGCTGATCGCCACGTTGGCGGCGGCACCAACCGACCGTTCTCTGGATCGGTTGAACGACGAAATCGCGCGCAGCATTCAACGCCGGCGGCGGGACGCGCAGACGGTCCGCACACTCGCCCCCTTGCAGATGGCCTCGCTCTGCCTGGCAATTGTGGTGGGTGTGACGACCGGCGGTGCCATCGCGATTACCGCTGCCAAACCCGAGCCGTCCGGCGCGTTCGCCAACGTCTCCACTCTCGCCCCCTCCACCCTGCTGGAGGGACGTCCATGAGCTTGATGCGCAGCATGATCCTCACCCTGGTGCTCGCCATTCTCGGCGCCGCGATGGGAGCCTGGGGCGGTTCCCAATATGTGCTGCGCCAGATGCGTCCCGAGCAACCGCTCCATGTCCTGGTGCATGAGCGGCTGAGCCTGAGCCCCGAACAGGAACGCAGCATCGCCGATATCGAGCGCGAGCATCGAGCCCGTTGCGATGCCCTGCAGGCGGAGATGCGGGCGGCCAATGCAGAACTGGCGCAGGCCTTCCAGGAGAGCCACGCCTATACGCCCAGGGTTCAAGCGGCGATCGACCGTGCACACGTCGCCATGGCCGCGCTTCAGCAAGAGACAATGGTCCATATCCTCGCGATGCGCGCGGTGCTGACCCCGCAGCAGGCAACGGTGTTTGACGCGACCGTCATCAGTTCGCTGACTGTAGAGAGGCGGTGAAGGTCGATCTGGAGGCGCCAGACGCCTCGCTCGCCCAGTTGGCTGCGGCAGGCGATGATCACGCGTTTAATCAGCTGGTCCACCGTCACAAAGAGAGCCTGTACCGAATGCTGCGTCGCTATGCCGGCGATCCCGAGGAGGCCTATGAGGCGGTGCAAGAGGCGTTCATCGCCGCATGGTCCGCGCTGGATCGCTATAACCCCGAGCGCCCGTTCGGGGCCTGGCTTCGGACCATCGCCCTCAACAAGGCGCGCGACCGCGGCCGGCGAATGAAAGTAAGGCGGATGTTCTTCTGCGCCCAGAGCTTCGAGGAAAGCGCTGCGATGGAAGTGTTCGATCCGGCCATGCCCGCGGACGACATGGTGATTCTCGAACAGCGGGCGCGGCGCCTGGACAAGGCGATCGGCAAGCTCTCCGACGCCCTGAAAGCGCCGCTGTTGCTGACCGTATTCGAGGGCTATTCCCAGCAGGCGGCCGGCGAGCTTCTCGGCCTCTCCGCGAAGACCGTCGAGACAAGGGTCTACCGCGCCCGCAGGCTCCTGGCTGCCCAGCTGGATGACGATATGCGGCCCTCGAAGGGGTAAGCCCCCATGTTCGGCGCACCGCGCCGCGATCAGGCTGGCATTTCTCTGAAACCGCCAGGCAATTTCAGCAGGCGGCCGATTGCGTAATGACAGCTTTCGGCCAAGAGACGGAGCAAGCGGACGTTCCGTTTATATCATTTCGGTCGTTTGAGCTTGAAGTCTGAACCCATGTAAGTCCTGACCGGGTTTCCACCCCGGTTCGGCCTCGACGAAGGCTTGCCGAATTCGCGTGAAAGCTAAATGTGCGATCTGGAACGCAGACCATGGCCATTGCAGCCCGACTGGAACTGATCGATTCCCTGCTGACCCGGCATAAGGAATTCGAGATTCATGGTCAGCAATGACGACGTAAAACAGAACCGCGAGATATCGCGACAGCAAATCTACGATCTCGTCTGGCAGCAGCCGATGATCCACGTCGCGAAGGGTCTCGGGCTTTCCGACCAGGGCCTCGCCAAGCTGTGCAAGCGCGAGCAGATTCCGCGACCGCCGCAAGGTCATTGGAACAAGCTCGCCGCGGGCAAGCCTGTCGGGCCCAAGCCTCCGCTGCCAGCCGGCGCGAAGGGAGCCGACGTCATTGTGCACCGCAGAGCCGGCTCTTCAGAACCGCCGGCGACGCCCAAGTCGCAAATCGACCAGTTCAGAGCCGAGCTACCGGACATCCGCGTGCCGGAACGGCTGACCAACCCGCATCCACTGGTCGAAGAGCGCATCGCGTTCCGCGATGAGGAAGTTCGCGAGGGCCAGACATATTATGATCATCGCAGCGAGAAATGGCAGAAGGTTGTCCCGTTCGACAGCGCGGATCGCCGCCTGCTCCGCGTCCTCGATGCCGTCTGCAAAAGTCTCGAAGCACGCGGTGCGATCGTGGAAAAGAACCAGCATGGCGAACTCACCGCCCGCTCGGGTCAGGATGTCATCGCATTCCAGCTTCGCTACCGGCTGAAACAGGTAAAAGTCCCGATTACACCCGACGACTGGCGCTGGTCGTTCAAGGGCAAGAACGCCACGCGGCTTCTGCTCGAGCCAACCGGCGATCTCATTTTCGAGATCAAGAACTGGATGCCCGCGGGCTTCCGCCGCAACTGGCGCGAAGGCCCCAAACATCGCCTCGAACAAATGATCAGCGATATCGTGGCGACGATGCTTGTGGCGTTTCCTGCTCTGGCGGCGCGGCGCGAAGAGCGCGAAGAGGAAGAGCGTCGATACAGGACAAGAGAGGAGCAGCGACGCGAACGCGAGGAAAGGCAGCGCATCGACCGAAACCGCTTTCGGCGGCTCACCGAGCATGCCGAGGCGTGGCGCGAGGCCTCGCTCGTCCGCGATTTCGCGGCAGCACTGCGCAACACCGATCTCGACAGGGAGGCGGTGATCGACGAGATGACGGTGGGTCAATGGCTCGACTGGGTCGATGCGGCAATCGAGCGGCACGACCCGCTTTCGCACCCGTCAGCCGTGTTCGCATCGATCGCGGCGGTGCATCGCTGGACCTATTCGGACTGAGAACCGGGACCGATCAGCCCCAGCGCCGCGCATTCGCCGCCTTCGGCTGTTCGAACGTCTTCCGCAAGCGATCGAGCTCGTCCGACCAATATTGCATCATCTGGACGCGTTCGTCCCAATATTCGCCCCGGGCGTAAGCACGCCGCACAGCATTGCCTTCGGCATGCGCGAGTTGCCGCTCGATCGCGTCGGGGTTCCAGCGGCCCATTTCGTTGAGCAACGTGCTCGCCATCGCGCGAAAACCATGGCCGGTCATTTCCTCCTTCGCGTAGCCGAGGCGTCGCAACGCGCCATTGATCGTGTTTTCGGACATCGGGCGACTGGCCGAACGGAGCGAGGGGAAAAGATAAGGACTCAGGCCGCCGTCATTCTCCAGCATGGCGAGAATTTCCAGTGCCTGCCGGGAAAGCGGAATCTTGTGGACCCGGCGCATCTTCATCTTGGCTTCCGGAATGATCCAGACCGCTTTGTCGAAGTCGAACTCCTTCCATTCGGCGTGCCGCAATTCGCCGGGGCGAACGAAGATATGGGGCAAGAGGCGTAGCGCGACCACGGTGGACGGATGGCCCTCATAGCTTTCGATCGCCCGCAGCAACGCGCCAACCTCCGTGGGCGTCGTGATGGCGGCACGATGCGTGACCTTCGGCGTAATCAGCGCGCCGCGCAGATCGGCGGAAACGTCATGATCCGCCCGGACCGTGGCGATGGCATAACGGAAGACCTGGCCGCATATGCTTCGCAGGCGATGCGCGGTTTCATGCTTACCCTTGGTTTCGAATTTGCGGAACAGGGTCAGCAATTCGAACGGCTTGATCTCAGAGATCGGCCGGTGCCCGATCGACGGATAGGAAAAATCCAGCAGCCAGCGATTCTTCTTCATCGTGGCGGGCGCGAGACCTTCCTTCTCGACTTTGACCAGCCATTCCTCCGCAACCGCCTTGAAGGTGTTCGCCGCCGCGACGCTAGCCGCGGCCTTGTCCAGCCTCGCTTGCTCTGCCGGATCCTGACCCGTGGCAAGCAGGCGACGGGCGTCGTCGCGCTTCGCCCTGGCGCCGGCAAGGTCGACATCGGGCCAGCTCCCGAATGCCAGCGTCTTGCCCTTGCCAAGGAATCGGTAGTTCATTCGCCAGTATCGCCGGCCGGATGGCGTCACGAGCAGATAGAGGCCGCCCGAATCACTCATTTTGTATTGCTTGTCGCGGCCTTTGGCCGCCTTGATCGCTACTGCCGTCAGTCCCATGAGGGTATCTCTCCATCACCGTTCGGGAGATACCCTCAAATATACCCTCAAATTTGCCGGGTACGTCGAGATACGCCCGCATCGACAGGGACGATCATAGCAGAAAAAGTGGGAGAAATCAGCCGTTTTCTGGACGTTGCCGGACGTTCTCGGAAGGGCCTCTGGAGCGGGTAGCGGGAATCGAACCCGCCTAGCTAGCTTGGAAGGCTAGAGCATTACCACTATGCTATACCCGCTCACCCAAGGCCGGCGGCGATTGCCAGTTTGCCCGCCCGCCGTCAAGCGCGTCATTGAGAACATCGTGGCAACATGTTAAAGATACCGCGTGCAGGACGGCGAAGACCAAGGGCCCGATGAGGGCGCGGACATCCCGGTCCGCAAGATCATCCATGTCGACATGGACGCCTTCTACGCCTCGGTCGAGCAGCGCGACGATCCGGCGCTGCGCGGGCAGCCCGTCGCGGTCGGCGGCTCCTCGCGCCGCGGCGTCGTCGCCGCCGCAAGCTATGAGGCGCGCAAATTCGGCGTGCGCTCGGCGATGCCGAGCGTCACCGCGAAGCGCCAGTGCCCCGGGCTCATCTTCGTGCCGCCGCGTTTCGAGGTCTATCGCGACATCTCGCACCAGATCCGCGCGATCTTTCGCGACTATGCCGACGAGGTCGAGCCGCTGTCGCTCGACGAAGCCTATCTCGACGTCAGCGCCGACAAGGCCGGGCTCGGAAACGCGACGGCGGCCGCGAAAGCGATCCGCCGGCGGATCCGCGAGGAAACCGGCCTCACCGCATCGGCGGGCGTCTCGTACAACAAGTTCATCGCCAAGCTCGCGTCGGACCAGAACAAGCCCGACGGCCTTACCGTCATCCCGCCCGGCAGGGGCGCCGCGTTCGTGCAGACGCTCTCGATCCGCCGCTTCCACGGCATCGGCCCCGTCACCGCCGCGAAGATGGAGGGGCTCGGCGTCTTTTCGGGCGCCGATCTCGCCGCGAAGGCGCCGGAATGGCTCGCGGCGCATTTCGGCAACAGCGCCGAATGGCTCTACAATCTCGCGCGCGGCATCGACCATCGCCGCGTCAAATCGAATCGGCCGCTGAAATCATTGGGCGGCGAGCGCACCTTCTTCAATGACCTGATCACCGACACCGAAATCCGCGAGGCGCTCGCGCATGTCTGCACGGTGGTGTGGGACCGTGCGGCGAAGAAGGGCGCGCGCGGCCGCACGGTGACGCTCAAGCTGCGCTACGCCGACTTTCGCACGATCACGCGCGCCAGATCGGTCCCCCGCCCGATAATCGACGGCAATTCGCTGCTCGCAGCGGGCGAGGCGATCCTCGCCCCGTTGCTCCCCACCGAACAGGGCATCCGCCTGCTCGGCGTGACGCTCAGCAAGTTCGAGGGCGAGGAGGATGAGGAGGAAGGCACGGCCGTCGCTCCCACGGACCTGCTCAGCCTTATCTGACGGCCAGCCCCGGCGCGTGGCGCCGCAACGCCGCTTGCATTTTCGGCGACAGCGTCTTGAAATCACAGCGGATCAGCGGCTCCTCGGTGACCTGAATCTCTTCGCGGAACGGCGCGCCGACCCGGTAGAGCGCGCGGTCCGATCCGAGTGCCTTCACACGAAAATAGCCCGCGCCGTCATGGCCGCCGAACTGCATCTGGGTGAAACCGTCGTCGACAGCGCGCGTCTGCGTTATCGGCTCGAGTTCGACCGCCGGCCCCAGGCTGCCGCCCGGCCCGTAATAATAGAGTGCGCCCCAGCGCTTGCCGTCGAAGACATAGCCGTGATGCACACTCGCACATTTTTCGGTATCGTTGGTCCAGAAGCCCCTGTGGATCGGCATCGCGATCGTCTGTGCCGCCGCCGACACACTGCCCGCCATCGCGGCGAGCGCCATAATCCATGTGCGCATCGATACCCCCACCATGATCGACCCGGCGGCCATGGTGGGACGGATGCGCAGTCCGATCAACCCGCGTTGGCGAAAACGCGTTCCTTGGTCGCGGTAAAGCGGATCGACGGATTGCGCTGGGTTACATAGCCGACCTCCCACGCATCCTTCGCCATGAACACCGGCGCGCCGTCGCGGTCCGCCGCCGCGGCGCCGCGGTTGTCGGCCTGGAACGCCTTGAGCGCGGCCGGATCGTCGCTCGCGATCCAGCGCGCGGTGTCCCATGGCGACTGCTCGAGCTTCGCCTCGACCTTGTATTCGGCCTCGAGCCGGCTGATCAATACGTCGAGCTGCAGCTGCCCCACGACGCCAACGATCATGTTCGCCCCGATCTCCGGGTAGAAGACCTGGATGATCCCCTCCTCGGCCATGTCGTCGAGCGCCTTCCTCAGCTGCTTGGTCTTCGTCGGGTCGACGAGCGCAACGCGGCGGAGGATTTCGGGCGCGAAGTTCGGCAGCCCGGTGATCGTGATGTCGCTGCGTTCGGACAGCGTATCGCCGACGCGCAAGGTCCCGTGGTTCGGAATCCCGATGATGTCGCCGGGATAAGCTTCCTCGGCCATTTCGCGGTCCTGCGCGAGGAACAGCATCGGGCGGCTGATCGCGATCGCCTTGCCCGTCCCGCCCTGCATCAGCCGCATGCCACGCTCGAACTTGCCCGAGCAGAGCCGCATGAAGGCGATGCGGTCGCGGTGCGCGGGGTTCATGTTCGCCTGCACCTTGAACACGAAGCCGGTGACGGCGTCGTCGTCGGGCTGCACCGGCGCGGGCTCGGCGGGCTGCGGCTGCGGCCCCGGCGCGTGGCTGGCGAGACCCGCGAGCAGGTCGACGACCCCGAACTCCTTCAGCGCCGACCCGAAAAAGACCGGTGTCAGATCGCCATTCCGGTACGCCGCAGCGTCGAACGGCGCGTAGCAGGCCGACGCCAGCTCGGTCTCTTCCCTGAGCAGGGCGAGCGCAGGCGCGCTGAGCTTCGTGGCGAGGCGCGGATCGTCGAGCCCCTCGACCGCGATCCGCTCGCCCTCATACATGCGCGACGCGTCGCCTCCGGGCACCATCAGTGCTGGGTCGACGAGATCGTAAATCCCCTCGAACTGTCCGCCCATGCCCGCGGGCCAGTTCATCGGACAGACGTCGAGCGCAAGCCGGTCGGCAACCTCGTCGAGCAGTTCGAACGGCGTCTGCCCCTCGCGGTCGACCTTGTTGATGAAGGTGATGATCGGCACCGAACGCAGGCGGCACACCTCGAACAGCTTCAGCGTCTGCGGCTCGATGCCCTTTGCGGCATCGATCACCATCACTGCGCTGTCGACGGCCGTGAGGGTGCGATAGGTATCCTCGCTGAAATCCTCGTGCCCCGGAGTGTCGAGCAGGTTGAAGGTCAGCCCCGCATGTTCGAAGGTCATCACCGACGAGGTCACCGAAATCCCGCGCTGCTGTTCGATCTTCATCCAGTCGGAGCGCGCGCGCCGCGCGGCGCCGCGCGCCTTGACCTCGCCCGCGATATGGATCGCGCCGCCCGCGACGAGCAATTTCTCGGTCAGCGTCGTCTTGCCCGCGTCGGGGTGCGAGATGATGGCGAAGGTGCGGCGGTCGGGATGCTTGGACATGGCGCGGGCGCCTAGCAGGTGGCGCGAGATGTGGAAAGGGGCTGGCGCCGGCGTCCCGGCGCACGCATGATCGCGCCATGCGCACCCCGTTCCTCGCCGCCGTGCTGATTGTTGCACCCGCCGTCCCCGCCGCCGCGCAGGATTCGCCCTTCGTCGGCGAATACAGCCTCGCCGAAGGGCCCGACGTCGGCGGCGGGCTGCTCATCCGGAACGACGGCCGCTTTCAATATATGCTCGCCGCCGGCGCGCTCGACGAACGCGCCGAGGGCCGCTGGGAAGCGCGCGGCGACACGGTCTGCCTGACCACCGACCCGAAACCCGTGCCGCCGACGATGGAGAAAGGCCCGCTCGGCGAAATCGACGGCGCGGTGCCCACAATCGTCGTCACCTGGCCGAACGGACGCGCCATTCCCGGCGTCGATTTCACCATCTGGTTCGACAGCGGCGACCCTATCGACGGCTACACCCAGACCGACGGCTGGACGATGCCCGACGACGACAATCGCGTCCCGCGACGGATTGCGGTGCGCGAACCGGTCTACGGAATAGCCGCCCCGCCCTTCGAACTGACCGGGGCCGATGGCGGCAAGCTGCACGTCATCATCAGGCCCAACGATATCGGCGTGGTCGATTTCGACAATGCCTGCGCCGAAAAGACCGAACGCGGCCTCACCCTGCACCGTATCGGAGGCGATATGCGTTTCCTACGGCTCGGCGCGGATTAGTCGCAGCGCCGGATCGGGGGCAGTTTCGGGGTGGATTCCAGACATTCGTCATCCCGGACTTGATCCGGGATCCATCGCA